>QFZU02000057.1 GCA_003260025.2 Microbispora triticiradicis | reverse complement strand
GAGGCGGCGGCGGCGCGCAGCGGGGCGCCGCGCACGCGCCGGCCGGCGATCCCGTCCCCGTCGGCCGCGTGGTCGCGGATCTTCTCCGCGGCGAGGGCCAGGGAGACCACCGCGGCCAGGCGGGCGCCCCGGTCGGCCGACGGCACCACCTCCGCCGGCCGGAAGCCGCGCAGCGCGCAGGGCCCGGCGGTCCGGCGGCTCGCCCCGGGGCGTACGCCCGTCTGCGCCTCGGTCAGGACGGACAGGACGAGACCGTCGTAGTTGGTGGCAGTCCGGGCCAACTGCCCATGGCGGTCCCTCAGCGTCAGGCACAGGCCGCACAGGTGCGCGCGCCACGCCTCGTGGACCGACGGGCAGGAGTGCCGGGCACACGGCCGGAGGATCCCGAACACCCATACTCCCTGAGATCGCGTGTACGGGGTCGTCCCGTCGCGCGGTGATTATGCCATCAGGGGGCGGACCCCGATGGCAGGCGGAAGGGGGCGACCCGCACAATCGAGGAGTGGACGCTACCGACGGGTACGAACTGGGTCTCGACGAGCATGTGGCCACCCTGACGATCAACCGGCCGGAGAAGCGCAACGCCATGAGCGCCGCGATGTGGCGGGCCCTGCCGGCCATCCTGGCGGATCTGGCGGCGGATCCGAAAGTCCGGGTCCTCATCCTTACCGGGGCAGGCAAAACTTTCTGCTCCGGTGCCGATATTTCGGAAATCAATGAGCTTGGAGATAACGGTGATGACACTGGCCTGACCATCCTCGCGGAACGCGCGTTAAGAGCCTTTCCGAAACCTGTCATCGCGATGATCGAGGGCTACTGCGTTGGCGGCGGATGCCAGCTCGCGCTCGCCTGTGATCTGCGCTTCGCCTCTGCCGAGGCCCGTTTCGGCGTCACCCCCGCCAGGTTCGGGGTCGTCTACCCGTTCAGCTCCACCCGGCGGCTGGCCGAGATCGCCGGACCCGCCACCGCGAAGCTGCTGCTCTTCTCCGCCGAGCTCATCGGCGCGGACCAGGCGTTGCGTACCGGCCTCGTGGACGAGGTCTGCCCGTCCGGCGGGCTGCTGCGCGAGCGCGTGTACGGCCTGGCGGCCACCATGGCGGCCCGGTCCCGGCTGACGCTGGCGGCGGCCAAGCGGGTCGTCGACGGCCTGGCGGACGAGGCCGAGGTGCTCGCCTGGCAGCGGGAGGCCCGGGAGAGCGGCGAATTGGCCGAAGGTCTCCAGGCATATCGGGAGGGGCGTTCCCCTGGATTCTCTTGGGATGCAAAATAGGCATAAACGGGACTCGCAGTGGTAATGACCCTGTGAGGTGTGAGATGTCGCAGAATCCATTCGCCAAGTTCGCCCGATGGCTGGGCCTCGACAGGAATCCGCTCCGACGCCGGTGCGACCGGGTCGAAGCGGTGGTCCGGCTTGCCGCGGTGCTGGGCGTCGTGGCCGCGGTCGTGTTCGGCGTGCTGCTGGGCATGCGTGAGTACGGCGACGGGCTGAAGACCGAGGCCCGGCAGGCGCACGACCGATACCAGGTGGTGGCCACGCTGAGCGGCGACGTGGCGACGCCCCGGCTGTCGGTGGCCGGAGCGGCGGTGGGGCACGCCCAGGCCGCGTGGCAGGCTCCCGACGGCACGCCCAGGTCCGGAGTGATCGAGGTCTCGCCGAGCAGGCGGGCCGGCGAGACCGTGCGCATCTGGACCGACGCCACCGGCGTGATCACCCCCCGGCCGCAGGACAGGGAGACCACGGTGGTCGCCGCGATGACCGTCGGCACGGGCGTGCCGCTGGCCGCCGCGGCCTTCCTCGCGCTGCTGGTGACCTGCACCCGCATGGTCAACCAGAGGCGGGCCCGCCGGGCGTGGGAGGCCCAGTGGACCGTCGTCGAGCCCATGTGGCGCATCAACGGCCGCTGACCGAACAGGTCTGGCCGGCCCCGGCGGGCCCGCGCGTCAGCGGTCGACGATCTCGTTCTTGCCGATGACCACCACGCCCTCGCGCGTCACCGTGAAGCGCTGGCGGTCGTACTCGGGGTCGAACCCGATGCGCGCGCCGTCGGGGATGACGACGTTCTTGTCGATGATGGCCTTGCGGACGATCGCGCCCCTGCCGACCTTGACACAGCCCATCAGCACCGAGTCCTCGACGTGCGAGTGGGAGTGCAGGACCACGCCGGGGGAGAGGATCGAGCGCAGCGCCGTGCCACCCGAGACGATGACGCCGGGCGACACCAGCGAGTCCAGGGCGTGCCCCACCCGGTCGCCCTCGTTGTGCACGAACTTGGCCGGGGGCAGCGGGTCGTGGCCCGAGTAGATCGGCCACCGGTCGTTGTAGAGGTTGAAGACCGGCTGGACCGAGACGAGGTCCATGCTGGCCTCGTAGTAGGCGTCGAGCGTCCCCACGTCACGCCAGTAGCCGCGGTCGCGCTCGGTGGACCCGGGCACCTTGTTGTGCGCGAAGTCGTACACCTCGGCGCCGCCGCTCTTCACGAACATCGGGATGATGTTGCCGCCGAGGTCGTGCTTGCTGCCGGGGTCGAGCGCGTCCTCGCGCAGCGCCTCGATCAGCGCCTGGGTCCTGAAGACGTAGTTGCCCATCGAGGCGAAGATCTGGTCGGGCGCGTCGGGCAGGCCCACCGCGTCCTTCGGCTTCTCGCGGAACGCCGCGATCCGGCGGCCCGAGGCGTCGGCCTCGATGACCCCGAACTGGTCGGCCAGTTCGATGGGCTGGCGGATCGCGGCCACGGTCACGTCCGCGCCCGAGTCGATGTGCTGCTCGACCATCTGGCGCGGGTCCATGCGGTAGATGTGGTCCGCGCCGAAGACGATCACGTGGTCCGGCAGTTCGTCGTAGATCAGGTTGAGGTTCTGGAACAGCGCGTCGGCCGACCCGGAGAACCAGTGCGGCCCGAGCCGCTGCTGCGCGGGGACCGGCGTGACGTAGTTGCCGAGCATCGACGAGAGCCGCCAGGTACGGGAGACGTGCCGGTCGAGGCTGTGGTTCTTGTACTGGGTGAGCACCACTATCTGCAGATAGTGGGCGTTCGCCAGGTTCGACAGCACAAAGTCGATGAGGCGGTACATCCCGGCGAAGGGCACGGCGGGCTTGGCCCTGTCCGCGGTAAGCGGCATCAGCCGCTTCCCCTCACCACCCGCCAGCACGATCGCCAGGACCTTCATAGGCAGGACCTTAACCCGCCGAACGCCCAACAAACACCATGCGCACCGGCAAATAGTGAACATTTCGGTCGAGGCCGGGCATCGCATGACCTCCCGGGCGCCGTGCCCGGCGGTGCCCGGCCTAAGCTCCTCGTATGCGTGTCGATCTGCTGAGCCGTGAGTATCCGCCCGAGGTGTACGGCGGCGCCGGAGTCCATGTCGAGTACCTCGCGCGGGAGCTTCGCCGGCTGGCCGACGTCCGGGTGCGGTGTTTCGGCGCGCCGCGCGAGGAGCCGGGCGTCCGGGCGTACGAGGTGCCCGGCGGCCTGACCGGCGCCAACGCCGCCCTCCAGGTGCTCGGCGTGGACGTCGAGATGGCGGCCGGCTGCGAGGGCGCCGACGTCGTGCACAGCCACACCTGGTACGCCAACTTCGCGGGTCACGTCGCGAAGATGCTGTACGGCGTGCCGCACGTGGTCACCACGCACAGCCTGGAGCCGCTGCGCCCGTGGAAGGCCGAGCAGCTCGGTGGCGGCTACACGCTGTCGTCGTGGGCGGAGCGGACCGCGCTGCACGCCGCCGACGCGATCATCGCGGTCTCCGAGGGCATGCGCCGCGACGTGCTGACGGCCTACCCGGACGTCCCCGCGGACCGCGTACAGGTCATCCACAACGGCATCGACACCGAGGAGTACGCGCCCTCGCGCGGCACCGGGGCCCTGCTGCGGCACGGCATCGACCCGGCCGTGCCGTACGTCGTCTTCGTCGGCCGGATCACCCGGCAGAAGGGCCTGGTCCACCTGCTCCACGCGGCCCGGTCGTTCGCCCCCGACGCGCAGATCGTGCTGTGCGCGGGCGCGCCGGACACGCCGGAGATCGCCGAGGAGGTCACCGGGCTGGTCCGCGAGCTGTCGGCCTCCCGCAAGGGCGTGGTCTGGATCTCCGAGATGCTGCCCCGGCCCGAGGTGATCGAGATCCTGACCCACGCGGCCGTGTTCGTCTGCCCCTCGGTGTACGAGCCGATGGGCATCGTGAACCTGGAGGCGATGGCGTGCGAGACCGCCGTCGTGGCGACCGCGACGGGCGGCATCCCTGAGGTCGTCGCCGACGGCGAGACGGGCCTGCTCGTCCCGATCGACCAGGGGCGGGACGGCGAGCCGCGCGACCCCGAGGCGTTCGCCGCGGCACTGGCCGAACGGGTGAACGCGCTGCTCGGCGATCCCGGCCGCGCGACCTCGATGGGCGAGGCCGGTCGCGTGCGCGCGGTCGAGCACTTCTCCTGGGCCCGCATCGCCGAGCGGACCCAGGCTCTCTACGCCGGTCTGGTCTGACCGCCGTCTAGTAGGTGTAGGGCAGGAGGCCGTCCAGCCGGCATCCGTCGGTGGTCTTGCCGTTGTTGCAGTGGTTGAGCTGCAGGCTGTCCAGCACGTAGGCGAAGGTCTGGCCGGACGGGCTCACCACGGAGAGTCGCGCGGTGGCCGCGCCGCTCGGAGCGACCGCCGAGACGCTGTACTCCTGCCAATTGGAGTTGAGGGCGTAGGTCGAGCTGTCGCTGTTGGAGATCAGCGTGTTGGAGGAGTTGTACCAGGACAGCCGGAGTTTGACGTTGCCGGAGGTGGCGGTCGTCACCCGGGCGAAGAACTTGTACCGCTGTCCCGCCGTCACCGCCGGCTTGCGGGTGAGCGACAGGACCCCCTCAGACCACGACTGGACGTTCATGGTCAGGGACCGGCGGCCGTCGAAGTACCTGGCCGACACCTGGGCGTCCGACCCCGGTGGGGTGACCTGCATCCAGCCGCCGCCGGAGAGGGTGAAGCTCGCCGGGTAGCCGGACGGCGCCACGGACTCGATCCCGCGTTCCTCGGCGGTGAGCAGGTCGTTGCTGTAGCCAACGTCGCAGCAGACGGGCGAGGTGAACCACGGGGTGGTGGCCACGTTCACCGCGAGGCCGTAGTTGGGGAACCTCGCGGTGAGCTCGCTGGGGTCGTAGTAGCTGTTGAACTCCTGGTCCAAATTCCAGTTGTCCCACTGGCTGGACATGACGTCGGAGACGTCGACGGTCTCGGGCACCTCAGTGGCCTTGGCGTGATCCGCGTCGGACAGGTGGACCAGTTCGTGCAGTATGGTGCCGCTGTCCCATTCGTCCGCGGTGGCCAGGCAGACCTGGCCGCAGTGCCCCTGCGCCGTACCCTCGCTGAAGTCTTCGAAGACCACGTACCGGCGGTTGGCGTTGTCGTAGCCCGCCGCCGCCAGGTCGTCGGCGACGACGTCGGCGGCGATCTCACTGCCGATCGTCCCGCCCTCGATCTTCTCCGGGATCACCAGGGCCCGGGCGTAGCCGGAGTAGGTGCTGGTGTTGTAACCGGTCCGGCAGCTGAAGTTGATGTGCTGGTCGTAGTCGGTCGACTCGTCCACCGACCAGTCCATCCGGTCGACGATCTTGGCGATCTGCTCGACGACGTCGTTGTAGCGGTTCCCGTACCCCTCGTGCCAGGCGTAGATCACCTGAACCGCTGGGATGCTCGCACTGGCGTTGGTGGGGTCGGACAGTGTCGTGGCGCAGCCTCGCTTCGGGACGTTCGCGTCCACCGGCTGGGCGTAGGGGTAGGCGGGCTCGGTGCCGGTGGTGGCGAAGTCGGCGTGCGCCGGCCCCGCCGTCAGAACCACGAGACCCGCCGCGACCACCGCAGACGCCAAGCGACCAAGCCGTGATAACGACAAAGAAGTTCCCTTTCCTAGATGACCGTACGGCGAACCCGGCCACGAGCCGTGGAAGTTATCCGGGAATCGCCCGCCGCGCTTACTGACGCGACTTTCGGTGACTTGTCGATGAGGAGGCCCGGCCCCGGCGGCATGGCCGTTCGGCGGGAACGGGACGTGCCCGACACTAGGGTCGGACGGGGTGTTCAGGTTCGCCCTCGGCGCCTGAACAACTAACCACGAACAACGAACATCGGCTCTGGTGCTCGCGTGTTCACGGAAGGTGAGATTTCGAGGTCTCGCCGGCGCGGTGAAGAATGCCCGAGGGCGATATCGGGGTGGGAAAGGGTGGCGATGCCACGTCAGGAACGCCCGCTGGGCGCTGAGGACACGCCGTTGCTCCGGTTCGCCGGCGACCTGCGGCGATTACGGCAGCAGGCCGGGCAGCCGCCGTACCGCGAGCTGGGTAGGCGGGCCCGCTATTCGGCGGCCGCGCTGTCGGAGGCCGTGGCCGGGCGGAGGCTGCCCAGCCTCGCGGTGACGCTGGCCTTCGTCGCGGCCTGCGACGGCGACGTCGACGCGTGGCGGGACCGGTGGCGGGACCTGGCCGCGTCCGACGCCACGGTGGACGAGCAGGCGCCGTCGCCGTACGTCGGGCTGGCGGCCTACCAGGTCGAGGACGCCGACCGGTTCTTCGGCCGGGAGGCGCTGACCGAGGCCCTGGTGCGCCTGGTCGACGAGCGGCCGTTCGTGGGCGTCTTCGGCGCGTCCGGCGCCGGCAAGTCGTCGCTGCTGCGCGCCGGGCTGGTCGCCAAGTCCAAGCGCACCGCCCTGGTCCTCACCCCCGGGCACGACCCCGTGACGGAGGTGTCGACGGTCGTGGCCGGGCTCGTCGACGAGCCGCTGGCCCCCCTGCGCGAGCAACTCGCCGCCGACCCGCACGCCCTGCGCCGCCGGCTGTCCGAGGTGCCGGGCGAGCTGCTCCTCATCGTCGACCAGTTCGAGGAGGTGTTCACTCTCTGCGCCGACGACGACCGGTCGTGGTTGGTGCGGGCGCTGACGGCCGCGGCCTCTCCACGCAGCAGGGTGGTGCTGGGCGTGCGCGCCGACTTCTACGGCCACTGCAGCCGCCACCCCGAGCTGGTCGCCGCCCTCTACCGCGCTCAGCTGCTGGTCGGCCCGATGTCGGCCGACGACCTGCGCCGCGCCGTCACCGAGCCGGCGGCGCGAGCGGGTGCCTCCGTGGAGGGCGCCCTGCTCGCCCGGCTGATGTCCGATGTCACCGGGCAGCCGTCGGCGTTGCCGCTGGTATCGCACGCGCTCGCCGAGACGTGGCGGCGTCGCCGCGGGATGACGCTGACCCTGGCCGGGTACGAGGACGTCGGTGGCGTGGAGCACGCCCTGGCACGCACCGCCGAGCAGACCTTCCAGCAGCTCGCGGGCGAGGAACGGGACGCCGCCCGGCTGATGTTCCTGCGCCTGGTCACTCCCGGCGACGGCACCGAGGACACCAAACGGAGGATCCGGCGTGACGAGCTGGCGGAACCGCACGGCCCGCTCGAGCGGTTCGCCGCGGCTCGGCTGGTCAGCCTCGACGACCACGGCGCCGAGCTGGTCCACGAGGCGCTGCTGCGCGCGTGGCCGCGGCTGGCCGCCTGGATCGCCGAGGACCGGGACATTCTCCGGTCGCATCACCGGGTCATCGAGGCGGCCGCGGCCTGGCAGGGGCATGGACGCGACCCCGACCTGCTGTGGCGTGGGGAGCACCTGGCTCTGATCCACCGCCTGCGCGACCGGCTCAACCCGATCGAACACGACTTCCTCGACGCCGGTCTGACGGCGCAGGTGCTCCGCGCGACCGAGCTCCGCCGGCGGCAACGCCGGCTGAGGATGCTCATCGCGGCCCTTTCCACGCTGGTCGTCCTGCTGGCGGGAGCCGTCGGCCTGGGCGTTACGGCGAAACGCGAAGCCGACCGCCAGAGGAACGACGCCATAGGACTGCGCGCCGCGGATGCCGCCCGTACCCTCCTGCTCACCAGGCCGCGCGATGCGGCGGCGCTCGCCCTGGCCGCCTACCGGATCAGCCCGACGCCCGAGACCCGTGCAGCGCTGATCCTCGCCGATGCCGCAACGGGGGCGAGCATCCTCGGTGAGGGTTACATCGACTCGCCGGGCCGGATCGCCGTCACCATACGGGCCGACGAGTCCGCGGCCCCCCCTGGCTATCGGCTCTGGCGTCGGGACGGCACCGGCTGGCGGCCCGCCGGTGTGCTGCCCAGCGGCTTCTTCTACTACGCCACCAGCGCCGACGGGAGCCACGTGGTCACCTGGGACGGGACGGCCTTCACGTCCCATCTGTGGGACGTCTCGGACCCGGACCATCCACGCGAGATCGCCCTTCCCGCCGGCCTCCCGATGGTGAGAGGCATCACCCGGGACGGCAGCCTGGTGATGGCCATGGGAACGGACCGTACAGCCGTGGTGTGGCAAGTCGCCGGAGGAGCGGTCCGCCGGCTCTCGGCCGGCGATGTGGAGGACGCGTCGGTGGTTCCGGACGGTTCGGAGGGGGTGCTGACCCGACGCGACAGCGGGGCGTACGCCACCGAGCTGTGGAGACTCGACGGTGTGCGGATCGCGACCCTGATGCGCACTCCGGACGTGGTGTACCCGATCGCCGGTCCCGCCGGCACGGTGGCCGTGCTCGGCAGAACGTCGGGCAACCTGACCCTGCTGAAGGCCACCGACCCGAGCTCTCCGCGTACGGTGGTCGAAGCCGGCGGCGTGAAGTTTCCCGCCAGGGTCGCCTTCGACCCGCAGGGCCGGATGGCCGCCGTGGTGGACGACGCCTCGATCCGTATGTGGGATCTCGCCTCGGGAGCGGAAGTCATGTCCCTCCGCGTCGAAGGCCTGGGCCTCACCAACCCCCGGTTCCTTCCCGAGACCGGCGAACTGCTCCTCATCAGCATCCAGAAAGGCGCGCTGTGGCGGTTGGACCCCGACGTGCCCCGCGTGATCGACGACATCTGCGCCGGCCCGGTGGAACTGGACTGGGATCGCTACCTGCCGGACACGCCGCGGTTCCCGCTGTGCCCGACCACCCCGAGCGCCACCGCCCGGCGACGTTGAGCCGCCGGGAACGAGACGAGACCCGTCGCCGTGACCGGCCCTCCCACCTGACCGCGCCCACCATCTGCCGAGTCACCTGCAAACGCGTGGCCACCTCGGTGTTGGTGGCCCCTCAGCACAGGCGAGCACGATCTTCGCCCGCAGGGCCGGCGCCTTGGCAGAGGTAGGGCGACGCGCCCACCGCTCCAGCGTCGCCGTCGGGCGCCCCGCACATCGAGCCATGCACCCGGACAGTCATGAAATTCACGACTCAGGACACTAGGTCGCCCTGGCGGGCTGCGGGAGGATCACCGTCACACCGGCGGACGTCCCGGGCCGGGTCAGCACCTCCGGGGCGTCCTCCAGGCCGATCGTCCGGGTCACGAGCAGGTCGGGCCGGAGCACGCCCTCCGCGATCAGCTCCAGCATCGGGGGATAGGCGTGGGCGGCCATGCCGTGGCTGCCCACGATCTCCAGCTCGTGCGCGATCACCCGGCCCATCGGCAGCGCGGTCTCCCCGGGCAGCAGGCCCACCTGCACGTGGCGGCCCCTCCGGCGCAGGCCCGCGATCGACGCGGCGCACGTAGCGGCGTCGCCCAGGGCGTCGACGGATACCTCGGCCCCGCCGCCGGTCGCCGCCCTGACCAGGGCCGCCGACTCCTCCGGAGTGGAGCCGCCGCGGAGCTGGACGCACTCGGCCGCGCCGAACCGCTGGGCCAGGTCGAGCGCGGCCGGCGAGACGTCCACGGCGACGACGCGCGCCCCCACGGCGGCGCCGATCATCACGGCGGAGAGCCCGACCCCGCCGCAGCCGTGCACGGCGAGCCACTGGTCGGCCCGCACCCCGCCCTGCTCCACGACGGCCCGGAACGCGGTGGCGAACCGGCAGCCCAGGCTCGCCGCGGTGGCGAAGGACATGCCCGCGGGCAACGGGACGAGGTTCACGTCGGCGTGGTCGATCGCAACCAGTTCGGCGAACGACCCCCAGTGGGTGAAACCGGGCTGGGTCTGGCGCTCGCACACCTGCTGGTTCCCGCTCAGGCACTCGCGGCAGCTCCCGCAGGCGCAGATGAACGGCACCATCACCCGGTCGCCCGGCCGCCAGCCGGTCACCTCCGGGCCCGCCGCCTCCACCACCCCGGCCAGCTCGTGGCCCGGCACGTGCGGCAGCACGGTGATGTCTGCGTCATGTCCCATCCACCCGTGCCAGTCGCTGCGGCACATCCCGGTCGCCTCGACCCTGATCACCACGCCGTGCGGCGGCGCGACCGGGCCCGCCACCCGGCGCACCTCGGGCCGCCCGCCGAACTCCTCGTACACAACCGCGCGCAATCCCGGCTCCTTCCGTCGGCCGCAAACGTACTGCCACGTTCCAAGATCCCTACCGGCGCGTCCCCCCGGAGCGGGCGCCGGCCGTACGCTGAAGCCGTGATTGCGATCGACCGGGTCAAGATGGCCTTCACCGACCGGCACGGCGGCGTGAGCACCGGGCCGTACGGCACGCGCAACCTCGGCGGGGCGGTGGGGGACGACCCGGCGGCGGTCGCCGAGAACCGCGCGAAGACCGCCGCCGGGTTCGGGCTGGACCAGGTGGTGTTCATGCGCCAGGTCCACGGGACGGACGTCGCCTACGCGGGCGCGCCGTTCGGGGCGGACCCGCCCGCCCTGGACGGGGTCTTCACCGACCGGCCCGGGCTCGGGCTGGCGGTGCTGGTCGCCGACTGCGCGCCCGTGCTCCTGGCCGACCCGGTGGCCGGCCTGGTGGGCGGCGCGCACTCGGGACGGCCGGGCACCGAGGCGGGGGTGGTGCCCGCCCTGGTCGAGGCGATGGCGGCCGGCGGCGCCGAGCCGGCGCGGATGATCGCGGTGATCGGGCCCTCGGCCTGCGGGCTGTGCTACGAGGTGCCGGAGGACCTGCGCGAGCGGGTGGCCGCCCGGGTGCCCGAGACGTGGTCGCGGACCCGGCGGGGGACGCCCGCGCTCGACATCCGGGCCGGGATCGCGGCCCAGCTCACCCGCGCGGGGGTGGCCGACGTGCGGCACGACGCCCGGTGCACGATCGAGACGGCCGATCTCTACTCCTACCGCCGGGAGCGGGTCACCGGCCGCTTCGCCGGATACGTCTGGCTCACCGGCTCCTGACGGCCGTCCGGCCCGGTCGGTCCCGTGCCCGGCTGGTCGTGTGCCCGATCGGTCGTGTGCCCGTTTGGTCCCGTGCCCGGTCAGTCCCGGGCCCGCGGGTCCAGGCCGCCGTACGCCTTGCGGAGCAGCGCGTGCAGGGTCGCCCGCTCCTCCTCGTCCAGCGCGGCCAGCAGGTCGTCGCGCACGGCCCCGGCGTCGCGCAGGGCCGCCTCCAGCGTGGCCCGGCCCGCGCGGCTGACCGCGACCCGGTAGCGCCGCCGGTCCTCCGGGTCGCGGTCACGCTCCACGAGGCCGAGCGGGACGAGCGTGTCCATGACCGCGACGAGGTCGCTGGGGTCGATGCCCAGCCGGGCGCCGAGCTCGCGCTGCGACGCGGGGCCGAAGTCGCGGAGCGCCGCCAGCACGGCCAGGTCCCACAGGCCGATGCCGTGCCCGCGCAGCCGGTCGCCCATGCGGCGACGCCCGGCGACGCCCACCTTCGACAGCAGGAACGCGGTTATCCCGAGCAGGGAGGGGGGAAGTTGCGGCACCTGGCTCACGAGAGCAGGATAGGGAACCTCCAATAGTTGGTACTCACCAAGGGATTCGCCGTGGACGCTCTCTACCCCCGTGTGCTCGCCTCCCGGTTCGCCGAGTGCTTCCGCTTCTACGACGGCCTGCTCACCGCGGTGGCGGGCGCGAGCCTCGTCAAGGGCGACGAGGCGGGGCCGTACGCCAACTGGGACCGGGACGGGGAGGCGGTGCTGGCCCTGCTCGACCGGGAGATGCTGACGCGGGTCACCGGCATCGCGCTCGGCTCCGCTTCCGAGGGCGAGAGCGGTGGCGGGCGCGACGGGACGATGCTGGTCCTCACGGTGGACGACGTCGACAGGGCCGCCGCCGTCGCGGCCGCCGCCGGAGGCCGGGTCGTGGTGCCGCCGGTCGCCCGGCCCGAGTGGGGGCCGACCTGCCGCACCGCCCACCTCCGCGACCCTGACGGCAACCTGCTGGAGATCCAGTCCTACTGAGCGCTTCCGGGGGCGCTCCCGGGGGCGCTTGCGGGCCACTTGCGGTGGCTTGCGGCCGCTTGCGGCAAGCGGGTGTCAAGAGACGTGCAGGCGGGCCCGCCTATCACTGAGTTGCACCCTCCCGGCGGCGACGGCCGGACCGGGAGATCCGAACAGCACCCGCACCCGGATATCTCAGGAGATCGTCATGAAGCGCACCCTGCTCGGTCTGGCCGCCGCCACGATCGCCGGTCTGGCCGTCACCGCCCCCGTCACGCTCATGGCCGGCCCGGCCGCCGCGACCGGCGACTTCGGCCCGGACACCTGCCTCCAGGGCTACGTCTGGCGCGAGGCCCGCACCGGCGACGTCGTCTGCGTCACGTCGGCGACCCGGACGCAGACCCGGGCCGACAACGCCGCGAAGGCCTCCCGCTGGACCTCCGGCGCGTTCGGCCCGCACACCTGCACGACCGGCTACGTCTGGCGTGAGGCCTTCACCGGCGACGACGTCTGCGTCACCCCGGCCGTCCGGTCGCAGGCCGCCGCCGACAACAGCAGGGCCGCCGACCGCAAGGTGTCGGCGCGGCTCTGGATCAGCCGCTACACCGTGCCGCCGGTGGACAACGGCGACGGCACCTCCACCAGCACCTCCGTCGACGACATCCCGCGCCTGAAGATCAACGGCGACCACTACAACCTCGGCCAGGTGCGCCTCTACATCCGGTACAACACCGGCAGGCTCTACTGGAGCGGCACGGTGAACGCGAGCGCCCACAGCGGCTACGCCGGCGGCAGCTTCGGCAAGAAGACCGGCGTGTTCGACTGCGCCGCGGCCGGCCGGCCGGCCAACGCGTACGCCCAGGCGCAGGACGTGATCTCCGGGCGCTGGTCGCCCCGGGTCGCCGTCCGGGTGGGCTGCGCCGTTCTGTGACGGTACGCCCGCCGCGGCGGATGATGTTCCGAGCGTCGTGATCGGGGTAGTCGGTGGGCCTGCGGGGACCGCCGGAGGCCGGCCCGCGACCCGGCCCCCGGTGGTCCCCACCCCCTGACGACGTGAGGACTCACATGGGAACCGCGACCCCGGTACCGGAGACCCGGAGCATGAGCGGCGAGGAGTTGTCGGCCGACGACGCCTACGTCACGATACGGCGGTATGGCGGCTGGCACCTGATCCGTGACTCGTTCGTGCGGTTCAGGTACGGCGACGGCACGAGCAGCGCCCGCGCGCTGGCGTTCCAGGTCTGCCTTGCGATCATCCCCGGCGCCATCGCGATCGTGGGGCTGAGCTCGGTGGTCCACCAGGAACGGCTTGGACGATTGCTTGAGCTCACCCTGCGGAGGCTGACCCCCGGTGCCGGATCGCAGGTGATCCGGGAGACGCTCGACCAGAGCCACCACGCCTCGGGCGCCGGGGGGAAGCTCGCGCTGTGGTTCGGTCTGCTGACCGCGTTGGTGGCGTTGACCACGGCCATGGGCCAGTTCGAGCGCGGGGCGAACCGCATCTACGGCATGGAGCGCGACCGGCCCTTCAAGGCCAAGTACGGCCGGGCGCTGCTGATGGCGGTCACGGCCGGTGTCTTCATGAGCGTCGGGTTCGTCATCCTGGTCGGCGGCGGGGCCGTCGGCGACGCGGCGGCCCAGGTGTACCACTGGAGCGACACGACGCAGCGCCTGTGGGGCTGGCTGCGCTGGCCGATCGGCTTCCTGCTGGCCGTCCTGTCGATCTCGGTTCTCTTCGGCTCCTCGCCCCGGCGCAAGCAGCCCGGCCACACCTGGCTGGCGGTCGGCGCGACCGTCGCGGTTCTGCTGTGGACCCTCTTCACCTGGCTGCTGGCCCTCTACACCGCGAGCAGCGGCACCTTCGGCGCGACGTACGGCCCGCTCACCGCGGTCATGGCACTGCTGCTCTGGTCGTTCCTGAGCTCGATGGCCCTCTTCCTCGGCCTCGCCTTCAGCGCGCAGCTGGAGGCCTGCCGGGCGGGCTGCGGCGAGCCGGCCGCACCCGACCCCGGCACCGCCGCCCCGGTCCAGGCGCGTGAGCGGCAGCCGGTGGGGAGCGGCCGATGAACTGGTTGCGCAGGCGGTTCGACCCCCAGAGCAGGCTGGGCCTGCGGCTTACGGTGGCGGTCGCGGCACTGACGCTGATCGGCGTGCCGTTCACGGTGCTGCTCGTCTTCGTGAAGACCTCCTTCGGCCCGCTCACCCGCATCGACGAGGGCGCGGCGCACAACCTGCACGCGTACGCGTACACGAACCCGGCTTTCGCCCAGTTCATGCGGCTGGTCAGCGACGTCTTCCAGCCGTGGACCTGGCGGATCGCCGTGGGCGCCGCGGTCGCGTGGCTGGTCTGGCGCCGCGCCTACCACCTGGCCCTGTGGGCGGGCACCACGATCACGGTCGGCGGGCTGCTCGGCCTCGCGCTGAAGATCGTGGTCGCGCGGGCCAGGCCGCACCTGCCCGATCCCGTCGCCATCGCCCCCGGCGCGTCGTTCCCCTCGGGGCACACGGTCAACGCCACGCTCGGGGCCGGGATCCTGCTGCTGCTCGTCCTGCCGCTCGTACGGGAACGCGGTCGCGTGATCGCGTGGACGCTCGCGGTGCTGATCCCGCTGCTGGTCGGTTTCAGCCGGATCGCGCTCGGCGTCCACTGGTTCAGCGACGTCGTGGGCGGGCTGGTGGTCGGTGTGGCCGTGGTGGCGGCGACCTGCGCCGCTTTCGAGACCTGGCGAAGAGAGGTCGGACGCCGCCCCGCCCAGCCCCTGCGGGAAGGCGTCGGGCCGGAGACGAAGAGGGAAGTCGCCCCCCAAGGAGGACGAGTTGGTCACCGTTCGTGAACGCCGCCCCGCCGCTCACACGCCGTCGTCCTCGACGGTTGCCGAGGTGGCGCGGCGCATCCTGCTTCCGCTCGCGCTCATGGCTCTGGTCACCCTGGGGCTGGGCCTGCTGCTCACCCGGGTTCTGGAGCACTCGTCGCTCATCGCCCAGGACGAGGCGATCAGCCGTGAGATCGCCCAGGAGCGCACGCCGTTCTGGAACACGGTCACCCATTACGGCTCGATGCTGTCCGACACCCCGGTGATCATCGTGATCACGGGGATCATGGTCGTCCTCTTCCGGCTCGCCTACGGGCGCTGGCGGGAGGCGGCCTTCCTGGTGGCGGCCGTCTGCGCGCAGTCGGCGATCTTCCTGCTCGCCACCGTGTTCGCGCAGCGGGCGCGCCCGCACGTGCAGCACCTCGATCCCGCGCCGCCGACGTCCAGCTATCCGTCCGGTCACACCAGCGCGGCGGTGGCGTTCTACTGCGGGGTCGCCCTCGTGCTGACCCTGCACACGCACCGGCACACGATCCTCAAGGCGCTGTGGTGGCTGCTCGGCGCGGGGGCCGCCCTGACGGTCGGCCTGTCCCGGCTCTATCGGGGCATGCACCACCTGACCGACGTGAGCTGGGGCTGGGTGCTCGGGATCTTCTGCGTGTTCGTGCTCGCCCAGGCCCTCCTGATCCGGCCGGTCATGGCGTCGCGGCGGGCGTCGTCGAAGCGGACCGCGAACGACCCTGCCCCGGCCTGAGCCCGTCAGCGGGGCAGATCGGCAGGACCGGCCCGCCGGGCCGGTCGAGCCCGGATCGCCGGAGTTTCGCCGGTCAGGCGGACGGCTCTGCCGGTCAGGCGGACAGGCCGGTGAGGCGGCAGGCGTCCGCCCACCGGCCCGGGTCGACCGCCGGCACGGTGACCGGCCCGGCCGGCTCGGCGCCGCCGCGCAGCAGTGCCCAGCAGTCCTCGACCGCGCCGGCCAGCAGGTCGCGCAGCAGCGTGTCGGGGTCGGGCACGCACGCCTGCGCGATGCCCCGGACCGCGAGCTGCACCGTGTTCGGCGCGGCGTACCTGCGGAAGCCCTTGGGCGAGACGCGGACCCCGCGCCCGAAGTCGCGGGCCCAGCGGGCGGCCTCCGGCACCTGCGCCAGGGCCTCCCTGCTGCGCGGGTCCAGGTCGCGGGGCGACCGGCCCTCCACCTCGGCGAGCACGTGCTCGGCCGAGAAGATCGAGACGGCCATCGCGAGCTGGCGCTCGTGCGCGACGACGGGCAGCGCGGCCGTGGCGGCGCACAGGGCGATCCGCGCGTCGAGGCGCGGATCGTCGCCCGTCAGGCCGATGACGGACGGGATCAGCCCGGCCAGCCGCGGCCGGGCGGCGTCCGAGGTGTGGTCGTTGACGAGGCGGGCGAGCCCGGCGAGCAGCGGATGCGTGCACGACGGGTGGTCGCTCCACCGTTCACCGGCGAGGTAGGACGCGAACTCCATGAAGCAGGCGCCCTTGCTGGGATTGCGATGCTTGCCACGAGACAGCATGGGCATCGCTTCGGGCATGTCACCGTGCACGGCTACTCCACCGAAATCGCCTGTCGTGTCTCTTTCAGTGTGCGCCCGGCGCCGTGCATTGAGAAGAACCCGGCCCGGACTGTCTGGATATGATCAGAGTCCGGGTGGGTCAGGTCGGAACCAGAGGTGGAGACGGGATTTGAACCCGTGTAGACGGCTTTGCAGGCCGTTGCCTCGCCTCTCGGCCACTCCACCAGAGTGAGGCCCGGATGTGCGGCCCCTCGGAGCGGAAGACGGGATTCGAACCCGCGACCCTCACCTTGGCAAGGTGATGCTCTACCACTGAGCCACTTCCGCGTCCGCCTTGCGGCGACGTCGCTACTGTACCGGGTTTTCCGCTCGTGTGCGTACTCAGAACGGCCGTGCCGCCGGTCTGCGGAACGCGCGGTCGGCTCCGCGCTCGATCGCGGGGAGGGTCAGGAAGATCTCCAGGATCCGCGTGAACCGGTGCACCTCGTTGCGGTGGAAGGCCGGTCCCTCGGCCCTGGCGAGCATCAGCGTGAGCGCCAGCGGAGGCAGCGGCGCGACGACCACGTGCAGGCCGGACGGCAGCGTCGAGGCCGCCGGCCGCGACGGCGTCTCCTCGGGGAAGGGCACCTCCTCCGGCGCCCGCCAGCTCGAGTAGACGGTGACGCGCGGGTCCCCCTCCGTCGCCGCGGCGGCCCAGTCGGCGCTGAACAGGACCGGCATGGAGTCGATCAGCGTGGCCAGCGCGCGGTCGCCCGCGGTGCTGAGGAACTTGAGGATCTCCAGCTCCGGGTAGGTGCCGGGGGCCTCCCGCGTGCTCCAGACCCCCTCGATCCGGACCCCCTCCACGTCGTCGAGGGCGCGTACGAGGTCGTCCCGGGGCGCGGCGTCCGGCCAGTAGACGGTGAAGTCATCGAGAGCGCGCCCGTCGCCCCGATCGAGAACGGTCACCTGGGTGATGTCGGCGCCCGCGGTTCCGAGGGCCCCGGTCACCTGGCCGAGCGAGCCCGGCCGGTCCGGCAGGGCGATTCTCAGGCGCAGCAGCATGACGACCTCCCCACGATTGGTCCAGGTCAGATTAACCGGGACAAAAGCCCTCCGTCCACGATCTTGTACGGCCCACGGCCGGCGGCGGGGAGAATGTATGGGTGAGAATCGGCGCACTCGAGGTCTGGCCTCCCGTGGTGCTCGCACCCATGGCGGGCATCACGAACATCGGTTTCCGCACCCTGTGCCGGGAGCAGGGCGGCGGCCTGTTCGTGTCCGAGATGATCACCTCGCGGGCGCTGGTCGAGCGGGTGCCGCTGACGTTCCAGATGATCCGGTTCGGCCCGCACGAGTCGCCCCGCAGCATCCAGCTCTACGGCGTCGATCCCGCGATCATCGGTAAGGCCGCGCGCATGATCGCCGAGGAGGATCTGGCCGATCACATCGACCTGAACTTCGGCTGCCCGGTGCCCAAGGTCACCCGCAGGGGCGGCGGCTCCGCCCTGCCGTACAAGCGGAACCTGCTGCGCGCCATCCTGCGGGAGGCGGTGGCCGGAGCCGGGCCGCTGCCGGTGACCATGAAGATGCGGATGGGCATCGACGAGGACCATCTGACGTACGTGGAGGCGGGCCGGATCGCGGTGGAGGAGGGCCTCGCCGCCGTCGCCCTGCACGCCCGCACGGCCCGCCAGCACTACGGCGGCACGGCGCACTGGGACGCGATCAAGCGGCTGAAGGACGCGGTGCCGGAGATTCCGGTGCTCGGCAACGGCGACATCTGGAGCGCCGACGACGCGTTGCGGATGGTCGCCGAGACCGGCTGCGACGGCGTGGTGATCGGCCGGGGCTGCCTGGGCCGTCCCTGGCTCTTCCGCGACCTCGACCTGGCCTTCGAGGGGTCGTCCGAGCGGACCCGGCCCGCCCTGGGCGAGGTCGGCGCGATGATGCTGCGCCACGCCGAGCTGTTGTGCGAGGTCATCGGCAGCGAGCGGCACGGCCTGGCCGACTTCCGCAAGCACGTCGGCTGGTATCTCAAGGGCTTCGTCGTCGGCGCCGAGACCCGGCGCGCCCTCACCTCGGTCGCCGGTCTGTCCGAGATGGCCGAGCGGGTCGCCGAGCTCGACTCCGCCCAGCCCTGGCCGGACGAGGCCGACGGCCCGCGCGGCAAGAGCGGCGAGAGGTCCAAGGTGTCGCTGCCGCACAACTGGCTCGACGATCCCGACGACATGACGATCCCCGGCGCCGGCGCGGAGGACGCCACCTCCGGCGGCTGAGCCGCCGGGCGGGAGCGAGTGGTTCAGAAGCCGGACAGGTCCGGTGCCCCGGCGACGGGCCGCAGCATGCGGGGGAGGACGGCGCGCAACTCGGCGGCCGACTCCGGCGGCAGTTCGAGACGGATCTCGAACACCTGCTCGGTCTCCAGCAGGTCGGCGGCCTCCGGGGTCAGCTCCAGCCGGAGCGTGGAGCCGTCCAGCGTGACGGCCCGCACGCCCTCGCCGGCCCCGCGCATGCCCTCGCGGCCGACATACCAGGTGTCCCGGGAACTCGTCACCATGAGGAACCCGGATTCCGGATCGCCGTCCCGCTCCGCGAGATAGACCAGATGACCACCGCGCTCCCGGTCGTAGGCCATGGCACGGGCGGTCATGGCCGTGTCCGGCACGTAGGTCACCTCTCCGCTGATCGGCAGCGGCCGCCGCGGGCGGCGGTCACCGAAGTCGCGGCGGCTCCAACCCTCGTACCGTTCGCCGTGGCCGAAGGGGAGCGGGAGGGGCGGGGCGGTCGGCAGCGCGGCGAGCAGCCAGCCGGGCGGAGTCTCGCGGAAGAACGTGGTCAGCTCCGCCAGCGCCGCCGCCGCGGGCACGTCCACGAACGGCGGCTCCGCGGAGCCGGCCCGGCAGGTGTATCGCCTGCTGCCGGGCTCGAACGCCAGCTCGCAGGTGAACCAGGTGCCGGTGTCGGCTTGATAGGACAGCTCACGCAGCCGCCGGAACGGCTCCCGCATGCCCTCTGCGGAGATCTCCCGGCCGTCGCGGAGCAGGGTGGTCACGGCGTGCGAGCCGACCTCGGCATGTCGTGCGACGAGCCGTGTCCACTCCGGAGCGGCGGCGGCACGCGCGAGGTCGCCGATCGCCATGCGCAGGGCGTGGCCCTCGTCGTGGCGGGTGGACCAGTTGCCGGTCTTCATGTCATCCCTCCTGGCCGGTGCCGTCGGTGCCCTCGGTGAGCCGGTCGTGGAGCCGGCGGATCTCCCGGAGCAGGCCGCTGTTCCCCTTGCGTGCGGCCACGTCGCGCACCTCGGGGATCTCGCCGCGGGCGTCGCACCACTCGGCCGCCATCCTCGCGAGTGTGACGAACCCGGTCAGGCCACCCCGCGGGCGCTCGCCCGGCGCGGGCAGCAGCGCGGGCAGCGCCGCGGCGGCGATCCGCCACACCTGATCGTGCCCGCCCCGCCTGGCCGCCTCGTCGAGCGCGGCGACCATGTCGATCATCCTCACCTCGCCGCTGACCAGCAGCAGCCCGGCCTGGCGGCCGATCTCAGCCGCGGGCAGTTCGTCCCGCGCGGCGACCTCCAGCAGCACGTCGACCGGCTCCCGCGTATTCCGGTCGCCAAGGGCACGGGCGAGGACCGCGGAGAACGCCGGCCCGGCGGGTCCTTCGGCCCGGGCGAGGTGGCGGGCCTGCGCGCGGACGACGGGCCCGTACCAGTAGTGCTGCAGCAGGTGCGGCGTGAGGTACGCGGCGGCGACCTCGCGGTGTGAGGGCAGCGTCGAGGGCCACCAGTGGACGTGCTCGGGCTCGGCCCAGTGGCCGGGCACGCTCAGCACCAGGTCGATCAGCGGCAGGCCGGTGGGCGCGGCGACGGCCGCGGGGGCCAGGCGGACATGGTGGGCGTGACTCCGGTCGCGCCAGTCGTGGGGGCCCTGGTGGCCCCATTCGCAGGTCCACTCCATCGTGACGTGCGCCTCTGGGCAGGTCCACCCGGCGACGATCCCGCCCGCCGCCGACGTCAGCCGGGCCGCGCGCTCGGCCGCCTCGGGGTCGGGGGTGCGCGGAAGGCGCAGCAGCGCCTGCTGGAGGTCGGCGGCGAGCGGCTTGGCGCCGGCCGCTTCGATCACCTCCAGCCGCCGGACCAGCTCGGCCGCCGCCACGTGCCCGGTGTCGTGCGTGGGCGTGGCCAGCAGCACCGGGGGCAGGGTGTCCTCCTCGACGGCCCGCAGGATCTCTGCCCCGCGATGCAGCAGGAGCAGGTCCGGGCCGGCCAGGCCCCTGCCGGGCAGGAAGCGCCGCCAGGCGTGCCGGGTCCGGGCGTCTCCGTTCAGGGCGGTGGCGGCGCCCCTGAGCCACTGTTCGGCCCGGGGCCAGGTCTCCTGCGCGTAGGTCCAGGCGTGCTCGGCGGTCAGCCGGTCACGCGTCGCGGCCACGAGTCCCGGCCGGTCGCGGCCGGCGAGCACGACGAACCCGGCGAGCAGCCGCTCCCACGACTGCCAGGAGTCCGTCCACTCCGTGATCGTCTGGCTGAGCTCCTCCGCCGACCGGATCGGGGGCTCGACGGCACGGGCGCGTTCGGGCGCGGGAGGCGGCGACGGCGGCGTGAACATGGCCTCGGCCTCGGCCACCGCGCCGCCCGCGAACGCCGCGGCGGCCCGTCTGCCGAGCGCGGGCGGGAGGAAGCCGATCGCCTCACGGAGGGCGGCCCGGCCCTCCTCGGGCATGTCGTCCGCGTACGTCATGGCCAGCCCGGCGGCCGTCTCCTGCAGCTCCGCCGAGTCGGCGGCGAACGCGCGGGCCAGCGGCGCGGCGATCACCTCGGCCAGCGCCGGAGTGCGCTTCACGGAACGGGCGAGCCACGACAGCCCGGCGCGCACCAGAGTGCGTTCGGGGCGGAACAGCAGGCAGTCCCACGCCTCGGCGAGGTCGTCGGCGGGGAGCTCGGCACAGGACCGCAGGCGCTTCACGGCCAGTTCGGCGACCGGTCCGGGCGCCGCGGGCAGCAGATGGAGGTAGTCGCGGACGTGGCAGGAGGCCTCGGCGGGCGAGGGGGCGAGCGCCTCGTGCAGGCGGACGAAGAACCGCAGGTCGGTGGGCGTGCCACCACGGAGGAAGCGGCGCACGCAGCCGTCGATGAGCGCCTCGCGCTTCACCCGGCCGGCCTCGGCCAGATTCGGCAGCGCGCCCAGCCAGCCCCTCCCCGGTTCCCTGTCCCACTGCAGCGTCCGGCCGACGCCCTCGGCCTCGAACAGGCGCGGCAGCAGGTGATCGAGCAGCGGGTCCTCGCCCAGGCGCGCCGGGCCCCGATCCACCCATCCGGCCACCAGCGGATCGTGCGGGGGCGGTTCGATCCCGGTCTCGCGGAGCAGGGCCAGCGCGAGCTCCACGCCGCGGTCGTCGGCGGAGCGCAGGCGGAGCACCAGCCGCTCGGCCAGATCGGCGCGCCAGGCGGCGGGCCGGTCGGCGAGCACCGCCAGGACGAGGTCGACGTCGTTGTCGGCGCCGCCCCACCGGGGCGCGAGGTCGCGCCGGTACAACCAGGACGTCACGGCCGCCGCGCCGCCCAGGCAGCCGGCGCCGGCCACACGCAGGCCGACCCGGTAGCCGGACAGGCCGTCGTCCCACCGATCGACGCCGCGCAGTTCCTTCAGCAGCCCCGGCAGCCTGACCGCGACCTCCCTGCGGCCCTCGTCGCCCAGCGTCCTGACCCTCTCGGCCAGCCGTTCGGCGCGCCTCGCCTCGATCAGCTTCCTGATCTCGCCCCAGTGATCATCCATGCCTGGGGACACTAGACAGCCGTACCGACATATCCCCGGTCCCGCCTCCGCGGGGTCACCGGAGACCCCGATGCTCGGCAACGGCGACAGGTCCTGACTGACGGACGGGGCGAAGGTCAGAGGCGGGCGGGGTCAGAGGCGGGTGAGGCCGGTGACGTGGAGGACGGCATGGCCCTCCTCGTCGGAGGCGGCGAGGTCGACCTCCGCGGCGATGCCCCAGTCGTGGTTGCCGGCCGGGTCGTCGACGATCTGGCGCACCCGCCACAGCTCCTTCTCCTCCTCGATGAGCAGGAGGGCCGGGCCGCGGGCGTCCGGGCCGGTGAGGACCTCGTCGTGCTCCTCGTAGTAGGCGTCGAGGGCCGCGCCCCAGTCGACGTCCGGATAGAGCTCGGTCAGCTCCTCCTCCCGGTCGAGCGCGGCCAGCTCCACCAGGCGGAACATCGCGTTGCGGACCAGCACCCGGAAGGCGCGCGGGTTGGCGGTGACCGGGCGGGTCCTGGTCTCCAGCTGCTCCTGCCCGGCGGCCAGGGCCTCGGCCGGGTTGGCCAGCTTCTCCCACTCGTCGATGAGGCTGGAGTCGACCTGGCGCACCAGTTCGCCCAGCCATTCGATGAGGTCCACGAGGTCGTCGGTCTTCAGGTGCTCGGGCACGGTCTTCGACAGCGTGCGGTACGCGTCGGCCAGGTAGCGCAGCACCGTGCCCTCCGAGCGGGCCAGCTCGTAGAACTGGATGTAATCGGTGAAGGTCATCGCCCTTTCGTACATGTCGCGCACGATCGTCTTGGGGCTCACGACGTGGTCGCCGACCCAAGGGTGCCCGCGCCGGTAGGTCTCGTACGCGCCGAAGAGCAGGTCGGCCAGCGGCATCGGGTGGGTGATCTCCGCGAGGCGCTCCATCCGCTCCTCGTACTCGATGCCGTCGGCCTTCATCTGCGCGACCGCCTCGGCCCTGGCCTTGTTGAGCTGGGCGTGCAGGATCTGCCGGGGGTCGTCCAGCGTCGACTCGACGATGGAGACCAGGTCCAGCGCGTACGTGGGGGAGGCGCGGTCGAGCAGTTCGAAGCTCGCCAGCGCGAACGTGGCCAGCGCCTGGTTGAGCGCGAAGTCCTCCTGCAGGTCCACGGTGAGCCGGGCCATGCGGCCGTGCTCGTCGGGCTCGGCGAGCTTCTCGACGATGCCGCCGGCCAGCAGCGAACGGTAGATCGCGATGGCGTGGCTGATGTGGCGGCGCTGGGCCTTGCGGTCCTCGTGGTTGTCGGTCAGCAGCCGCTTCATCGCCTGGAAGCAGTCGCCGGGACGGTTGATGATCGACAGCAGCATGGCGTTGCTGACCTTGAAGCGGGAGGTCAGCGGTTCGGGCTCGGCCGTCTGGAGCTTCTCGAACGTGTCCTCGCTCCAGCCGACGAACCCCTCCGGCGGCTTCTTGCGGGCGTAGCCGCGGCGCCGCTTGGGATCGTCGCCGATCTTCGCCAGCGCCCGCTCGTTCTCGATCACGTAGTCGGGGGCCTGGCAGACGACGTAGCCGACCGTGTCGAAGCCCGCCCGCCCGGCCCGGCCGGCGATCTGGTGGAACTCCCGCGCCCGCAGCCGCCGCACCTTCGTGCCGTCGAACTTCGACAGCGCGGTGAACAGCACGGTCCTGATCGGGACGTTCACCCCCACGCCGAGGGTGTCGGTGCCGCAGATGACCTTCAGCAGCCCCGCCTGCGCGAGGCGCTCCACCAGGCGGCGGTACTTCGGCAGCATCCCGGCGTGGTGCACGCCGATGCCGTGCCGTACGAGCCGGGACAGGGCCCGGCCGAAGCGGGTGGTGAACCGGAAGTTCCCGATCAGGGCGGCGATCTGTTCCTTCTCGGCCTTGCTGCACATGTTGATGCTCATGAGCGCCTGGGCGCGCTCCATCGCCGCCGCCTGGGTGAAGTGGACGACGTACACGGGGGCCTGCTGGGTGGACAGCAGCTCCTCCAGCGTCTCGTGCAGCGGGGTGACCCGATAGGAGTAGATGAGCGGCACCGGCCGCTCGGCGTGCTTCACGACGGCGGTGTCGCGCCCGGTGCGGCGCGTGAGGTCGGTCTTGAAGCGCTCGACGTCGCCCAGGGTGGCCGACATCAGCACGAACTGCGCCTGCGGCAACTCCAGCAGCGGCACCTGCCACGCCCAGCCGCGGTCGGGTTCCGCGTAGAAGTGGAACTCGTCCATGATCACCGTGCCGACGTCGGCGTCCGCGCCGTCGCGCAGCGCGATCTGGGCGAGGATCTCGGCGGTGCAGCAGATGATCGGCGCGTCGGCGTTCACCGTGGCGTCGCCGGTCATCATCCCGACGTTCTCGGTGCCGAACAACGCGCACAGGTCGAAGAACTTCTCCGACACCAGCGCCTTGATCGGCGCGGTGTAGAAGCTGATCTCGTCCCGGGCGAGCGCCGCGAAGTGAGCTCCGGCGGCGATCAGGCTCTTGCCCGAGCCGGTCGGGGTCGAGACGATCACGTTGTTGCCGGAGACGACCTCGATGAGGGCCTCCTCCTGAGCGGGGTACAGCGTGAGCCCCCGCTCCGCGTTCCACGACGCGAACGCGTCGAACAACGCGTCGGGGTCGGAGCCGGAGGGCAGGCGGCGGAGGAGGCTCATGCTTTCGGTCACGCTTCTTATCCTGCCCAAGCCGCGTGACTGTTTCGACCGGCACGTGGTACGGCAAGCTGCGGCACAACTACGTCAAAGGGGCGTGGCGCAGCCAGAATCCGCAGGTCAACCCCACAAACTGGTCGCGTGGGGGAGAATTTGGCCGGGCTCGTCGCGCGGCGCCGGGATGCGCTCGGCGACGTGCTGCTCGCGCTCGCCGTGCTCGCCTTCGCCGTTCCCGCGATCCTCACCGGCCGTTCCTTCTCGCTGATGCCGGTGCCGGAGGCCGTACGGCTGGCCGTGACGTCGGCCGCGGCGGCGGCCGTGCTGGCGCGGCGCCGCACCCCGTGGCCCCTGGTCACCGGCACGTCCGCGTGCGCGCTGTTCGCGGGCCAGCTCGTGCCGCTGACGCTCGCCGCGTACGCGCTGACGGCCGAGCGCGGGGGACGCCATCGGCTCGGGGCGGTCGCCGCGCTGGCCGGGGTGTACGTCGTGGTCGACCGCGTCAACCCCTACAGCGATCACGCGCCTCTCCTGGCGGTCGTCTGGGCGGTGGCGCTGGTCTGCCTGCCCGCGCTGGCGGGCCACTGGGTGTCGCGCTACCGCGCGATGATCCGGGAGCTGCGGGAGAGCGCGCGGGCGGGCGAGGAGCAGGCGGCGGCGCTGGAGCGCCGCCGCATCGCCTGGGAGCTGCACGACACGGTCACGCACGCCGTCACCGTGATGGTGCTCAACGCGGGCCTCATCCAGGACGCCGACGACCCCGGGGAGATCCGCAAGCTGGCCGGGAGCATCGAGGACAAGGGCGTGCGGGCGCTGACCGAGCTGCGCGAGCTGCTCACGGCGCTGCGCAGCAGCGACCTGCCGCCCTCGGCGGAGAGCGTGGAGGGGATCCCGCGCCTGGTCGAGGAGGGCCGGGTCACCGGTCTGCGCGTCGCGCTGCACTACGAGGTCCCGGAGGAGGCGTTGTCCCGGCAGGCCGGGCACACCTGCTACCGGGTGGTCCAGGAGGGGCTGAACAACGTGCGCAAGCACGCCCCCGGGGCCGACGTGCAGGTGGTCTGCGAGGCGCGCGGCGACACGCTCAACGTGTCGGTGGTCAACAGCGGGGGGGCCGTCGCCGCCGGCGGCGGGGACCGGGCGGCGCCGGCCCGGGCGCCCGCCCACGAGGGGTCGGGCTACGGGCTGACCGGCCTGAGCGAGCGGGTGGCCCAGCAGGGCGGGCGGCTCACGTACGGGCCCACCGCCGAAGGCGGATTCGCCCTCAACGCCAGCATCCCCTACCGCCCGCCGGAGCGGCCGGCGAACTGAGCCGACGCACTGAGCCGACGCACGGGCAGACACACCGGGCCGGCGCGCTGGGCGGGGGCGCTAGAGGCCCAGGTCCTCGATCTCCTTCAGCAGGGCCGGCCGGGAGCCGCCGGGAGGGGTGCCGCCGGGCTCCTTCTCCACGCTCCGTGCCCCGCGGTCGCGGAACAGGTAGCCGCCGAGGATGCCGCCCACGAACCCGAAGACGTGTGCCTGCCAGCCGATGCCCTCGGCCGGCAGCAGACCGGTGAACTGGTAGGCGAAGCACAGGCCCATCACCAGGCCGATGACGATGTCGATCAGGTGCCGGTCGAAGGCGCCGCGGACGAGCACGTACCCGAAGTAGCCGAAGACCAGGCCGCTCGCGCCCGCACCGACGGTGGCGGCGTCGGCGGTGAACCACGAGCCGAGCCCGCTGGCGACGGCGATCAGCCCGGTGACGCCGAGGAAGCGCCGCACGCCCCGGTAGGCCGCGAGGAACCCGAAGATGAACAGCGGCCCGGAGTTGCCCTCGATGTGCGCCCAGCTCCAGTGCAGGAGCGGCGCGGAGACGATGCCGGGCAGCCGTTCGACGTCCCACGGCCGGATGCCGAAGCTGTAGCTCAGCGAGTAGCCGGAGGCCCAGTTGGCCACCTGCACGGCCCAGATCACGGCCAGGAAGCCGACCATGACCCAGAACGCCTTCCGGGCCTCGGCGACCATGATCTCCGCGGTGCGGCCGTCGCTCACGGAACCCTCCCTGTGCTGGGGATCACGCTACTGGGGACCACCACGGTACTGGGGATCATGGGAAACATACCGCCGACGGCCGCGCGAGTCACCGGGTGCGGGGGCCGCGTCGTGACGCGGCCCCGCCGGAAAGGGTCAGGCGCGTTCGATCACGACGACCGGGATCTCCCGGCTGGTCCTGGTGGCGTACTCGTCGTACGCGGGCCAGGCGGCGGCCATGGTCCGCCACATGTCCGGCCGTTCCGCCGCGGTCGCCGTACGGGCCCGGGCCCTGAACCTGTCGCCCTTGATCTGGAACTCGACCTCGGGATCGGCCTGGAGGTTGAGGTACCACAGCGGGTGCTCGTCGGCCCCGCCCTTGGAGGCGACCACGAGATAGGCGTCGCCGTACGGCTGGTAGATCAGGGGGGTGCTCCGGGGCTGCCCGGACTTCCGGCCCCTGGTGGTGAGGATGGCCGTGGTGGTGCCCTCCCAGTCGTGGCCCTCCTCACCCGCGGTCTCGACGTAACGCCTGACGTGTTCCTGTCCGAAGAGCATGAGGTCACCTTCCCACAGGGCCGGGGTCAACCGCCGGAGGCGTCCGCCAGTTCCAGGGCGACCTCCAGGCCGGCCCCGGTCCGCTGCTCGTCGGTCGTCGACTCCTCGCGGATCAAGAACCACGCGGCGTGTATCGCGAACAGCGCCATGGAGCGCTTGAGCCGCACCGGCAGCGGATCGTCCGGCCCGTACAGGGACTGCATCAGCGCGCCCATGCGGTCGCGCATCAGGTCGACCTTGACGTGCCCCTGCAGCGCCGTCTTGTTACGGTCCATGAACTGCATGACCTCGTGGTGGCGCCCTCGGGTCATCTGCGCGGAGTAGCGCAGGATCAGCTCCCGGCGGGTCTCCGCCGTGGGGGGACGCCCGGCCGCCCACGCGATCAGCTCGTCCAGCGCGGCGATGCGGTCCTCGACCAAGCTGGCGACGATGTCCTCTTTTGTCCGGAAGTGGTAGTACAGTGCCGCCTTGGTCACGCCGAGGGCCTCGGCTATCTCCCGGAGCGACGTCGCCTCGTACCCCTGCTCGGTGAAGAGCCCGATCGCGACCTCCTGGATGCGGCTGCGTGTGTCGGTCTGAGTGCCCATGTCCTGCTGACCCCTAATTAACTTGACGGCCGGCAAGTAAGGACAATACCTTAAGTCCGCACTAGCCTGTCGGCAAGTAAGTAACCTATCCCGATCCTTTACTCATGGGGGCACCACGATGACCGAGGCTCCGCCCGCGCCGGGGCGGTCCAAAGAAGTGATGGCCGTACTGCCCGGCCTGATGCTGGCGATCATGCTGGCGATGCTCGACAACATGATCGTCGGTACCGCGATGCCGAGGATCGTCGGCGAACTGAACGGCCTGGAGTACTTCACCTGGGTCACCACGTCGTACGTCCTGGGCACCACGGTGTCCACGCCGATCTGGGGCAAGCTCGGCGACCTCTACGGCCGCAAGAACATCTTCCTCGGGTCCATCGTGCTGTTCCTGGTCGGCTCCGCGCTGTGCGGCATGGCGGGCTCGTCGCTGTTCGGGGGCACCGAGCACGGCATGGCCGAACTCATCGCGTTCCGCGCGCTGCAGGGCCTCGGGGCCGGGGGCCTCATGGTCAACGTCATGGCGATCATCGGTGACCTCGTGCCGCCCCGCGAGCGCGGCCAGTACCAGGGCATCATGGCCGCGATCATGTCGCTCGCGATGATCGCCGGGCCGCTCGTCGGCGGCTTCATCACCGACCACCTCGACTGGCGCTGGGCGTTCTACGTGAACCTGCCCCTCGGCGGCGTCGCGCTGGTCTGGCTGTTCTTCCGGCTGCACCTGCCCAAGCACCGCACCGAGCACCGCATCGACTGGCTCGGCGCGACCGTCCTCACCATCGGCATCACCGCGATCGTGCTGATCACCTCGTGGGGCGGGCAGGCGCACGGCTACCCGTGGGGCTCCTGGCAGATCCTGTCGCTGGCCGGGCTCGCGGTGGTCTCGCTCGCGCTGTTCATCCCGATCGAGCGGCGCGCGGCCGAGCCGATCATGCCGCTGCACGTGTTCGCCAACCGCAACTTCTCGCTCATCTCGGCGCTCGGCTTCCTGCTGGGCTTCGCGATGTTCGGCGCGATCAGCTTCATCCCGCTGTTCCAGCAGATCGTGCAGGGCTCCACGGCCACCAACTCCGGCCTGCTCCTGCTGCCGATGATGATCACGTCGATGATCGTGTCGCTGTTCGTCGGCAAGGCGATCACCCAGACCGGGCAGTACCGGATCTATCCGGTCATCGGCGGGGCGATCATGGCGGTCGGCATGTGGCTGCTGTCGCTGCAGGACGTCAACACGCCGTCCTGGCAGACCGGCGCGTTCATCGCCGTCTTCGGCCTCGGCATGGGCTTCCTGATGCAGACGACGATGCTCATCGCGCAGAACAGCGTCGAGCAGAAGGACCTCGGCGTGGCCAGCAGCGCCTCCACGTTCTTCCGGTCCATCGGCGGCTCGTTCGGCGTCGCGATGTTCGGCGCGATCTTCAACAACCGGCTCACCGACACCCTGAGCGACAAGCTCGGCCCGGCGGCGGCCACGCAGGTCGGCAGCGGCGGCGCGGGCATCACCCCCAAGGCCCTCGAGCAGCTTCCCCCGCAGGTCAAGGGGTTCTTCCTGGACGCCCTCGCCACGGCCATCGGGTCGGTCTTCCTCTGGGCGGCCGTGGTCGCCGTGCTCGTCCCGGTGCTCGCCGCGTTCGTCAGGCACGTCCCGCTGCGCACCGGAGCTCCGAGCGCCGCCGCCCCCGGCGGCGAGAAGGCGGAGCCGCTGACCGCCGCCTTCGAGTGAGCCGGCTGACAGCTGGGAGCTTGAGCCGAGCTTGAGTCCGAGCTGAGATCCGGCCGGTACGGCCCTCGCCCCCGCGCGGGCGGGGGCCGTACCAGGTTCCGGGGCCGGACGGGCGACCGGTCGGGCGGACCGGTCAGGCGGAGTGCTCGGCGCGGTCCGCCGACCAGTCGGTGTGGAAGACGCCCTCCCGGTCGGTGCGGCGGTAGGTGTGCGCGCCGAAGAAGTCGCGCAGCCCCTGCAGCAGCGCCGCCGGCAGCCGGTCGCGGCGCAGCCCGTCGTAGTAGGCGAGCGCCGAGGAGAAGCCCGGGGTGGGCACCCCGATCGTCGCCGCCGTGGCCACGACCCGCCGCCACGACTCCTGGGCCTCGTCCAGGGCCTGCGCGAAGGTGGGGTCGACCAGCAGCGTCGGCAGGTTCGGGTCCGCGTCGTAGGCGGCCCTGATCCGGTCGAGGAAGCGCGCCCGGATGATGCAGCCGCCCCGCCAGATGGTGGCCATGTCACCGAGCCGCAGGTTCCAGCCGTACTCCGCGCTCGCCGCGGCCATCTGGTCGAACCCCTGGGCGTACGCGACCACCTTGGAGGCGTACAGGGCCCGCCGCACGTCCTCGACGAGGCCGGAGTCGCCGGCGGTGCCGGACGGGCCGGTGAGCGAGCGGGCCGCGGCCCGCTGCTCCGGGTGGCCCGACAGGGCCCGGGCGAAGACCGCCTCGGCGATGCCCGTCACCGGGACGCCGAGGTCGAGGGCGCTCTGCACGGTCCAGCGGCCGGTGCCCTTCTGCTCGGCCTGGTCGACCACCACGTCCACGAACGGCTTCCCGGTCGCGGCGTCGACATGGCCGAGCACCTCGGCGGTGATCTCGATGAGGTACGACTCGAGGTCGCCCCGGTTCCACTCGCGGAAGACGTCGGAGAGCTCCTTGGGGTTCAGCCCGAGGGCCTGCCGCAGCAGGTCGTACGACTCCGCGATGAGCTGCATGTCGGCGTACTCGATGCCGTTGTGCACCATCTTCACGAAGTGGCCGGCGCCGTCGGGGCCGATGTGCACGCAGCACGACACGCCGTCCACCTTGGCCGCGATGTCCTCCAGCAGCGGGCCGAGCGTCGCGTACGCCTCGGGGTCGCCGCCGGGCATGATGCTGGGGCCGTTCAGGGCCCCCTCCTCGCCACCGGAGATGCCGGTGCCGACGAAGTGGATGCCCCGCTCGCGCAGCGCGGCCTCCCGGCGGCGGGTGTCCAGGTAGTGGGCGTTGCCACCGTCGATGATCATGTCGCCCGGCTCCATGACGGCGGCGAGCTCCTCGATCACCGCGTCCGTGGGGGCGCCGGCCTTGACCATGATGATCGCCTTGCGGGGCCGTTCGAGCGCGGCGACGAACTCCTCGATCGTGCCCGCCGGCACGAACGCGCCCTCGTCCTTGTGCTCCTCCATGAAGCGGGTGGTGCGGCTCTCTGTGCGGTTGTGGACCGCGACGACATGACCGTGGTGCGCGAAGTTGCGGGCGAGGTTGCGGCCCATGACCGCGAGGCCCGTCACTCCGATGTCTGCCTTGTTCATGGCTAAAGTCATACCGCTCCCGGGTGGGGGCGCTCGGCCGCGGGGTGGCGTGTCCGCGGCCGAGCGTCGTGAGCTGGGCTTTCGTCCCGATCCTCAGTAGCCGTAGCCGCTTCCGGCGCCGCTTCCGTGGCGGTGCGCGGCCGAAGGCGAGGGTGAGGGGGAGGGCGTCGCCGAGGGGGAGGCGGCGGCGCCGGCGGTGGCGGGGCGGATCAGGCCGAGCAACCCGTGCCGCGCCCTGGAGATCCCGGCGGAGAACCACACCGCGTCGGTGCCGCCGTTTCCGGCCGTGCCCGGTTCGAGGTCCCACAGGCCCTCCAGGGCGATCGCCCCGCCGTCCGCGCGGCGCAGCGGGCCGAGGTAGCGGCCGGTCCGGGGGTTGTACGCGTTGATCCACCCGTCGCCGAAGTTGCCCACGAGCAGCGCCCCGGCGTACGCGCCGAACCCCTGGGGGGCGAGGGCCATCGCCCAGGGCGCGTTGAGCGGGCCGCGGGAGGCGAGGCGCCGTACGAAACGCCCGTCGGCGGTGAACACGCTGACGAACCCGTTGCCCCGCCCCGCGACCGGCTTGCCGGTGCCGGGATCGCGCCGCGCGTACGCGACCATGACGGAGTCGCCGACGATCTCCACGTTGAAGGGGGAGTAGCGGGCGGGCAGCGACGGGTCGCGGAACTGGCGGTTCGACAGCCGCACCCGCCGGAAGTCCTCGTCGAAGACGTGGACGCGGCGGTGGGAGAACGACGGCGCGAGCAGGAACGTGCCGCGGTTGGTGTTCATCAGCGCCAGGCCCTTGTAGTCGGCGCCGCGGGTGAACGCGGCGATGACCGCGTTGCCGGGGTCGGCCTTGGCGCTCCAGGCGGTGATGGCGCCGCTCGGGCTGGAGAAGATGAACGAGGCGGGCGCGGTCCCCGCCCTTCCCTTGATCGTGAAGGCGTTCCCGGTGTACGCCACCTGCCCGGTGGGGGTCCCGCCGGGGATCGCGACCGTGGTGGGTGCCTTTTTGACCGCGCCCGCGCCGCCGGTGTAGACGGTGGCGGTGCCGGTGCCCGCGTTGGACACCCACAGGGTCGCGCTCATGGCGAGGCCCCAGGGGTTGACCAGCTTCGGGTCCGTGACGGCGGCCTTGCCCGCCACGTCGGAGACCAGGGGGACCTCGGCGAACCGGGTGGACGTGCGCGCCGCCTGAGCGGGCGGTCGGGCAAGGGGACGGGCGAGTGGGTGGGCCTGGTGGCCGGGACGGCTCTCCGCGTGGCGCGAGGCGCCGGCGGCCGAGGCGGGATGGGCCGGGGCCGCGCCGGCGAGCGCCAGCGTGAGCGGCACGGCACAGAGCGTGACGATACGTGCCCGCATGGGGCCTCCTGAAAGTGGGTCAGACCTGCGAGGGGTCGGACTGCGAGGGGGTCGGAACGGTGTCGGCATGCCCTTACGCCCGGAGATACGCCCCCCTGCCGCTCCGGGTTCAGTCCCTTTTCCGTCGCAGGTGGGGGCGCGCGCATCGGGGTTTCTGGCCTATCCTGACAAAACCCGCAAACTAAGCGGGTTTTGTATAGAGATGGCCGTCCGATGGCGAGGACGCTTGGCCTCCTCGTCGGGCCGCTGGTAATTGAGGACAGCCAGGAAGGGACGGCGTCCAGCCGCCCACCGTCGTCGCGCACCCACGGAGAAGAGACGTGTTCGCACCGAAGCCGGAACGGTCAGTCGTCGCGATCCCGCCACCCGGAGACGGGCCCGGCTACTGGGCGGGCGCGCCCAGCGCCGTGAGCCGGGACGGGTGGATCTATCTGGCCTACCGGCTGCGCCGCCCGATCGGCTCCGGCCGGGGGTACGCCGTGGAGATCGCCCGGTCGGCCGACGGCGAGCGGTTCGAGCGGATCCTCACGATCACCAAGGACGAGATGAAGACCGAGTCGCTGGAGCGGCCCACGCTCGTGGCGACGCCCGACGGGTCGTGGCGCCTCTACCTCAGCTGCGCCACGTACGGCACCAAGCACTGGCGGGTCGAGATGATCGAGGCCGCCGACCCGGCGGAGTTCGATCCCGCCGACGCGCGGGTCGTGCTCCCCGGCGACCTCAAGACCGGCGTCAAGGACCCGGTCATCCTGCACCACGGCGGCGTGTGGCACCTGTGGGCGTCGTGCCACCCGCTGGAGGACCCCGACGAGGCCGACCAGATGGTGACCGACTACGCCACCAGCGCGGACGGGATCGCCTGGACCTGGCAGGGGACCGCGCTCGACCGGCGGCCCGGCCAGTGGGACTCCCGAGGCGTACGGGTGAGCGCGGTCACCTTCAGCGGGGAGACCGTCATCGCCTACTACGACGGCCGCGCGTCGGCGGCGGAGAACTACGAGGAGCGCACGGGCGTGGCGATCGGCCCCGACCCGTCCACCCTCACCGCGACCGGGACCGCGCCCGTCGCCCAGTCGGAGCACGGGGCGGGCGGGCTGCGTTACCTGTCGGTCGTGCCCGTGCCCGGCGGCCACCGGCTGTACTACGAGCTGACCCGCGCCGACGGGGGCCACGAGCTGCGTACCGAGCTGCGCTGACCACCGACGGCTGACCACCGCCGCCGACCACCTCCGCCGAACACCGCCGGGCGGGTCCGGGGGCGTCGGCGGACGGCCGGGCGGGGAGGCCGGGGCCGCGGGAGCCGGGTGGCGCGCGCCGGGTGGTGGGAGCCGGGTGTGGGAGCCGGATACGGGAGAGGTGGCGGCCGGAGCACGAGCGGGGCTCGCGCTCCGGCCGGGTGTCACCGCCCGGCCGGCGGGCCGTCCACGCCTCTGACGCGGCCGTTGCGGGCCTGCCGCTGGCCGTCGGGCCGGGCGCCCACCAGGCCGCCCGACCGCTCCCGGGGGCGCAGCCAGTCGCTGAAGTCCTCCTCCAGCAGGTCGCGGAGCAGCGCGATGTCGGCGGCGAAGTAGGCCAGCAGCTCCTGGCGCTGCTCCCAGGTGAGCGGCCGCCGGGGTTGCGCGTCGCGCTGCAGCATCCGCTCCAGCGGACTGGTCAGCCGCTGGCCCAGGAAGGGATCCCCGAGCCGGGCGATCCGGGCGAGGACACGGTGCCTGCGGCTCTGCCGCGGATGGGCGGTGACGTTCTCCCTGGGCACCTCGCCGACGAGCCCCTGCTCCACCCCCAGAAAGGCGCAGATGCGGTCCAGCGTGTCGGCGGGCCGGTCGACCAGGTCGCGGTAGCGGAAGACCAGCACCTGCTCGCGGGGGAACAGCGTGAACAGGTGCGCGAGCTGCTCGCCGTACCGGCCGAGGCCCACGTAGTGCCAGAACGGCGACCAGCCGTCCGCGACGCGCCGCCTCTCGGCGGCGCACGCCTCGATCACGTCGCCGATCGGCTCCAGGCCGGCCGACCACAGGTGCGTCCAGTTGGAGTGCGCCCGTTCCACCGGGTCGCGCAGCGAGACGATCAGCTTCGCGTCGGGGACGGTCTCCCTGATCCGCCGCTGGGCGTCCAGGTCGTACAGGTAGAAGGGGGTGGACTCGCCGGCGAGCGTCCCGGGCGGCGCGTCCGCGAAGAGCGCCTCGTAGTCGGCGCGCCGCCACACGTGCTCGCGGTAGGTCTCCGCGTCGCCCGGCCCGCCCTTGGCCGGCGGCGGGCCGTCGGTGAGGAAGAACTTCGGTTCCTTGACGGGTGACATGAAGAGCCCCGGGTGGCGGGCGAGCGCCGCATGCAGGGCGGTGGTGCCGGCTTTCGGCACACCGATGACCAGGAAGTCGGGCAGAGCCATGGAAAAGTCCTCCTACTTTCCCGATTAGATTAGTTGGTTTTTGCCCCTTCCCAACGTGAAATCACCACAAATGGGTGTACCCGCTCAGCCGGCGACGAGCCGGATGCGGGTCGCCGGCCACCCGCGCCGCAGGGCGGCCGGGCGCCGCCCGCCGTCGAACCAGATCTCGAACCACACCTCGTTGCGTCCGCCCTCCCGGACCAGTCCCCACCGGTCGGAGAGCATGTCGAGCAGCGGCATGCCGCGCCCGCCCTGGCTCGACGCGTTCGGCAGCGGGTGGCCGGCGCAGGGCGGCCCGGCGGAGCCGTCGTCCTGCACGCCGATGCGCACCCGGTCGGGCAGGCACGACACGGTGAGGGTGAACGTGCCGCCGTTCCCCGAGCGGGAGTGGACGACGGCGTTGGTCGCGATCTCGCTCGTGAGCAGGACGCAGTCGTCGTGCCGGGGGTGGCCGCGCCCCAGGGCGGCCGACACGAGCCTGCGCGCCCGCCCCACCTGGTCCCGTCCGCCCGCGAGCCGCGCCACGCGGTTTCCCTCGCCGTCCCCCGAGATCTCCATAGCACTCCTTCAGCGTGGGAGCCGAGTCAGTCGCCGCAGAGTTGACGTCCGCGCGGCCGCCCGCGATGTCACGGGAAAGTAGGAGTGTCCTTGCCCGAGTCGCCGGAAAGTGTCCGGTATCGGGGGGTGGTAAGCGTCCGGGAAAGCGGCCCGGAAAGACGCCGCCTGGCGAAACGGCCGGTCGCGGGACCGCGCCGGTTCCGGAAGCGTGCCGGTTCCGAAAAACACAGGGCGGCGGGACCGGTTCCCCGGCCCGCCGCCCTGCGACGCGTACGGTCAGGTCAGGAGGCGTCGTGCGCCGCTCCGGCGGAGCCGTTGACGACGAGCACGCGCTCGCGCTCGGGCACCTCGATGGCCGGGAACGTGCCGGTGTCGACGATCCCGTGCTCCCGGTAGGCCGCCTCGATCAGCGCGTACGCCTGGGGTTCGAGCTTCCACAGCGCCCGCCACTCCTTCGCCACGAGGAGCGGGATGCCGACCTCCTTGGCGATGTCGGCGGCCCGGGGGACGTACTTGCGCGCGATCTGCTGGTCCCAGTACTGCCGCGCGGTGCGCAACTGGGTCGCGCGCTGGGCGGTGTCGACGACGGGCGCCGGCTCGGCCGGGAGGTCCTCCTCCTCGTCGTCGATCAGCTCCGCGATGGTCGCGGCGGGCAGCGCCACCGGGGCGGGCGGCTCGGGCTCCGGCCCCCACGGCACCGGCGGGGCGAGGTCGATCAGCGCCGAGGTGTTGTAGAGGGCACCGATCTGCGACAGCAGCGCCTCCTGCCGCTTCTCGTCCACGGCCAGCCCGGTGTACTCGACGGCCTGGTCCATCGCCTTGTCGAGCCTCGCCATCGCGGCGCGCATCTTGCGGTCCGGCGCCCCGGCCTCGCGCAGCGCCCGGACCCGCTTGGCGGCCAGCGCCACCCGGGTGAGCCTGCGGTGCGCGTCCACCTCGCTCGCCGTACGGTCGCTCACCTCGGCCAGGCCGACCCGGACCAGGATCCGCTCGGGGGTCAGCCGCCAGTTGATGCGGCCGCGGCCGGTGATGCGGACCCGCTCGATCGCCATGCCGCGTTCCCACAGCCAGGCGGCCACGAGCGGGGCGGCGAGCCGGAACACGGCCTCGGCGACGCTGCGGGCGTCCATGCTCGACAGGACCGCCGACAGGCAGGTGAGCGCCCAGACGGCGACGCCGTCGATGCCGGCGGAGTAGTTCTCCCGCATGTTGCGCCGGGCCCGTACGGCGCTGGTGATGACGGCGACCTCGATGAAGGCGAACAGCAGGAGCCGCAGCGGCCCGTCGAAGCCGAGCACGTCGCCGGAGAAGCGCCACATGCCCTGCGCGGACACGCCGGTCGCGATGCTGGCGGCGACGATGGTGAGGACGTCCTCGGTGGGACGGCCGGCCGCCCAGCGGCGGAACAGGCGGATGAGGGCGCGGAGCGCGAAGAAGGCCAGGACCAGCAAGACCAGGGCGATGACGCTGATGATGACTGTCTCGACCGGATGGGCCGACACGAAGGCGGTTAGTTGGTCAATGGGGGGCATCAGTCACGGTCTCTCGATGTCCGATGGTTTTTCCCGAGATCATCCCAGAAGGGCAGGCCTCCGCGGGGGGAAACACGCCTGACTCCCGCCACTTGGCTCATGTCCGGTCACAGATACGCCTTCTTTCACCGTCATCCGCCCGGCATCACTGGACCTCAGGAGGCGGGACCGGCGAGCCAGGCGTCCACGTCGCGGCGCAGCGCCCGCTTCGCCGCCTCCGGCGCGAAGGACGCGTCCACCGAGGCGCGGGCGAGCCCGGCCAGCGCCGCGTCGTCGTAGCCGAAGACCTCCCGGACCCTGGCGTACTCATCCGTCAGGGTGGTGCCGGTGACGGACGGGATGTCGGTGTTCAGCGTGACGGCGAGCCCCGCCTCGCGTAGCCGTGGGAACGGGTGGGCCGCGAGGCCGTCCACCAGGCCGAGCGCGACGTTGGACGACGGGCACACCTCCAGGGGGATGCCCCGCTCGCGTACCTCGGCGGTCAGATCCGGGTCCTCCAGCACCCGGACGCCGTGGCCCAGCCGCTCGGCCCGCCCGACCGTGATCGCCTCGCGGACGCTGCCGGGGCCCTCGATCTCGCCCGCGTGGTGCACGACGTGCAGGCCCGCCTCCGCCGCGTCGGCGAAGACCTCGGCGAACGGCGCCAGCGGGTAGGACTCCTCACCGGCCACTCCAACGCCGAGCACGCCGTCCCCGGCGTACCGGGTCGCGAGCTCCACGGTGCGCCGGGCCCGCTCGACCGGCCGCCGCCGCGAGTGGTCGAGCAGCACCCCGCACTCCACGCCGTACGCCGCGCGCCCCTCGGCGAGGCCGGCGAGCACGGCCTCCAGCGGCATCTCCGGGGCGCCGAGCCGTTCGCCGTGCGAGGCCGCGGTGAAGGTCACCTCCGCCCACCGGGTGCCCTGCGCCGCCTCGTCCGCGCAGAACTCCACGGCGATCCGGTGGAAGTCCTCCGGCCGGACCAGGCACTCCCGTACGAGCGAACCGTGGTCGGCGAACGCGCGGAAGCCGGCGAAGGGCCCGGCGGGGCGGGCGGGCACGGGCAGGCCGTTGGCCGCCGCGATCTCGGCCAGCGTGTCCGGCCGGACCGTGCTCTCCAGGTGGACGTGCAGGTGGGCCTTGGGCAGCAGGGCGAGATCGCGCACGGCGGCAGCGTAGGCGCGCGGGCCCCGCCGCCGCACCCCGGTTTTCGGCCACGCCCGGATGCCGGCGCCCGGATACCGATGCCCAGGTGCCGATGCCCAGGTGCCGGTGGTCAGGTGCCGGTGGTCAGGTGCCGGCGCTCAGGTGCGGGTGCCCGGGTGCCGGTCCTCAGGCGCCGGTGCTCAGATGTCGGTGCTCAGATGTCGGTGCTCAGATGTCGAGGCCGAGGCGGGAGATGGGCTCGACGAGCTCCTCCTCCTCGTACCGCAGGTGCGACAGCAGCACGTCCGACAGCAGGTCCACCTGCGCGCGGACGCCGTCGAGCCGGTCCGGGTCCTCGATCATCGCCACGAGCGCGGCGTCCAGGCCGGTCAGCACCTCGGCGATCACCTCGTGCTCCTGCTCCAGCCGCTCGACCACCGGCGCCAGCGACCCCTGCGCCGCCGCCAGCATCGGGAACATGTGCTCGTCCTCGATCGTGTGGTGGGTGGTCAGCAGCCGGCAGTACGACGCGCAGAACGTGCCCAGCGTCCAGTAGTTCTGCCGCATGGTGAGCTCGTTGATCATCGAGCGGAGCGCCGCGGCGTCGGAGCGGCCCGCGGCGACCTGCTCCAGCGCGTCCCTGATCTGGGTCAGCTCGCGGCGCAGGTGATCGTGGATGAGCACGAGCCGCTGCCCGGCCGCCCGCTGCTGCGGCGTCAGCGCGGCGGGATCCCGCTTGGGCAGCCGCGGCCGGGTCGCCTCGTCCAGGGCGGCCGGCACCGAGGCCGCGGCCCGGTGACCGGCGGGGGCCACAGCGTCCTCGTCCGCCCGTCCGGCCCGTCCGCGCTCCCGTGCCACCGCCTCGCGTACGGCGGGGGCGACCTCCTCGGCGAAGACCTTGAGGTCCCTGTCGTCGTCCACCGCGAGCACGAAGACGCTCATGCCGTGGTCCCGCACGAGACCGGCGAGCCGCTCGGCCCACACGCCGGGCGGCCCGTTCAGGAACCCCTCCCCGGCGGCGCCGGAGAACCGTCCCTCGATGTTGTAGACGCGGCGGATCCCGGCGGGATCGCGCCCGGCCCGTTCGGCGGCGGCGTCCAGGATCGCCGTCATCGCGCCCAGGTCGTCCGGCGCGGCGTACCCCGACGAGGGCACCCAGCCGTCGCCGAGCCGCCCGGTCAGCTCCAGCATGCGCCGCTTGTACGCGCCGATCCACAGCCCGATCGGATGCGGGGGGAACGGCCCCGGCCGCGCGCCCTCCAGCCGGTAGTGCCGGCCGTCGAGCCGTACGCCCTCGCCGGGCGTCCACAGCGCGCGCAGGACCGCGACGGCCTCCTCCAGCGCCTCGACCGCGTCGCCGGGGTCGCGGCGCGGGCCGCCCATGGCCGCGACGCCGTCCCAGAACGCCCCGGCCCCGAGCCCCAGCTCCACCCGGCCGCCGCTGAGGATGTCGAGCGACGCGGCGGCCCTGGCCAGCACCGCGGGTGGCCGCAGCGGGAGGTTCACCACGTCGGGGAACAGCCGCACCCGCTCCGTGCGCGCCGCCAGCACCGACAGCAGCGTCCAGGTGTCCAGGAACGACGGCTGGTACGGGTGGTCCTGGACGCCGATGACGTCGAGGCCCAGCTCGTCGGCCAGCACGGCCTGCCGCACGATCCGGTGGTGTCCCGCCGCGTCCGGCCTGAGGAAGGCCCCGAACCACAGGTCATGCCCAAAATCGGCCATTATTCGCTACCTTTCCGCGTCCCGACCCGGGAGCCTACCTTTGTGGAAAGATCCGGCGACATGACCCCGGCGGCCCCCGCGGGCAGCATCCTGTCCGTCGTCGCCGGCTCACGCGCGTACGGGCTGGAAACGGGGGAGTCGGACGTCGACCGGCGCGGCGTGTTCGTGACGCCCACGGCGAGGTTCTGGCGGCTCGACAAGCCGCCAGACCACGTGGAGGGACCGCTGCCCGAGCAGTTCTCCTGGGAGGTCGAGCGGTTCTGCGTGCTCGCGCTGGAGGGCAACCCGGCCGCGCTGGAGTGCCTGTGGTCGCCGCTCGTCGAACTGGTCACCCCGCCGGGGGAGCGGCTGCTGGCGATTCGCCGCGCGTTCCTGTCGCGCCGGGCGGCGCGGGCCTTCGCCGGCTCCGCGGACCGGCAGTTCCGCCGCCTCCGCCCGGACGACCCGCCGCGGCCCGGCGGCGACGCGAGGCGGTGGAAGATGGCCATGCACATGATCCGGCTGCTGCTCGGCGCCTCGTCTCTGGCCCGGCACGGGGAGCCGCTGGTCCGTGTGGGCGCCCACCGCGACCGGCTGCTGGCCGTACGGCGGGGGGAGGCGCCCTGGCCCGAGGTGCTGGAGTGGCGCGGGCGCCTGCTGGCGGAGCTGGCTCGGCTGGACGACCGGTCAGGAAGCGCGCTGCCGGACCGGCCGGACCGGGCGGCCGCCGAGGAGTTCCTGATCGAGGTGCGGAGGTCTGCTCTGTGACCGTCCCAAAGGGGAGCGTTCCGAAGGCGAGCGTTCCGAAGGTGAGCGTGACGAGAAGAAACCGTGACCAGAGGGGACCGTGGCGAGAGGTGAGCGTGACGAGAGGGGAGGCGCCGTGACCGCCGTCCTGCCGTCCTGGCTGCCCGAGGTGGCCGCGGGCGAGCGGCATCCGCTCGCCTTCGCCACCGTGAGCGGCGCGCACCTCTACGGATTCCCCTCGATGGACTCCGACGTCGACCTGCGGGGCGTGCACGTGCTGCCCGCCGAGGAGGTCGTCGGCCTGCGCACGGGCGAGGAGACCGTGATCAGGTCGTGGGTGCGCGAGGGCGTGGAGGTCGACCTCGTGACCCACGACCTGGCCAAGTTCTGCCGCCTGCTGCTCGGCCGCAACGGGTACGTGCTGGAGCAGCTCCTGTCGCCCCTGGTCGTGCGGACGTCCCCGCTGCACGAGGAGATGCGCTCCCTCGCGGCCGGCTGCCTCACCCGGCACCACGCGCATCACTACCTGGGCTTCGCCCGCACCCAGCGGCGGCTGTTCGACCGTACGGGGGAGCTGAAGCCGCTGCTGTACGCGTTCCGGGTGCTGCTGACGGGCATCCGCCTGATGCGCACGGGAGAACTCGTCGCCGACCTCACCCTGCTCCTCGACGGCGCGCCGTCCTACCTGGCCGGCCTGATCGCGGCCAAGCGCGCGGCGGAGCACGGCGCGCCGCCGGACGACGCGCCCGGCCGGGAACGTCTCGCGGCCGACCTCGACGCCCTCACCGCGGCCCTGGAGGACGCCGGGGCCTCCTCCGCGCTGCCGGACGCCCCGTCGGCCCACGACGCCCTGCACGATCTCGTCGTACGGACCCGCCTCGCCGGGCGGTGAGAAGGGCCCAGGGAAGGCCGGCAAAGCCGGAGAAAGGCCGCCGAAACGGGACGGGACACGCGAACAATGTGGGGTGCCGCCCCGCGTCGCGGGCTCATCACGGATAATGGGCCAAGCCGCCATCACACCAGGAGAACGCTTTGACCACCCAGACCGGCAAAGACAACCTCGACCTGGCCGCGAGCGCGGAGGCACTGGCCGACAGCGCGCCCACCGGATCGCTGCGTCACGCGGCCGCCAAATCGGTCGCGATCACCTTCGCCACGACCCGCGACGCCGCCCAGGCGCGCGACACGCTGAACGGCCTCGCTCCCGACGACGTACGGCGGGCCGCGCTGGAGCTCTTCGACGAGCTCTTCGCCCGGGCCGACTGACTCGCGGGCCTTGGGAGAGCGACCGTCCGGGGCCCGGCCGGTCGCCCCGTCGCCGTGCCCATGGCCGCCCTCCGGCTGACGGAGCCCGTGTGCGAGACCAGATCGTCACGAGCCGGCCGGCGCCGGGGAGCGCCGCCGAGGGCGAGCCGGCCCGTGCCCCCGTGACGCTGCTGACCTTCGGGCACGGCACCGCGCCGCGTGCGGAGTTGATCCCGCTGCTGCGCGGCGCGGGCGTGCGGCAGGTGGTGGACGTCAGGACCGCCCCCGGCAGCAGGCGCAACCCCGACGCCGCCCGCGCGGCGCTGGGGGGCTGGCTGCCGGACGCGGGGATCGGCTACCGCTGGGAGAGCCGGCTGGGCGGGTTCCGCAGGGCCGTTCCGGACTCGCCCGACGTCTTCTGGGAGAACGCCTCGTTCCGGGGATACGCCGGATACACCCGGCAGCCGGAATTCCTGGCCGCCGTCGCCGATCTGCTGGCGGGGGCGCGCACGGCCCGGACGGCCGTGATGTGCGCGGAGAGCCTGTGGTGGCGCTGCCACCGGCGGATCATCGCCGATTTCGTGATCCTCGTGCGGGGAGCCCGGGTGCTGCACCTGTCGCATGACGGACGGCTCACCGAACACGTGCCGACCTCCGGCGCCCGCCTCCGCGACGACGGCCTCCTCGTCTACGACCAGGTCTGACCCGCCGGCCCCGATCCGCTCCCCGTACGCGGGGCGGCGGGATCGTCAGGTGTGCGGCCCGGATACGCCGATGGCCTCCTCGATCGAGGAGGCCATCGGCGGTGGTGGGCGATACTGGGATTGAACCAGTGACCTCTTCCGTGTCAGGGAAGCGCTCTCCCGCTGAGCTAATCGCCCTTGGTGAACCAAGAGGTGGAGACGGGATTTGAACCCGTGTACGCGGCTTTGCAGGCCGCTGCCTCGCCTCTCGGCCACTCCACCGGGTTGATCTCCGAGCGGAAGACGGGATTCGAACCCGCGACCCTCACCTTGGCAAGGTGATGCTCTACCACTGAGCCACTTCCGCGTCCCGGCTCTCGGCCGGACTCACGCGAAGCACTTTATCCAATCTCCGGCGACTCCCCAAATCAGCGGTGTTCGCCCTGCTCACGCCGTGAGTCCGGGTGACCCTCGGGCGTCGTGGGAACCGGACTCCGGCTGACGGGGCCGGGACGGGAGGGGCTGGAGGGGATCCTCGGATGTAAGGACCTAATCTAAAATACGGTGGTTACCAAACGAAGGGGTGGGACGATGCACGACGACGAGGTCGTGGCCGTCGGTCCCGGGCCGCTCGCCTTCGCCGACGTGGTCCGCGTCGCGAGGGACGGAGCGCCGGTGCGGCTGACGGACGACGCGATCGCCGAGATGGCCGCGTCGCGGGGGAGGATCGAGGAGCTGGCCGAGGCCGACACCCCGGCGTACGGCGTTTCCACCGGCTTCGGCGCGCTCGCCACCCGGCACATCGACCCCTCGCTGCGCGCCCGGCTCCAGCGCAGCCTCGTCCGCTCGCACGCGGCGGGCTCCGGGCCCGAGGTGGAGACCGAGGTCGTCCGGGCCATGATGCTGCTGCGCCTGCGCACGCTCGCCACCGGGCACACCGGCGTACGCCCGGTCACGGCCCGGGTGCTGGAGTCGCTGCTGAACGCCCGGCTCACCCCGGTCGTCCACGAGTACGGCAGCCTCGGCTGCTCGGGGGATCTCGCGCCGCTCTCCCACGTCGCCCTGACGATCATGGGCGAAGGGGTCGTGCGGGACGCCGGGGGACGCCTGCGGCCGGCCGCCGAGGCGCTCAAGGAACACGGCGTCGAGCCCGTCGAGCTCGCCGCCAAGGAAGGGCTGGCCCTGGTCAACGGCACCGACGGCATGCTCGGCATGCTCGTGCTGGCGCTGCACGACCTGTCCACGCTCCTCACCACCGCCGACATCGGCGCGGCCATGAGCGTGGAGGCGCTGCTCGGCACCGATTACGTGTTCGCGGCCGATCTCCAGGCGTTGCGGCCCCACCCCGGCCAGGCACTGGCCGCGGCCAACATGCGGGCGCTGCTCGCGGGATCGGGCGTGATGGCCTCGCACCGCGACGGCTCGTGCACCCGCGTCCAGGACGCCTACTCCCTGCGCTGCGCGCCGCAGGTCGCAGGGGCCGCCCGGGACACCCTCGCCCACGCGTCGGCCGTGGCCGCCCGGGAGATGGCGAGCGCGATCGACAACCCGGTGGTGCTCGCCGACGGCCGGGTGGAGTCCAACGGCAACTTCCACGGCGCTCCCGTGGCGTACGTGCTGGACTTCCTGGCCATCGCGGCGGCCGACCTCGCCTCGATCTCCGAGCGGCGCACCGACCGCATGCTCGACGTGGCCCGCAGTCACGGCCTTCCGGCGTTCCTCGCCGACGATCCGGGCGTCGACTCCGGCCACATGATCGCGCAGTACACCCAGGCGGCGATCGTGTCCGAGCTCAAGCGGCTGGCGGTCCCGGCGAGTGCGGACTCGATCCCGAGCTCCGCGATGCAGGAGGACCACGTCTCGATGGGCTGGTCGGCCGGGCGCAAGCTGCGCCGCGCCGTCGACGGGCTCACCCGCGTGCTCGCGATCGAGGTGCTCACCGCCGCCCGGGCGCTCGACCTGCGCCGGCCGTACGAACCGGCGCGGGGGACGGGCGCGGTCGTCGCGGCGCTGCGCGAGGCGGTGGCCGGACCCGGGCAGGACCGCTTCCTGGCGCCGGAGATCGAGGCGGTCGTCCGGCTCGTCGCGAGCGGCACCGTGGCCGCCGCCGCCGAGTCCGCCGTCGGGCCCCTCGCCTGACCGGCCCCTACCGGAAGGCCGTCACCCCTGCCCGGGCGCGGAGCCCGCGCTCGCCGCGAAGGGGAAGACGGCCGTGAGATCCTCGCCCGCCAGGCCTGCCGCGACCGCCTCCGCCAGCCGGTCGCGGGCCGCGGCGGCCACCGACTGGACCACTCCCGGCCCCTCGGTCGCCAGCCGCAGGTCCTTGGCGGCCAGCCCCAGGGCGTACCGCGTCTCGAACGGGCCCGACTCGGCCACGGGTCGCAGCCGCTCCGCCAGCGCGGCCAGCGGGGTCGCCCCGAGGACGTCCAGCAGGACGGTCCGGCCGACGCCCAGCGCGTCCGCGTACGCCAGGGTCTCGGCCAGGTTCACCTGGGCGGTCACCACCATGCTCATCACCGCGAGCTTGGTCGAGGCCCCCGCTCCCGGCCCGCCCGCCTCGTGCACCGTGCCGAAGACGGGCAGCACGTCCGCCACGCGGTCGAGATCCTCCCGCCGGCCGCCGGTGAGCACGACCAGCGTCCCTTCGGCGGCGGGCCCCACGCTGCCGAGCACCGGCGCGTCGACCAGCCCCACGGCCTCGGGGAGCAGCCCGCGCAGCCGCCGCACCGCGTCCGGGCCGATCGTGGACATCTCCACCAGCACCGACCCCGGCCGCAGCCCCGGCAGCGCCGCCCGCACCACCTCGAATACCGCGTCGGGATCGCTCAGCATGGTGATCACGATGTCCGCCCCCGCGACGGCCTCGGCCGGGGAGGGGGCCGCCTCCGCGCCCGGCACGTCCCGTGGCGTACGGTTCCACACGGCCACCTTGTGACCGGCGGTGACGAGGCGTCCGGCCATTGGGACGCCCATGCGTCCCAGCCCCAGAAAAGCAATCATGTCCTGGGACGTTATGGGAGGAACAATCCATTCCACCAGCGACTAGATTGCATGGCACTCATCTCCCTCGCTCATGGATCGGAGCATGTTCGACACCGACGCGCTTGTGCTGCTCGACGTCGTGGCCCGCACCGGGTCGTTCACCGCGGCCGCCCTGCAGCTCAACTACACCCAGTCAGCCGTGTCCCGGCGCATCGCGACCCTGGAGGCCCAGGCGGGCGGCCCGCTGTTCGCGCGGCTGCCCCGGGGGGTACGGCTGACGCCGGCGGGCCGGACACTGCACCGCTACGCCCGTGAGGTGCTCGAACGGCTCGGCCGGGCGGGGGAGGAGCTCGCCGCGATCCACCAGGGCACGGGCGGGCGGCTGCGCGTCGGAGCCTTCGCCACCGCGAACGCCGTGCTGGTGCCCGCCGCCCTGCGGGAACTGCGCGCGGCCCGCCCGGAGGTGACCGTCACCATGGTCGAGGGCCTCAGCACCCACCTCATGGACGGCCTGGGCCGCGCCGAGATCGACATCGCGGTGGTCAGCGACTACCCCTCCGGCCTGGGAGCCGGGCCGGAGGTCGAGGTCACCCGCCTGATGGAGGACGAACTGCTCGTCGCGCTCCCCGGCGACCATCCGCTGGCCGGAAGGGGGACGGTCGACCTGCGCGACCTGCGGGACGAGAGCTGGATCGAGGGCGCCCCTCCCGGCACGGTGACCATGCTCGGCGCCGCCTGCGCCCGGGCGGGCTTCGCGCCGAGGGTCGACCTGCGGATCGCGGAGTGGACCGGCAAGCTCGGCTACGTGGCGGCCGGGCTCGGGGTGACGCTCGTCCCGGCCATGGCCGCGCCCGCCGTACGGCCCGATGTGGCGCTGCGCTCGCTCGGCGAGTTCGCCCCGCGGCGGACGGTCTACGCGGCCCTGCCGCGCACCGCGCCCCTGCCCGCCGCGTCCGCGCTGCTCGGCCTGCTGGGCGAAGGGGCCGGCCTCCGGGCGGTGGGACGCGCCTGACGGACGACGGCCCCGCCGCCGAGGGGTCCGGACACGGGTGAGGGATTGCGACAATGGACGCGTGCACGACCCCTTCGCCCACATCGGGGGACGCCTCGCCACCGGCCTGCGTGAGGTGACCACCGATCTGGCCGCCCTCGACGGCTCCGGCTGGTGGGCGGTGGTGGTGTCGTACGAGGGGAAGGTCGTCTGCGCGCGGTTCGACTCCGTGCGGCCCGCCCCGCTCCCGGCGCCGGACGGCCCGTGGCGCGGCCCCGCCCGGGACGCCTGGACGACCTCGCTCGACCGGGAGGGCTACGAGCGGGGCGTGCGGCGCATCAGGGACCACATCGAGCGGGGGGAGGTCTACCAGGCCAACCTGTGCCGCGTCCTGTCCGCGCCGCTGCCGGTCCCGGGCGCCGACCCCCTGGCCCTCGCCGTACGGCTGGCCGAGGGCAACCCCGCGCCGTACGCGGCGGTGGTCGACGTGCCGGGCCTCACGGTGGTGTCGGCCTCGCCCGAGCTGTACCTGTCCCGGCGCGGCGCGGTGATCGAGTCCCGGCCGATCAAGGGGACCGGGGTGACGGCGGACGACCTGCTCGACAAGGACTACGCCGAGAACCTGATGATCGTCGACCTGGTCCGCAACGACCTCGGCCGGGTGGCCGAGGTAGGCTCGGTGACCGTGCCCTCGCTGTACGCGGTCGAGGAGCACCCCGGGCTCGTCCACCTGGTCTCCACGGTGCGGGCGCGGCTGACGGGCGGCGCCGGCTGGCCGGACCTGTTCGCCGCGACCTTCCCGCCCGGTTCGGTGACCGGCGCGCCGAAATCCTCCGCGCTGCGGATCATCGGTGAGCTCGAACCAGAGCCCAGGGGGCCGTACTGTGGGGCCGTGGGCTGGGTCGACGCCGACCGGCGCGAGGGGGTGCTGGCGGTGGGCATCCGCACCTTCTGGGCGGAGCACGAGACGATCCGGTTCGGCACGGGGGCGGGCATCACCTGGGGTTCCAACCCACGACGGGAATGGCACGAGACGGAGCTGAAGGCCGCGCGGCTCATCGGTCTCGCCTCGGGTGACGGCGACAGCGGCTAGGAACGAACGGAGCGGGGAGATGGCTGTACCGATCTGGGTGAACGGGGACCTGTACGAACCCGACAAGGCCGTGGTCTCGGTCTTCGACCACGGGCTCATGGTCGGCGACGGCGTTTTCGAGACGATCAAGGCGGTGAACGGCGAGTCCTTCGCGCTCACCCGGCACCTCGACCGGCTCGCGCTGTCGGCGAAGCGGATGGACCTGCCCGAGCCCGACCTGTCCGCGATCGCCGACGGGGTGCGCCGCGTCCTCGCGGCCGCGCCGAAGTGGGCGCTGGCCCGGATCAGGATCACCTTCACCAGCGGGCCGGGGCCGCTCGGCTCCGACCGCGGGACCGCCGGGACGAACGCGATCGTCATCGTCGGCGAGCAGGCGCCGTTCCCCGCCACCGCCGACGTCACCGTCGTGCCCTGGCCCCGCAACGAGCGCGGCGCGCTGGCCGGGGTCAAGAGCACGTCGTACGGCGACAACGCCAAGGCCCTGGCGTACGCCAAGGAGCGCGGCGGCGCCGAGGCGATCTTCGAGAACCTCGCCGGGAACCTGTGCGAGGGCACCGGGAGCAACATCTTCGTCGTCACCGGCGGCCGCCTGGTCACGCCGACGCTCGCCTCCGGCTGCCTCGCCGGGGTCACCCGCGCGCTCACGCTCGAATGGTGCGGCGGCGAGGAGGCCGACCTGCCGATCTCGGCGCTGTACGAGGCGGACGAGGCGTTCCTCACCTCCACCACCCGCGACATCCAGCCGATCAGGGCCGTGGACGGCAGGGTGCTGCCGCAGGCGCCCGGGCCGGTCACGCTGGAGGCCATGAAGGTCTTCGCCGAGCGCGCGGCGGGCGACCTCGACCCGTGACGGGTGACGGACGTGACGGACGTGACGGACGTGACGGCGTGACGGCGTGACGGCGTGACGGCGTGACGGCGTGACGGTCAGTAGGACCGCTGGCTCTGCGCGTTGAACTCGGTGAGCCGCACCTTCTCGGCGGGATCGGTCAGCGGATCGTCGAGGCGCAGGACGTCCAGCCCCTTGGTGATGTCGCTGGAGTAGACGTAGCCGTTGTAGTAGTAGGCCGACCACGACCCGCCGAGCTGGAGCTCCGGCGCGAGCGGGCCGCGCTCGAAGTAGGCGATCTCCCGGGGACGGGCGGCGTCGGTGAAGTCCCAGACCGAGACGCCGCCCATGTACCACGCCTGGACCATCACGTCCCGGCCCGGCACGGGCACCAGCGCGCCGTTGTGGGCCACGCAGTTCTCCTTGGCGCCCTGCGTCCGGGGGATCTTGAAGTAGCCCCGGCGGACGAGCCTGCGATCCGTGGTCAGCGTGTAGACCGCGTCCGCGCCCCGGGTGGGGCTCACGGAGGACAGGCAGGTGGGGGCCATGCCGCCGCCCATCTCGTCGCTGAAGACGACCTTGGTCCCCGCGTTGTCGAAGGTGGCCGAGTGCCAGATCGAGAAGTTCGCCTCGTCCCGTACGGTCTGGAGCACCTCAGGGCGCACGGGGTCGGAGATGTCGAGCAGCACGCCGTCGCCGAAGCACGCCGCGGCGGCCAGGCCCTTCTCCGGGTAGGCCGTGATGTCGTGGCAGCCGCCGGCGAGGTCGTCGTCGTCCGCGCCGCCGGGCTCGCGGGCGGCGAACAGTTCGGGCGTGGCCACCACCCGCGCCTTGCCGGGATCGTCGACGGGCACCTTCACGATCGAGATGTTCCGGTGGGGCGGAGGGCAGTTGGCCGAGCCCGGCTCGGGGCCGGGGGAGGAGACGTAGAGGTACAGCGTGCCGGCGTCGCGGCCCGGAACGATCGTGTGCGTGTGCGACCCGCACTCGGTGCGCACGGCCTTCAGGTATCGCGGGTGGGCCTTGTCGGAGATGTCGAAGACGCGGATGCCCTCCCACTCGTCCTCGGCCATCGGGTCGCCGGCCTCGCTCTCGCAGGTGTCGTCCGTACGGGCCTGGTCGACGGACAGGAAGAGCAGGTCGCCGGAGACGGAGATGTCGTTCTGCCCGCCGGGGCACACGACCCGCGCGACCACCTTGGGATGCGCCGGATCGCCGATGTCGTGCACCGTGAAGCCCCTGTAGTTGCCCACGAAGGCGTACCGGCCCTGGAAGGCCATGTCGGTGCCCCAGTCCTCCGGCCCGTCGAACGGGGCCGTCAGGGGGACGTTCGCGACCACCTTGAGGTTGGGACTGTGGCGGATCTCGTCCTGGCCCGGAAGCGTGGAGGGAGCCGCCTGCCCGGGCCCGCCTCCGCCTGTGCAGGCCGCCGTCAGGAGGAGGGCGGTCGCCGCCAGCACGGCCATCGGCCGTGACGCCCGTACGGCGTCCTTGAACCCGCGGTAGATCTCCACGTATGGACGCTATGTCGTACGAGCGGCCCGTGCGGACCGCTTCGGTAACGGTTGGGGTGAGTCAGGGGGCCTCGCGTGCCCCGGGGGTGGTTCAGGAACTCCAGAGCATGTTGGTGAGCTCCTCGTCCAGGTCCATGAAGTCGGTCTCACGGCCGGCCGGGACGAGTTCGTAGGTGCGGTGCAGGAACTCGGTGAGGGGGGCCAGGGGCACCTCGAAGAGAGCCTGCCCGAAGGGCGAGGTGAGGCTGATGTTCAGCGTGCGCTCGCCGTCCGACCGGGCCGGCCACACCTGGACGTCCCCGTCTCCGACGCGCCGCACGATGCCCACGGTCAGCAGCTCGCGGGCGAAGATCCACTCGACCGGCTCGTCATTCCCCACATGGAAGGCCATCCGGATGGCGTACGGATCTTCAGCCGTGTAGCTCAGTCCGGCGAGCAGGGGGACGGTCGTACGGTCGGGGACCACGAGCCGAAGGCCCAGCTCGGCAGAGACGGTGGTGCTGTTCATCGTCAGCCAAACCTTTTCGTCGTCGGGTCCCCTGTCAGGGGCTATCACTGCGTCTCACTGTTGATGCGGGGCTCCACCGCGCGCTCGCGCTACGAGGACGAACGAAGAGACCCGTAGGAAAGATTCCGCCTCCAGGCCCTTCTGTAACGCACATCACAGCTTGACATTCGGTCATCTACCAGCTCAAACATCACCAACAGGCTCGTCCTTACCTCTGCTTTGCGTGTCGGCGGGACCGCGCAGGCGATGCCGTTGCGGGCGATTGATCTCAGGTCGTGCGTATGGGTCGAGCATGGAGCATCACGATGCTATGACACCACACCCCCACGCTGGGGATGGTCTGGCGAACCTTTCGAAGGTGTTGACGAAGGCGGGACGATCCGGCTCGCCCGGGCTCGGCCGTCCCGTCCTTTCGCCATCACCCCCTCGGGTGCGGTATGGTTTTCCCCGTCGGCGCCGCGAGGCGCGGATGATCCCGGGCGATTAGCTCAGCGGGAGAGCGCTTCGTTCACACCGAAGAGGTCACTGGTTCGATCCCAGTATCGCCCACCAGCTCACAGGCCGCTTCCAGATACGGAAGCGGCCTTATTGATCTTCTGCGTGACCAACTGCTTGACTACGCGTCGTCCGCGGCCCTGGGGAAGATGCGATCCATCGCCTCGGCCCCCTCCAGGAGGACCGGCCGGAGTTGCTTGCGGTAGACGGTCTCGGTCACCGTCGTGTTCCCGTGGCCCACCAGGCGGGAGATGTTCTCCAGCGGCACGCCGCTGTCGGACAGCAGCGACACGAAGCTGTGCCGCAGTTCCCGCGGAACCCACTCCTCCGCGTCCAGGCCGGCCTTGCGGGCCACGGTTCGGAACGATCGCCGGACGTTGCCCGCGAGCAGGGGAGTGCCGTACCGAGTGCAGAACACGAGATCGTGGGCCTCCCAGCGGGTGCCCGCCCGCTCGCGGATGACCGCCTGAGCCTCGCGGTGGCGCCGCAGGGCCTCCACGCACCGCTCCGGCAGCGCCAGCGTTCGCCGGGACTTCCGCGTCTTGGTGTCACCCGTGGCCCGAACGGAGCGCCACAGCATCACGGAGGGAGGCACGGGCGGAGCGGCGGCTGGTTTGCCATCTAGGTCGACGTGCTCCCAGGTGAGGGCCCGCAGCTCCTCGGTGCGCGCGCCGATGAGCAGCGACAGGACGATGTAGGCGTACATGTCCGAGGCCTCGGCTGCCTTCAGCAAAGTCTCTGCCTGCTCCAGCGTGAGCGACTTCGAAGGCCGGCCGTCCTTACCCTTGGGGACCTCGCAGAGCAGGACTACATTGCGCTTGACCTTGTCCCGCGCCTGGGCTCGATCGATGGCCCGCTTGAGGATGGAACGGACGTCCCGGAGCGTCCGCGTACTGACCACCTTTGCCTTTGCCGCCAGCCATCGATCTACGTCATCGGCCGACAGCTCGCGGAGCTTCCGCGCTCCCAATGCGGGGATCACGTGGGAGTTGGCGAGGATGGTGCGGTTCTCGACTGTGGCGGCATCCCGGCCGTTGAGCCCGAAGGCGAGCCAGTCTCGTACGGCATCGGCCACCGTGCCTCCGTTGCCTGTGCTCACGACGCCCTCGTCGTGGTCCCTCAGGATCTCCTTCAGCTTGTTCTTGGCCTCGGTCTTGGTCTTTCCGCTGCCCGTTCTGACGATGCGCTTTCCGGCCGGCGTGTAGCCAACCGTCAACGAGGCGATCCAGCGCTGGCGCTTCTCGTCCCAGTGGAGGCCGCCGTCTCCGCGGCTCCTGCGCTTGGTCATGTGCTGTTTCCTCCGTTGCGATTTTGGTGGGTGCGGCCCCGGCGCTGCTTGGTCGGTGAGGCCGGGGCCGCGCTTGGAAGGTGGGTCAGGGCAGACGTACTTCGGCGTAGACGCGCACGTTGCGGGTGGTTCCGCGGCAGGGGTAGGGAGCGGAGATCTCGATGACGTCGAATGCGTCGTTGATGATGTCGGCGGCCTGGGCGACTTCGTCGGGCAGGCCGAGGATGCGAATCTTCATGGGTTCTCCAAGTGGGTGGGCGGGCCGTGGGTTCGGTGGGGTGCCCGGCGGGGAGCGTTGCCGGGTGCTGCGCGTCATGCGGGGTCGCTTTCGCACATCGGGTGGTGGGTCTGGCCGGGGGTGAGGATGGTCATGTCCTGGCCGCAGCCGGCGCAGGTGCCGATAAGCCGCTCGATGACGTCGAGCCGTGGGGTGGCGACCTCAGAGAGAGGGCGCATTTCAGCGTCCATAGCGTCCCCAGCGTCCATGTCGCTGTGTCTGGCCTGGTCATGGATGGGGCTAGGGGTGGACGCTGGCGGGGGGTCAGCGTCCACCTCAGCGTTCGCAGCGTCCATCAGCGGGCCGGGGGTGGACGCTGTGGGCGCTGGGATGGACGCTGCGTGGACGCTGGGCGAAGTCGTAGCGTCCATGCCGTTTCCGCTGGTGAGAGCGCCTGCGGGCTGGGTGGTGGACGCTGTGGACGCTGGGATGCGCCTACTCTCTGATGCCGTCAGCTTGTAGAGGCGCTGCCGTTGGGGGGCCGGGCCGCGCTGGGTGTCGTCGACGTTGATGCCGACGGTGCGCAGGGCGGGGGCGAGCCGCTTGAGTTGGCCGCCGGCGCGGGTGCTGTCCTTGGGCCACTTCTTCGGCAGCTTGTCGGGCGTGGCGACCCGGTCCAGCAGTTCCTGGGCGGTGAGGGTGAGGCCTTCGGGTCCGGCCTTGTCGACGAGGTCGACGACGGCCTGGGCGAAGGGTTCGCCGTCGAGGACGTCGGCGACGGCGTTGCGGGCGCTGGCGCGGTAGGACTCCAGGGTGCGCCAGTCCTTGACGTGGTCGACGGCGGCCAGGACGCGGGCGAAGTCCGCCATGCGGGGCCGTTCCGTCAGCGTCACGTCCGGCAGGGCCTTCAAGACCGCGGCGAGCACGTCGAACAGGGAGGCGAGGATGGCGGCGTGGGCGTCGGCGAACGCGGCGTCCAGCTCGGCTTCTTCGCGGCGCTTGCTGTCGGGGATCAGCGACAGCTCGATGGTGAGCAGCCGTTCGGCCAGGTCACCGGCCAGGGCTCCGGCGTCGATGGTGGTCATGGCCAGGACCCGGCGGAACTCCAGAACCACGACGTCGTCATCGGAGTACAGGGCGCGATCGATCATGCCGTCGCCGGTCACCGCACGGCACAGGGCGTCCGACAGCCAGTCGGCGATGACCGAGACGTTGTCCAGGCACAGGCCCCAGGAGTTGAACGCCTGCACGCCCCAGGACTTCAGATCACGCGGTGCGGTGCGTTTGGGGGCGCCGGAGGGGTCGATGATGCCGATGACCATCTGGGCGGCCTTGGACTTGCCGGTGCCCTGTTCACCGCGGAAGGTCAGGATCGGGTGCGGCAGGTCGGGCAGGAACGCCGCGACCAGCCATCCCACCAGCAGCCGGAAGCCTTCCTCGCTGGTGTTGAGCAGGCCGCGCAGACGGGCCAGGCCGTCCCCATCCCGTACGGGGTCCGGGAGCGGCTTCATCGCGCCGGAGCGCCGGAACAGCACCGGGGACCGGGGGACGCGGTCCCAGCCGTGCGGGCCGATGACGACGCACCGGCCGTCGGAGGTCCCCAGGTCCACGACGATGCCGCCCTCATGCCGGGCGACCCGCAGGTGCGGCACGCGGGGGTCGGCGCTTGCGGCGATGCCCTCCAGTACCGTCATCGCGTCGGCCAGGGCGGACTGGGAGGGGACGTTGCCGGTGTTGTCGTCGGTGAAGATCCGGGCGAGCTGGGAGCGAAGGCCGGCCTTTCCGCGCAGGGGCAGGGCGAGGTTGGGGCCGTTCTTGGCCACGGCGTAGGGGCGGCCGTCTTCGCTCATGAACAGCTCGAACCGCTCACGTGCGATCCTCACCAGCAGGGAGGCCTGCGAGGGCCCTTTGTCGCTCTTGCTGACTCCGGCACCGTTGACGATGTCCTCGGCTTGACTCACCGGCGTCCCCTGCCAGCGGTGGTGCGGGCGCTGCCCAGGGTGGCATGGGTTTCGCCGTCGCCCAGGCCGATGCGGCGGGCGGCCTCGGCGAGGGCGGCCCTGCCGCTCTCGGCCGGGAACAGGCCGCGGTCGGCGTGTTCGTACATGCGGACGGCGGCCCAGAACAGGCGGCTGTTGCGGTCGACGCCTTCGGTCGCCTCCAGCACGGTCGCCACCAGGGCGGTCAGCACCTTGTACGGCCGGCCGCCCTGGACGCTGCCGCGTCCTGCGCTCGCCGAGGCACCAGGGTTCCGGGCCGGGGGCGGGGCCGCCTGCAGAGCGTGGACGAGCCAGGCCGGGGCGGGCAGGAGCGGCGCGGCCGGGTCGAGCGGCTGGTAGAGCACGCCGGAGGCGTGCAGCGAGCCGGGGCCGACGACGTACCCGCCGTGTCCTTTGGCGCCGCGTACGTCGATGCCGCGCCCGGCCAGCGCTCCGGTGCCGTTGCCGAGCTCGATGCCGGGCGGTTGCCGGTAGTACCGGTGGCAGCCCTTGGCGGTGGTGACCGTGAACGTCTCTGGGAGGTCCTGGCCGATGCCGGCGGCGTACTCGGCCAGCGCGCCCGGCCGGTCCTCGTCGACCACCAGCAGCCCGGAGGCTTTGCAGGCGATGCCGATGTTGCGCGGCCCACAGGCGAAGACGGCGCGCAGCAGGGCGGGGTTGTCGGTGGCCTGGCGGGCCCACCGGCCGCAGGGATGCTTGCCGCGCTTGCCATCACAGGGACGCTCGGGGTGATGGGCGCCCGCGCACTCGGGGAGCGCGGGGTGGTCGACGGGGAACATGTGGAAGCGGTGGGTCTGCCACAGCCACCGCACCCAGTCCAGAGTGTGGCCGGTGAGGTCGGTCCTCAGCATCGGTGGTGTTCTCCTTGGAGAAGGATCAGCGGACGTTGACGGCAGGGGCCAGCAGGACAGTCGGCGGCCCGGGCGCGGGCGTTCCGGGCACCCCTCCCGGCCTGTACGGCCGGGAGGGGACCCGCAGCGCCGGCGTCCGCGTCACGCGGCGACCTCGGCGAGCAGCTCGGCGAGCATGGCCTGATGAGCGGCGAACACCCGGCCGCCGTACACCTCGGCCAGCTCGGCGACCAGAACGGGATAGGAGTCGGCCCGCACCCACTCCGCACGGGCGGCGTCGTCGGCTCCGATCACGGCGGGCAGGTCGGCGTGGCGGACGACGTCCACGTGGCAGCGCGCGGGCACGGTCACCATCCACGCCTCGTCGCTGCCGCGGGGATCGGGCACGTACCGGGCCGGGAGCACCTGCCAGAAGGCTGCCGGCAGGGTCAGGCCGGTCTCCTCGGCCAGCTCGCGGACCGCCGCGTGCAGGACGTCCTCGCCGGGGTCGACCTTCCCGCCGGGCAGGGCCCAGCCGTGGCCGTCGCCGCGTTCGATCAGGAGCAGCCGGCGGCGGCCCGTCTCGTCGGTGGCCGTCACCACGGCGTCCGCGCACAGCTGCTCTCCCCAGTGGCCGAGCTCGCCACGGCCGTACCGGATGCCGGTCGGGGCGCAGGGGTTGACCGGGCGGCCGTCGACCACGCGGAACGGGATCGCGGCGGCGGCCTGCCGGGGCGCCCAGTCGATCAGGGCCGGGTCGGTGATGGGGTCGGCCCATCCTTCGGTGACGCCTCGGCCGAGGACGTCGGGGTGGGTGTACGTCGTCATGGTGCGCTCCTGCGTCATCTCGTCGTGGCGGGGGTCAGGCGGCGGCGCCGGGCCGAGTGCGAGCGGCCGGGCCGTCCTCGCCGGTCATCGGCTCGGCTCCCCATCTCGCGTCATGACGGGCTTGTCGAGGTCGCGGTGGGTCAGGGCGACCCGGATGCCGCTGTTGCGGAGCCGGTTGGCGAGGTACTGGGCGAAGACGGGGGCGCGGTGGCGGCCGCCGGCGCACCCCGAGGCGATGGTCGCGCCGTCGGCGGACGGGCCGGACAGCAGCGCGACCACGGCCGCCGCGGTCGCCTTCAGCAGCTGCTCGATGCCGGGGGTGGTGAGCACGGTGGTGCGGACCGGCTCGTCGTGGGCGGTCATGTGCCGCAGCTCCGGGGAGATGTGCGGGTCCCGGAAGTGCGCGCGCAGGTCGATCGTCAGGTGCGCCGGGGGCGGCGCCGCGTGCAGGTAGCCGAACGAGATGATCTCGACGGTGGCGACGTGGGGACCGGTGTCGGCCATGATGGGAGTTCCTCCTTTGGTGGGGGTGGCGGGCGCGGCCGCGGTGGCCGGTCTTGGCGGATGGACCACCGTGGTACGCGCCCGTTGCGTCAGCTGGTGGCGGCGGTTCCGCCGGTGCTGGTCTGGCCGGTAATCCATCGGCCGTCGTAGGGCAGGGCGCGGCCCGTACGGATGAGCGTGTAGACCGCGGCGTAGGTCTCGCCCAGCTCGCCGGGGACACGAGCCAGGCGGCCGGCCGCGTAGCCAAGGCGCTGCTCGACACCCGCGAGGATCTCCAGGGCGGCGAGGATGTCGGCGATGACGTGGGCGTTCTCTTCGGTGTCCGGGATCGTCTCCAGCAGCGCGTCAAGCTGGTCGCGGTAGGACCGGATGCGGAACAGGCGGTGCCGCATGTCGTCTTCCAGGTCGACGACGGCGTTGACCAGCGCGCGGTCAGTGCGCCACGCCTCGCCGTGGTGGGCGGGCTGCATGCCGAGCGTCAGCGCGCAGCCCATCAGCCCCCGGTAGCTGCTGACGTCCAGGCCGGTCGCGCGGCACGAGCCGACCATGCCAGCGGCGGCAGTCGCTATCTCTTCGGTGTCGGCCAGCTCGACCGCCTGCCCGAGGTACGTCGCCATCTCCATCACTCTCCGTGTCAATGATCATGTTTGTGGGGGCCGCAGGCGGCTTATCGCCTCATCGCTCCATCGCTCCATCGCCTCGTCCGTGTCCCCACGTAGAGAGCGGCTGGGGCGAAAGAAGAGGCGTTTATGGGGCGATTCCGTGGAGCGATTCCGCCCGTGACTGTGGGTCGTCGTCGGCGGCGTCGTCGGCGGGGGCGTGCCAGCGGGCTCCACGGCCCTTGCCGCGCAGCTCGACCAGGCCCAGCTCCCGAAGATCGTTCATCCATCGGAGGGTCTGGGACTCGCTGTAGCCGATCGCCTCGGTGATCTCGGCCATCGCCGCGCCGCCGTCCCGCCGGACCAGGGCGAGGATCTGCCGCTCCTGATCGGTGGGGACCGCCGACGTGACCGCCTGCTGGACCGCCCGGAACATCTGCCACCTGGCCGCCGAGTGCGCGCGGACCCTGGCGGCTTCCTCCTCGCTTGGGGTCGGCACGAGGAACAGGTGCGGCCGGGCCTGGCCGCCGGTCGGAGCGGCCTGCCCAGCAGCGGCCGGCCGAGTCGCCTCGGCGGTCGGCGCGGACGCGGGCAGATCCCCGGCCTTGAGCGCGGCGTACCGCTCGCCCCAGAACTCGACCAGGTCCGGTTCGAACTCGCTCGGCTCGCGGCCGGTGCCCAGTTCCTCCACCTCGTCCAGTTCCTTGAGCATGAACGTCCGGCCGAGGCCGGTCAGGCTCCCGGCAGCGGTCAGCGCCACGACGCCGGGCTTGCCCTCGCCGTACTTCGCCATGTTCGGCAGGTCGACCGCGGCGTCACCGACCGCGTTGTTCGCCTCGCTCGCGCGGGCGAGCTTGAGCAGCGCCTGGCGGTCGAGGTTGGCCCGGATGTTCGCGCCGCCCATCCACTGGGCGGTGCCGCGCTGGCCGACGATGATCAGGCCCACCGACTCCGACCGGCCCTTACTGGTGATGGTCTGGAGCGCCACGACGGCGCGCTGCGCGAGCGCGTCACCGGGCGCGACCAGGGCGTCGATCTCGTCCACCACGATCACGTGCAGCGGGTGACCGGGGCGCGGATCGAACACGGCCTCGGTGTTGTGCTCGGCGCGGTGGCCGACCCCGGCGGCGGCCAGCTCCAGCATGACGACGGCCCGCTCACGCTCGGCCGGGCCGCACGCGGCCAGGTCCAGCGCCCCCGAATCGCGCCAGCGCCGCAGGTCCTTCGCCTTGCTGACGTCGATGCCCCAGACGGTCGCGTTGTCAGCGGCCGTCAGGCGCTCCAGGACGTTGTTCAGGAGCACCGTCTTGCCGCCGCCCTTGATGGCGACGATCAGCCAGTGCGCGGCCCCGTCCTCGTCCCAGACGACGAACTCCAGCGGCTTGCCGGTCTCCGGGTCCTGGCCGACGACGAGCGGCCGGCGGGCGTCGGCGACCTCGGGCAGCTCGATCTCGGGCTCGGGGTCGAGCAGCGGGTGCAGGATCGGCGCGGCCCACGGGTCACGCAGGCGCACGCTGATCTCGATCTGACCGGCGACCTCGCCCTCACGGATGATGACCCGCGACTTCTTCGTGTCGAAGTCCTCGGCGATCCGCTCGGCCATCGCCTTCGTGCAGAACGTCGACGCCCGCTTACCGGTGCCCTTGGTGGAGATCAGGGCACGCTCACCGAGGCGCGTCGCCGCCGAGGAGATGACCCGAGCGCCGGACATGCCCCAGCCGTCGAAGTAGGCCTCCCAGTCGATCCGGGGCGTCTCGCCCTTGACCCGCTTCGGCCGACGGTCCCGGCCGACGCCGGACAGGCCCAGCCAGTGCAGGCCGTAGCCGACGCCGAACGCCCCGCCGAAGATCCACGACATCAGGCCGGACGGTCCCGCGACCGGGCCGACGACGTCGGCCGCCGTCAGCCACGCGCCCGCCGACGCGGCGGCAGCCGTGTTGCCCCAGGTGCGCCAGCCGTCCCCGGCCCGGTTGAGCGTCATGGCGTAGGAGACGATCGTCCCGGCGGCCCCGACGGTCAGCAGGCCCCACCACGGCAGGTGGTAGTAGTTCGCGAGCCACCCGGCCCCGTACAGCGCAGCGCCGCCGGGCAGCGGTGCGCGCTCGGCAGGAGCCTCCATCACCCAGCGGGCAGCCTGGCGGAGAACGCCCTCGGTACGCTCGTCCTCCGTCGTGGCCGGGGCCTCCGCGCGCACGGCGTGGTCCGCGTGCGGCGGGGTCGGGCACCGGTCGGCGGTCTTCCGCTTCACGAGCTGGTCCTTTCAGGTGGTTCGCCTGGGGTGGTGCCGGGGGCCGCGCCTCCCGGCGGCCAGGCCGGGAGGCGCGGGGAACCGGGGGTCAGGAGCCGGTGAAGAACCGGCCGTTGTACGGGAGGACGACGCCGTTGCGGACGGCCTCCATGACCTCCTGGTAGGCCGCGAGGAACGTCCGGTGCGCCTCGGCCATCCGCTGCGTCAGCTCGCCGACGTGCCCGGAGAAGTCGCCCAGGCCCTGCACGGCGCGGGGGTCAAGGCCGACCTTCTCCAGGCAGTGCCGGTGCAGCTCCTCGTACGCCTCGGCGTAGCCGCAGATCCCGGCGACCTCACCGGTCATGAGGTTGAGCAGGTCGGCGTCGCTCTCGGGCTCGAAGGTGGCGATGCGCTGGGAGATCTGCGCCCAGTCGGCGGGGGCCAGGGCGCGGAGCGACTCGTCGCTGCTCGCGGCCTCGGTGGCCGGGGCGGTGCGCGGGGCGGGGATGGTCATGGTCTTCTCCTTCGTGTTCTCGGTTTCGGTCGTGCTGTCCGTCGAGCTGTCGGAGCTCGCGGAGTCGGCCGGGAGGTCCAGGGGGCGGCGGCTGATCAGCAGCTCGGAACCGCAGGGGCAGGTGATCCCCTCGGCGGTCTGTCCGGCCGGGATCGTGATCGTGTGTTCCTTGCCGCAGTGGCGGCACTTGACGGTCGCCGTGAGGGGCTCGTCGGCGGCGGGCTTGCCGTTGACCGTCCTGCCGTTCACCGGCTTGCCGTTCGCGGCGGCCGGGGCCGACGCCGGGCCGCCCTTGGCGGTCCGACTCCACACCGGGGAGCGGTCCGTCTTGGCTTCCCACCGCCGGCGCGCGGCCGCGGTGATGGTCTGCCCGAGCTTGATGGCGGCCTGCCGGGTGGCGTCTTCCGCCTTCGCTTTGGCGGCCTCCTGGCGGGCGGCCTTCGCCTTGCCCCACCGCCAGGAGTGGCCGGTCGCGCGGCCGATCAGCTCGGCGGCGGCCTGGCCGCCGCGGGTCGCGGTGACCGGCCGGGCGCCGCTGGCGTTCCACGCCGCGACGAGCAGGCTCGGCTTGTCCGGGCCGGTGGCCGGCGCGGGCTCACCTTTGGCGGCGCGTTCCTTCGCGCGTTCCTTGCGGGCCGCCTTCTCCTTGGCACGGGTCTGGGAGTGCGGGCGGTTGTTGGCCTTGGCCAGGCCCCAGCCGCAGTACCCGATCAGGAGGGCGACGAGCACCCACTCAACGACGCCCACCGCGCGACTCCTCCCTGAGCTGGGCGGCGGCGACGGCCACGGTCAGGCCCGTGACGAGTGCCACGCCGAGGGCCAGCGCGACGAGGACGGGCACGGCCGGGATGTCGAGCAGCGAGCAGACGGCCAGCACGGCGATCGTGAGCCCGAGGAAGCCGAACAGGCTCGGGCGGATCGCCCAGGCGCGGGTCAGGATGTCACGCAGGTGCGGCGGGTACGTCGGGTTCGTGGTCATGGCGGGGCGCCTCACATCTGGTTGAACAGGGACACGAGGTCAGAGCTGAACAGCTCGTTGGCGACGCGGCCGATCGCCCCAGGCGCGGCCAGGCAGAAGAACGGGACCGCGACCGCGAGGACGTAGGTGATGCGCTCGATCTTCTTCGTCAGGTAGTCGATGACGATGGCGGCCAGGCCGATGATGGCGACCGCCTTCACGAAGTCGTTCGCCCAGCCGGTGACGGGGTTCGCGCCGTACTTGGCGACCAGGCCCGCGCCGAGCACGAGCAGCGCCACGACGACCTTGTCCCACTTCTTCGCGCGGATCATCAGGCCCGCGATGGCGAGGGCGGCGATTCCAGCCCACATGGCGATCTCTCCTAGTGGATCGTGTCGGGAGTGATGGAGTGCGCAAGGCGCGCGGTGGGGTCCCCCTCCGCCGTCTCGAACAAGACGGTCTGGTGCTCACACAGCTCGCACGGCTCCCACGCGCGGCGGTCGTGCCGCTTGGGGTCACGGCACTGCTGCTGCTCGGGCACCAGCGGCAACGTGGTCAGGTGCCGGTCCAGGTCCATCCGGGCCAGGCTCCGCACCTGGTGCTCCTCACCCGTCCGGCCGCAGGTGCACACCAGCCGGTAGGTCGCGCCGAACTCATCGGCGCCGCGCGTGATGGCCGGGCGGTGCCGCACTACAGCGGCAGCGGTGGAGGTCTTCTTCGGGCGGGCCATCTCAGGCACCCCCGCCCATGGCGCGCTTGACCTTGCTCGCGGTGTCGGTGCCGACCCCGAGCGCGGCACGGATCTTCTGCACGCCCGGGTCCGCCGGCAGTTCCCCCGCCGCGATCATCTCCCGCACCCGGACGGTCAGCGCCTCGATCCGGTCCGGGGTGTACCGGCTGTACTCCCCGAGCATCGCCGCAAGGGCGTTTTCCCTGATACTCCCGCCAGTACGAGCCGGTACAGGCAGGGCCGCCAGCACCGACCACAGCGTCGGCAGGAGCCAGATCGCGGTCACCGCGCCGAGCGGCCCCAGCGCGTGGACGATCAGCGGCAGCAGGTCGAACCCGCGCCACTGCAGGGCGGGCCAGCAGTTGAGCACGAGCGTCAGCCCGAGCAGCAGCGCTTCCGCGCGCAGCAGTCTCTTGCCCTCCGGGCTCGATCGGTCGACCCGGCGCCCGCGCATCGCGGCGTAGGCCTGCACCACCACGGCCGCCAGCAGCGGCAGCGACAGGATCGGCTCCACCCCGTAGGCGGCCCACCAGCCGATCGACCCGTCGACCAGGGCCAGGCCCTTGGCGACCGAGGCCTGCACGCCGATCGAGGACACCCCCAACGCGATGACGGCCGCCGACATGGCCATGACCGAGGTGATCCGGCGGACCCTCGCGTCGGACCACGCCAGCGCGGCCGGGTCCTGGCTCAGCTCATACAGCCGGGCCGCCTCGGCCACCTTCCGCCGGCGCTTACCGACCTTCGCGGTGTCGACCAGCAGCGGCGTCTCGTCGTCCTGCAACTCGACCAGGCGGTGCGCCTCGGCCACCCGGGCGCGCATCGCCTTGACCCGCTTGGTCTCCCCCTCGCCCTCCGCCTCCGGCTCCTGGTCCGGTACGACCGGCGCGAGGTGCGGAGGCGGTGCGACGTCAGCCAGGTGCCGCTCGATGTCGGCCAGGCCGCGGGCGACCTCCTCCGGCGTCGGGTCCGGCGACGGAATCGCGGCGCTGTTCATCGGGATACCTCCGCACCGGCGGTGCGGGCGGCGGCGGCCTCGCGCAGATGAGCAGCGGCCGAGGTCGCCAGCTCGGCCAGCCGGTCCATCGCGGCCGCCTCGGCGGCCAGGTCGCTGCCGTCGGCTCCCAGAGCGAAGTAGAGGCTGGTGTGCGAGAGGAAGAGGAACGACGTCTTCAGCTCGGTGCTGAGGTCAAGGCTCATCTCCTTGGCGCGCGGCTCGTAGATGGACACGGTGGTGTAGATGTCGCTCATCGGAGCTCCTCCGGGTCGTTCCTCGTGGCCTCGGCGGCGGCCTGCTCTCCGTGCCAGGCCTGCTCGCGCTCGTCGATGCGCTGACGGGCCTCGTCCATGGCCCGCAGGCGGGCCGTGACCGCGTCCAGGCCCTTGCCGCGCAGTTCCTTGACACGCTCGTGGTAGATCTCCAGGTCACTCACGCCGGGCCCGTGGGCCGGCGGCTCGACCTCGGCGGAGGTCGGCTGGATCTGCTCGGCGGCCCACGCCGGAGCCGGGCCGTGGACGGTGGTCAGCGCGTTGCCCAGCGCCACCCACACCGCCCACGCCTCGTCCGTGGTCAGCGGCACACGGCCGCGACCCACGCAGAGGTAAGCCGGGTACGCGCCGCCGATACGCACCGTGATCCGGGCGGCGCCGGACGTGTTGTGCGGGGCGGGGGCGCTGACGGAGAAGTACCGGGGGAGGGCGGGGTCGGTCACTGGCCGGCCTCCTGGGCCTCGCGCGCCAGGGCCGCGGTGTACTCGCGGATGGCGGAGGCGGGGATGAGCCGGGCCCGGCCCTGGCGGACCGAGCGCAGCCGGCCGGACCGGATGAGCTCGTAGACGGTGCTGCGGCCCAGGCTGAGGAGCTTCATCGCGTCCGGGACGCGGTAGTGCTGGATGTCCTCGGTGGTGTTGGTAACGACGAACGCGGTCGCCATCATGGGTGATACCTCCATTGGTGGGGGCGCGGCCCCGACGCTGCTTTGGTCGGTGAGGTCGGGGCCGCTTTTCTCGACGTGGGGCAGAGCAGGCGCTCCTGGGGGTCACCCCGGCCGGTCAGGCCGGGCCGATCCCTCGCGCGTCAGGCCCGCCGCGGCTACCGCCGCGACGGCTTGGCAGGGGTACGGACCGGCTTCGGCGCGGGGGCCTTGGGCGGCTTCGGCGGCGTGGACTGCTGCGCCTCCGCCTGTGCGATCAGGTCCTGGGCGTAGCCCTGCACGTCCCGGCGCGTCACCGCGTGCCGCCGGTGTGGTCGTGCTTGATCGGGGCCGAGCTGACCGCGCCGCAGCTGCAGCTGTAGACCGGCCGCACCGGCCCCGCGTTCGCGCCGGCGGGCCACTGACCGTGGCCCGACTTCTTGGCCGTCTTGCCGCTGTCGCCGCTCACCGGGAGCCCTGACCCGGCTGCTGGGCCGTGTCGGCCTGCTGCTTGTCGTACTCGTCCCGCACGTTCCGGCCCGGGTCGCTACCCGGCCAGCCCGAGGGGCGCTCGCCGTCCGGCCAGCCCGCGTGCTTCGGGATGTGGTGGATCACCGTCTGTCGTGCCATCCTGGAAACTCCTTGTTTGACGACGTGGGGCGGCGTCTTGGCGGATGGACGCCCCACGTCAAGGGACAGGGGTTGTTTGATCAGGCCCTGGCGGGGTGTCACCCGCCGGGGCCTTTCTCGTGTCCGCCGGAGTCCACCGGCGTACGGCAAGCATCATGCGCCTAGTACGCATAGTGCGTCAAGTGCTTCCGCTCGATCCTGCTCGAAGCATGTTGTGTACTAGGTACATCAACTGCCACATGAGGCTGAGGAGCGCACGTATGACAGCCATGTCGGGGACTCCGGCGTACGTACAAGTGGCCGCTGACCTGCGATCACAGATCGAGAAGGGAGTCTTGCCGGAAGGCGCGCAGCTTCCATCGATGACTCGGCTCCGCGAGCAGTACGGCGTCTCCAACACCGTGGTTCGGGATGCCCTTAACGAGTTGCGCAGAGAGGGCTTGGTCGTCGGTCAGCAAGGAAAGGGAGTGTTCGTACGTAGCCGAGACGCTGCCTTGGCCGCGCCGGCGACCGAGGGCCTGGAAGGACGTTTGGACGAGCTCGCAGAGACCGTACGGGGTCTTGAGCGCCGGCTGACTCTTCTCGAAGAGCGGGGGGCGGTGCAGGGCCGAAGGGAGCCAAATGGTTGAGGGCTTGTCCAAGCTGTCGTGGCGGTTCGTTCACGTCCACCATGAGACATGGCGGTCCAGGGTTGCCGTCAGGTTGAGCAGGAATCAACCCCCGTTCACTCCATTCACACCCCAAGGACAAGAAGTCGTGAAGCGTGACGAGGACGAGGAAACACCCCAGGCCCTAAGCGCGTTCATTGCTGAACTTAGGCACTGGCGGGAAGTCACCGGTTTGTCGCAGAAGGCGCTGGCAAGGCTGGTCGGATACACCCCCTCCTACATCAGCAAAGTCGAGGGGGGAACACTCGTGCCGAGTCGAGAGTTCGCTGAGAATGCGGATAGGCACTTACGCGCTGGGAAGGCGATCGTCCGTCGATGGAAGGACGCCAACCAGACGGTCGGCGAGGCTCCGGCGAAAGGATCTCAGCACGACACTTCAGGTCCTGTAGATGACCCGCAGTCCAAGCCGAGTGCTGCACTTCTTGTGGAACACGAACATGCCGAGTTGACGTTCGATGGCGGCCTCTTCAAAACGCGTATTCGCAGGCAGTTGCGCAATATCGGCACTGATCCGGTAACGAGATACCTCATTCGGATAGCTGTGGATCGATATCCCGGAGACCCTGAACGATCGAACCGGCTCTACAGGAAGTTCCCTCTTACCTGGGAAGAGATCGGTCTATCCGCTGTGTGCGGAGACGAGCTCATGACATGGCGCGTCCAGCACGACCGAGACGCATTCAAAGAAGTATGGTTGCTCTTCGAGAATGCAGATGGGCGGTTCCCTCTCTATCCAGGTGAAAGTACCTGGATAGATTACGTATACACGGTGAGCGCGGACAAGTGGGGGCCCTGGTGGCAGCGGGCTATCCGCCTTCCCACGCACCGCCTGAGCCTGACCTTGGACATTCCGGAAGGCCTGCAACCTGTTGTCTGGGGTGTAGAGACCTCCATGACAGCGGAAGCCTCGCCGTTCAAGACGCCCATATCCCGTGAGGCGAGCGACGGTAGGATCCGTTTCACATGGTCAACGGAAGACCCTCCACTGCATGCGCGATACCGCATCGAGTGGAAGTTCAAAAGACCTGAAGAGGAGCCGTCACCGATGGAGACACTGAGTCCCAGTGAGCAAATGCGCTCGATCGGCATTGTGCAGGAGGGAGACCCCATCCTGACCCAGACCGCTCGTCCCTTCGACCTGCCAGCCGAGGCCGAGGATGCCCGCCGGGTGGTCGCCCAGCTCGTCGCCAATCTGGAGCGGGTTTCCCAAGTCCACTCCTTCGTCAAGGGGATGGGGCTTGCCGCTCCTCAAATAGGCATCGGAAGGTCGGCAGCCCTCGTGCGTACCCCAAGCGGGGAGATAATCACCCTGCTAAATCCTCGTGTCATCAATGAAACTTCGGAGACTGATGAGCAGTACGAGGGATGCCTGAGTTTCTTCGATGTGCGAGGCATGGTCCCACGTCCTCTCTTCATAGAGGTTGAACATCAGGACATCGAGGGAAACGCCAAAATCACCCTCTTCGAGGAGGGGATCGCGCGATTGGTGGGACACGAGATCGATCACCTGTACGGCCAGCTCTACCGCGTTCGGATGCGTCCAGGAGTCGAGCCCATACCTGTTTCGCAGTACAGGGGGACGGGCCACGAGTGGAAGTATCCGCCGCGCTGACGTCGTAGGTGCGCCAGCCCTCCAACGGCAGGGCTGAAGCGTTCTCAGGTTGTGAGACCGAGTAGCTGAAGTCCGTCCGCGGCTGGCACCCGGGCTCAGGCCGCGCGTTCGTCTATCTTCGGACTGGCCTGCATGCGCGTCACGCCGGCCCCGGCAAGAAGGATCACGCCCATCCCAGCCAGGCCGAGCTCGGGGACGCGCAGCAGGGACCGCAGGTCCTGGCATGCGGAGTCGGGCTCATCCTCGGGGAGCTGGGCGGCTGGCATGAGGGGCGATCCGCAGTCGTTGCCATTCGCCGTCACGGGTGACAACAACATCATGACGCCGGCCGCCAAAAGTGCGAGCCCTGCCCAGCCAAATACGCGTGACAGCATGTTGGCCCCCTTCCGCGAGCTTATGGAAACTTCCGAGAGAGCTTCAGATCACGACACAAGGGTGGGTTCTAGCCTCGCACACAGGCTGGAGCGTATCCGCAGTCGGCGGATCCTGAAAACTTGGCTCTGGCACTGATTTGACAACCCCCGCCTCCCTCGCCGTCGCCTAGCTGGGAATACGGGCCTCCTCGCCTCTTTTTGGCTGCTCAGGCGTGGTGCAGTGTCTCGATAGGCGAGGAGGCGATGGTGCCACCTGTACTGACGCGATCGCGTGTACCTGGTGGCGTGAGTCTTACCGACACCCCAGGCCGACGCGGCCGGCCGCGTCGGGCGGCCGCGCTTGACGAACTGCGTGACAACGCCACCGGTCAACCTCGGACGTCCACGAACGCGTGCGCTCTGTTCGGCCAGCTCATAAACGATGTCCCTCTCGGCTGTGCTTGTACCGTGTTTGGTTCACACCGAAGAGGTCACTGGTTCGATCCCAGTATCGCCCACACAGCTCAGAGGCCATTCGCGACCACGCGGGTGGCCTCTTTTGATCTTCCAAGCGGCCCGGGGACGGCCGCGGTGCTGGTTGATAATTAGCGACTTGGACGGATGCTCCTCCTTGCCCTGGGAGCCGACCGGCGGCCACACCACGTGATCAAGGCTCACGCGCCTGCCAACGGCAAAACTCGGGTGTGTCTCCGGCCCGCCAATGTCAGGGCTGTACGGAGTCGAGATCAGCGGGTGTCGATGCATGTGCCTTGACACCGAACTCAACTGAGTTGACCATCGTTGTGTTAAGCCTTCACGCAGATCCTGGCCGTCGGCTCGGTGGAGTATCGAGCCCGCCAACGCCCCGGGAGACGGTAGCGGGGCGTCGCCTGATCGACTCAAGGAAGTGGGAGCGACCATGATCACCCCGTTTGACGACGAGAATGGCACGCGGGAAACCTGAGCAAGGCCGGGCCGTTCCGCGCGCACGCCGTACGGCTGTCAATCGCGCCCCGTTCGCCAACGGCGAGGCACTCGTGGTCGCCGATCATGCCTGGCGAGCCCTGCCCGCTGAGCGTGGTCGGCGAGATCCGACCGGCTGGCGACCACGTCACACACGGATACCGGTGCAACTCGCGGGCCGCCGCAGTCACCGCGCACCTACTCACCGTCCGGGCCTGACCTTCCCGGGCATCGGCGCCCCTCGTAGGCATGTCTTCACCGCCCCGAACAGTTCGCCGCCTCCGCGGCGTACGCCCCTCCAGCCGGCTCTTCTGAGAGCTCCGGCCGGTGGAATCACCCACCCATCACTCCGGGAGAGACCAGTGGACATCGTGAGGGCCAACGACCTGCGCGTGCTGGGCGACGACGGGCTGGAGCTGTACGCGCCGGTCGAGCACGAGGCGAATTTCCAGTACCAGGAGATCTTCGAGCACGAATGCTACGACCAGTTCTCCCTCTCAGAGAGCCCCACGATCGTCGACGTCGGCGCGAACATCGGCATGTTCACGGTCTTCGCCAAGCGGCAGTGGCCGGGCGCCTCCATCCTTGCCTTCGAGCCGGTGCCGCGGACCGCCGACTACCTGTGCCGCAACATCGAGCTGCACGGGCTGTCCGGGGTCCGCGTCGTCCGGGAGGCCATCGGTGAGCGTGTCGAGGACACGTCCTTCGTGCACTACCCGAACATGCCGGGCAACTCCACGCGCTATCCCGAGGACAAGGCGTTGCAGGTCAGCGTGGTCAAGGAGCGGCATCCCGACTGGGATGTGACCGCGCAGTACGAGCCCGAGTACCTGACCGTGCCGGTCCGCCGCCTGGAGAGCCACCTGTCCGGCCTGGCGCACATCGACCTGATGAAGGTCGACGTGGAGGGCGCCGAGCTGGAGGTGCTGCGCGGCATCGCCGACGACCAGTGGGACCGCATCGACAACGTGGTGATGGAGGTCCAGGACCTGCACGGCCGGATGGCCGAGATCAGGGAGCTGCTGGAGGCGCGCGGCTTCCGCTGCGAGATCCAGCCGTCCCCGATGGTCTACCCGGAGATCTTGACCTATCTGTTGCTGGCGCAGCGCGGCGCCTGACCCGGTACGTCCCGGTTGCCCCTCCAGATGGATCAGTCCATCCAGTGGGGCGGTGAGGCCGTGGAGAGAGCCCGCAGCCGGGCGGCCCTGGCCCAGAGCGCGGGCCATCCGCCGTTGCCCAGCCACCGTTCGTGGGCGCGCAACCCGCCCACGGCGACGTGCTCCCAGAACGCCTCGATGTCGGCACCCAGCTCGCGGGCATCGGGCAACGCGCGCTGCCAGGGGCCGTCGGCGTCGGCCATGTCGCTGCCGGGGAACCCGGGCACGTCGGTCCTGCCGGGCAGGGTGACGCGGGTCGTGTGCGACGCGGCACCCCAGGAGGTGACCGCGACGACGAGCGCGCAGAGCAGCGCGGTGTCGGCCTGCAGGGTGACACTTCGGGCGAGTGCGGGGTCCCCGTCTCGGGCAAGCCGGCCGAGAGCCGCGCGGATCCTGTGCGCGACCAGCTCCGCCGAGCGGGCCGGTGCGATCACGGGGTGGCGGGCGAGCGTGCGCAGGAGGCCGGGCAGCGGCGCGTCGGCCACAAGGAGGCCGAGCAGCTCGGCCTCCTTGTGGCCGACGTCCAGCGCGGTCAGCGCGTTCGCCAGGGGGCGGCTCGCGGTGGCCCTCCACAGCCTGGCCAGGCCCACGCCGACCAGCGCGTCGCGACACACCGGGGTGATCCGGTCCGGGCCCAGGCGCCGTAAGGCTGTCGCCGCGGACAGGCCGCCGTGAAGGACTTCCAGGGTCCGGGCCGCCTGGACGGCCTCGGGGGCGGCCATCGCGTCCTGGACGAGCCGGATCAGGGGCTCGCCGGCCTCACGGAGTACACGGTCGTGCGGCCGCCTGCCCGGCGGGCGGCCCGAGGGGGCCCGGGCTGCACGCACCGTGGGCTCGGGCTCGGGTACGGCGGGCGGCGGGATCCGCGCCGCCCAGTGCCGGACCCGCTTGTCCAGCGCCGCTTCGGGGTCGGTGTTGAACCTGGCCTGGAGTTCCGCGACGCGCCAGCCACCGCGCACCGGCCGGACCTCGAGGTTGGCGATGATGCGACCCTCCCGGTCGCGCAGCGCCGCCAGGCCGCACCGGCCCTTGGCCGCGTCGCCGACATAATGCGGCCCGGCGATGCAGTTGCCCATGTAGGACGCCCAGTCGGCGAGCGTGCGAGGGTCGCGGGCCCAGTCGATCCTGACCTTGGTACCGGGGACCAGGAGCCCGTCCCAGGCGGCCAGCGGCGCCGGCACCCGGAACGTGCCGGTCGTGGCCACTGCGATTCCGACGCTGTCGACGAGCCCGTTGACCAGCTCGGTCCAGTCGCGGCAGAGCTGCGGTGGGGACGCGCCGAGCGAGACGAGCTGGGCGGCGCCGGCGACCGCCAGAGGGAGGGAATCCAGGCGCGGGACGAACGGTTCGGGGCGGGCGGGTCGCGCGTTGTAGTCGACGCCGGGAACGGTGTCGGTGTAGTCGATGACGGCCGCGTCATGCCCGTGCAATCGGGCGAGGGCGTCGGCCAGGTCGGCGTACCAGAGCAGATCGCGTCCGGTCTCGCTGTCGGCGGGCCGGCCCGCGAGCGGGTCGCCGCCGAACAGCGGGGGCTGCTCCCACCGGTCGGGCGGGCGGGTGTATCCGGCCGCGGCCCGCCACTCTCGCAGACCCCACCCATCCCACTCACTCATCGAGTCGGGGACCGCGTGCAGGAGCTTCGTGACGGCCTCCATGACCACGATGCCGTAGTCGCGCGCCCTGGCCAGCCGCTGGGCGACCAGGTCGTCCGACCGGCCGCGGAGCAGGTCCCGGACAAGGCAGCCCGGGCGGGCCGGAAGCCCCGTCAGCCCGGGTACGCGGCGGGCGGCGTGCCCTGCTGTCCAGTCATTCATCAGGGAGGCGGCGGCGGTGAGTTCGGGCTCGCATCGGGCCAGCCCTTCGTGCACGCCGTGGTCGGCCACCGCGGTGGCGGCGCGCAGCAGCGCGGTGGCGGCGATCGCGTCGTGCAGCGCCTTGTCGAGATACTTGTGCCAGTGCCAGGTCTGCGGGATCCAGCGGGCCGCCTCGGCCGGTGACGGTTCGTGGCCGATGTCCAGGCGGACGTCGGAGAGCAGCAGGTCGTCCTCATGGCGGGTGTACCGCTGAGACAGGTCGTCCACCCGGCTCTGGCGGGCCTGGGTCGCCAGGATCCGCTCGCGGCGGCGCGCCGCGTCCCGGCGCGCTGTGACCTGCGTCCACAGGTCGAGCAGGAGGTCCAGCCGCCGTCTCGGCGGGAACGATCCCAGTACCCTGCCCAGATGGTCGGCCAGCACGGACGGCCTGACCCGCGACCTGGCGCCCTCGAGCCCTTCCAGGCTGAGGACGCGTTCCAGCTGCTCCGGGCCGAGCAGGTCGCTCGCCGCCGACGCCAGTTCCAGGGCCGCCCACCGCCCCTCCGCGACGGCCTCGACCGCCGCCGCACCCACCGGCTTGGTCGCCGCGGGCCCGAACAGCGCCACCAAAACCCTCGCGCGGCCGCCGAGCCGCTCCACGCCGTCGATCCCCAGCACCCGTAGCGCCGCCAGCACCGCGTCTCGCCGGTCGCCGCGCGCACCCGCGGCCCGGGCGGAGACGAACCCGTCCCCGAGGTCGATACCGGCCCCCGCGATCTCCACCCCGCCCAGCTCCACCAGCCTGGCCAGTTCCGCGACGGCACATCCCGGATCGGCCCCCACCGACCCCACCACGACCGGCGCCCCGATCGCCGGCTCTGGACCCGGACCAACGGACCACACCCGTTGCCCGCGCCCGGTCACCACACCATGTGCAAGCCGCACCACACCCACATGATCCGGAGAACGCCCCGCGTCGGGCAACGCATTAAGGACCAGCACCGCCACCGCGTTCAAGACTTGGACGGTACGGGGACGTTGCGGATGACCAGGTCGTGATCCCCCGGCCAGAGGTGGTCGTGCATGGTGATGTTGATGTGCGTCGCTCTTGGCTTGGTGTCCCAGACGACGCTGACCAGAAGGCTCCGTTGGCGGACCGGTGGATCACCGTCGCCGCCGCCCTGAAAGGGCACGTCTTCCAAGACCGCCCCGTTTCCCGCGTTGCTGAAGCGGTACTGCATCGAGTCGTACTTGCTCTTGGTGGTGCGCGTGGCATAGCCGACGATGGTGATCGACGGTCGGACCTCGTTGGCCCACTTGCTGTTCGTGCGGATGGTCCTGATCACCTCGTACGTGAACCCGTTGCCCTTCACCGTTCGAATCGGCTTACCGGTGGTCTTGGCGTCCCGCCAGTCGTCGGGGGCGGGCTGATCGAGCCTGAGCACGTCCGGGATCTTGGCGATCAGCGGGCTGATCTGTGGCCAAGCGATGATCAAGACCGCGACGGCGGCCCCGGAGAACGTGAGCCGGACGACGTTCCACAGCAATGGCATGATCGACGGCCGTGGTGTAACGGGCCGGTACGGCGTTCGCGCGGGACGAATCACCCGTCCGGTGATCGCCGCGCCAGTCGAGGGCGCTGTGGCGGTTTTCGCCGGGGTGTGCATCCGAGTGATCGCCGTCGAAGTACGCGACGGATCCGGATCAAGGACATCGTTCAGGAAATCACGGTGCCCGCCGCGAATAGAGGACGAATCGCCCGCAGCACCTGACGGATCTGTGGCATCTGGAGACTCTGGAAGAGAGGGCGGCAAGGCTGGCGCGCCAGGCCCTCGACGCGGAGTTCGATTGCGGACCAGGGCTATCGCGTTTCCCAGCTCACGATTGACGATACCGGGGGTCGGTGGCCGTTCGGCGGGTGGCAGGCCTCTGGCCTGCTGAGCGAGGTCGTACTTGACCCATTGGTACAGGGTGCTCATGTCGAGCAGTTCCGGTCCATCCGGAACGCCCTCGTTCATCCGGCGCAGCAGTTCGCCGGTGAAGGCACTGTTGCGGTGGCCGGGCAGGGCCAGAGCCTGGCGTGTCGGCGGGGTGGCGGTGAGCACACAGGTGCCCTCGATCATGAACTGTGGGGCAGCGGCAACGGCGCTCATCGGGCCGCGCAGCGCGAGCCCGCTGTAGCAGCAGTCGAGGATGACGACCTTGCGCTGCGCCCGAGATTCCTGCATGCGCTTCGCCATGGCGTTGTACCGCAGCGTGTTGACGTATATCTCGTTCGGATCCACCTGCGGCAGCCCCAGGAACAGTTCGGGATCACTCTCGGTGGGTTCGGTGAGTCCATGGCCGGCGAAGTACACCAGCAGCCCGTCGCTGGCCTCGGTCGCCGCGCGGCGGATGGCGCGCAGTACCGTTCCCCAGGCGTCCGGGCCGGCGAGGTCGCCGGTAGCGAGAGTGGTCACATGGTGGTCGGGCAGGCCCCACAGTTCGGGGTCGGTGATGACACGGCGCAGGTCGGTGAGGTTGTTGTCCACTGCGGGGAGGTCATCGAGGTGGGCGTACCTGGAAACGCCGATCAGCAGCGCCCGCGAGTTGGCCGGGTTGGGCTGGTGCACCGTGTCATTCCCGATCGAGAGCGTCCACGATCGCCTGTACGGTCTCGGGCGTGGCCGAAGAGACATCGATGGTGATGTCTCCGTTGATCACCGTGATCACCGACGGCCTGCCGTTTTGACCGCCGTCATCTCCGCGGCGGACGCGGCGGGAGTCACGCCAGCCCATGTACGCCAGCAGCAGATTACCCAGACCGAGCGTTCCGCTGACCACGGCGTTGATAATGTCAAGCGTTTCCCCCATCCGCCCCGGTGTATGTGACCCCGCCGTTCCCAGCGACAGTTCGACGTCCCGCACCACATCGGGATCCTGCCGAAGCCACCGGTATAACGAGCCCACATCGTCTTGGTCGCCGTATCCGCTGTCGATTGCGATCTGGATCTTCACCGTTGTCGCCTCATCCACGTCACACCGAAACAGGCCGATTCTATTTCTGGCGTACGGCGTCGGCGAAGCATTTCCGGTAGCCATTCGCTGCGTCCTAAAAGCGTGTGGTGGACGGAACCGGCGGCGCGAACTCCCGGTTCGGCTTGGAGGCGGATGTGCCGGTCGCAGCGCCGTGGCGAAGCGTTGTCCCCCTTCGTGCCGAGGTACGGATGAATATTCATTTGCCCTGAGTCGTCGGTGAGCAGCGAGGTAGACGCGGGGTTGTCGGCCGCTACCGCAGCAGATCACGGAGCGTGGGGAAATTGAGACGACCACTTCATGGCGGGGGGTGTGTCCACATGTATCGCGCCGTTGCCTCGCGGCCGGTGCGGTAGGACGTTGTGCGCATGCTGAGCGCTGTGTCGAGGCGGTTGGGTGTGGCCGGTGTCGCGGCCACGCTCGCGATCGTAGTGACTACGGGGTGGCCGGGCGGTTTCGCCACGGCCAGGGCCACGGCCGGGCTTCTCGCCAGTCCGTCGCCGTACCCCACCGCGAGTCCGTCGCCGTACCCCACCGGCGGTCCGGAGTTCGTTTACGTGGCGAACGCCCACGGTCCGGTGACGGCCTATCCGACCGGTAGCACGGGCGCCGTAGCTCCAGTACGGCAACTGGCCGACCCGGGCGACCCGAACACCTACTGGGGGCCGTGGGGGATCGCCTTCGACATCAGCGGGAACGCGTACGCGCAGAGCTTCCTGTCGGACGCGACCACCTTCGTCTACTCACCGGGCGCCACGACGCCGGGCCGGATCTTCCGTGTCGCGGGGCCGGACTCCCGGGCGGTGGCCGTGGACAGCGCGGGGTACGCGTACGTGACGACCGGCCAGGCCGAGGCGGTGATCGCGGTGGCCGCGCCGGGTGCCAGGGGCACGGCCGCGAACCTCTACACGGTGCCCGCGGTACGCCAGATCCCGCTGGACGAGACGTTCCACCCGTGGCCGGGCGTACTGACCACGGACACGTCCGGACACGTGATCGCCGGAGTGGTGCGTGCGAACGGCAACGCGGTGGAGTTCTTCAACGGGGGCCCGTCCGGAGGCGCCACACCGGTGCGGGTCATCGCCGGGCCGCACACCGGCCTGGGCACCTGCTCCATCACCTGCGACCAGCTCGCGGTCGCCTACTCCGCCTTCACCGGCCGGCTCTACGTTGCCGTCAGCCAGGGCCAGCAGACCCGCATCAACGTGTACGCCGGCAACGCGAGCGGGGACGCCGCACCGGTACGCGTGATCTCCGGGCCGGCGACCGGCCTGGCCGGAAAGGTGATCACGGGCATCGCCGGCAGCCAGGTCGACGGCACCATCTACGTGCTCACCAAAGCGGCCCCGTTCAGCAGCCCCGGCAGCATCCTGGCCTTCGACCGGCTGGCCAGTGGAAATACGCCGCCGCGGCGTACCTTCACCGACAGCGGCACCGGGCTGGCCGACGGACTCGGCATCGCGGTGTCGTTCGTCCACTGACCCCGGCCCGATCCAGCCCGGGCGACCTGCTCCGGCGGCCGGGATCAGCAGGTGATGGTGTAGACCCCGGTGGTATAGGTGGTGTAGTCCCCGTAGCCGGAGGTGCTGTACGCCTGGAACTGGGCGGAGGCCTGGTAGGAGCCGGACTGGCAGGCGACCCCGGCGTCGCAGGAGACCGACCAGTCGGTGGTCCCGCAGACGTTGCTCGCCACGTTGCTGCCGGAGCGGCGGAGCTGGACATCGGCCTGGAGGTAGTCGACCGATGAGGAGCAGGTGATGGAGGCGTTCACCGCGACGGCGGCGCCACCGGTCCGGGTGAAGTAGAGGCTGGGCGAGCAGCTGCCTCCGAGCAGGTTGGCGGATGCGGCGGATGGCGTGGCGGCCCCGGCGGGCGCGCCGGGCACCACGCCGAGCAGCGTCGCGACGACGGCGGCGAACAACACGCCTGCTGGCTTCATGGAGCTCTCCTGACGTAGAGGGGAACGGGCGGACAGCTCCGCCGTCAGGAGCACGCGGAGGAACCGGGTGTCACCGCGTGGCATGGGTGATCGTCTCCAGCGTGAGGCGACGGGCTGTGTGGCAGGGCGCCGTGGTCGGATTCCCGCGCGGGCGCCGTCTCCCCAACACTCGGCGATCATCCCGCCTGTGTACATATGCGAGGGAGAAGGTAATCCCCCTTTCCCAACCGGGTGGCCGGAGCCCCGCGGCACCTGGGCGGACGCCGTACGGAGACCTTCCGTCGGCGGCGAACCGCTGAAAATTGCAGAGCCCACCGGCCGGAATCCGAGGTGTGAAAAAGGCCGGTCCGTCGTGAGGCGGACCGGCCTTCTTCAGATGGGTGACGTCATCGGCACCCGATCAGGTGCTGGACTCAGACGCGGGTCCACTTCTGGTTGTTGCCGCCGGTGCACGACCAGATCTGCACCTTGGTGCCGTTGGCGGTGCCGCTGCCGGACACGTCCAGGCACTTGTTCGCGCCGACCGCGGTGATCGTGCCGTCGGAGTTGAAGCGCCACTTCTGGTTGTTCTGGCCGTTGCAGTCCCAGATGATGACCGCGGTGCCGTCGGCGGTGCCCGCGCCGTTCACGTCCAGGCACTTGTTGCCGTAGACGCGCAGCTCGGACGCGCTGGTGGAGGTCCACTTCTGGTTGTTCTGGCCGTTGCAGTCCCAGATCAGCACCGTGGCGCCGTTGGTCTGCGAGGCGCCGTTGACGTCGAGGCAGCGGTTCGACGCCACACCCCTGAGGGAGTTCGTGCCGCCCGAGGGGCCCGTCGGAGTCGAAGAGGGCGTCGAGCTGGGAGTCGTGCTGGGAGTCGCCGAAGGCGTCGAGTTGCCGCTGAACTGCGTGAAGAAGTTCCACGTCACCGATCGGGTCCAGGAGTTCTCACCCGGCTCGAAGTCGCCGGACTTCCCGTCCACCGGGTTGGGCGTGTGGCCCGCGTCGAACGCCGCCCACGCGACCGGATAGCCGGCCCGGCACCCCGAGTAGTAGGTGACGATGTGCGTCAGGCTGCCCTGCGCCGGCTCCGGCGGGTTCTGGGGCGTGCAGCCGTTGTTCCTGACGAACCTGTCCCGCAGCGACCGGCCCTGGGAGATGTTGAGCACCGGGTCGCGGAGGCCGTGGAAACCGAGGTACGCGACGGGCTCGGTGCCGCCGCTGCACCCGCTGAGCTGTCCGCCGGAGTAGACCGCCACCGCGCGGAACACGGTGGGCCGGGAGCAGGCGAGCGAGTAGCTCATGCCGCCGCCGTAGCTGAAGCCCATGGCGAAGCGCTGGGTGGTGTCGATGCACAGGTCCGACTCGAGCCGCCGGATCATGTCGTCGACGAAGGTGACGTCCTCGCCGCCCGAGTTGGCCCAGCCGTTGTTGAAGCCCTGGGGCGCGACGAAGATCGTGGTGTTGTTCGACAGCGCCCTGGTCCCGTAGTAGGACCAGACGTACCCGCTGGTGCCGCCCGAGTCGACGTCGTTGGCGGTGCCGCCGTTCCAGTGGAACCCGAAGACCAACCGGTACGGGTTGGTGTTGTTGTAGTTGTCGGGGATCCTCAGGATGAAGCTGCGGTTCTTTCCGCTGGTCGTGATCGACTGCGTGCCGCTCCTCAGCGTCGGAGTCTTGCCGCAGCCGGCCGTCGCCGCGGCGGCGACGGCGCTGTGGGTGGTGGACGCGGTGCCGCCGAGTGCCACACCCGCCGTTCCCAGGGTGAGAAGCGCCGCCGCGGTGACCGCGGTGAAGATGGATTTGTACCTCAAGTCACGCAACTTTCTGTGCTGTGTCGAGTGTCGGATGAGGTGTCCCGGAGCCTCAGGCACATTACGGTCCCAGTCAACAAATCAGTCAAGAGCATAAGAATGCTCTTTCGTCGCCTACGGCGCCGGATCTCCCGGGTCGCAGGCCGCGATTTTCGGCTTCGCAGCCAGTTGAGCTGGTGATTCTGGCCCCTCGTGTGATTCCACCGTGATCGCGATGAGTGCTACTCATCTCCGCAGTCATCCGCGAAAAGACGGCCGTTCGGTGAAACTAAGTCGTACTCTTTCAGGCCGCTGCGAGGGTGGCCCGCCGCCGCGGCCCGGGGTCCGGGCCGCGGCGGGACGGGGTCTAGCGGTAGCCGGCCGCCACGATCTCGGCCTGGATCGCGTTCTCGGTGGCGTCGGAGGGGTAACCCGCGACCATCGCGCCTTCGTAGAAGGTGCCGGCGCTGAGGTTGGCGCCGCCGTCGGGCTTGCAGCAGTCGCCGCCGCTGCCGAGGATGATCGCGCCCTGCTTCTTCATCGGGCTGTAGCCGCCGGGGAGCGAGCCGTCGTACAGCGTGTAGAGGCTGCCGGACTGGGCGTTGCTGCCCTTCATCGCGAACCGGGACGTGCCGTTGTTCTTCAGGGTGGCGGTGACGAACTTGCTGGTGAAGGCGCGCTGGTTGGGGTTCCACGACTGGCTGCCGCCCGGGAACAGACCCCATTCGAGGTCGGCCTGGACCCACGGGCCGCTTCCGGAGCAGCCGCCGAACCAGCACTGCTTGCTGAAGTTGATGGCGTCCATGGCTCCGGCAGCGTCGGCCTTGCGGGTGGTCTCGCTGTTGCCGTAGTCGAAGCAGCAGCCGCTGTTGACGTGGGTGCCGCTGGTCACCATGTACATGCCCTCGGGGGCGCTGCCGGTGGGGACGCCGGTCAGGTGGCCGTCCCGCCAGTAGCTGTTGCCGGGGTTGATGTACAGCGAGTACGCCTTGTTGCCCCCGACGGTGAGCGACTCGGTGGTCGCGACCGCCGGCTTGCTCTGGGGAGAGCCGGGGACCACGCTGGATCCCTGGTACCACAGGTCGTTGCCCCGCCCGGACTGGTCGTACACGACGGTGACGACGCAGGTGGTGCCGGAGCAGAACGAGTCCTGGGCCGCCGCGTTGGCGACGCCGCCCGCGGTCAGGACGGCGATGTTGCGGGTGGTGTTGTCCGAGGAACGCCGCACCTGGTACAGGTTGCCGTTGTAGGCGCCGTACAGCGCCCGCGTCGTGCTGTGCGCGGCCACGCACGGCGTGCCACCCGAGGCGTAGATGTCGCACGGGCGCGCGCCGGGCGGCGGCGGTGTGGGCGATGTGGTGGGGGTCGCGCTCGGCGAGGCGCTGGGCGACGTGGTGGGCTGCCCCCCGGTGGTCCACTTCTGGTTGTTGGCGCCGGTGCACGACCAGATCTGGACCCGGGTGCCGTTGGCGGTGCCGTTGCCGGACACGTCCAGGCACTTGTTGGCGCCGACCGCGGTGATGCTGCCGTCGGAGTTGAAGCGCCACTTCTGGTTGTTCTGGCCGTTGCAGTCCCAGATGATGACCGCGGTGCCGTCCGCCGTGCCCGCACCGTTCACGTCCAGGCACTTGTTGCCGTAGACACGCAGCTCGCTGGCGCTGGTGGTCGTCCACTGCTGGTTGTTCTGCCCGTTGCAGTCCCAGATCAGCACCGTAGCGCCGTTCGACTGCGACGCGCCGTTGACGTCAAGGCACCGGCCCGATCCCGTGCCCACCAGTGGCGTGGTCGCCGCCGAGGCCGGCGCCGACCAGCTCAGGGCGGCGGCCAGGAGGGTGGTCAGCACCGCGACGGCAGACGAGATGACGGCCGCCCGGGAGCGCCGTCCGTGCGGCGCGCGGTCCGGTAAGGGAACGGATGAGGGTTCCATCGTGGGTACTCCTTGGGGGGATAGGGCCGGTGCGGCCCCGCGCTCGGAGAACCGCGGGGCCGCACCGGAGACCGCGTGAGCAGGGAGCAGAGATCGGGGAGCAGCGGACAGGGCGGGATCCGCCCGCAGGCCGTCGGCGTCACGACGGATGCGAAGCGGCGTATGCGAATCGATTCGCCATCGCACCGGATCCGCTGCGAGATGGTGCGGTGTACAGCGAAGCACACACGACACACGGACCGCCTGTCAAGGCCGGTCCGGGCGGCCCATGGCCTGCCGGGGTCAGTCGGACGAGAAGAGGCGCTGCTGGATTTCCCTGCGGTAGTCGTCCAGGGTGTTGTCGATGTGCGTCGCGGCGGCGTGGGCCGCCGCTTCCGCGTCACCGGCGCGAATCGCCTGGTAGATGGCGTCGTGCTCCTCGACGGCCTTGGCAGCGTGCCCGCCGACCGAGCCGCGCAGCCCGATGAGGCTCGACTGGGCCTGCAGCCGCCGCGCCTCGCGTACGGCGATCTGGAGGAACATGTTGTGCGAGGCCGTGGCGATGGCGGTGTGGAAGGCGTCGTCGCCCTCGTCGAACAGGTCCTGGCGCCCGGTGTCGAAGCCGTGGCGGCACACGGCGGCGGCCTCCTCGACGGCTCTGAGCTCGGCGGGGTCACCCGGACGCAGGCCAAGCCGGGCGATCAACTCCAGCACCTGCTCCGCGGCCACCTCGTAGCCCGGCCGGTATCCGCCCTCACGCGGGGTGTCGGTCACCGCGCCTCCTCCTCGCCGTCCCTGCAGAAGTATGACCGATCGGGGCGCCCCTCCCACCCTTGCGGAGACGGATCCGATCAGTACGACACATGTGAACGGTTCATTTTCGGCAGCCAGGAGCGGGACGCGCGCGTGGAGGGCGTTACCGCAGGTGAGTGATGGAAAACGGTTCACTGTAGCCGGGACCTGAATGTGCGCTGTGTGAAATGAGTGGGCTTAAGGTCTTGACGGGTCCTTGGTGCTCCGATCGTAATTGGTCCGGATCCGCACAGCCGGCCGTCGTCGTACACCTCCGCGTCCGACGACGGTCTCCTCCTCAGGAGGGCGTCACCTGCCGGAGGAGGGCGTGACCTGACCGCACCCCTACCCCCCAAGGAACCACCGTGCAACGATCTTCGCCCGTCACGGCGCTGAGGCCGGTCCTGACCGGCGTCGTCGCCGCGGCGCTGGCCGCGGCGTTCGCCCTCGTCGCCCCGGCCGCCTCGGCCTTCGCGGCCACCACGACCCTCTACGCGTCCCCTTCGGGCACCGGCACCGCCTGCACCTCGGCCGAGCCGTGCTCGCTGCCCGCGGCGCAGACGGCGGTGCGGTCGTTGAACGGCTCCATGTCCGGCGACATCGTCGTTCAGCTGGCCGACGGGGTGTACCGGCTCTCGTCCCCGCTCCGGCTGACCTCGGCCGACTCCGGAAACAACGGCTACACGGTCAGGTGGCAGGCGGCGGCGGGCGCCCATCCCGCCATCAGCGGGGCCCGGGCGGTCACGGGCTGGTCACAGGCGGACGCCGGGAAGAACATCTGGCGCGCCAACGTCGGCACGGGGATCGACACCCGGCAGCTGTACGTCAACGGCGCCCTCGCCACGCGCGCCCGTACCCAGGTGAACCGGAACGACTTCACCGCGACCACCACCGGGATGAGGTTCAGCAGCAGCGCGCTGAGCTATCTGAACAGTCTGGCCAACCAGAACCGGGTCGAGATGGAGAGCGTCGGCTCGTTCACCGACCGGTACGTGACGGTGCAGAGCATCAGCGGCAACTTCATCACGATGCAGCAGCCCGGCTGGAACAACAACACCTTCGGGTACGACACCTTCAGCCAGCCGCACCGGGCGGGCGCGCTCTACCTGGAGAACGCGTACGAGTTCCTGGACTCCCCGGGTGAGTGGTACATCAACCCCGGGACCGGCGTCCTGTACTACATCCCGGCGTCCGGGCAGAACATCAACAACGTCAGCGTCGAGCTGCCGGTGCTGCAGTCGCTGGTCGACGTCGGCGGCACCTACGACTCGCCCGCGCACCACATCACGTTCAGCGGCATCACGTTCACGGGTACGACCTGGCTCGGGCCCAGCAGCAACCAGGGCTTCGCGGACCAGCAGACCGGCTCCTACATCGCGGGCAACTACAACTGGCCCGCCGACAGGCTGACCTCCTGCCAGGAGGGCTGCCAGGCGTTCGAGTCCGCGCGGCCGAACTGGTACCAGATGCCCGCCGCGGTCCAGGTCTCCGCCGCGAACAACATCACGTTCACCGACTCGCAGTTCGTCAACCTGGGCCAGACGGCCATCGGCATCGGCAACGACGCCAACGCGCACGCCAGCGGTGTGGGCCTGGGCGCGAGCGACATCACGGTCACCCGGTCCGAGATCGCCCGCAACTCGGCCGGCGGCGTCGTGGCCGGCGGGGTGCGCGCCGACGCCCACCACCCGAGCGACCAGCGGATGGTCAACCGGAACATCACGGTCAGCAACAACCGGATCCACGACCTCGGCCTGGACTACCGGGGCATCGTCTCGGTCCTGACCACCTACGTCACCACCTCGGACGTGTCGCACAACGAGGTCTACAACCTGCCGTACACCGGCATGTCGATCGGCTACGGCTGGGGCGCCAACGAGCCCGGCGGCAACACCAGCTACACCAACCGCGGGCTGTACAACTACCAGCCGCGGTACACCACGGCCACCACCGCGTCCGGCAACAAGCTCGTCGGCAACTACGTGCACGACGTCATGCAGCAGATGACCGACGGCGGGTGCATCTACACGCTGTCCTGGAACCCCGGCGCTGTGATCAGCGACAACTACTGCCTGCGGACCAACGGCTATTTCGGCGTCTACTTCGACGAGGGCTCGAAGTACTACACCGTCAGGAACAACGTCCTGTCGAACACCGGCACCTGGGCCACCGCCAACTACTGGGGCGGTGAGAACATGGGGAACTTCACCGTCACCGGCAACTGGTCGACCAACAACAGCACCAACATCACGAACGGTGACCGCGGCAACGTCGTCAACAACAACGTCGTCGTCTCCGGCGGCAACTGGCCGTCCGGTGCGCAGGCCGTGATGGCGGCCGCCGGGCCCCAGAGCGGCACGTCGTCGCCGTCGGCCTCCCCGTCGGCCTCGCCCACTCCGCCCGCGGGGAGCACGAGCTCGCTCAGGGGTGTGGCGTCGGGCCGGTGCCTGGACGTCAACGGCGCTTCGCAGTCGAACGGCGCGACCGTGCTGATCTGGGACTGCAACGGCCAGAACAACCAAAAGTGGACCTCCACCAGCGCGACTGAGCTTCGCGTCTACGGCAACAAGTGCCTGGACGTGAACGGCGCGGGCACGGCGGACGGCACCGCGGTGATCATCTGGGACTGCAACGGGCAGAACAACCAGAAGTGGCGCCTGAACTCCGACGGCACGATCACCGCGGTCGGGGCGAACAAGTGCCTGGACGTGTCCGGCAACGGCACCGCCAACGGCACGAAGGTGCAGATCTGGTCGTGCACCGGCGCCAACAACCAGAAGTGGACCCGGGTCTGACACCCGCGACGCTCCCGGAGAACTTCCGACGCATGTGACCTTCGAGGCTCCGCCGGGGTGACCCCTCACCCCGGCGGAGCACGGCACGGCGGCCGCCGCCGACTCCCATCCCGCAGGAGCAGTAGTGTCCCCACCGCAAGCCCCGGAGCCGGCCTCCCGCCGGGCCCTCTTCGCGTACGACGCCGGACCGAGGCGCTTCGCAGCCGTCCTCGCCGGGATCGTGGCCGTCCTCCTGGTGATGGCCGGCGCGGCGGGGTGGCCGTCCACCGCGTCCGCCGCCGACAACCCCTACCAGCGCGGGCCCGCGCCCACCGCGGCGAGCATCGCCGCGGACCGCGGTCCCTTCGCCACCGCCCAGGTGACCGTGCCCAGGGGCAACGGATTCGGCGGCGGGGTCATCTACTACCCGACCGACACCAGCCAGGGCACCTTCGGCGCCATCGCGATCGCCCCCGGCTTCGGCACCGCCTGGAGCTACTACGCCTGGCAGGGCCCGAGGCTCGCCTCGTTCGGGTTCGTCGTGATCGGGATCGAGACCAACACCCTCAACGACTACGCCGACGCCCGGGCCGCCCAGTTGCTCGCCGCGCTGGACTACCTGGTCAACAGCAGCTCCGTACGGGACCGGGTCGACCGCAACCGGCTGGCGGTGGGCGGCCACTCCATGGGCGGCGGCGGGGCCATCCTCGCGGCCAACCAGCGGCCCTCGCTGCTGACCGCGGTCGGGCAGGCGCCGTACGTGCCCGACGGCAGCCTGTCGGGCATCAAGAGCCCCACGATCATCTTCGCCGGCCAGGTCGACGGAACGGTGACCCCGCAGTACGCGCAGAACGCGTACAACACGATCCCCGGCAGCGTGGAGCGCGCGTACGTCGAGATCGCGAACGAGGGGCACGGCTTCCCCGCCGGGGGCGGCGGCGGCAACTCGGGCGCCTTCGCGCGCACCATGATGGTCTGGCTGAAGCTGTTCATCGACAGGGACACCCGTTACGCGCCGTTCCTGTGCCCGTCGCTGACCAACGCGAACGGCATCTCGAAGTACATGGCCAGCTGTCCGCTCGACCCGCCCGGCGGCGGTCCGACGGCAAGCCCGACCTCGACCCCGACCTCCACACCCACCTCGACGCCCACCTCGACTCCGACGGGCACTCCGCCCGCGGGGGGCACGAGCGCGCTCAGGGGTGTGGCGTCGGGCCGGTGCCTGGACGTCAACGGCGCCTCCCAGGCCAACGGCGCGACGGTGCTGATCTGGGACTGCAACGGCCAGAACAACCAGAAGTGGACCTCCACCAGCGCGGGCGAGTTGCGGGTGTACGGCAACAAGTGCCTCGACGTCAACGGCGGCGGCACCGCCGACGGCAGCGCGGTGATCATCTGGGACTGCAACGGCCAGAGCAACCAGAAGTGGCGGCTCAACTCCGACGGCAGCATCACCGCCGTCGGCGCGAACAAGTGCCTGGACGTGTCCGGCAACGGCACCGCCAACGGCACCAGGGTCCAGATCTGGTCGTGCACCGGCGGCACCAACCAGAAGTGGACCCGCGTCTGACCACGAACCGAACCGGAGGCGGCACCCCTCCCGAAACCCCGTCCACCGGCAACAGCGCGGCGGCGCGCGCCTTTGCCCGACTGCATCTCTCATGTCAGGAAGGAACCCCCCTTATGTCCCGACGTCCGTGGCCGGTGATGCTGGCCACGCTGGCGCTGCTGGCTCCTCTGCCGATGGCGCTCAATGTCCCGGCGGCGAACGCGCTGACGATCCCGGCCTCCGACTACCAGCAGGTCGCCCTGGCGACCGGTGGCGGGGAACTGGGTGAGGCGATGTCGCTGGCGGTGCTGCCGAACCGGTCGGTGCTGCACACCGCCCGTGACGGCACGCTGCGGATCACCGACGTCAACGGCACCACGAAGGTGGCCGCCAAGCTGAACGTCTACACCCACGACGAGGAGGGGTTGCAGGGGGTCGCGGTCGACCCGAACTTCGCGACCAACCGCTACGTCTGGCTGTACTACTCGCCGCGGCTGAGCACCCCGTCCGGCGACGCCCCCTCCAGCGGCTCACAGTCGCAGTTCGACCAGTGGAAGGGGCACCTGAACCTCTCCCGCTTCACGCTCAAGTCCGACGACACGCTGGACCTGAGCAGTGAGAAGGTCGTGCTGGAGGTGGCCAACGACCGGGGCATGTGCTGCCACGTGGGCGGTGACATCGACTTCGACGCGGCCGGGAACCTCTACCTGACCACGGGCGACGACAGCAACCCGTTCGAGTCGGCCGGATACTCGCCGCTGGACGAGCGCACGGACCGCAACCCGCAGTACGACGTGCAGCGCACCGCGGCCAACACCAACGACCTGCGCGGCAAGCTGCTGCGGATCAAGCCGCAGCCGGACGGGACGTACACGATCCCGAGCGGGAACCTGTTCCCGCCGGGCACGGCCAAGACGCGGCCGGAGATCTACGCGATGGGGTTGCGCAACCCGTTCCGGATGAGCGTGGACAAGGCCACCGGGGTGGTCTACCTGGGTGACTACGGGCCGGACGCGGGGTCGACCAACTCCAACCGCGGGCCGCAGGGGCAGGTGGAGTTCAACCGGATCGACTACGGGTGGCCGTACTGCACCGGGTCCAACAGCACGAACGAGACCTACAACGAGTGGAACTTCGCCACCAACAGCACCGGCGCCAAGTACAACTGCTCGGGCGGGCCGACGAACAACTCCTTCCGCAACACCGGGCTCACCACGCTGCCGGCGGCCAGACCGGCCTGGATCCGGTACGGAGGGGACGCCGGTTCACCGCCGGAGTTCGGCGGCGGGTCCGAGTCGCCGATGGGCGGGCCGGTCTACCGGTACGACCCGAACCTGAACTCGTCGGTGAAGTTCCCCCAGGCGCTGGACGGGCGTTTCTTCGCCGGTGAGTACGGCCGCAAGTGGATCAAGGCCATCGAGGTCCGCTCCGACGGCGGGTACGGCGAGATCAGCGCGTTCCCCTGGTCGGGGACGCAGGTGATGGACATGGCCTTCGGCCCGGACGGCGCGCTGTACGTCCTGGACTACGGCACCGGCAGCAACAACCAGGCGCTGTACCGGGTCGAGTACATCGGCAAGGCCAACCGCAACCCGATCGCCAAGGCCTCGGCGGACAAGACCTCCGGCGCGGCGCCGCTGACGGTCAACTTCTCCTCCTCGGGCAGCTCCGACCCAGAGGGCGGCGCGCTGAGCTACTCCTGGGCGTTCGGGGACGGGACCACCTCCACGGCGGCCAACCCGAGCAAGACCTACAACACCAACGGCACCTACACCGCGACGCTGACCGTCCGTGACCCGCAGGGGCTGACCGGCACGGCGAGCGTGACCGTGAACGTGGGCAACACCGCGCCGTCGGTCACCTTCAACTCGCCGGTGGAGGGGCAGTTGTTCTCCTTCGGTGACACGGTGCCCTTCCAGGTCACCGTGTCCGACCCCGAGGACGGGACGATCGACTGCTCGGCGGTGACGGTCACCTACTTCCTCGGGCACGACAGCCACGCCCACCAGATCACCTCGAAGTCCGGGTGTTCCGGGTCGATCGCGGTGCCGGTCGACGGTGAGCACGACTCGGCGGCCAACATCTACGGGGTGCTGCAGGCGACCTACACCGACAAGGGCGGCCTGACCACCACCGTCGTCCGCACGCTGCAGCCGCGGCACCGCCAGGCCGAGCACTTCGGCGCCCAGCAGGGCCCCACGCTGTATCTGGTGTTCCGCGGGGCGACCGGGCAGGGATACCTGTTCGACCTGGACGCCTTCACCCTCGACACCGGCACCTCCAGCTCTCCCTCTCCCTCTCCGTCGCCGTCCCCGTCCGCGTCTCCGTCGGCCTCGCCGACTCCGCCCGCGGGTGGGACGACCTCGATCAAGGGCGTGCCGTCGGGCCGGTGCCTGGACGTCAACGGTGCCTCGCAGACCAACGGCGCTACGGTGCTGATCTGGGACTGCAACGGCCAGAACAACCAGAAGTGGACCTCCACCAGCGCCACTGAGCTGCGGGTCTACGGCAACAAGTGCCTGGACGTGAACGGCGGCGGCACGGCGGACGGCACCGCGGTCATCATCTGGGACTGCAACGGCCAGAACAACCAGAAGTGGCGCTTCAACTCCGACGGCACGATCACCGCGGTCGGGGCGAACAAGTGCCTGGACGTGGCGGGCAGCGGCACCGCCAACGGCACGAAGGTGCAGATCTGGTCGTGCACCGGCGCCAACAACCAGAAGTGGACCCGCGTCTGACGCCGTCCCGCAGGCCACTCCCCACCAACCGATCCACCACCTGATGCGACGCCCGGCACGGCCCCGCCCTCGACGAGGAGGGACGGGGACCGCGCCGGGCGCCGCGACGAAAGGACATCCATGCTGCGACATCTGACCCCCGCCGCGCCCGGGCGCGGTGCGGGAGGCGACCGGAAGGCGTCGGTGCTGCGACGCCTGTCGGCGACCGCGGTGGCGTTCACCACCGCCGCCGCCGCGATGGTGGTCCCCGCCACCCACGCCCAGGCCGCCGCCTTCAAGGTGCTGGTGTTCTCCAAGACGGCCGCGTTCCGGCACGACTCCATCCCCGCCGGCATCCAGGCCATCCGTGAACTCGGCGCCGCCAACGACTTCGCCGTGGACGCCACGGAGGACGCGAACGCGTTCACGTCGGGCAACCTCGCGCAGTACAAGGCCGTGGTGTTCCTCAGCACCACCGGCGACGTCCTCAACGCCACCCAGCAGACCGCCTTCCAGTCGTACGTCGACGGCGGGGGCGGTTACGTCGGCGTGCACTCGGCGTCCGACACCGAGTACGACTGGCCCTACTACGGGCAGCTGATGGGCGCCTGGTTCAAGGACCACCCGGCGATCCAGCAGGCCACCCTCAAGGAGGAGGACCGCGCGCACGCGGCCACCGCCCATCTCGGCCAGACCTGGACGCGCACCGACGAGTGGTACAACTACCGCACAAACCCGCGCGCCAACGTGCACGTGCTGCAGAGCCTGAACGAGAGCAGCTACAGCGGCGGGAACATGGGCGACCACCCGGTCACCTGGTGCCACCCGCAGGCGTCCGGCCGGTCGTTCTACACCGGTCTCGGGCACACCCAGGAGTCGTACGCCGATTCCAACTTCCGCACCCTGCTGCTCGGCGGCATCCGCTACGCGGCCAAGGCCACGAACGCCGACTGCCGTCCGGAGACCGGCTACACGACCCTGTACAACGGGTCGACCTCCGGCTGGACGCAGGCCGGGCCCGGCTCGTTCACCAACAGCGACGCCACGCTGACCTCCCAGGGCGGCATGGGCATGCTGTGGTACAACGCCAAGGAGTTCGGCTCCTACTCCCTCAAGCTCGACTGGAGGATGACCGGCGACTCCAACTCCGGCGTGATCGTCGGGTTCCCGCCCACCAGCGACCCCCAGACGGCCCTCGACACGGGGTACGAGGTCCAGATCGACGCCACCGACACCGCGGACAAGACGACCGGGGCGATCTACGGCGTCAAGTCGGCCGACCTCGCCGCACGTGACGCGGCGCTGAACCCGCCGGGTCAGTGGAACACCTACGAACTGCTCGTCGAGGGCGAGCGGCTGCAGGTCTTCCTGAACGGCAGCAAGATCAACGACTTCACCAATACAAACCCGGCGCGATCCCTGCAGCAGGGATACATCGGCATCCAGAACCACGGGTCCGGCAACGTGGTGGCCTACCGGAACATCCGCATCAAGGAACTGAGCGGCCCGTCGCAGTCCCCCTCGCCCTCCCCGTCCCCCTCTCCGTCCGCTTCTCCGTCCGCTTCTCCGTCCGCGTCGCCGACTCCGCCCACGACGAGCACGACCGCGCTGCGGGGTGTGGCGTCGGGCCGGTGCCTGGACGTCAACGGCGCCTCGCAGTCGAACGGCGCGACGGTGCTGATCTGGGACTGCAACGGCGGGAACAACCAGAAGTGGACCTCCACCAGCGCCACTGAGCTGCGGGTCTACGGCAACAAGTGCCTCGACGTCAACGGCGGCGGCACCGCCAACGGCACCGCGGTCATCATCTGGGACTGCAACGGCCAGAACAACCAGAAGTGGCGCTTCAACTCCGACGGCAGCATCACCGCCGTCGGCGCGAACAAGTGCCTGGATGTCAGCGGCACCGCCAATGGAACAAAGGCGCAGATCTACACATGTAACGGTCAGAACAACCAGAAGTGGACTCGCGTCTGAGGTCATCCGTCCACCCGGGGAACGGCGAGGTATCCGGAGTCCCACTCTGCCTCGCCGTACCCGGCGCGACTTCCGGCGCGGCCCTGATCGGGGCCGCGCCGGTTTTTTGGTAAGGCGGAGGCATGTGCTGATTCGGGGGATTTTCTCCCGATAGTGCCAGGAGTCCCTTTTCCCATGTCAGGAGCGCGCGGCTGTGCGCCCCGGGGGCGGGTCCGCAGGTATGAAAAGGGGTCCGGCGCGGCCTCGGCATGAGCGTGAAAGTTTCATACTCATTTCGTCCACGACCCTGACGGAAGATCTCCGATGGCTGTGGAGTGGGGGTCCCCGGTCGCCATGACATGGTCATTGTCCTGTGAAAGGGCAACTTCCGCAGGAAGGTGGCGAAACTCTGGTGCGGAACGGGAGAAGAAGTCTCCATGGCACGAAAATAAGCGTGCTTGACAACAGAAGTTTGGTAGACCTATTTTCTTCCCGAATCGGTTCGTCCGCTCCCTGTGACCAGGCTGAATCCCTTCCCGAGTCACCCGTCGTCCACCGGAGCGGAACGCGCGCCGGCCGGTCGCCGGGTCCTCCTCCCCGGTGGCCGGCCGGGTGAACCGTGCGCCCGGCCCGGCACGACTCCCACCCCCCGCTTAGGAGATCCCCGTGCATGACTCTCCACCCCGTACGGCACGGGGGCTCGTCCCGGCCGGCCCGGCACGACGTCCCGGAGGGCGGGCCGCGTGCTGAGGATGACCGGCATCGGCAAGAGCTTCCTGGGCGTCCGGGTGCTCGGCGGTGTCGACCTGGAGGTGTCCGCCGGCGAGGTCCACGCGGTGGTGGGGGAGAACGGCGCGGGCAAGTCGACGCTCATGAAGATCCTCGCCGGCGTGCACGCGCCGGACGAGGGGACGATCGAGATCGACGGCCGGAGCGTGACGTTCGGGCATCCGATCGAGGCGCAGCGGGCCGGGGTGGCGATCATCTACCAGGAGCTCACCCTGCTGCCGGAGCGGACGGTCGCAGAGAACGTCTTCCTCGGCCGGGAGCCCGTCCGGCGGGGACTGGTCGACCGGGCGGCGATGGAGTCGGCGACCGACGAGCTGCTGAAGTCTCTCGGCGAGGAGTCGTTCGGGCCGCGCGATCTCGTCCGGCGGCTCTCGGTCGCGCGGCAGCAGGTCGTCGAGATCGCCAAGGCGCTGTCGCTGAACGCCCGGATCGTGGTGATGGACGAGCCGACCGCCCCCCTCGCCGATCACGAGGTGGAACTGCTCTACACGCTGGTGCGGCGGCTCACCGCGCGCGGCATCGCGGTCCTCTACGTCTCCCACCGGCTCCGCGAGATCTTCGACCTCGCCGACCGGATCACCGTGCTCAAGGACGGCGCCCGGGTCACCACCGCGGAGGCGTCGAGCCTGGACACCGCGGGCCTGGTCCGCCTGATGGTCGGCCGGGAGCTCGACTCGTACTATCCGCCCCGCGCGGCCGGACCACCCGGAGAGGTGATCCTCAGCGTACGCGGCGGCGGCAACGCCCGGCTCCACGACATCGACCTCGACCTGCGCGCCGGGGAGATCGTGGGGGTGGCCGGGCTGCAGGGCTCGGGCCGCACCGAGCTGGCCAAGGCGCTGTTCGGCGCGGAGCCCTTCACCAGCGGCGAGATGACGCCCCGCCGCCCCCGCTCGGTCCGCGAGGGCATCGCCGCGGGGATCGGCCTGGTAACCGAGGACCGCAAGGCCGAGGGACTCCTGCCCAACCAGCGGGTGCGCGACAACGCCCTGCTCGTCGCCCGGGCCACCGGAGCGCCTCGCACCGGGGTCGAGCGGCTGCTCGAACGCGTGCGGCTCAGCCCGCCCCGGCCCGCCCAGGAGGTCCGGCTGCTGTCCGGGGGCAACCAGCAGAAGGTCGTGCTGGCCAAGTGGATGACGGTGGCGCCGCGCGTGCTGCTGTTCGACGAACCCACCCGCGGCGTCGACGTCGGCGCCAAGGCCGCCATCCACGACCTGATGCGTGAGCTCGCCCGGGACGGCATGGCCGTCCTGATGATCTCCTCCGAGCTGCCCGAGCTCATCGGCATGAGCGACCGCATCGTGGTGCTGCGGGACGGCCGCCTCGTCGGAGAGCTGCCCGCGGGCTCCACCGAGGAGGCCGTGATGCGCCTGGCGGCCGCGTCATGACCCAGCAGCTGAAACTCGGGCGCGTGCCCGCCGGAGGCTCCTTGCTCCGCAGAATCTCGGCCGACCGGCCCGCGCGGCCCGTCTACGTCGCGCTGGTCCTGCTCGTCGTGCTCGGCTGGCTGGTCTTCGCCCTGGACGGCGGGACGTTCCTCGGCCAGGAGAACATCGTCGGCATCCAGCAGCGGTCGGCGGCGCTGGGCATCGTCGCGGTCGGCCAGACGCTGGTGATCCTGGCCGGCAGCCTGGACCTCTCGGTCGCCTACCTGATCAGCCTGACCTCGCTGGTCACCGCCGAGATCATGGCGGGCGCCGACTCAGGAGTCCCGGCCGCGGTCGCCGCGGCGCTGGCGGTGAGCGCGCTGATCGGGCTGGTGAACGGCCTGATCGTCACCCGGCTCCGGGTGCACGCCTTCATCGCCACCCTCGGGGTCGCGCTGGTCGTCAGGGGCGCGCTGGACGCGCGGTACGACGGACCGGCCGGCAGCGTGCCCGAGTCCTTCCAGCATCTCGGGTACGACCGGATCGGGCCGCTGCCGGTGTCGGCGCTGCTGTGGGCCGCGGTGGCGGCGGGCGCGTGGCTCCTGCTCAGCCGGACCCGGCTGGGCTACCGGATCTACGCCGTGGGCGGGGACGCCGAGGTGGCGCGCCTCTCCGGGGTGCGCACCGAGCGGGTGGTGGTCATCGCCCACGTGCTCTGCTCGGTCTGCGCCGGGATCGCCGGGCTGCTGCTCGCCTCCCGGCTCGGGGCGGGCGCGCCGACGGTCGGCACCGACGGCGGGTACGACCTGGAGTCGATCGCGGCGGTGGTGCTCGGCGGGACCGCGCTGGCCGGAGGCCGCGGCGGGGTGGCCGGGACCGTCGGCGGAGTCCTGCTCCTGGCCGTCCTCGACAGCATCTTCAACCAGCTTGAGGTCAACTCCTTCGCCAAGGACGTCGTACGGGGCGTGATCCTGGTGGCCGCCCTGGCGATCTACGCCCGCGGAAGGCGGACCAGATGAGACGAGCGCTACCGATCTTCGTGGTGCTGGCCGGGCTGCTGGTCGCGATCGCGGTCGTCAACCCGTACTTCCTGGAACCGACAGCCTTCCTCGCCTTCGTCAAACGGGCCGCGCCGCTGGTGATCCTCGCGGCCGGGCAGTACTTCGTCATCGTGTCCGGCGAGTTCGACCTGTCGGTCGGCTCCCTCGTCACCGCCGAGGTGGTGATCGCCGCCCGGCTCATCGACGGCTCGGCGGAGGCGACCTGGCCCGTGCTGGCCCTGATGATCGCGTTCGGACTGATCGTCGGGCTGGTCAACGGGGCCGTCACCACCCTGCTCCGCGTCCCGTCGTTCATCACGACGCTCGGCATGCTGCTGATCCTTTCGGGAGCGGTCTTCCTCTGGACGGGCGGGTCGCCCCGGGGCGCGCTGTCCGAGCAGTTCCGCCAGCTGGGCCGGGGGAGCCTCGGCCCGGTGCCCTGGTCGGTCCTGATCCTCGTCGCGGTGGCGGCGGCCGCCGTCTGGGCGACGCGCGCCCGGTTCGGCCACACGCTCGTCGCGGCCGGGGACAACGACCGCGCCGCTGCGCTGTCCGGGGTCCGGGTCGCCCGGGTCCGGACGGTGGCGTTCATGATCTCCGGGCTGTCCGCGGCGGTCGCCGCGATCCTGCTCGGCGGCTTCGCGGGAGTGTCCGCGCAGGTCGGCAAGGGCCTGGAGTTCCAGGCCATCACCGCTGTGGTGCTCGGTGGCGTGGTCCTCGGAGGCGGCCGCGGCTCCGTGGCCGCCGCGATGGCGGGCGCCTTCACTTTGGAGGCGCTGTTCACCCTGCTCAACCTGTACGGCATCTCGGGGGCGCTGGAGCCGGCCGTACAGGGCGTGATCATCATCGCCGCGGTGGCGCTGGGAGCCGTGCGCTTCCCACGCGCGAGAGCCGCGGCTGCCTCATAAGGGAAGGAAGACGATGCTTTCATATTCGCGGCGGTTCCTCGCCGCCGCCGCGCTCGCCGTGCTGACGCTGCCGGTGGCGGCGTGCACCAGCGACAAACCCGCGCCCTCCGCCTCCGGGGCGCCTTCCGGGGCGCCGGCCGGATCCGCCGGACCGGCGGACAAGGGCACCGGGGAGCAGTCGAAGTTCTTCGTGCAGGCCGACTACGACGCCCAGATGGCGATGCGCAAGGCCCAGCCGACCGGCCCGTCGGACAAGCCGTGGGAGCAGAGCATCGATCCCCAGCTCATCGACACCGCCAAGTACAAGAAGGCCGGGCCGTACCACCTGTGCTTCTCCAACGCCGCGGTGGACAACCCGTGGCGGCAGGTCGGCTGGAAGACCATGCAGGCGGAGGTCGCCCAGCACAAGGAGATCACGAAGTTCACCGCCCTGGACGCCGAGGGCAAGGACGACAAGCAGATCTCCGACATCGCGGAACTGACGGGGAAGGGCTGCGACGCGCTGATCGTCTCGCCCAACACCACGGCCACGCTGACCCCCGCGGTGTCCGGCGCCTGCCCGAAGGTGCCGGTCATCGTGTTCGACCGGGGCGTCCAGACCGACTGCCCGGTGACCTTCATCAAGCCGATCGGCGGCTACGCCTTCGGCGCCGCGGCGGCCGAGTTCCTCGTCGACAAGGTGCCGGCCGGCGGGAAGATCCTGGCGCTGCGCATCCTGCCCGGCGTGGACGTGCTGGAGACCCGGTGGTCGGCGGCGAAGGTGGCGTTCGACAAGAGCGACCTCCAGGTCGTCGGCGTGGAGTTCACCGACGGCGACGCCGCGAAGACCAAGAGCGTGGTCAGCGACTACATCCAGCGGTACGGCAAGCTCGACGGAGTCTGGATGGACGCGGGCGCCACCGCCGTCGCGGCCGTCGAGGCGTTCGAGGACGCGGGCCAGCCCGTGCCGCCGATCAACGGCGAGGACCAGCAGGACTTCCTGAAGAAGTGGAGCGACGCGAAGCTGACCGCGATCGCGCCGACCTACCCGACGTACCAGTGGCGCACCCCCGTCATCGCGGCGCTCAAGATCCTCAAGGGCGAGCAGGTGCCGAAGGTCTGGAACCTGCCGCAGCCGGCGATCACCCAGGAGAACCTCGCCACCTACCTCAAGCCCGGCATGCCGCCGCTGCACTACGCCCTCTGCGGCTGCGAGGACCTGCCCGGCTACCCCGAGAAGTGGGGCGGCACGTCGTGATCGGGGTGAACACCTGGGTCTGGGTCTCGCCGCTCACCGACGAGGCCCTGGCCCGCCTCGCGCCGAGGATCGCGGACTGGGGGTTCGACGTCGTCGAACTGCCGGTCGAGCATCGCGGTGACTGGGACCCGGAGCGGGCGGCGGCCCTCCTGGACGGGCTCGGGCTCGGCGCGTCGGTCGTGCTCACGATGCCGCCGGGACGTGAACTCGTGGACGCCTCGCCGCAGGTCGTCCGGGAGACCCAGGACTACCTGCGGCACTGCGTGGACGTGGCGGTGACCGTGGGCGCACCGGCGGTCAGCGGGCCCGCGTACGCCTCGGTCGGCCGGGCCTGGCGGATGAGCCCGGACGAGCGGCGCGCGATCTACGGCGAGCTGCGGGAGAACCTGAAACCGGTCGTCGCGTACGCGGCCGAACGCGGGATCAGGATCGGCGTCGAACCGCTCAACCGGTACGAGACCAGCGTCATCAACACGGTGGAGCAGGCACTCGACGCGCTCCCGGAGGAGTGCGGGCTCGCCCTCGACACCTACCACCTGAACATCGAGGAGAAGGACCCCCTCGCGGCCGTCCGCCTGGCGGGCGGCAGGATCGCGCACCTCCAGGTGTGCGGGACCGACCGCGGCGCCCCGGGCGCCGACCACTTCGACTGGCCGGGCTTCGCCGCGGCCGTCCGCGACGTGGGCTACGCCGGCCCGCTCGTGATCGAGTCCTTCACCGCCGACAACAAGACCATCGCCACCGCGGCGTCCGTCTGGCGTCCCCTGGCCCCCAGCCAGGACGCCCTCGCCACCGACGGCCTCGCCTTCCTCCGCACCCTCACGACCTGACCGGAGGACCCGACTGGAGAACCCCACGACCCCCCGCAACTCCGACCCCTTCCGGTAACCCCCCAGGAGATCCTTCATGCGAAGATCACGCCTGATCCCCGCACTGGCCGCGGCCATGCTGGGGCTGCTGCTGTCCGCGGTGCCACTGGTGGCACACGCGGCGGCGCCACAGTTCAAGGTGCTGCTGTTCAGCAAGACCGCGAGCGGCGCCTACCGGCACGACTCCATCGCCGCCGGCATCGCGATGTTCCAGCAGCTGGCGACGGACAACAACTTCCAGCTGGACGCGAGCGAGAACTCCTCCGTCTTCACCACGTCGAACCTCAACAACTACGACGCGGTGATCATGCTCCAGACGTCGGGCATGGTGTGGGACACCGACGCGCAGCGTCAGGCCATGCAGGCCTACGTGCGCAGCGGCCGCGGCGTCGTGGCGATCCACAACGCCGTCGACATGAACATCGAGTCGCAGTTCCCCTGGTGGGACCAGACCGTGCTGGCCGGCGCGCACATGACGCAGCACTCGTCGATCGTGCAGGGCACCGCCAAGGTCGCCGACAAGGTCCACCCCTCGACCAAGGGCCTCCCGGACCGGTGGACCCGCACCGAGGAGTGGTACAACTTCGACAAGAACATGCGCGGCTCGGTGCACGTCCTGGTGACCGCGGACGAGACCACCTATGACGCGGGCTCGTACAAGATGGGCGCCGACCACCCGATCTCCTGGTGTCACAACCCGGAGGGCGGCCGGGTGTGGGCCACCGCGATGGGCCACAACGCGTCCTCCTACTCGGAGCCGCTGTTCAAGCAGCACCTGCTGGGCGCGGTGAAGTGGGCGGCGGGCGCGGAGCCCGGCGACTGCGGCGGCACGGTCACGGCCCGCTTCCAGAAGGTGACCCTCGACGGCGCGCCGGACCAGCCGATGGAGCTGGACGTGGCGGCCGACGGCCGGGTCTTCTACATCTCGCGCTCGGGCAAGGTCAACCTGATCCCCGCGGGCGGCGGCAGCACTCGCGTCATCGGCACCCTGTCCGTGTACGATGGCGGCGAGGACGGCGGCATCGGGATCGCGCTCGACCCGAACTTCGCCAACAACGGCTGGATCTACATCAACTACTCGCCCTCCAACGGTGGCGAGGTGAACCGGGTCTCCAGGTTCACCTTCAACGGCACCAGCCTCGACCTGAGCAGCGAGAAGAAGATCATCGAGGTTCCGGCCTTCCGCAACGTCGACGAGCCGGGCCACACCGGCGGCTACATCACGTTCGGCCCGGGCGGCAACCTCTACATCGCCCCGGGTGACGACACCAACCCCAACGCCTCCAGCGGCTACGCCCCGATCGACGAGCGGCCGGGCCGGGAGCACTACGACGCCCAGCGGTCCGCGGCCAACACCAACGACCTGCGCGGCAAGATCCTGCGCATCCACCCCGAGTCGGACGGCACCTACACGATCCCGTCGGGCAACATGTTCGCTCCGGGCACGGCCAAGACGCGGCCGGAGATCTACGCGATGGGCTTCCGCAACGCGTTCCGCTTCTCGGTCGACAAGGTCACCGGCTGGATCTCCATGGGTGACTACGGGCCGGACGCGGGCAGCGCCAACTCCAACCGCGGCCCCGAGGGCACGGTCGAGTGGAACCTGATCAAGCAGCCCGGTTTCTACGGCTGGCCGTACTGCACCGGCAACAACACGCCGTTCAACGACTTCAACTTCTCCACCAACACCTCGGGGGCGAAGTTCAACTGCTCGGCGCCGGTCAACGACTCGCCCAACAACACCGGCCTGACCAACCTGCCGGCCGCCAAGCCCGCGACCGTCTGGTACAACTACCACGCCTCGGCGGAGTTCCCGGAGATCAACTGCTGCGGCGGCGCGGCCCCCATGGGCGGCCCGTTCTACCGTTACGACGCGGCCAGCACCTCCGACCGCAAGTTCCCCGAGTACTTCGACGGCGGGACCTTCCTGTACGAGTGGAGCCGCAACTTCGTCAAGGAGATGCGCCTCGACTCCTCCGGCAACCTCCTGAAGATCAACCCGTTCGTGGCGAACATCGCCCCGCACGCGCCGATCGACATGAAGTTCGGCCCGGACGGCGCGCTCTACATGGCCGACTGGGGCAACGGCTTCGGCCACGCGAACACCGACGACGCCATCTACCGGATCGACTACGTGGTCGGTAACCGCGCCCCCATCGCCAAGGCGAGCGCCAGCCCCGACTCGGGCGCCGCGCCGCTGACGGTCGCGTTCTCCTCGGCCGGCTCGTCCGACCCCGACGGCGAGGCGATCACCTACAGCTGGGACTTCGGCGACGGCACCACCTCCACCGCGGCCAACCCGACGAAGACCTACAACTCCAACGGCACCTACACCGTCAAGCTGACCGTACGGGACTCGAGCGGGAAGACGGGCAGCATCACGCTGACCATCGCCGTCGGCAACACCCGTCCCAAGGTCGTCTTCTCGGCGCCGCCGGACGGCGGGTTCATCAACTTCGGTGACCGGGTGTCCTACACGGTCAACGTCACCGACCCCGAGGACGGCACCGTCGACTGCTCCAAGGTCAACGTGTTCACCGCGCTCGGCCACGACCAGCACGCCCACGACACCGGCCAGTTCACCGGATGCTCCGGGACGGTCACGACGACCGCCTCGGGCCACGACGAGGCGGCCAACGTCTACTACGTCCTGGGCGCGTCCTACACCGACAAGGGCGGCCTGAAGGGCGACGGCGGCATCACCCTGCAGCCCAAGCACAAGCAGGCCGAGCACTACAACGGCTCCAGCGGCGTCCGGGTCGTCGACGAGGCCGGAGCCGAGGGCGGCAGGCGCGTCGGCGACATCTCCAACGGTGACTGGATCTCCTACACGCCGGTCAACCTGTCGGGGATCGACTCGGTGTCCTTCCGCGTGTCGGCGCCGTCCAGCACCGGGGCCTCCATCGAGCTGCACGCCGGCTCGCCGACCGGGACGCTCGTCGCCTCCAGCTCGGTGCCGTCGACCGGGGGATGGAACAACTACGTCTCCCTCCCGTCGGTGGCGGTCACCAACCCGGGTGGCACCGGCGACCTCTACGTCGTGTTCAAGGGGTCGACGGCGAACTCGTTCGACTTCGACTCGCTGACCTTCAACGGCAAGGGTGTCGGCCAGGACGGGGGCACCTCCTCGCCCTCTCCGTCGCCGTCGCCCTCCGTCTCGCCGTCCGCTTCTCCGTCCGCGTCGCCGACCCCGCCCGCGGGTTGGACGAACTCGCTGCGGGGTGTGGCGTCGGGCCGGTGCCTGGACGTCAACGGCGCCTCGCAGACCAACGGCGCTACGGTGCTGATCTGGGACTGCAACGGCGGGAACAACCAGAAGTGGACCTCCACCAGCGCGTCCGAGCTTCGCGTCTACGGCAACAAGTGCCTGGACGTGAACGGTGCGGGCACGGCGGACGGCACCGCGGTCATCATCTGGGACTGCAACGGCCAGAACAACCAGAAGTGGCGCCTGAACTCCGACGGCACGATCACCGCGGTCGGGGCGAACAAGTGTCTGGACGTGGCGGGCAGCGGCACGGCCAACGGCACGAAGGTGCAGATCTGGTCGTGCACCGGCGGCAACAACCAGAAGTGGACCCGCGTCTGATCGCGGAGTGACCTTCGAACCCTGACAGGAGCGGGGCCGGCCGATTCGGCCGGCCCCGCTTCTGTCTATGAGGGGTCACACGGGTTCGGTCAGGCGCAGCTGATCGCGTTGTAGGCGGCCTCGTACGAGGTGGTGCCCTGCTTGCCGCCGATCGTGGCGGTCCCGGTGACGGTCACCGTGCCCGCCGCGAGCTGCCCGGCCCGCGAGTTGAAGGACTGGTAGGCCTGCTTGGCCGGGGCCACACCCTCGACCGTCTTGGCGCCGAACGGGGTCGTCAGGGTCACGGTCGCCGGCACCTCGGCGTCGTTGACGGCCGTGACCGCCACGTACGCCGACGTCCCCACGCAGCGGGAGGAGGCCGTCACGGTCAGCGGGACGCGCGGAGCGGGCGTGGCGATGGTCAGCTTGACCGTCCTGGCCTCCTCCACGTTGCCGGCCTTGTCGGCCGAGCGGTACCGCAGCTCGTGCTCACCAGGGCCGGAGACGGTGACCGGGCCGGTGTACGGCGTCCAGTCGCCGGCGTCCAGCGCGTGCTCGGTGCGCGCCGTGCCGGACGTCTCGTCCGTCGCGGACAGGGTCACCTGCACATCGCCGTCGTGCTCGCCGCCGTCGTTCGCCGGCGGGACCGTCGAGGTCGTGACCGGCGCCGTGGCGTCGATCCTGGCCGTGACGGTCCTGATCTCCTCCACGTTGCCCGCCTTGTCGGCCGAGCGGTACGCCAGCGCGTGCGCGCCGTCGCCGGACAGGACGACCGGAGCGGTGTACCGCGTCCAGGCGCCGCCGTCCAGCTTGTACTCGGTGCGGTCGAGCCCGCTGCCCTTCGCCTCGTCGGCGGCGGTCAGCGTGACCTTGACCTGACCGGTGAACCAGCCGCCGGCCGGCCGCGCCGGGTCGGTCGTCACGCTCGTCACCGGGGCGGTCCTGTCGGCCGGCTGCTTGGCGATCAGGGCCTTGGCGAGGTCCTTGAGCGCCTGGATCAGCGCGGCCTGCTCCGGGTCCGACTTCTTCAGCGGCAGCGTGGCGGCGCCCAGCAGCAGCGCCGAGGCGGCCTGCCACTGGGACTTGCGGCTGAGCTGCTCGGCCAGGTCGATCGCCGCCTTCACCGAGGTGGCGGCGCCCTTGCTCATCTTGCCCGTGCGCGACGCCTGCGCGTAGCGGGCCCGGACGAGGTCGAAGCTCGGCTCCCAGGTCAGCTTCGGCTGGGCCTGGGTGTTGAACTTGCCGAGCCGCACGCTCGCGGCCGCGTTGATCTCGGCCTGGTCGAGGAACTGGCTCGGCGTCAGCTTGAAGGCGTCGAAGCCGCGGGCGATCTCGTTGCCGTAGATGTGGCCGTTGTACCAGTAGGCCGACCAGTATCCGCCGAGCGCCAGCGACGTGGCGCTGATCGGGCCGCGGTCGAAGAAGGCGATCTCCTTCGGGTTGCGGGAGTCGGTGAAGTCGAACGCCGACAGCCCGCCCTGGTACCAGGCCTGGACCATGATGTCGCGCCCGGGGACCGGGACCAGCGAGCCGTTGTGCGCGACGCAGTTCTCCGTGGTCGTCTGCGGCGCGGGGAGCTTGTAGTAGCTGCGGAACTGCAGCTTGCCGCCGACGATGTCGTAGATGGCGTTGGCGCCCCACGACGGCTCGTCGGTGACCCGGCACCGCGCGCCCGAGCCGCCGCCCCACTCGTCGGTGAAGACGACCTTGGTGCCGTCGTTGTTGAAGGTGGCGGAGTGCCAGTAGGCGTAGTTCGGGTCCGAGACCGCGTCCAGCCGCTTCGGGTTCGACGGGTCGGAGATGTCGATCAGGATGCCGTTGCCCGCGCAGGCTCCGGCGGCCAGCCCGATCTCCGGGTACGCCGTGATGTCGTGGCAGTGGTTGGTGACCGGCTGCGGAGACCAGTTGGTTCCCGACGGGTGCTGCTGGGTGGGCGGGGTGTTCTGCAGCCCGTTGACCGCCCCGGTGGCCGCGTCGGCGAACAGCCGGGGCTGGCTGACGACCGCCGCGTTCTGCGGGGCGGCCAGCGGCACCCGGATGACGTCGATCCTCCACAGCGACGTGCCGGGGTCGGTCGCCGCGGTGTTGGCGCAGCCCGCGAGCTCCTGACCCGAGCGCACGCCGGCCGTGCCGGAGACGTAGACGTAGACGTTCTCCGGCTCGTTCTTGCTGGTCACCAGCGAGTGGGTGTGCGAGCCGCGGCAGGTCTGCACCGCCGCGACCTGCACCGGCCGGCTGATGTCGCTGATGTCGAAGACGCGTACGCCGCGGAACCGGTCGGGGTTGACCGTGCCGCTCGCGCCCTGCGTGCCGCAGTCGACGCGGCCGCGGGTCTCCTCCACCGACATGAACAGCAGGTTCCCGTACACCGACAGGTCGCCCTGCCCGCCGGGGCAGATGACCGACGTCTTCAGGACGGGGCTGCCGCCGTTGGAGATGTCGTAGATGTTGAAACCCTGGTAGTTGCCGGAGAAGGCGTAGTCGCCGGCGAAGGCCAGGTCGGAGTTGGCGTAGGAGGCGTTCCCCGGGTTGGAAGGCTGGACGAACCCTTCCGGTTTGTCCAGGTGGGTCAGCAGTTGAACGTTGCTGGCGGCCTCCTGGGCATCCAGCCAGCCCGCGCCGAGACCGACGCGGGGGTCGGTGTCGGCCGCGGCCGCCGTCGTGGTGGTGGACGCCAGCCCCAGGAGCATCGCTCCCGTAGTGGTGATGATTCCCAGCCTGCGTAGTCGAGCGCGTCCCCCACGCGCCAAACGGCTACTCGTCACGGGCCGTTTCCCTTTCTTTACGGCACCTCCTCCCCTGAGCCGGCGTGTGGCCGGTGGACGACCAGGGACCTGGCCGGTGCCTCCGTACGAGGCCGGCGTGGGGGGAAGATCCCATTGGTGGTTCCCGCGAACTGTAACGGAAAGGATTTTGATGTTCCATAGAACGACATATCTGATTATTCCGGACACGCAGCTCACGGCATTTGAAAGCGGTTACCGTGACGCATTCGTTGCATAAGTTGCGGTATCTGACCAGGGCTGTGGGGGTGCCGGCCAACGTCCGGCGAACATCCGGCACGGACCGGGGGGTGACGAGGTGGGACGCGTCGTCCGCGCGCCGCCGCGCCCGGCCGGACCTGATCGGCTTCGCGGCGCCGGGCGGTAAATCTTGGTATGTGAAACCCCCCTCCCGAAGAGGTTGAACCATAAATTACAGTGATCGCGCAGTCAACTCCCAGACACAAGAAGTCAGGAGGTCCTGTGAAATCACCCCATCGTGCCGTCAGGCTGGCGCTCGGCCTGACGACCGGACTGGCGCTGACGCTGGCCGGCGCCCCGCCGGCCTCGGCGGCGACGTGGACGCTGAACGACATCCATCAGCAGACGTGCGTCACATCGCGCTACGGCCACCCGGGCACGTACTTCCTGGCCCAGGTCACCGGAACCTGGTCGGCGAACATCACGCTCGGACTGAGCGACCTGCCCTCCGGTTCCACCGTCATGGGCGGCTTGATCGGCGGCCCGGGATCGAACAGCGACCCGACGCTCGTGAACGGTTTCGTCGGGGTGTCGATCGCGCCGGCTCCCGTCGGCACCTACACCGCGCACCTGGTGGCTTCGGACGGAACGGTGACCCAGACCAACCCGATCACGATCCACGTGAAGGACAGCTGCCCCTGACTCGCGGAGGACGTCCAGGCCGCGCGGGCCGCCGGAGCAGTCCGCTGTCTCCGGCGGCCGGCCGAGGACCGTCGCCGGGTCGCCGCCGGCGGGCCGTGACCTCCCCTTATGCCGATCGTGGATCCGGCCGCCCGGAACTTCTTCGCCGAACCGGACGGCGCGGTCGGAGGTTTCCCTTCCCCACCTGCGGGTATGCGCGCGGATCTGCTCATCGCCGCTCGGGGAGGAACGCGCCGCATGGATGCCAGCAAGCCCGCCAAGGTCGTCAAGGACGTCGTGGAGAACGCCGCCGAGAAGGTCGCCGAGTTCCTGACGCCGGACGTTCCCGGTTCGCCGGGCAGCGCCCCCGCGCCCCTGGAGGAGCCGACGACGCCGCACGACCCGCTGCCGCCCAAGAAGGAGCAGGGCGCTCCCGCGACCGTCACGCCGACCGGGGCGGAGACCGGCGCGCCCGCCGCCGCCAAGGCCCAGCAGGGCGCCCACCTCACCACCGCGCAGGGGGTGCGGCTGCGGGACACCGACCACTCACTGAAGGCGGGCGAGCGCGGCCCGACCCTGCTGCAGGACCACCACCTGCGCGAGAAGATCACCCACTTCGACCACGAGCGCATCCCCGAGCGTGTCGTCCACGCCCGGGGCGCCGGCGCCCACGGCGTGTTCGAGGCGTACGGCACCGCCGAAACGGTGACAAAGGCCGGTTTCCTCAAGAAGGGCAGGAAGACCGACGTCTTCGTGCGGTTCTCCACCGTCCTCGGCTCGCGCGGGTCGGCCGACACGGTCCGCGACACCCGGGGCTTCGCGACGAAGTTCTACACCGACGAGGGCACCTTCGACCTCGTCGGCAACAACATCCCGGTCTTCTTCATCCAGGACGGGATCAAGTTCCCCGACGTCATCCACGCGGGCAAGCCCCACCCGGACCGGGAGATCCCCCAGGCGCAGAGCGCGCACGACACGTTCTGGGACTTCGTCTCCCTGCACACCGAGGCGCAGCACCACACCATGTGGAACATGTCCGACCGCGCGATCCCGCGCTCCTTCCGGACGATGGAGGGCTTCGGCGTCCACACCTTCCGGCTCGTGAACGAGGCGGGGGAGACCGCGCTGGCCAAGTTCCACTGGAAGCCGAAGCTCGGCGTGCACTCCCTGACCTGGGAGGAGGCGCAGATGCTCGGCGGGATGGACCCCGACTTCCACCGCCGCGACCTCTACGACGCGATCGAGGCCGGCGCCTTCCCCGAGTGGGAGCTCGGCATCCAGGTCTTCCCGGACACGCCGGACGAGACCTTCGAGGGCATCGACCTGCTCGATCCCACCAAGATCGTGCCCGAGGAGCTCGCGCCGGTGCAGGCGATCGGGAGGATGACGCTCACCCGGACGCCGACGAACTTCTTCGCCGAGGTCGAGCAGGTCGCCTTCCACCCCGGCCACCTGCCGCCGGGCATCGACGTCACCAACGACCCGCTGCTGCAGGCACGGCTGTTCTCCTACCTCGACACCCAGATCACCCGGCTCGGCGGGCCGAACTTCGCGCAGATCCCGGTCAACCGCCCGCGCTGCCCGGTCAACGACATGCTCCGGGACGGCTTCCACCAGCACGCCGTCCACGCCGGCGTCGCGCCGTACCGGCCGAACTCCCTCGACGGCGGGAACCCGTTCGTCGCGGGCGACGCCGAGAACGCGTTCACCGACACGCCCGTCCAGGTCGCCCAGGCGCGGAAGGTCCGGGCGAACCCCGCGTCCTTCGGCGACCACTACAGCCAGGTGCGCCTGTTCTGGCTGAGCATGTCGCCGGTGGAGAAGGAGCACATCATCCGCGCCTACACCTTCGAGCTGGGCAAGTGCTACGAGCAGGCGATCAAGGAACGCCAGCTCCAGTGCCTGGCGAACATCGACCCCGTGCTCTGCCGGGAGGTCGCCACCGGGCTGGGCCTGCCCGTGCCGGAGCCCACGCTTCCGCTCGCCGACCCGGCGCCCAGCGCCGCGCTGTCGCAGGTGGGCAAGGAGTGGCCGGCCGACGGCCGCATGGTCGGCATCGTCGCCGACGCCGACCTCGGCGCCGTACGCGAACTCCGCACGGCCGTGTTCGCGGCGGGCATGGTGCCGCTGGTGATCGCCCCGCACGGCGGCATGCTGGACGACGTGCCGGTGCAGCGGACCTTCGCGACCGCCCGGTCGATCGAGTTCGACGCGCTGCTGCTGGCGACGGCCCCGGCGCCGGCGCCCGACGCCCTGCCCGCGCGCGATGCCAAGGCGGGCGCGGACGGGTCCGCCGCGGTGGACCCGCGCGTGACGCTCCTGGTCGACGAGTGCTGGCGGCACGCCAAGGCCATCGGCGCCTGGGGCGCCGGCGCGGCCGTGCTCACGCAGGCCGGGATCACCGGCGCGCCGGGAGTGGTGACCGGTGACTCCGCCACGGAGGTTCTCTCCGGCGTGCGGCGGCTGATGGCCGCCCACCGGGTCTGGGAGCGGTTCCCGGCCTCGGTCGCCTGACGCCGCGCCCACGGCGCGTCCGCCCGCGGACACCCGGGACGACGAGGCATGTCCCGTCGTCCCGGGGGCAATCTGCGTTCCATGAACGTCGCAGCAGATCCCGTCCTGCAGGCCCTGGTCTTCGCCGTCGACACGGCCAGGGGACAGATGAGCGTCACCCTCGCCGTGAACGGCGCGGTCATCACCGGCATCCTCGTCTCCGCCGAGGAGTACGCCGCCACGGTCGTCGCGCAGATCCGCCGATCGCGCGCCGGGAACGGCGAGGGGGAGGGACTGGAGGACTTCTTCACGCCCGTCGCCGAGCAGGCGAGGGAGCGCCGCGAGCGCCACGCCGCCGCCGTGCTCGCCGGCGGGAGCGCCCCGGAGCCGGAACTCCCGGCCTACCTGCACCTCATCGACGCCTTCACGGTGACCGGAGACCATCTGCCGCAGGGCCCGGGAGCGACCTGGCGGATCCGGGTCGACGACGTCGGCGGATGGAGCGTCAACCCGATCAGCGCCCCCGGCCGGCGCGACTCCTGACCTCCCGGATCTCCCGCCTCCCTGTCTCCCCGCCACCGGCGCCGGGCCACGCGTACTCGCGTGGTCCGGCGCCGGTCGGCTGTCCGGCCTGCCTGCCAAGGCATGACGGCACTTCCCAAAACCGGGTAAACAGACTAATTTAGTAGGGAATGTAACGCTGCTCCGCCCACGCGACGGGGGGTTCCCGGCAGCGGTGAACACGCATGGAGGTCCCATGACGCAGACTCTGCCCGGCCCCGCTCTGAACGCCGACGGCTTCAGGCGCGCGCTCGCGGTGCACGCGGCGGGCGTCGTAGTGATCACGGCGCAGAGCGGGGGGGTTCCGGTGGGCCTGACCGCCACCTCGTTCTCCTCGGTGAGCCTGGACCCGCCACTTGTCTCCTTCTACGTGGATCAGGCGTCCACCACCTGGCCCTCGCTGCGCGAGGCGGACCACTTCGCGGTGAACGTGCTGACCAGCGACCAGGCCGATCTCGCCGCCCGGTTCGCGCGCAAGGGCACCGACCGGTTCGCCGAACCGACCCGGTGGCGTTCCGGACCGCTCGGGGCGCCGTTGCTGGAGGACGTCTCCGCGCACCTGATCTGCCTGCCGTACGAGCGGGTCGGCATGGGCGACCACATCCTCGTCGTCGGCCTGGTCACCCAGGCCGACCTGCACGGGCCACGGCGTCCTCTCCTCTACCATCAGGGCCGCTTCGGCCGGTTCGTCGAGCACTCGTGATCACCCGGGGACTCCCGGCCCCCTCTTCCTCTGGAGGATCATCCATGGTCTACGGCAACTCCCGTCCGGACGCCCCCGTGGTGGCGTCATGAGCTCTCTTGTGGCACTGGTCGGCAATCCACGCGGTGGCTCCCGCACGCGCCTCGCGGCGGTGGCGGCGGCCGAGGCGCTGGGGTCACGGATCGGGTACGGCGCGCCGCCCGAGGTCGTGGACCTGTCCGCGCTCGGGCCGCACCTGTTCACCCCCGGCCCTTCGCCCAGCGTGGAGGTGGCGCTGGAACTGGTCGCGGGATCGAGTGTGCTCGTGGTGGCGAGCCCCACCTACAAGGCCACCTACACCGGGCTGCTCAAGGCGTTCCTCGACCGTCTCCCGGGCGGCGCGCTGACCGGGACGGTGGCCCTGCCGCTGCTGGTCATGGGCGACGCCCGTCACTCGCTGGCCGTCGAGCTGCACCTGCGTCCCGTGCTGGTCGAACTGGGCGCGCTCGTGCCCACCCCCGGCCTGGCGCTGCGGGAGTCCGAGATCCCCGACCTCGACCGGGTCCTCGGCGAATGGGCGGACCGGGTCGCGCCGCAGGTGACCGCACAGCTGGCCGCGCAGGCGCCGCCGGCGGTGCGGGGGAAGGTCACGGCGTGACGGTCCCGGCCGGCGCCCTGGGGGACGCGGTGGGAGATGCGGTGGGCGACGGTCTGAGAGACGGACTGGGAGGCGGGCCGGGGAACGCCGCGGAGGCGCTCCCTGACCGCTATCCGGGTGACACCCACTGGTACGACCTGCCCGACGACGACGCCGCGCCCGAGGAGGGCGAGCGCGAGACCGGAGCCCGGTGGCTCCGGTGGCGCTCCGGGCGCTGACCCGGGCGGGTAAGAAAAATTGGTATTACCTACTGGGTTTGTGGGATAGTAAACCCCATGGGCAGGGACCCGATCCGCTCGTCGAGTGAGCGGGCAGAGACTCCGCTGACGGCGGCCATCATGGCGGGACGGTGGATCCGCGCGGCCGCCGTGGACGACGAGCGCGGAAGGCGGTGGCGGGCTAACCCCGACCCGTACGGCAGGCCGGCGACGGCCGGCGGGCCGGTGTCCCTGCACTCCGGGGCGGCCGGGATCGTGCTGTTCTTCCTGGAGCTCGCCGCCGGAACCGGGCACGAGGCCTACCTGGAGGACGCCCGCGCCGGCGCCCGCTACCTCGCCGCGACGTGTCCGGAGCAGGGGGACATGTCGCTGCACCACGGCCTGGCGGGCGTCGTCCTCGCGCTGGCCGAGGCCGGCTGGGCCCTCGGCGAGGAGCGGTTCGAGGCCACGGCGGTCGCGGTGGCCGACCGGATCGTGCGGAGCGCCCGCGCGTTCGACGGCGGCGGGATCGGCTGGTCGGGGGATCCCACCCTGCGGGGCGACGGCGGCGTCGTCCTCGGGCTGCTGCGCGCCGCCACCGCGCTCGGCGTGCCCGCCTACGAGGAGATGGCGGTCGAGGCGGGCCGGCGGATCGCGCGGCTGGCGGGACCCCGCGAGGAGACCGCGACGTGCCCGGTCCTTCCCGGCGAGGCGGCGGCGCCCGGCTTCCTGACCGGCGCGGCCGGAACGGCCTTCCTGCTCGCCCGCCTGTACGCCGCGACGGGCGACCGGTCGTTCCTCGACGCGGCGTACCGCGGCGCGGGCGTCGTCAGGGCCGCGGGCGTGGCGACGGGACACGGCGCCGTGGTCGGCGACTACCTGGGCTACTGCTCGGGGTCCGCCGGAGTCGCGCGCATGTTCTACGAGCTCTACCGGGTGACCGGAGACAGCGGCGAGCTCGAATGGGTGAGGCGGCTCGCCGCGGGGGTCAGGGAGTCGGGCGCGCCCTTCCGCCAGACGGCGGGCCTGTGGAACGTCGCCTGCCAGTGCTGCGGCACCGCCGGGCTGATCGAGCTGTACGTGGGCCTGTGGGCGGCGACGGGGGAGCAGGAGCACCTGGAGTTCGCCCGCAGGCTCGCCGACCACCTGATCGGCAGGGCTACGGGCTACGACGAGCGGGGATACCGCTGGTACCAGGCGTACCGGCGGCAGCGCCCAGGCGAGGTGTCGGCCGACACCGGCTACCTGACGGGGGCGGCGGGGATAGGGGCGGCGCTGCTGCACCTCGACGCGGCGGGGCAGGCGGACCGGCCGCGCCGGGTCATCCTGCTGCCCGACAACCCGTTCCCGCCCATCCCCCTGCCGGCCGTCGCCCTGCGGAGGCCGGCGAGCTAGCGGAGTGTCCGAGGCGCCGACAGCGCGGAGGTGACGTGTGAATCCACGCTTCACGACCACGACCACGACCACGACGGACGACCGGGCGCCGGGCGACCGGGCGCCGGGCGACCAGGGGACGGGCCGCCCGGCGCCCGGCATCCGCAAGCCGCTGCCGGCCCGCCTGTTCGCCGTGCACGGCACCAACGCCGAGACACGGTGGGAGGCCCTGCGGGGCGAGGGCGACCTGACGCCCGAGCGGCTGTTCTTCGTCCGCAACCACACGTCGACGCCACTGATCGACGCGGCCTCGTGGCGGCTCACCCTGTGGGGGAGCGGGCTGCGCCGTGGCCCGGTCTCGTTCACCTACCGCGACCTGCTCGCCATGCCGGCGGAGGAGGTGACGGCGTTCGTCGAGTGCGCGGGCAACGGCCGGAGCCTGTACGGGGAGCAGCAGAGCCAGGACGTGACCGGCACCCCCTGGAGGCTGGGAGCGGTGGGGGTGGCGCGCTGGCGGGGCGTGCCGCTCGCGGCGCTCCTCGGCAGGGCGGGGATGACCGGCGACGCGGTGGCGCTGATGCCGCGCGGGCTCGACCCCGACTACGTCGACGCCGGGGAGAACCTCGGCCGGGTACGCCGCCCGCTTCCCGTGACCAAGGCGCTGGAGGACGTCCTCGTGGCGTACGAGATGAACGGGCGGCCGCTGCCGCCCGACCACGGTTTCCCGGCGCGGCTGGTCGTGCCGGGGTGGGCGGGGATCGCCTGGATCAAGTGGCTGGGAGACGTCGAGGTGTCGGCCGAGCCGCTGGAGTCGCCGTGGAGCAGCCGCCTCTATCGCATGCACGGCCCCGGCCACCCGCCGGGGGGAGGTCCCCCGCTGACCCGGACGGGGGTGAAGAGCGCCTTCGAACTCCCCTGGCCGGCCCGCCTCCGCGCGGGACGCGGCCATCTGCTGCACGGCCGGTCGTGGTCGGGCAACGGCCGCGTGGTCCGGGTGGACGTCAGCGACGACGAGGGCGTGTCGTGGCGGTCCGCGCGCCTGCACGGCGACAGGAGCCCGCACGGGTGGGTCAGGTGGACCTTCCGCTGGGCGCCGCCCGGCGTGGGCGAGGCGCGGCTGCTGGCCCGGGCCGTGGACGAGACGGGCGCCGTGCAGCCGGAGCGGGCGGCGTACAACCACCTGGGGTACGCGTTCGACGCGGTGGTGCGCCACCCGGTCGTCGTGACCTGACCGGCGGCGGGGGAGGCCGCGGCCGGGCCGCGCGAAGATCTACTGACAGGGGGCGTGGGTGCCCGCGTAAACGGGCAAGGAATCGTATATGTGGCGAAATCTGGCGCAGATTCGCACGTCACATGGCGCGGTGCTGGTCGACCTGTTGCTCGCCGCCGCCGTCATCGCGTTCACGATCCCGCCGACGGTGATGGGCCACTCCTTCTCGCTGTGGGACGGAGTGCCGCAACCGGTGGAGCTCGCCGTCGGGTCGGCCACCGCCGCGACGATGCTGTTGCGGCGTTACACCCCCTGGCCGGCGATCGTCGCCGGCGTGCTCTGCGCCTGCCTCGTGGGTGAGACGGTGCCGATGGTCCTCGCCGTCTTCTCGCTGACGGCGGAGCACCGCGCGCGCTCGTGGACGTACGTGGCGCTGGCGCTCATGGCGGTGTATCTCGTGGTCGACTACCAGAACCCCTACACGGACCGGATCTTCTACCTGAGCGTGGTACGCGCGGTGACGCTCGTCTACCTGCCCGCGCTGGTCGGCACCTGGGTGTACGACCACCGGCGGAGGATCCGCGAGCTGAGGGCCGGGGTCCGTGAGCGCGAGGAGTCGGCCGTCCTGGAGGAGCGGCGCAGGATCGCCCGGGAGCTGCACGACACGGTGACGCACGCGGTCACCGGCATGGTCCTCAACGCCGGTCTCATCCGGGATCCGGTGGATCCCGCCGACATCCCCGATCTCGCCGAGGGGATCGAGGACAAGGGCGTCGAGGCGCTCGGCGAGCTGCGGCAGCTGCTCACCATGCTCCGCCGGGAGGACGTGCCGGTGGTGGAGGGGGCCGAGGCGATCGCCCGTCTGGCCGAGGACGCGAGGGCCGCCGGGCTGCGGGTCGACGTCCGGCTCGACGTCCCCCCGGGGGCGCTGCCGCCGGAGGTGACGCACGTGTGCTACCGGCTCGTCCAGGAAGGGCTGACCAACGTGCGCAGGCACGCCCCCGGCTCCGAGGTCCGGATCGCCGGCGCGGTCGAGCAGGGCCATGTGGACATCTCCGTGGTCAACACCGCGGGCCGCCCGGTGGGCGGCACAGGGGGTGGCGCAGCGGGCGGCAAGGGCGGCCCGGCGGGCGGTGCGGGGCCCGGCGGGCGGGCGGCGACCAGGACGCCGCTGCTCGGCGGAGGCTACGGCCTCGCCGGCATCAGGGAGCGCGTCACCCTGCTGGGCGGCAGCCTCACCGCGGGACCGACCCCCGACGGCGGCTTCGTCCTCGCGGCCCGGCTGCCGCTCGAACCCCCCGGGAAACAGGCCGCCCTCCGCCAGAGACGGACCGTCCGCGGCTGACCGCGCCTACCGGTGGCCTTCACCGGAGAGGCGACCTGTCTGTGCCCTTCCTGTGTGCCCGGACGCGCCACGCGACCAGGGCGATCACGACGGCCCCGGCGACCACGGCCGCGGCCACGCCGCCGACGGCCGACTCCACCCGCCGGTACGCCGCGCCGGCGAAGTAGCCCAGGAGGGTGTAACCGACTCCCCACAGCACCCCGCCCACCACGTTGAACAGCAGGAATCGCCGGTACTCCATCCGCGAGACCCCGGCCAGCGTGGGAATCAGGGCACGCAGGAACGCGACGAACCGGCCGAGGAGCACCGCCTGGGGCCCCCACCGGCGGACCATCTCCCGGGCTCGCTCCACCCGCTCCCGGCGGCGGCGCAGCGGACGCGCGCCGAGGACGCCGGGGCCGATGCGCCGGCCGATGGCGTACCCCACGCTGTCGCCCGCGACGGCGGCCAGCACCGCCACGAGCGCCAGCCAGTACACCGAGAGCCTGCCCTGGCCGGCCAGCACGCCCCCCAGCACGACGGCCGTCTCACCCGGGATAACGAACCCCACGAACAGCGCGTCCTCGGCGAAGACCAGAGCGGCCACGACCCCGTAGACCGCGATGCCCGACAGGCCCGAAAGCCAGTTGATGATCGCATCCACGTGTCCTCCAGACGGCCCCCAACCGACATGGTCACACGGTCGTGCTCAGGGGGCCGTCCTCCGCCCGCGCGTCGGCGAGGCGCCGCCGCCCGGCGCGGGCCTTCTCAGGCGACCGGCACGTCGGCGGGCACGCGGACGGCGGTGAAGGTCGTCCGGCGGCGGAGGCGGAAGCCGAGTGCCTCGTACAGGCGGATGGCGTCGGTGTTGCTCTCGGCGGCGTGCAGGAACGGGATCTCGCCGCGGGCCCGGATGCCGGCGGCGACGGCCAGCACCAGCCGGGCCGCCAGGCCCTGCCGGCGGAAGGCCGGGTCGGTGCAGACGGCGCTGATCTCCGTCCAGCCGGGCGGGTGCAGCCGTTCCCCGGCCATCGCTACCAGCGCGCCGCGGCGGCGGATGCCCAGGTAGGTGCCGAGTTCGATGGTGCGCGGCCGGAACGGGCCGGGCTGGGTGCGCTCCACGAGGTCCAGCACGTCGGGCACGTCGGCCGCCCCCAGGCGGACGGCCTCGTCGTCCCGGACGGGCACCACGCCGTCGCCGACCAGTTGCACGCCGGCGCCCTGCGCCACCACCTCCCACCCCGGAGGAGGGGTCACGCCGGTGACCGGGATCGTCGCGCCGGGCCCGGCGAGCACGGCGAGGTCGTTCCAGTCGCCGGGGCCGGGATCGTCGGGCAGGGTGTGGAAGGGGGAGACGTCGCCGGGGTAGCGCAGCGCGTTGCCGTGCCGTTCGGCGAGGTGGGCGTGGGGTCCGGTGAGCGACGCCCAGACGGGGTTGTCGAGGGGGTGCCGGTCGCTCATCGCGCCTCTCCCCGTGTCACGCCGGTTCCTGCCGTGCCGTGCTGATGGGGGGACAGGTATGCCTTCGCCATCGGACCTCCCGCCGTTCGTGCGTCTGACGATGCGAGCATAAACCTACTAAACAAGTAGGTCTTGACGGTATATCCGGCTTGCCCCCAAGATGAGGACGAGATCAGGCGCGGCCGCCGCGAGGGCCGATCCCGGCCCCGGGCCCCGCGCCGTCGGCAGACATCCATCCACTCGCCACCCCGGAGGCACGATGACCGCTCCTGTCGTGCTGGAGGAGACGACGGCGGAGTCCGCCGCCCTGACCGTGGTCAGGGCGCGTCACCCCGGACGCTGGATCACCGGTGCCGCGGTGGCGGTGCTGCTCGCGATGGCGGGCAACGCGCTGGTGACCAACCCGGCCTGGGACTGGCCGGTGGTCGGCGAATACCTGTTCCATCCCTCGGTGCTGCACGCGGTGCTGTTCACCGTGGAGCTGACCGCGCTCGGCATCGCGCTCGGCTTCCTGCTGGGGACCGTGCTCGCGCTGATGCGGCTGTCGCGCGTCCCGCTGCTCGCGTCGGTGGCGTGGGGCTACGTGTGGCTGTTCCGCTCGGTGCCGCTGATCCTGCAGCTGCTGTTCTGGTACAATCTCGCCGCCCTGTACAAGCAGATCTCCTTCGGGGTGCCGTTCGGGCCGGCCTTCCTCTCCGTCGGCACGATGGACCTGATCGGGCCGGTGACGGCCGCCGCGCTCGGCCTCGCGCTGCACCAGGCGGCGTACGCCGCCGAGATCGTGCGCGGAGGCTTCCTGTCGGTGGACCCGGGCCAGCTGGAGGCGGCCGCGGCGCTCGGCATCCCGAGGGCCCGGCAGATCCTCCGGATCCAGCTTCCGCAGGCCATGCGGTCGATCGTGCCGGCGGCCGGCAACGAGATCATCGGCCTGGTCAAGGGCACCTCGGTCGTCTACATCATGGCGCTGCCCGAGCTCTTCTACCAGGTGCAGGTCATCTACAACCGGACCGGCCGGGTGATCGCGATGCTGCTGGTGGCCGCGATCTGGTACCTCGTCCTCACCACGGTGCTCTCGGTCGGGCAGTACTACGTGGAACGCAGGTTCGGCAGAGGCCTCGCGCGGCCGGGGCCCTCGGCGCGGATGCGGCGCCTGCGCCGGGCCCTCGCCGTACGGCGGGCCGCCCCCCGGCGCGGCGGCGAAGGGGGACCGCGATGAGCGGCGAGTTCATGGTCGACGTGCGCGGGGTCCACAAGAGCTACGGCCCGCTGGAGGTCCTGCGCGGCGTGGACCTGCGGGTCCGGCCCGGCGAGGTGACGGTGATCATCGGCCCCTCAGGGTCGGGCAAGTCGACGCTGCTGCGCGGCATCAATCATCTGGAGAAGATCGACCGCGGGTACATCGCCATCGACGGCGAGTTCGTCGGCTACCGGCGCTCGGGGAACCGCCTGCACGAGTTGAAGGAGCGCGAGATCCTCCGCCGGCGCACCCACATCGGCTTCGTCTTCCAGAACTTCAACCTGTTCCCCCACCTCACGGTCCGGCAGAACGTGACCGAGGCCCCGATCTCCGCCCAGCGCCGCCCCCGTGACGAGGTCGAGGCGCTGGCGGCCGAGCTGCTGGAGCAGGTGGGGCTGTCCGGCAAGGCCGACGCCTACCCGCGGCAGCTGTCCGGGGGACAGCAGCAGCGCGTCGCGATCGCCCGGGCGCTCGCCCTGCGGCCCAAGGTGGTGCTGTTCGACGAGCCCACTTCGGCGCTCGACCCCGAGCTGGTGGGCGAGGTGCTGGAAGTCATGAAGGCGCTCGCCCGCGGCGGCACCACCATGATCGTCGTCACGCACGAGATCGGCTTCGCCCGCGAGGTCGCCGACACCGTGGCCTTCATGGACGCCGGTCGGATCGTCGAGCAGGGCCCGCCCCCGCGGGTGCTCGACCGGCCGGAGCACGACCGCACCCGTGCCTTCCTCGGCAGGGTGCTCTGACCTTCGCGGCGAGCCCCGCGAAGAGGCGACGCGTAAAAGCCCTCAAGAAGCCCCGAGAAGCCCCAAAGGAAACCGCATGTCATCCGCACCCCGGTCAGCCGTACTCGCCGTGTCCGCACTGCTGCTGCTCGCGGCCTGCGGCACGGACTCCGAGAGACCCGCGACCGGCGCCGCCGCCGCGGCCGCCGAGGCGGCGCCGGACGGCTTGACGATCAACACAAGCCCGCGGCAGGACCGGATCCGGGCCGCGAAGGTGGACGCGATCGCCGCGGAGGTTCCCGCCGCCGTCCGCGCCAGGGGAGAGTTCCTGGTCGGCACCTCGACGTTCGAGCCGCCGCTGTCCTTCGTCGCCGACGACAACGTCACGCCGATCGGGGTGGAGGAGGACATCGCCTCCCTCGTCGCCGACGTGCTCGGCCTCAAGCCGCACATCGAGCCCACCTCGTGGGAGAACCTGTTCCTCGCGGTCAGGTCCGGCAAGTACGCGGCCGGGTTCTCCAACGTCACCGTGACCGAGGAGCGCAAGGACGTCTACGACTTCGCCACGTACCGGCTGGACCAGCTCGCCTGGGAGGTGCCGAAGGACAGCCCCGTCACCTCGATCACCAAGCCGGCCGACGTCGCCGGGCTCACCGTGGCCGTGGGATCCGGCACCAACCAGGAGAAGATCCTGCTGAGCTGGGACAGGCAGAACCGCGCCGCCGGGCTGAAGCCCGTCCGGATCCAGTACTACAAGCAGGCGGCCGACACCTACCTGGCCCTCAGGTCCGGCCGGATCCAGGCGTACTTCGCGCCCAACCCCACCTCCGCGTACCACGCCGCGGTGAGCGGCGAAACCAAGATCGTCGGCACCTACTCCGGTGCGGGCCCCACGCTCCAGGGGCTCATCGCCGCCATGACCCAGAAGGGCAACGGCCTGGCCAAGCCGATCAGCGACGCTCTCAACGCCCTGATCAAGGACGGCTCCTACGGCAAGGTCCTCGCCCGCTGGGGCCTGTCCACCGAGGCCGTCGCCGAATCCCAGGTCAACCCGCCCGGCCTGCCCCGCGAGCAGTAGGCACCCGTTCCGTCCCGCCGGTGTCCGTCAGGAGGGTCCCGCGGCGGGGGCGACCGCCGCGGCGGCCGGTTCGGCGGCCCGGAGGCGGGGGAGGACGTACTCGCCGACCCGGTACGCCTCCTCGAGGTGGGGCCAGCCGGACAGGACGAACTCGCCGACGCCCAGCGTCGCGTACTCGCGGAGCAGCGCGGCGACCTCGTCGTAGGAGCCGACGAGGGCGGTTCCGGCGCCCTCGCGCACCAGGCCGACGCCGGCCCACAGACCCGGGTGGATCTCCAGGTCGCGCGTGTCCCCGCGGTGCAGGTCGACCATGCGGCGCTGTCCCACCGAGTCGTAGCGGGCGAAACGCCGCTGTGCCTCGGCGACGCGCGCCGGGTCCATCCCGGCCAGCAGCCGCTCCGCCTCGGCCCAGGCCTCGGCGCCGGTGTCGCGGGCGATGACGTGCACGCGCAGGCCGTACCGCAACTCGCGGCCCGCCGACGCCGCGAGGTCGCGCAGCCGGGCGATCCTCTCTCCGATCGCCGATGGCGGTTCCCCCCACATGAGGGCCACGTCGGCGTGGCGGGCGGCGACCCGTTCGGCGGCGGGGGAGGCGCCGCCGAAGTAGACGTCCGGCGCCGGGTCGAGCGGCTCGGCGAGCCCGCCTCCCTCGACGCGGTAGTGCTCGCCGTGGTGGTCGAAGGGGGCGCCCGCCCAGGCGCGGCGCAGCACGTCGAGGAACTCGCCGGTCCTCGCGTAGCGGGCGTCGTGGCCGAGGAAGTCGCCGTACGCGCGCTGCTCGACCGGATCTCCGCCCGTGACGACGTTCAGCAGCAGCCGCCCGCCGGAGACGTCCTGGAACGACTGCGCCTGCTGGGCCAGCAGGGTGGGCAGGGCGTACCCGGTGCGGAAGGCGACCAGCGTCTTGAGGCGCTCGGTGTGCTGGGTCAGCGCGGCGCACACGATCCAGGGGTCCGGGCAGCCCGCGCCGACGGGGGTGAGCGCGGCCTCGAACCCGGCGTGCTCGGCGGCTCTGGCCACCTGCGTCAGGTACGCGACGGTGGCGGGACGCGCGGCGGGGCGGAAGCCGTCGGTGGTCATGATGGCGGAACGGACGTCGTGGCCGTCGCCGGTCGTCGGCAGGAACCAGTGGAAGCGCATCAGGTCACCTCGTCAGCGGATGAGGACCGGCGTACGGCATCGATCGAAAACCACGTCAAACAGACCGATTTAGTCGGGAATGCTACCGGATCCGCCTGGTGACGGTGACCGTCCTCTGATCTTCCCCGAACGTGTGTCGCGAACGTATCGGGAAGCGCATACGCCGCCGCAACGGCCCGGCCCTTTCAGTGGGAGCGATACGCGGCGCGTCGCTGGGAGCGCCGGTTCCCCACCGGAAAGGACCGTGTGCATGGACTCGGATTCGGTACGTGATGTCGGCCGGCGGCAGCTGGTCAAGTGGAGCGGTCTGGCGGCCGCCGGTGTGGTGGCGGCCGGCGGAGCGCCGGGAACGGCCACGCCGCCTCGGCACCGGCCGGGTCGTCCCACGGCGGCCCAGGACGGGCGCGACCGGATCCCGCCGGACACCCTGCCCGGCGGGGCCTACGACCGGTACGTGGCCCGGCTCGCCGCCGAGGGCAGGTTCTCCGGCGTGGTGCTGCTGTCACACCGGGGCCGGACGGTGCTGTCCCGCGGCTACGGCATGGCCGACGAGAAGAGGAGGATCCGCAACCGCGAGGACACGGCGTTCGCCCTCAGTTCGGCGGGCAAGCCGTTCCACGCGGTGGCCATCCTGCAGCTGGCCCAGCAGGGCAGGCTGAAGCTGACGGACACGGTGGGCGCCCACCTGAAGGGCTTCGCCGAGGACATCGCCGATCAGGTGACCATCCACCACCTGCTGTCCGGCACCTCCGGGCTGGACATGCCCGAAGAGGACGTGCGACGCGTCTTCCGGAGCCGGGACGAGGTGCACGAGTATCACGAGCGGCGGGTCCGGCAGGCGAGACTGACCGGCGTCCCGGGCCTTCCCGGCACCGGCCACCAGGAGGCGGAGACCACCATCCCCGCGCTGATCGTGGAGGCCGTGTCCGGCACGACGTACTGGGACTACGTCCAGGAGAACATCTTCAGGCGCTGCGGCATGACCGGCTCGGCGTTCCACACCAGGCCGCAGTGGCTCACGGGCGGGCACATCGCGCACCCGTACATGGAGGTGGCCGGCGGCGGCGTCGTGGACGCCCTCGGCAACCTGGACAAGGGCAGTCCGTACCCGTACATCCTGGGCAAGAACCCGGGCCGCGCCTTCATCGACGCCCCCGGGGACGGCGGCTTCGCCACGGCGCCGGATCTGGTCCGGTTCGCGCGGGCGCTGAGCGACGGCACGGTGCTGGACCGGCCCTGGGCCGACGTGCTCACCGCGGCCAAGACCCCCCTCGGGCCGGCGTCGTTCGCCGCGTACGGGATCGCGATCGACATCGTCGAAGGCCAGTGGGCGTACCAGCGCTCCGGCGGCAACCCCGGTGTCGGCGCCAACTGGAGCATCTACCCCGGCACCGGCTGGGTGGGCGTCATCCTCACCAACCGCGACGGCGCGCCGCTGGTCGACATGATCGGGCAGGAGCTGCGGGCCGTCACCGGGGCCTCGCCCGGCGGCGGGGCGGGCGGCGGGGCGGGCGGCTGAGGCGCCGGGACGACGCCGGCGTTCCGTGTATCGCGGGCGTATGCGGAATCGCATACGCCACCGCAACGGCTCTCCGTCTCCAATGGAGGGCATGAACCACCACGCATCCCCGTCAGCGTCGCCCCGCCGCACGAGCCGGATCGTGCTCGCCGGCCTGGCGATCCTCGGCCTGGCGAGCGCCGTGTTCGCCGTGCGGCGGCCGCTCGTGATGACCGCTCCGGCCTGCCTGGCCGGACGGTGGCACGGCTGCCTCGACACGGAGAACGGCGTGCTGCTCATGACGCTGGCCGGGCTGCCGGCGGCCGCTCTGGTGACGTGGGGTCTGGCGCTCCTCCGGCAGGCCGCCGGCGTCACCTCGGTGTGGCGGAGGTCGCTGGCCGAGGTGGGGATGGTCTACGGGACGGTGCCGTTCGTGTGGCTCACCCTGATGCCGGGCCCGGGGGCCGGCACCGTCCCCGGCCGGGTGAGCCTGGTCCCGCTGCGGGACCTGGTGACGATGGGGCCGATCGGGATCGGCGGCAACCTGCTGATCTTCGCGGCGCTGGGGTTCTTCGCGCCGCTGCGCTTCGCGGCGCTGGCGTCCGTGCCGCGGATCCTGGCGCTCGGGGCGGGCTGCTCGGCCGTGGTCGAGACCCTGCAGTACGTCCTGCGGCTCGACCGGGTGTCGTCTGTGGACGACGTGCTGGTCAACGCCGCAGGCGCCGTGCTCTTCGGGCTCGTGTCGCGCCGCTGGTGGCGCGCCGCGGCGGAGGCGCCGCCGGGCCGGCCTCGCCCCGCGCCGGCGCACGC
>QFZU02000056.1 GCA_003260025.2 Microbispora triticiradicis | reverse complement strand
CCGCGTCCGGGCCGGCCGCCCGCGGCCTCGACGTCCGCCTCGGCCCCGCCCCCGGTGAGCGCGGCGCCTGGCACGGCGCCCTGGAACTGTCGGCGCGGGCCGTCCCCTGGCTGGGCGACCACAAGGTGTACGGCACGGCCGTGCTGCCGGGCGCCGCGATACTCGGCGCCGCCGTCGCCACCGCGCGGGCCCGCGCCGGCCGAACGCCGCTGGCCGCCCGGAGCGCGGTGGCCCCGGAGAGCTCCCTGACCCTGGAGAACGTCGTCTTCCACAAGGAGGTGGCCCTCGACGACGAACGGCCCGCCCGCCTGACCGCCGAGTGGCGAGACCACCCGCGGGGCGGCGCCTTCCGTCTGCTGTCGCTGCCCGAGGGGGCGGACGAGTGGACCGTCAACGCCGCCGCCGAGGTCGCCGCGGACCCGGAGCCGCTCCCCGTGCCCGGGTTTCCCGAGTGGCACACGGGTGTGGAGCCCACCGGCGTGAGCTCCTTCTACCAGGAGTGCGGGGACCGTGGCCTGGACTACGGCCCGGCCTTCCAGGGGGTGCGGACGCTGTACCTGGACCCTGCGGGCGGGCGCGCCCTCGGGCGGGTGGTCCTCGCCGAGCGCCTGAGCGGGAGCAGCCGCGCCGGCTCCCCCCTGCACCCCGCCCTCTGGGACGGCTGCCTGCAGGTCGCCCTCACCCTGTACGGCGGAGCCGACGCGCTGGTGCCCACCGCGGTCCGGCGGGTCCGGGTCCTGGCCGATCCGGACCAGCCCGTCGCCGCCTGCTGGTCGCACGCCGTACGCGACGGCGACGGCCGGGTGGACGTGTTCGTGTTCGGCGAGCGGCACGAGCCGCTGCTGACCGTGGAGGGCCTCGAAATGCGGCCGCTGCCGGGCGCCGCGGCCGTGACCCCCGACGCGGCCCGGCTGCACCACGTCGGCTGGACCGAGGTGCCTCCCCCCGCCGGGACGCCCGCCGAGCCGGGCCGCTGGGCCGTGTACGGCGACGCGACGCCAGCCACCGACCGGCTCGTCGCGGCCCTCACCGCGGCCCTCACGGCGGCCGGCGCGCGGGTGACGGACGAGGCGGCCGCGGCCGACGCCGTGCTGTTCGTCGCACCGGGGGCGGACGCCGGGCACGAGGCGCAGATCGAGGGCCTGAACCGGCTCACCGGCATCGTGAGGGAGTGCGTCACGGCGGGCGCGTCGCCGCGCCTGACCGTCGTCACCACCCTGGCCCAGGGCATCGGCACCACCGCACCTCCCGACCCCGGGGCCGCGCTCTACTGGGGCTACACCAGGGTGCTGCGGCGGGAACACCCGGAGCTCGAACCACGGTTGGTGGACGTCGACCCCGCCGACATCGACCTCTCCGACGTCGACCCGGCCGGCTCCGCAGGCTCCGACTGGACCGGCACCGACTGGACCGGCACCGGCTGGGCCGCCCGGTGCGCGGCCGAACTGCTCGGCCCGGACGCCGAGGACCAGATCGTGCTGCGCGGCTCCACCCGGCTGGCGGCCAGGATCACCCGAGGCGAACCCGAGCCGGACCCCACGCTTCCCGCCCCTCGCACCGGACCGCAGCCCTTCCGGGCCGAGGGGCGGGACCACGTCCCCCTGGAGCGGCGCCCGCCGGAGGACGGCGAGATCGAGATCGAGGTCACGGCGGCGCCGTCCACCGGGAACGCCGTCGCGGGCAGGGTCGTCGCGACCGGGCCGGCCCGAGGGGCCCGGATGGACGGAGCGGACCGGCCGGACGGAGCGGACCGGGTAAACCGGAGGGCCCCGGTGAACCGGGGGGACCGGGTGGTGGCCCTCGCCGCGGGTCCCCCGGCCAGCCACGTCGTCGTCCGGGCGGAGCACGCCCGGACGATCCCGGACGCGCTCACCGACGCCGAGGCGGCCGGGATGGCGCTCCCGGCGGCCGTCGCCTGGCACGCCCTCACCGAGATCGGCCGTGTCCAGCCGGGCCAGACCGTGCTGGTCCTGTCCGGGGACGGTGCTCTCGGAGAGGCCGCCGTACGGCTGGCGCGGCGCCTGGGCGCGCGGGTCGTCACCGCGGCGCCCGGCCCGGCACCGCACGAAACGGACCGGGTCGACCCGCATCGGATCGACTCGCATCCGGCCGAAGCACCTCGGATCGACCCGCTCCCGACCGACCCACATCCGACCGAAGCACCTCAGATCGACTCGCATCCGGGCGACGCACTGCGGATCAGCCCGCTCCCGACCGAAGCACCTCGGATCGACCCACTTTCGACCGACCCACATCCGGCCGACCCACAGTGGATCGACCTGCGTGACCCGTCCTGGCCCGACGCGGTACGGCGGGTCACCGGCGGCAGGGGAGCCGACGTCGTCGTGGACTGTCTCGGCGGATCGACGCTGCCCGCCGGCCTCGGCGCGCTCGCCCGGGGCGGCCGGTTCGTCGACGTCAGAGGCGCCGGGGGCGGGCCGTACCAGCGGGTGGACCTGGGCCTGTTCCGCGAGGGCGTGATCTACGCCGTCGTCGACCCCGCCGAGCTCGCCGGGCGCGCGCCGGAGACGCTCGCCCGGGTCTGGGACCTGGTCAAGGCCGACGAACTCGGCCCCCTGCCGATCGGCACCCGCCCCTTCGCCAACCCGCCGGAGGACGGCGACGAGGCCGTGCTCACCGCCCCGGAGACGGTCGGCCGGGTGGCCTGTGTGCCGCTGCCCGGCGGGCGTTTCCGCGCGGACGGCAGCTACCTCGTCACCGGCGGCATGGGGGCGCTCGGCCTCTCGCTCGCGGAGTTCCTCGCCGAGAACGGCGCGGGCTGCCTGGTCCTGCTGGGGCGCTCGGAGGCCGGCCCCGGCCCGGCCCGGCGGCTCGCCGCGCTCCGGGACGGCGGGACGCGGGTGCGCACGGTCGTGTGCGACGTCGCGGACCGGGCGGCGCTGTGCGCGGCGCTGGACGACGTACGGCGGGACCTGCCGCCGCTGCGCGGGGTGTTCCACGCGGCCGGAGTGCTCGCCGACACCACGGTCACCCGCATGACGCCCCGGCACCTCGCCGACACGACGCGCCCCAAGGTGGACGGCGCCCGCAACCTCGACGCGGCCACCGCGCACGACCCGCTGGACCTCTTCGTCCTCTTCTCGTCCGCGGCGGCGCTCGTCGGCACCGCGGGACAGGCGGCCTACGCGGCGGCGAACTCCTTCCTGGACGCGCTCGCCGAGTCCCGGAGGCGGCGCGGCCTGCCGGGGCTCAGCGTGCAGTGGGGTCCCTTCACCGAGGTGGGCCTGGCCGCCGGGGACGCCAGGCGCGGCGCCAGGCTCGCCGACCTGGGCATGGGAGGCTTCCCCACGTCCGAGGCCTGGCCGGCGCTGGTCCGCATGCTGGACGGCGGCGCGGCCGTGCAGGGCTACGTGGAGCTCGAACCACGCCGGTGGTTCGACGCGTACCCGGCGACGGCGGCGCTGGGAAGCTGGCGCCACCTGCGGGAGGCGGCCCGGGAGCCGGGCGCCGGGCAGGGCGGCGAGTTCCGCGCCCGTCTCTCGGAGCTGCCCGAGCAGGCCCGGCTGGCCCTGGTGGAGACCAAGATCCGGGAGCTCGCCGGACGCGTCCTGCGCCTGGCGCCCGAGCACATCGAGAGCGAGGTCCCCTTCAAGGGACTGGGGCTCGACTCGCTGATGAGCCTGGAGCTGCGCAACCGCCTGGAATCGGCGTTCGGTCTCAGGCTCTCGCCCACGCTGCTGTGGGCGCACACCAATTCCAAGGCGCTGTCGCGGGCCCTCTGCCACCAGCTGTCCCCGGCCGCGAACAGCGCCTGACCCGTCCACCCACCCCGAGGGATCCGCCATGGAAGAGGCCACCAAGCCGACCCCGCTCACCCGTGCCCTCGCCACCATCCGCACACTGCGGCGGCAGCTCGACGAACAGCGGGGGAACCAGCCGATCGCGATCGTGGGCGCCGGGCTCAGGCTGCCCGGAGGCATCACCGACCTCGACGGCTACTGGTCGGCCCTCGCCGCGGGCCGCGACCTGGTGCGCTCGATGCCGCGCGAGCGCAGGGGCCCCTTCGGCGACGCGTGGGAAGGCCTGCCCCAGCGCGGCGGGTTCCTCGACGACGTGCTCGGGTTCGACGCGGAGTTCTTCGGCATCAGCCCTCGCGAGGCCCGTCATCTCGATCCCCAGCACCGGCTGCTGCTGGAGGTGGTGTGGGAGGCGATGGAGAACGCGGGCCTGCCGGCGGAGCGGGTCGCGGGCACCCGCGCCGGCTTCTACCTCGGCGTCATGTGGCAGGACTACCGCGACTGGCTGCGGGACGAACCCGACGCCTACGCCACCACCGGCAACGGCCACAACTTCGCCGCGGGCCGCGTCGCGTACGCGCTGGGGCTGACCGGGCCCACGCTCGCGGTCGACACCGCCTGCTCCTCCTCGCTCGTCGGCGTACACCTGGCCGTGCAGGCCCTGCGCCGCGGAGAGTGCGAGATCGCCTTCGCCGCCGGCACGAACCTCATCCTGTCGCCCACCTCGGCGCGGCTGGTGCGGGAGACCCGATCCCTGTCGCCGGACGGCCTGTGCCGGCCGTTCGACGCCAGGGCGAACGGCTTCTCCCGGGGAGAGGGGTGCGGGGCGGTCGTCCTCAAGCGGCTCGACCACGCGCTGCGCGACGGCGACCGGGTCCACGGGGTGATCCGGGGCACGGCCGTCAACCAGGACGGCCGGTCCGGCGGCTTCACCGCGCCCAATCCGCTCTCCCAGACCTCCCTCCTGCGGGCGGCCCTGGAGGACGCCGGCCTCCAGCCCTCCGACATCGGGCACGTCGAGGCGCACGGCACGGGCACCGCCCTCGGCGACCCGATCGAGATGGAGGCCCTGGCGGCGGTCATCGGCCGGGGCAACGGCGGCCTGCCGCTGCACGTCGGGTCCGTCAAGAGCAACTTCGGGCACCTGGAGGCCGCCGCGGGCATCGCGGGGCTGATCAAGGCCCTCCTGTGCGTACGGCACCGCCAGGTGCCCCCGGTGGTCCACTTCCGGACGCTCAACCCAAGGATCGACCTGTCCGGCACCGGCATCGTCGTGCCGGACACGCTCACCGGCTGGGCCGAGGGCAGCGGGCCGTACGCCGGGGTGAGCTCGTTCGGGATGAGCGGCACGAACGCCCACGTGATCGTGGGCCCGCCCGACCCCGTGACGCCTCCCGCGGAGGGCGTCCCCGTCAGGGGCTTCACCGTGTCGGCCAGGACACCCCGGGCGCTGCGGGCCCTCGCCGCCCGCTACGCGGAACGAGTCGTCGCGCTGGGTCCCGAGCGCTACGCGGCCTTCGCCTACACGGCCACGCACGGGACGACCCGGCACCCCGTCCAGGCCTGGATCGACGCCGCCGATCCGGAGGCGGCGGCCGCGGCCCTGCGCCGCCTGGCCGACGAGGGCCCGGCGACCGACTCGCCCGGGGAGGTCGCCGAACCGGCCAGGAACGCCACCGGCCTGCCGCGGCAGGTGACCGACCTGCCGGCCTACCCCTGGCAGCGGCAGCGGTACGCCCCCGGCCGCCCCTCGACGTACGAGATCGGCTGGACCGTCCAGGAGGTCGCGGCGTCGGTCGACACCGCCGCCGTGACGCTGACGGGAGACGACCGCGAACTCCTCGGCCTGATCGAGTCGGCGTGTCCCTACGCCGTCCGCGCCGACGCCGGCGGACCCGTGCTCCTGGCGATGCGGGCGTCGCCGATGCCGGCGGGGGCCGATCTCTGCGCCGCCGTCACCGCCGAGGTGCGCGAGCTGGCGGCGCGACGGCCGGGCCGCCGGGTGTACGTGGTGACCCGCGCCGCCCTGCGCACGAGCGAGCGCGACCACGTTCCGGCCACGGACCACGGTCTCCTGCACGGCCTGGCGCCCGTGCTGGGGCTGGAGTTCGGCGACGCCTGGGGCGGCGTCGTGGACCTGCCCGGCGAGCCCACCCCCGAGGACGCGCGGGCCCTGGTCGAGTTCGCCGCCGCCGGCGGCGACGAGGACCTCGCGGCCGTCCGCGACGGACGCGTCCTGGTGGCCCGGCTGCGGCCGGCGGACCGGCAGCCGTCGCACCTGACCGTCCGGGACGACGCCACCTACGTCGTCACCGGCGGGCTCGGCGCCGTGGGCCGGGAACTGGTCGGTGACCTCGTCCGGCGCGGCGCCCGGCATCTCCTCGTCGTCGGCCGCCGCGCGCCCGGCGAGCTGACCGGGGAGGGCTCGGCCCTGCTGGCCCGGCTGCGGCGCGACGGGGTGCGCGTCGTCTACCGGGGCGGAGGCTGCGACACCCCCGAGGCCTTGGCCGCGGCCTGCGCGCCGCTGGGCGACATGCCCGCCGTGCGGGGGGTGGTCCACGCGGCCGGCACGCTCGGCCGCGTCCCGGCGGCCGACCTGCGAGCCGCGGACTTCGAGGCGGCGCTGCGGCACAAGTACGGCGGAGCCTGGTGGCTGCACCAGGCCGCCCGCGTCTGGCCGCTGGACTTCTTCGTCCTGGTCTCGTCGGTCTCCGCCGTGTGGGGCACCAAGGGCTGCGCCGCGTACGCCGCCGCCAACGGCGGCCTGGACGCCCTGGCGGCCCACCGGCTGTCCATCGGGCTGCCCGCCGTGAGCATCGCGTACGGCCCGTGGGCCCTTGACGGCGCCGGGCTGGCGGACGACGTCACGCGTGAGCGCTCGGCCCGGGTGGGAGTCGGCGAGCTGGACCCGGGGGCGGGCTGCGCGGCGCTGACCGACCGGGTCTCCGGGCCGGCCGGGCACCTGGTGGCCTGCCCGCTCGACGTGGACCGCTTCGGGCGGACCATGTCGGGCCTGCGCCCGCGCGGCCTGTTCGCGGAGCTGGCCGGGGGTGCCGCCCGGCGGGAGGCGTCCTCTGGATCGGCGCCGGAGACTTCGGAGGCACCGGAGACAGCGGAGCCGGAGGAGGCGCGGAGGGCGGGGAGCCTGCCGGACCTGCGCGGCCTGCCGGAGCGTGAACGGGAGAGCGTGGTCCGGGCCCACGTCGCGCGGCTGCTCGCCGTACAGCTCGGGCACGACGACCCCGCGGCGCTCCGGGAGGACGCCGGGTTCCTCTCCCTCGGCCTCGACTCGATCATGGCGGCCGACCTGGCGGTCACGCTGTCGCGGGTGTTCGGGACGCCGGTGCGCCCGGCGGACCTGTTCGACCACCCCACCATCGCCGAACTGTCCGGCTTCATCCTCGGCGATGGTGACGGCGACGGCCGGTCCGCCGCGGACCCGGCGCCCGCACCCCCGAACGGACGACCCCACCCCGTCATCCATCCCGCCGCCGTCCGTCCCGCCGTCTCCACCGAGCCGGATCCGGTCACCGAGCCCATCGCCATCGTCGGCATGGCGGGACGCTTCCCCCAGGCCGACTCGGTGGACGAGCTGTGGGAGCTGCTGCGCGAGGGGCGCGACGGCGTCACCACCGCACCCGAGGACCGCTGGGACGCGGCCGCGCGCGGCCGGATGACCACCGACCAGGGCGGCTTCCTGCGTGACATCACCCGCTTCGACGCGGCGTTCTTCGGCATCCCGGCCCGGGAGGCCGACAACCTGGACCCGCAGCAACGGCTGCTGCTCGAGTCGGCCTGGCATGCCCTGGAAGACGGCGGCATCGACCCGCGGACCCTGCGGAACACCCGCACCGGCGTGTTCGTCGGCATCAGCTACGGCGACTACGCGCGCGTCCTGGCGGCGGGCGGCGCCGAGGCGGTGGACGCCTACTACGGCACCGGCACGGCGCTGAACGCCGCGGCCGGGCGCGTCGCCTACACGCTGGGGCTGACCGGGCCCGCCCTCGCCGTCGACACGGCGTGTTCCTCGTCCCTCGTGGCCGTGCACCTCGCGGTCAGGTCCCTGCGTTCCGGAGAGTCCGACACGGCCCTCGCGGGCGGCGTCAACGTGCTGCTCGATCCCATGTCCTCGGTCGCGGTCAGCCAGGCCCACATGCTCGCGCCGGACGGCCGCTGCCGGTCGTTCTCCGCCGACGGGAAGGGGTTCGTCCGGGCCGAGGGATGCGGCGTCCTCGTCCTCAAACGGCTGAGCGACGCGCGGCGCGACGGTGACCCGGTGTACGCCGTGATCCGGGGCACGGCGGTGAACCAGGACGGAGCGTCGTCCGGGCTGACCGCGCCGAACGGAACGGCGCAGGAGGCGCTGCTGACCGCGGCCCTCGCCGACGCCGGAACCGACGGCGCCGACGTGTCCTATCTGGAGGCGCACGGCACCGGGACGCCGCTGGGCGACCCGATCGAGCTGGGCGCGGCCTGGCGGGTCCTCGGACGGCGGCGGTCCGGTCCGCTCCACGTGGGCTCGGTGAAGAGCAACATCGGCCACAGCGAGTCGGCCGCCGGTGTGATCGCCGTCATCAAGACCGTCCTCGCCCTGCGGCACGGCACCATCCCCGCGAACCTGCACTTCAGCGCGCCCAACCCGCAGATCGCCTGGTCGGAGACGGACCTGCGGGTCGTCACGGCCCCGACCCCGTGGCCCCCCGGAGAGCGCCCGAGGGTGGCGGGGATCTCGGGGTTCGGCTTCACCGGGACCAACGCGCACGTGATCGTCTCCGACGCCCCGCCGGACGGCGAGCCCGTCCCGCTCCCGTCGTCCGGCCCCCATCTGATCCCGCTGTCCGCGCCGGACGCGGCGGGCCTCGCGAGGCTGTCGTCGCTCTGGGAGCGCCGCCTGTCGGCCGCGACCGACGGGGAACTGCCCGCGCTCGCCGCGGCGGCAGGCGCCGGGCGCGCCCACTTCCCCCACCGCCGCGTCCTGCTGGGCGGCGGCCGGGAGGAACTCCTCGCGGCGCTCCGGGAGGACCCGCCCGCCGCGCCGGCCACCCGGCCGCCCCGCGTCGCGTTCCTCTTCTCGGGGCAGGGCAGCCAGTACTTCGGCATGGGCCGCGACCTCTACGAGACCGAGCCGGTCTTCCGGCGCGTCTTCGACTCCTGCGACCACACCCTGCGGCCGGTCCTCGGCGTCTCCCTCGCCGAGGCGATGTTCCACGGTGACGACCGGCGGCTGCTCGACGAGACCAGGATCACCCAGCCCGCCCTCGTCACCCTGGAGCTCGCCCTCGCGGCCCTGTGGGAGTCCTTCGGCGTCACCCCCGCCGTGGTCATGGGACACAGCGTCGGGGAGATCGCGGCCGCCGTCCACGCGGGCGTGCTGGAGCGCTCGGCGGGCCTGCTGCTCGTCGCCGACCGCGCCCGGCTGATGCAGGCGACCCCGCGCGGCGCGATGCTGTCCGTCGAGGCCACCGCCGACCGGGCCGCCGCCTGGGCCGACGACTTCGGTCTCGACCTCGCCGCCCGCAACGGCCCGCGGGCGAGCGTGCTGTCCGGCGCTCCGGAGGGCGTGGACGCGCTCGAGGCCGCCCTGCGCGCCGAGGGCGTACGCCATCGCCGGCTGAACGTCTCGCACGCGTTCCACTCCCGCCTGCTCGACCCCGCCGTCGAGGAGTTCGCCGGGCTGCTCGCCGGGACGGAGTTCCACGACCCCGAGGTGCCGATCATCTCGAACCTCACCGGGTCGCCCGCCGGTCCCGGGACGTACGACGCGGAGTACTGGTGCCGGCACGCCCGTGAGCCCGTCCGGTTCCACGACGGCCTGCGGTGGCTGGGCGCCCTCGACGTCGACGTCTGCCTGGAGATCGGCCCCGACCGGACCCTGGTGAACCTGGTACGTGCCGGGGGTCTCGCCCCGGGGGCGGTCTCCTCCCTGCGCAGAGGAGCGCGTGACCACGCCTCCCTGCGCGCCGCCCTCGCCTCGCTCTACCTGCTGGGCCAGGACGTCCGCTGGCGGGCGGCCCGGGGACCGGGCGGCGTCCCCCACTCCGGCGCGCCGCTGTATCCGTTCGCGCCCACCCGGCACTGGGCGCGGGCCAGGACGGCGGCGCCTCCCTGGGGCACCCCGCTGCGCTCACCCGCCTTCCGCGGCCGGGTCTTCCGCACCGAGCGCACCACGGACTACCCGCCGCACCTCGACGACCACCGCCTCTACGGCACGGTCTCGGTGCCGGGCGCCTCCCAGATCGCGACGGTCCTGTCGGCGCTGGCGCCCTGCGGCGCCCCCGTCGCCCTGGAGGACCTGCACTTCCCCCGGGCGCTGGTGATCCGCGAGGGCGAACGCTACGAACTGCAGACCGTCGAGACCGAGGCCGGCGACGGCAGGCGGACCGTCAGCGTGCAGAGCCTGGTGGAGGCCGACCGCTGGCAGGAGCACCTGACGGCCAGGCTCGTCCCCGGCGCCCCCGCTCCCGCGCGCGGCGCGCCCGACCCGGACGCGTTCATGGCCGGGGCCGGGACGCACCTCACCGGCGAGGACTTCTACCGCCACCTGCGCGGGCTCGGCTACCACCTCGGCCCGTCCTTCCGGTGGATCGACCAGGTGTGGATCCGCGGCGCCGAGGCGCTCATCCGCTTCACCCGGCCGCCCGCGATGAGCGAGGACCCCGGGGACTACGAGATCCACCCCGGGCTGCTCGACTCGTGCCTGCAGTCCGCCGTCGTCTTCGCGGTCGCCGGCGCCCGCGGGGACACCGCGACCGAGAGGCAGGACCTCGCGATCCCGTTCGCGGCCGCCGCCCTGTCCTTCCCCGGCCGTCCCGCGCCGGGCGGGGACCTGTGGGGACACGTCAGGGCCACCCTCGACGGCGAGGCCGGCCCGGACGGCGACTTCCGACGGATCGCCTCCGCCGACCTCCACATGTTCGACGAGCACGGCGCGACCATCCTCACCGTGGACGGCTTCCGCTTCCGCATGGCGCCGCGCGCGCTGCTGCGCCGGTCGCTGCGGGCCGGCGCGGCCAACGCCTACGAGCTGACCTGGACCGGCTGGGCGGCGACGGCCGCCCCCGGCGGCCGGGTCCGTCACATCGCCGTCCTGGGCGCTGGCGGCGGGATCGGCGAGGCGTGCGAGCGGCTCGGGCACCGGACGCGGGCGCTCGGCCGCGACGCCGCGCTTCCCGATCCGCCCCCCGATCTGCCACCCGGCCTGGCAACCGATCTGCCACCTGGCCTGGCAACCGATCTGATCCTGGACACCCGGTTCCTCACCCCGCCCCCGGCGCCCGCCACGTCGGACGACGCGCTGACCGCCGTCCAGGCCCTCGCGGACTCCCTCAAGGCCGCCCCGCCCCAGGTTCCCTACGTGGTCGTGGCGGCGGCGGACCACCGCGTGGCACCGGTCCGCGAGGCGCTGTGGGGCATGCTCTCGTCCCTGGAGGCCGAGCAGCGGGAACGGCGGCTGATCAGGGTGACGCTCGACGCCGGCTGGGAGCCCGCCCACGTCGCCGCCGCCCTCACGCGACTGCTGGACGAGGGCGTCCCGGAGACGAGGCTCGCCGTCGGACCGGCGGGCGTCCGGGCGGCGCGGCTGACGCCCCGGCGGCGGGAGCGGACGGACTCTCCGCCGGCCGGCGTCGCGGCCCTGATCACCGGAGGACTCGGCGCGCTGGGCCTGAGCGCCGCCGCAATCCTGGCCCGCCACGGCGTCCCCGCGGTCACGCTCATGGCACGCTCGGCCCCCGGCGCCGCCGCCCGCGCGGTCATCGCCCGCCTGACCGCCGAAGGCGTCCGGGTCCGCGTCGTCCAGGGCGACGTCACCGATCCCGCGGCCTGCCGCCGGGCCGTCGCCGAGGCGGGACGGGACGCCCCGCTGGGGATCGTGCTCCACCTCGCGGGCACGACGGACGACCGGGCCTTCGACCGGATGACCGGCTCCTCCTTCCGCGAGGTCTTCGCGGCCAAGGCCCGGGGCGCCGACACCCTGGCGGCGGTCCTGGACCCGCGTACCCTCAGGTCGTTCGTGCTGTTCTCCTCCGCCTCGGCCGTGCTCGGCTCCGCCGGTCAGGCCAACTACGCGGCGGCCAACGGTTACCTCGACGGCCTCGCCGAGTCGCTGCGCGCCCGCGGCGTCCCCGCCACGAGCATCGGCTGGGGGCCTTGGATCCCGGAGGACGCCGGTGGGCTCGCCGCCTCGGCGGCGACGGAGCGGGCCTCCGCGAGAAGCGGGGTGAGCCCGCTCAGCGACCGTGAGGCTGAGGACCTGCTCCTGGAGGCCCTGGCCGACCGTCCCGCCCGGCTGGTCGCCGTACGCCTGGACGAGGAGCGCCACGCCTCCCACCTGGACGGGCATCCGGCCGCGGCGCTCCTCCCCGGCGCGTCACCTCGTCCCGTCCCCCCGCCCGCCGGTCCGGTGGTCTCCCGGCGCCGTCCGCGTGGCTGGCTCCGGGACGAACTCGCCACGCTCGACCCCGCGTCGCGGGACGCGCTGCTCAGGGAGACCGTCCGCGCCGCGGCCGCCGGCGTGCTCGGCGAAGGCGCGGAGATCGACGACGAGCTCGAGTTCGCCGTCATGGGACTCGACTCGATCATGGTCATCGACCTGCGCACCGTTCTCTCCGAGGCGCTGGGCGCCGACCTGCCCTCCACCGTCGCCCTGGACCACCCCTCGGTGGCGCTGCTGTCCGCCCACCTCTCCGGCCTCTTCGCCCTCGAAGGAGTCCCCTCATGACCACGGCAGCGGACCGCACCGCCATCGCCCCGGTCCTCGACGGCCCGCGCGGGCTGCCGCTCCTCGGCAGCCTCCCGGAGTTCGCCAGGGACCCCCTCGCGTTCCTGAGCCGCCTTGCCTCCTACCCCGCCGACCAGGTGCGGTGGCGGCTGGGCCCGGCCCCGGTCGTCTTCCTGAACAACCCCGAGATGATCCACGAGGTGCTCGCCGCGCGCGAGTTCACCTTCCGCAAGCCCGACCTCGGCTACGCCTTCAGGCACCTGCTGGGCGACGGGTTCATCACGTCCCGGGGCCCCGAATGGCGGCGCAAGCGCGGCATGGTGCAGCCCGCCGTACGCCCCCGGCAGGTCCGCGCGTACGCGGAGATCATGAGCGCGGCGGCGCAGGAGCTCGCCGCGCGGTGGGCGCCAGGCCGGCGCGTCGACGTCACGGCGGAGATGCTCGCGCTGAGCCAGCGCATCACGGTCCGCACGATCTTCGGCACCGACTCGGGGGTGCGCGAGGAGGTCATCGCCGACTCCATGCTCATCGCCCAGCACCAGATCGGCGTCGAGTTCCGCGGTCTCGGGCCGATGATGCCCGACTGGATGCGCACGCCCGGGCGGCGCCGCCTCAAGCGCGCGGTCGACGTCCTCGACACGGAGGTGCGCCGGCTGGTCGCCCTCCGGCGTGAGTCGCCGACCGAACGGGACGACCTGCTCACCAGGCTCCTGGCCGCGCGGGACGCCGCGGGCGCGCACCTCACCGACAAGGAGATCCGCGACGAGTGCGTCACCATGTACGTCGGGGCGCACGAGACCACCGGCACCGCGCTGGCGTGGGTCTGGTATCTGCTCTCCCGCCACCCCCGGGTCCGGGAGAGGCTCACCGATGAACTGCGGCGGGTCCTGAACGGCCGTGTCCCCGGCTACGAGGACTACGCGCGCCTGCCGTACTGCGAGCAGATCGTCAAGGAGGCGCTGCGGATGCGGCCGCCGGTCTGGATGATCTACGCGCTGGCGGACGAGGGAGCGACGCTGGCGGGCCGGCCCGTACGGAAGGGCACCCAGGTGTGGATGAGCCCGTGGGCCACCCACTTCGACCCGCGCTGGTTCGGGAACCCGCAGGAGTTCTCTCCGGAACGGTGGGCGCGGGACGCCTCGACGGCCGAAACGGTCACCGAGAACGCCTGGTTCCCCTTCGGCGGCGGCACTCGCGTGTGCATCGGCGTGCGTTTCGCCATGGTCGCCTCGGTCCTCGTCCTGGCCACCATCGCCCAGCGCTTCCATCTGGAGGTCGAGCCGGGTGAGTTCGCACCGAAGATCGGCCTCACTCTCCAGCCCGAGGGCACCATGCACGCGTCGCTGCGCCCGGTGACGACGGACTGACGGCGGCGTGACCCGCCCGTCTCCGAAAGGCCTCCGCCACCGGCGGTCACGGGGCCTCGACGTGGTGTCCGCCGGGGTCCCGGGGACGAGCCGGACGCAGGCATGCCCCTCGGATGATTGTTAACGCTAACAATCTGCCCTCGTCTTCGCCCTCCTCCACATCGACAGACCAACCGGTGGTGGTGGGGCGGAGCAAAGCCGAGGCGGGGGCACGGTGTCAAGAGGCGCTGTGCGTCCGGCCGCGAACGCGGAAGGGCACGGAAGCGGCCGAACTGCCGCATCAGAGGCTCCGCGGGGCTCACCCGAGAAGACGTCGGGGTGAAACGTTCATCCGATGACTTCGCTCCCGGACCACCGGCCGGCTGTGACGATGCCGGGATCACGAGGCGGTTTGCATAGATCGGGGGTTTCGCTGCCTCACCCTACCCTTGACACATTTCGGTGAGGTTTCCACACTGAGCCCCGAGGCGGTCTCCCGCTGTCCGGTGGTGGTGCGCGGGGCGGAGGGCCGCCCTTCGCGACGCCCTCCTGGTGTGCGCTCCCCTGCCCGGGAGCACGGCGTCCAGCGCTGAATGCCCCGCGTTCCCCCTTTCTCTGGTTGCAGTCATGGAGGCTCAGGCATGGGCGCACACGCCGTTCCGCCGCCGGGAACCCGGCGATCATCCACGCCCGCGTCCGGGCCCGGCTCGCGGAGCCGTTCGCTCCGCCGCGCGATGGGCCGGGCGATGGCGGCGGCGGTTGCCGTCATCGGGCTGTTCTCGGCGGCCATCGCGACCCGGCCGGCATCGGCCGCGGACAATCCCTACCAGCGCGGGCCGAACCCGACCGTGGCGAGCGTCGCGGCCACCAGGGGGACCTTCGCGACCGCGCAGACCAGCGTGCCGGCCGGCAACGGCTTCGGCGGCGGAGTGATCTACTATCCGACCGACACCAGCCAGGGGACGTTCGGCGGGGTCGCGATCGTGCCGGGCTACTCCGCCCTGTTCGCCAACGAAGAGGCCTGGATGGGCCCCTGGCTCGCCTCCTTCGGCTTCGTGGTGATCGGCATCGAGACCAACAGCCGCACCGACAGCGCGGACGCCCGGGGGACCCAGCTGCTCGCCGCGCTGGACTACCTCACCCAGCGCAGCTCGGTACGCGACCGGGTCGACCCCAACCGGCTGTCGGTCGTCGGCCACTCGGCGGGCGGCGCGGGGGTCCTCAGCGCGATCCTCCGGCGGCCCACCCTCAAGGCCGGGGTCGGGCTCGCGCCCGGCTCGCCCGTCGGCGACTACGGCCTGTCCAACGACCGGGTGCCGACGATGTTCATCTCCGGCCAGCGGGACACGACGGTCACGCAGTCGTACCTCAACGGGCTGTACACCACCATCCCGGCCTCGACGCCGAGCGCGTGGGTGGAGATCACCGGGGTGGACCACCTGTTCGCGACGCGGGCCAACACGACCGAAATGCGGGTGCTGATCCCCTGGCTGAAGATCTGGGTGGACAACGACACCCGGTACACCCAGTTCCTGTGCCCGCTGGCGGACTCCAGCAACATCTCGATGTACCGCAACAAGTGCCCCTACGTGCCGCCGGGCCAGTCGTCGCCGAGCGCCTCCCCCTCGGCCAGCCCGTCGCAGTCGCCCTCGCAGTCGCCGTCACAGTCCCCGTCGCAGTCGCCCTCGCAGTCGCCCTCGCAGTCGCCGCACACCAGTCCGTCGCCCCCGCCTCCGGGCGCCTGCGTGGCCGAGTACCAGCCGCAGAACTCGTGGCCCGGCGGCTACCAGGCGTTGGTCACGGTGAAGGCGGGCAGCTCGGCGATCAACGGCTGGACCGTCAGGTGGACGCTCGGCAGCGGCCAGACGATCACCCAGGCGTGGAACGGCACGCTGAGCACGAGCGGTTCCTCGGTGACGGTGAGGAACGCCTCCTACAACGGCTCGCTCCCGGCGGGCGGCTCGGCCGCCTTCGGGTTCCTCGCCACCGGCACGCCGTCGACCCCCACCCTCACCTGCACCAGCCCGTGACCGGCCGCGGCACGGTGTGCTGATCGATGTCCCGTTGACTCCGGAGAGGGCCGTACACACGACCCTCTCCGGGCTCCGGCAGGGCCTCTTATGGCGGTGGGAGGCCCTGCCGGAGAGAACTTCACCCCTACCGCCGCCTCCCTCAGAGCCTTCGGGCCGTAGGTCATCCCCCCGGACACCCGCCGCGTCTCGCCCGGAGCCGAGCTCCTGGTCGAAACGATTCTGACGTGTCCGTACCCGCCGTGGACTTGGAGAACTGAATTGTCTGATTTCAGCCGAAGGCAAGTGCTGCGATACGGCGCGGCCGGAGCCGGAGCCGCGCTGTTGCCTTTGCAGTGGACGGCGGCGGCGCGAGCCGGGTCGGTGGCGCCGGCGCAGGTGCTCGCCGCGAACGATCTGGCGCTGTGGTACGACGAGAGCGCCGGGACGGACTGGCTGCGCGCGCTGCCGATCGGCAACGGACGCCTGGGCGCGATGGTGTTCGGCAACGTCGACGTCGAGCGGCTCCAGCTCAACGAGGACACCGTCTGGGGCGGCGGGCCGTACGACCAGAGCAACACGCGCGGCGCGGGGGCGCTGGCGCAGATCAGGCAGCTGGTATTCCAGAACCAGTGGAGCCAGGCCCAGACCCTGATCGACCAGAACATGCTGGGCAGCCCCGCGGGCCAGCTCGCCTACCAGACCGTGGGCAACCTGCGGCTCACCTTCAGCGCCGGCTCCAGCGGAGTCTCGGGGTACAACCGGCTGCTGGACCTGACCACGGCCACCACGGTGACGACGTACTCGCAGAACGGCGTCAACTACCGGCGTGAGACGTTCGCCAGCGCGCCCGACCAGGTCATCGTCGTCCGCCTGACCGCCGACCGGGCCGGATCGATCACCTTCTCCGGGACGTTCGACAGCCCGCAGCGCGTCACCCGCACCAGCCCCGACGGCACGTCGGTGGGTATCGACGGCATCTCGGGCAACTTCGAGGGCAAGACCGGCTCGGTCAAGTTCCTGGCACTGGCCAAGGCCGTCGCCGACGGCGGCACCGTCAGCAGTTCCGGCGGCACGCTCCAGGTGCGGGGCGCCAACAGCGTGACGCTGCTGATCTCCATCGGCTCCAGCTACGTCAACTACCAGAACGTCGGCGGCGACTACCAGGGCATCGCCCGCAACAACCTCAACTCCGCCGTCGCCCGCACCTTCGACGACCTGCGGTCCCGGCACGTGGCCGACTACCAGAACCTGTTCGGGCGCACGACGCTCGACCTGGGCCGGACGTCCGCGGCCGACCAGCCGACCGACGTGCGAATCGCGCAGCACGCGAACACCAACGACCCGCAGTTCTCGGTGCTGCTGTTCCAGTTCGGCCGCTACCTGCTGATCTCCTCCTCACGTCCCGGGACGCAACCCGCCAACCTGCAGGGCATCTGGAACGACTCGCTGGCCCCGCAGTGGGACTCGAAGTACACCATCAACGCGAACCTGCCGATGAACTACTGGCCGGCCGACACGACGAACCTGTCGGAGTGCTTCGACCCGGTGTTCAAGATGATCAACGACCTCTCGGTGACCGGCGCCCGCACCGCCCGGGTGCAGTACAACGCCGGTGGCTGGGTCACCCACCACAACACCGACGCGTGGCGGGCCACGTCGGTCGTCGACGGCGCGCTCTGGGGCATGTGGCAGACCGGCGGCGCGTGGCTGTCCACCCTGATCTGGGAGCACTACCAGTTCACCGGCGACCTGAACTTCCTGCAACAGTACTACCCCGCCATGAAGGGCGCCGCGCAGTTCTTCCTCGACACCCTGGTGACCGAACCGAGCCTCGGCTATCTCGTCACGAACCCGTCGAACTCCCCGGAACTGCCCCACCACTCGGGCGTCAGCGTGTGCGCCGGCCCGACGATGGACAACCAGATCCTGCGCGACCTGTTCAACGCGTGCGCGCAGGCGAGCCTGGCGCTCGGCACCGACTCCGACTTCCGCACCCGGGTCCTCGCGGCCCGCGACCGGCTCGCGCCGATGAAGGTCGGCTCGCGCGGCAACATCCAGGAGTGGCTCTACGACTGGGTGGAGACCGAGCAGAACCACCGGCACATCTCCCACCTGTACGGCCTGCACCCCAGCAACCAGATCACCAAGCGGGGCACCCCGACGCTGTACAACGCGGCGCGCCGAACCCTGGAGCTGCGCGGAGACGACGGGACCGGCTGGTCGCTCGCCTGGAAGATCAACTACTGGGCGCGAATGGAGGAGGGCGCCCGCGCGCACAACCTGATCCGCCTCCTGGTCAGGACGGACCGGCTCGCGCCGAACATGTTCGACCTGCACCCGCCGTTCCAGATCGACGGCAACTTCGGCGCCACCTCCGGCATCGCCGAGATGCTGCTGCAGAGCCACAACGGTGAGCTGCACGTGCTGCCCGCGCTGCCCTCGGCGTGGCCGAGCGGGAAGGTGCAGGGCCTGCGGGGGCGCGGCGGCTACACCGTCGGCACGACCTGGAGCTCCGGTGTGGCCACCGAGATCCTCGTCAAGTTCGACCGCGCCGGCACCGTCAAGGTGCGCAACCGGATCTTCACCGGGACCTACCAGGTCGTCGACAGCGAGACCGGTGAGGCCGTCACCGTCACCAAGCCCGAGGCCGACGTCGTCGCGCTGACCGGCCAGGCCGGCCGCACCTACCGCCTGACCGGGTCCGGCAGCACCTCCTCGCCGTCGGCGTCACCGTCGGCCTCGGCGTCACCGACGCCGCCGTCGACCTACGTGCGGATCGTCAACGCCACCACCGGCCTGGTGCTGGACAGCGGCGGCAACGTGGCGTCGGGGTCGAACGTCAAGCAGTGGAACTGGGACGGCAGCAACAACCTGCAGTGGCAGCTGGTCGACCTGGGCGGCGGTTGGTACCGGATCGTCAACCGCACCAACGGCATGGTCATCGACAGCTGGGGCAACACCGCCAACGGCGCCGTCGCCAGGCAGTCGGCCTGGAACGGCGGCAACAACCAGCAGTGGCGCCTCAACGACGTCGGCAACGGCCGCTCCCAGATCATCAACCGCGGCACCGGGACCTCCCTCGACGGCATGGGCTACACCAGCGCCGGCTCCAACGTCGGCATGTGGACGCCGAACAACAGCACCAACAACCACTGGACGATCACCGGCGTGTGACCCGGCCGATCCGGGCATGATGGAAAGGAGTGTCGGGGCGGCGGGGGATCGCCATGAACACACGACGGGGCATACGGCGGGTCACACGACGGCTGACCAGGCGGGACTTCCTCAAAGGATGCGCGGCGGTCACGCTCGTGGGGGCGCGCGGCCCGGCGGGACCCACCCGCCGGCCGGCGCCCGCCGGGGCCCCGCTGCTCGACGCCGCGTCCGTGCCCAAGTACGTGGCCGCGCTGCCCGTTCCCGCCGTGATGCCCACGGTGATGCCGGCCGCGCCCACGGGTGACGGCTCGCTCGACCGCTACGTCATCGGCGTGCGCCGGTTCCGGCAGCAGATCCTGCCGCCCGGCGCACCGCCCACGACCGTCTTCGGCTACGGCTCGGCCCCGCACCGGGGCACGTTCGCCGTTCCGGGACGCACGATCGAGGCCCGGGTGGACCGTCCCGTCCAGGTGACCTGGGTGAACGAGCTGGTGGACCGGTGGGGCGATCATGTCCCGCACCTGCTGCCCGTCGATCCGACGCTGCACTGGGCGAACCCGCCCGGCGGCCCGCCGGGCCGCGACGGCAGGCCCGCGTTCGCCGCCACCCCAGGGCCCTACCGGGGGCCGGTCCCGGTGGTGACCCACCTGCACGGCGGGCACAGCCCGGACGACAGCGACGGACACCCCGAGGCGTGGTTCCTGGCCGCCGGGGACACCCCGGCCGGCTACGCGCGGGAGGGGTCCCGGTACGCGGGCTTCGCCGCCGCCTTCGAGGGCCGGACGGGCGTCGCCTGGTACACCGGGTCGGCCGTCAACCGGTACGGCAACGACCAGCACCCGGGCACCCTCTGGTACCACGACCACGCGCTCGGGGTGACCCGGCTCAACGTCTACGCCGGCATGGCCGGGTTCTACCTGCTCCGGGGCGGCCCGGCCGACCTGCCGTCCGGCGTCCTACCCGGGCCGGCGCCGGGGGCGGGGGCGGGCGATCCGGCGGGGACCCGCTGCCACGAGATCCCGATCGTGATCCAGGACAGGACGTTCACCTCGGACGGCTCGCTCCACTACCCCGGCAGCCGGGCGGCCGGCGGGTACGGCGGCCCGTACGTCCCGCGCACCGACGTCCCGCCCATCTGGGTGCCGGAGTTCTTCGGCGCCGCCATGACGGCGAACGGCCGGACCTGGCCGCTGCTGGAGGTCGAGCGGCGCCGTTACCGGTTCCGCTTCCTCAACGGCTGCAACGCCAGGGTCCTCGCCCTCGGCATCGCCGGCTCGCCGGTGGCCCGGCCCGTCCGATCGGCGCTGCCGTTCTGGCAGATCGGCGCCGACGGCGCGTTCCTGCCCGCGCCGGTCGCGCTCGACCGGCTGCTGCTGGCCCCTGCCGAACGCGCCGACGTGGTGGTCGACTTCACGTGCGTTCCGCCGGGCACCCCGCTCTACCTGGTGAACGAGGGGCCCGACGGGCCGTACCGGGGGGAGACCGCGGCCCCGCCCGCCGATCCCGCCACCACCGGGCAGGTGCTGAAGTTCCTGGTACGGCCGGCCTCCGGCCGTGACCTCAGCGTGCCGCCCGACCAGCTGGAGCTCCCCCAGGCCGCCCGGCTCGGCCCGGCCGTACGGACGAGGAGGCTCGCCCTGCTGGAGCAGAGCTCCGCCGTCCGGGGGGCGGGTCCCGTCACGACGCTGCTGGGCGAAGCCGCCGGGCGGGGATGGGCCGCGAGAAAGTGGCACGACCCGGTCACGGAGAACCCGGGCGTCGGCGACGTCGAGATGTGGGAGTTCCACAACCTCACGCCGGACGCGCATCCCATCCACATCCACGAGATCCTTTTCGAGGTGGTGGACCGCACGCCGTTCCACGGTCCGGCGCGGCCGGCGCGGCCCTGGGAGCGGGGACGCAAGGACACGGTCATCGCCCTGCCCCGGGAGGTGACCCGGGTCAAGGCCCACTTCGACCGGGCCGGGCTCTTCGTGTGGCACTGCCACATGCTGGAGCACGAGGACAACGAGATGATGCGGCCCTACCGCATCGGAGGCCGGCCGCGCGAGCCCGCCCGTGAGGCCGGACGAAACCCCGGAGACTGACCCACCCTCGGCGACGGAGGTCCCTCGGTTACGGGACCTCCTGCCCTAAGCGGAAGGCGCGGCCCGGGCCACGCTGGAATGGCAGCGACGGGGGAGAAGGGGGCGTACATGAAAGCGGCAGTGGGCGACCGGTTGATCATCGAGAGCCTTCACCTGGACGGACCTCGCCGTACGGGCGTCATCACGGCCCTCCACCACAGCGACGGGTCCCCGCCCTATGTGGTCCGGTGGCTGGACGAGGAGCACGAGACCTTGATCTTCCCCGGCCCGGACGCCCACGTGGAGCCCCGCCGGGAGCATACGGCGTAACGACACGTCGCCCCCAGCCGACAGACAGGCGACGGGAGGCGATGGGATTGTCGGACTCGTTGAGTCTCGCGGCGCTGGGGGCGGTGGCGCTCAGCGAGGGGATCACGTTCCTCTACGACGAGGCACGAGAACTGCTGAAACGGTGGCGGGAGAGACGGGACCGCGAGGTGGTCGAGGTGCCCGGCTCCGCCGCCGGGGTGCTGGACGCCCCGCTGTCCGCGGCCGAGGTAGCGGACAGCGTCGTCGCTCGGAACGCCGAGTCCCTGACGTCGCTCCGCCGCGCGCTGATCGAGTACGCCGAGGAGGGGCGCGTGCCCGACCCGGGCGACCGCGGCCTGCTCGACACGGTCGACGCCCTTCGGCGGGTGCTGGAGGTCGCGTACGGCCAGCGGATCACGTTCAGGGGCGAGCAGCGGGAGCCGACGGGCTCGGGGATCGACGTGGCCGTCGAGGCGGATGTGGTCGAGGGATATCTGGCGGGTCTGCGGGCGCGGGGCGGGCTCCACCCCGGCACGGAGGTCCGTGCCGAGATGCGGATCGGCCGGGTGTCCGCGGGCGGCGAGGCGGTCGGGGTCGACCTGGACGGCCGGAGCGGTTGAGCACCGGGCCTGCCGCGGCGCCCGGGCGTTCCCCTATGCCCGACGTCGCCGGGCTCGTGCCCCGGCCCTGGATCACGGCCCGGCTGGACCGGTGGCTGCGCACGGAGGACACGCGGATCTTCCTGGTCACCGGTCCGCCGGGCACGGGGAAGACGGTGTTCGCCGCTCGGCTCGCGGCGCCGGAGGACGAGCACGACACGCCGGGCGGAGGGGACGCCCGCCCGGAACGGCCGGACGTGGTGCTGGCCCACTTCTGTGACGCGAGTGACGAGCGCACACTCGACGCGCTGGACTTCGTCCGCGCGTTGTCGGGCGCGCTCGCCCGCCGCATACCCCGGTTCGCCGACGCGCTGGCCGCGTCGGCCGCGGGCGCGGCCGCGGTCATCACGATCAACAGCACGCAGACCATCGGCACGGTGGAGGCGGGTGCGCGGGTCGCCAACGTCCAGATACGCGTGTCCGGGAGCGTGCCGACCCGGCAGGCGTTCGCGCACCTGGTCCGGCGCCCTCTGGAAGCCGCTGTGGCGGACGGGTGGGACGAGCGGCTTCTGGTGGTCGTGGACGACCTGTCCGCCGGGTACCGCTACGACTCCGAGGACACGATCGCCCACCTGATCGGCGTCGTGGCCGGCAATCCGGCGGAACTGCCCGACGTGCTGCGCTTCGTCGTGACCGCAAGGCCGGATCCCTGGGTGCTGCGCGACCTGCCGCCGCCGGCTCTAGACCTGCGGGCCGACCGGCCCGCAGGCGAGGACGACATCCGGCGGTACGTGCACCGCCGATTGCCCGCCGCCGGGACGGCGTGGCGGCTGTGGGCCGATCGCGTCGTGGCGGCGGCCGACGGCAACTTCCTCTACGCCCGGCACGTGGTCGAGCGCCTGCCGGCCGGAGGCGAGGTCCCGCCGGACCCGCCCGCCGACCTGCCCGAAGGGCTGACCGGCCTGTACCGGGCCTGGTTCAGGGCGGACATCGCGCGTTCGCGTGACCTCTGGTGGGACCTGTACGAGCCGGTGCTGGCCGCCCTCACCGTGGCGCGCGGTGCGGGGCTCACCCACGAGCAGCTGTGCGGCATCACCGGCCTGCCGCGCTCCCGGGTGCGCCGTGTGCTGGAGGAGTGCGCGCAGTTCCTGCTCGGCGCCCCCCGGTCGGGGCCCGTCCGCCTCTACCACGACTCCTTCCGTGACTATCTCGCCGAGGAGGAGGTGCAGGTCGAGGAGGCGCACCACGCCGTGCTGCGCTACTTCGTCCGCCGCCACGGCGACGACTGGCTCGGCGCGGCAGAGTACGCGTGCGACCACCTCGCCACCCACGCCGCGGCGATCGGCGAACTCGCGATCCTGGTGAACCGGCCGGACTTCCTGGTCGCCGCCGAGCCCGGGGGCGTACTGCGCGCGCTGTCCAGGCCCGGCGTCACGGGCCGGTACGCCGAGGTCTACCGGCGTGCCGGCCGGCTGCTCGCGGACCGCGACCGGGGCGAACGCGCGTCCTACCTGCAGATGGCGGCGTACGAACTGGGCGAGGCGAAGGCGGCGACGGCGTTCGCCGGGCTCCTGCCGGAGCGCCGGTGGACCCCGTTGTGGGCCTCGATGCTCCGCCATCATCCGGGACGTGTCGTCGGCGCGCACCCCGGCGGTGTGCTCGCCATGCTGTGGTTCCCGCGTCCGGACGGCACGACCGTCGTCACCGCGGCCCCGGACGGCACGGTGCGGTTCTGGGACCTGCGCACCCACACGGTGCTCGGCGTCCTGACGCTGCCGTCGGGCACGCCGGCCGCCCGGCTCGCACTCCTCGGCACCGGAGACGAGGCGGTGCTGGCGGTGGCGGCGCTGGACCAGGTGTGGCTGGCGGACCCGGAGCGGATGGAGGTGACCGGTTCCGTGCCGGCACGTCCCGGCTCGCCGGTGACCGCGATGGCCCCCACAGTGCTGGAAGGCCGGGCGGTCGTGGTGCTCGGGTACGCCGACGGGATCGTCCAGGCGGTCGACCCGTTCACCGGCGAACCGGTCACGGAACCGGTGCCCGCCCACGAAGGCCCGGTGCTGTCGCTGGCGGGAGGGCTCGACGACGGCGTGCTGTCCGGCGGAGCCGACGGCGCGGTGATCCTCTGGGGCCTGCACGGGGAGATCGACCGCCAGCCGGTGATCCGTCCGCCGGATCCGCCCACCTGGTGCGGTACGACCACGTTCCTGAGCGGCGACACCGGACGCTTCGCGCTCGCGGCGGGATACAGCGACGGTGTGACGGACGTGATCGTCTTCGGTGACGACGACTCGGAGAAACGTACCGGCATCGGCGGCCACGAGCCGGCCGCCTGGCAGCTCGACACCGCCTTTCTCTCCGAGGGCCTTCTCTTGCAGTCGAGGATGCGCCGGGGCCGGAACGGCTATGCGGACGTGCTGCGGGAGGTACGCGAACTACACCTCCGCGACATGAATCCCGACGACGGGCCGCCCGAGTCACGCGAGATCGTCCTGCTGTCCGGCGGGGTGACCTCCGTCGATCTCCTGGAGGTGGACGGCCGCCTCCACCTGGTCACCGGCGGGCATGACGGCGGGGTCACGCTGGTGCACGATCCCGGCGAGGACGAGCCCGTGGTGGAGTCCCTGTTGCCATGGGGGGAGCCGGTCTCCGCCGTAATGTTCTCGGAGCTGGACGGAGGCCTCGTGCTGGTGTCTGGGGAGTCGGCGGTGGGCGGCACGATCCGGGAGTGGCCGTTGCGATCCGGAGCGGACCTGCTCCCGCCTCCGGTCGGTGAGCTGGGCGCCCCGGTGATCGACGTCGACGCGCTGGCCGACGAGTCCGGCCGGCCGGTCGTCGCGGCCGTGCTCGCCGACGGCTCCGTCGTGCTGCGCGAGGAGGGCCGTACGCAACCCCTGGAGACGGGAGAGCTGGTCACGGCGGGTGTCCGCCTCTGGCGGTGGAAGCGCCGGGTCTGCGTGGCCGCCTACGGGCAGTGGGGGCCGGAGGCCGCCCTGCGGCTGTGGACACCCGGGCCCTCCGGGGAGACGCTCGTGACCGATGTGCATCTCGGCCGTCCCGGCGTCATCCACGAGGTCACCGTGGTGGGGGACGGCGGCCGGTTGCTTGCCGCGGGCGACTGGGAGGAGCCCGTGCTGTGGACGCTGACCGCCGGCGAGGACCGGTGGGACGGCACCCCGCTGCCAGCGCCCGGCGTGCACCCCCTCGCGGTCGGCACGAGCAACGCCGTGCAGTGGATGACGCCGGTGGCCGGTTCACAGGGCCACGAGGTGTTCGTCGGTGGTGTGGCGCTCGTCCACCACCTCTCCGCCCAGGGACACCGGATCACCGGGCACCTGCTCCTCCCCCAGACGAACGCCGTCTCGATCCTGCACGAGAACGGGCGGGCACTGGTCTTCGGATACGGACACTCAGTGCGGGTGGAGAACCTGGACGACCCCGAGGCCTCCACGAACCTCGACGCCCCGCCGGAGAGCGAAGTCAGGGCGGTGGCCGCTCTGGAGGACGGCTCGCTCCTCGCCGCGGGCACTGGCGACGGCCGGCTGCTGGTGTGGCGGGGACAGGACCATCCCGAACATGTCGTACAGTTCGGCTCCCCGATACGTCAGATCGCCGTGCCCACGCCCGGCATCGCCGTCGTCCGTACCGACGCGGGGGTCCAGGCCGTCCGGCTCTCACACTCATGAGTGCGCATCTGCTGTCAGCAGACATATCGCCGGTTCGCGGCGGTGGGGCGGATACAAAGGCGGCATGCCTGTTTCAGCGAGCACGAGTTACCGGGATCGGTTGAACGAGAAGCTGTTCCAGCAACGGACACTGCTGTTGACCGGAGAGGTCGACGACGAGATGGCCGAGCGGGTGTGCGCCGAGATGGTGCTGCTGGCCTCGGCGGACCCCGAACGCGACATCATCCTCTACATCAACTCACCGGGCGGGTCGGTGCTGGCCGGCCTCGCGATCTACGACACGATGAAGCTGGTCCCGAACGACGTGGTCACCGTCGCGCTTGGGATGGCGGCGAGCATGGGGCAGGTGCTGCTGGCGTCCGGCACGCACGGCAAGCGGATCAGCCTCGCGCACAGCCGGATCATGATGCACCAGCCGTCGGCCGGGATCGGCGGCACGGCGATCGACATCGCCATCCAGTCCGAGAACCTCAGGTACATGAAGCGGCAGTCCGAGGAGATCCTCGCCGCCGAGACGGGCCGGAGCGTCGAGGAGATCGCCGCCGACAGCGACCGGGACCGCTGGTTCACCCCGGAGCAGGCCCGCGACTACGGGATGATCGACGAGATCGTCGGCTCCTTCCACATCCTCGCGCCGTACGCCGCGCCCAACCGGACGGGGTTCTCCTCATGAGCCAGTACACGATCCCGTACGTGATCGAGAAGACGCCGGTCGGGGAGCGGTCGTTCGACATCTTCAGCCGCCTGCTCAACGAGCGGATCATCTTCCTCGGCACCGAGATCGACGACGGCGTCGCGAACGTCGTGATGGCACAGTTGCTCCACCTGGAGGCGGACAGCCCGGACCAGGAGATCAACCTGTACATCAACTCCCCCGGCGGGTCGTCGACCGCGATGCTCGCGATCTACGACACCATGCAGTTCATCCGCGCGAAGGTCGCAACGTACTGCATGGGCCAGGCGGCCTCGGCCGCCGCGGTGCTGTTCGCCGCCGGAGCCCCCGGACGGCGGTTCGTGCTGTCGCACTCCCGCGTGCTGCTGCACCAGCCGTCCACCCAGGGGCAGGGCACCATCTCCGACCTGGCGTTGCAGGCGGCCGAGGTGATGCGGATGCGCGTGCAGACCGAGGAGATCCTCAGCCGCCACACGGGGGTGGACGTCGAGCGGCTGCGCAGGGACACCGACCGGGACCGGATCTTCAGCGCCCGCGAGGCCATCGAGTACGGCCTGGCCGACGAACTGATCGCGACCCGCGGGTAGCGCTCACGCCGCCAGCAGCAGCGTCGTGCCGGACGCCTCACGCCCGGCGATCCGGCGCGACGCCGTGATCCGCCGTACGGCGCGGGTGAGCAGGTGCTCGATCGGCAGCCCGAGCGCGTCGCACACCGAGTGCAGCATCTCCGACGACGGCTCCTTGCGGCCGCGCTCGACCTCCGACAGATACTGCTTGGACATCCCGACCGCACGCGCCACGTCGTCGAGCGTGCGGTCCTGGTCCAGCCGCTCGTCGCGGAGGATCTCGCCGTACACGCTGCGCAGCAACGGGTCGGGGCCGTCGGGGATCTCCGGGCCGCGCTTCTCGCCTGCCCGGCGCGTCCGGATGTCGACGACGACTGGTCGGCCGGAAGCTGCCATGCCTGGAAGTCTGACACGGCCGGATCTCCGGCGACACGCCTGTTCGCGCAGAGAGGAGCGGCCTCCTCTGGAATTCAGGAGTGGGTGGCGGGAGGGCGGACGGCGTTCACGTAGTAGAGCACCGGCCCCACGGTGCCCGTGCTCTCGACGCGGAGACCGGCGCCGGGCACCAGGGTGGCGAGCAGTTCCGGCATGGTGGGCCGTACCGCCGGACCCGCCACCATCTCGGCCAAGCGGGCGGCGAGTGGGTTGACCGGCGGGCGGAACTCGGCGATCAGCAGCCGTCCGCCCGGCCGCAGGACGCGGAACATCTCCCGCACGGCTGCGCCTCGGGCCGAGCCCGGCATGTGGTGCACCGCGAAGCTGGAGACCACGATGTCGAACGAGACGTCCGGGAAGGGCAGCGCCTGCCCCTCGCCCACCTCGTAGGAGCAGTTGCCGGGTGAGCGCCGGCGCGCGTGTTCGAGCATCGGCGGCGACGGGTCGACACCGATCACCCGCCCTTCGGGCCCCACGAGAGGAGCCAGCATCCGGCTCCAGTAGCCGGTGCCGCAGCCGACGTCCAGAATCCGATCGCCCGGCCCCGCCCCGGACAACGCGGCCAGACGGGCGAAAACGCTGCGGCGACGCCCGGCGAACCCGATTTCGGCCAGAATCTCATAACCCCGCGGATAATTGATCACGCCACCCCCGTCATCGTTTTCCGAGTGACGGTGCATGAGCTTTCCCCTGGCCACAGGCCTCCCCCTTCTTGTTTCGGAACAACCTGTTCGGTTATAAATGATCGATTCACCGGCCCGGAGCGGTCAACAAGCAAATCGATCAGGCTGTGCCGTACTGGACAGAAGGGGAAACGTGTTCGGAAACCAGCGGCGGGAGAGCACCGACCGCCGGGTACGGCGCACCCGGAAGGCCGTTCAGCAGGCGTTGATAGAGCTGGTCCTGGAGAAGGGCTACGAGGCGGTGACGGTCACTGATCTGATCAACCGCGCCGACGTCGGCCGCTCGACCTTCTACGCGCACTTCGCCGACAAGCAGGACGTGCTGTTCAGCAACCTCGACGAGCTCCACGGCCTCCTTCGCCTCGCCCCCGCGGCCAGGCCGGGCACGTTGTTCGCCTTCAGCCTGCCGATGTTCGAGCACCTTCACGAGCAGCGCCGGCTCGCGCGTGCGCTGCTCGGGCGTCGAGGGGGCAGCGCCGTGATCGCGCGCGGAGAGCAGATCCTGGCCACGGTCGTACGCGACGAACTGCTGGCGGCCCTCCCTCCGCGAAGCACGCCGCCGCCCTCGCTCGACCTGATGGTGACCTGCGTCGTGGGGGCGTTCATGGCGCTGCTGCGGAAGTGGGCGGACGGCGAGATCAACGCCACCCCCGCCGAGATGGACGCGGCGTTCCGCGCCGTGGTGACGCCGGGCGTGGAGACCGCCCTCGCGGCAGGCGCCGGCCGGCCGTAGCGCACCACCGTCCCCAGCGCACCACCGTCCCCAGCGCACCACCGTCCCCAGCGCACCACCGTCCCCAGCGCACCACCGTCCCCAGCGCACCACCGTCCCCAGCGCACCACCGTCCCCAGCGCACCACCGTCCCCAGCGCTGCCAGGCTCGTCACCGCCGAAGGCGCGTGACCGGGCGGGTGGCTTGTCGGATGTGGTCGATACGCTGACCGGATGAGCAACGCCACGGAGAAGATCGAACGGATCAGGCCGCAGCAGTTCCACGAGATCGGCGGCCTGGAGGACTGGCGGGTGCTGGGTGAGGGGGCGTGTGCCTACTTCCGTACCGGGTCGTTCGCGGCCGGGGCCGCGCTCGTGCAGGCGATCAGCGAACTGCCCGGCGTGGGCAGCGGTCACCCCGACGTCGACCTGCGCCACGAGGGCGTCACGGTACGGCTGATCACCATCGCGGACTTCTACGGGCTGACGGATCGGGACGCCGAACTGGCCCGGCGGATCTCGGCGGTGGCCCGCGCGCTCGGCGTCCCCGCCGATCCCTCGGCCGTGCAGAGCGTCCAGGTCACCGTCGACGCCCTCTCCGGTGCCGAGGTGGTGGCGTTCTGGCGGGCCCTGCTCGGCTACGAGGACCGGGCGAACAGCCCGGAAGACCTGATCGACCCGCACCGCCGCGGCGCGGCGTTCTACTTCCAGCAGATGGACGAGCCGCGTCCGCAGCGCAACCGGGTCCACGTCGACGTCTGGGTGCCGTACGACCAGGCCGAGGCGCGGATAGCGGCGGCGGTCGCCGCCGGCGGCCGCCTGGTCTCCGACGCGTACGCGCCGTCGCACTGGGTGCTGGCCGACCCCGAAGGCAACGAGGCGTGCGTGGGCGCGGCCGGCTGGATCGGGCCCGACCCGCGCACCCGGTAGGAGTCGTCCGCCGTCGCGCCCGGGTACCCGCGGCCGTGGTTCAGCCCGGTGCCATCCGGGGACGCCGGAACCGCCGTGGCACGCCGGACCAGCGGGCGTGGATCGCCGTCATCGCCCGCTCCAGTGTCCGTTCCGGGGGCGCGTCGGTGTCGATCTCGGTCGCGCCGGGCCAGGGGGTCGTCGTCGCCGTCATCGCGGCGGCGATCGCCCGGTCCGCGTCCGATATCCCGCCGGTGCGGCGTGCGAGGCGTTCGGCGGTGACCCGCGGCGGGGCGACGCAGTGCAGCGCTGTGAGATGGGTGGAGGTACGGCGGGCCAGGGACGCCGCGGCGGCGCGGTGCGCGGTGTCCGTCCAGGACGCGTCCACGACGACCGGCTCGCCGAGACCGAGCAGCCGCTCGGCCCTGGACAACAGCTCGGCGTAGGTCCGTTCAGTGGACTCCGCACAGTAGATGCCCTCGCCGAAGGGGGCGGCCGCGGGCTGGTGCGGCGATATGCCGGCGAGTTCCTTACGGAGACGGTCGCTGGTCAGCAACGTGCAGCCGAGCCGGTCGGCGACGGCGGCGGCCAGGGTCGACTTTCCGGTCCCCGGGAGCCCGCCGACGAGGACCAGGGTGACCGCACCCGCCTGAAGGTGGCCCAGCGTGAGCTCGGCCAGGCTCCGGGCCTCCCACGCCGCCGCGGCGTCCCCCTGTCCATGGCGCAGGCAGGCGACCTTGGCGCGGACGAAGGCCCGGTAGGCGACGTAGTGATGCCACAGCGAGGGCGGTGAGGGGTCGCCGGAGAACTCGGCGTACCAGCACAGGAAGAGCTCCGCCAGGCGAGGAGCGCCCAGTCGCTCCAGGTCCATGGCCAGGAAGGCGGCGTCGTCCAGGCCGTCGACGAAGCGGAGCCGGTCGTCGAACTCCAGGCAGTCCAGGATCCGGGGCCCGTCGTCCAGGCAGAAGATGTCGTCGGCGAGCAGATCGCCGTGGCCGTCCACGATCCGGCCTTCCGCGATCCGGACCGCGAAGAGCGGTTCCCGGCCGTCGAGATAGCGCAGCGTGAGCCGTTCGACGTCGCCGAGGATCTCGGTGTCGAGGACCGCCTCGGGCAGCGCCCGCACCTCACGGAAGCTCGCGGTCCAGCGGGATCGCAGCGCCTGCCCGCTCCCCTGTTCGTCGATGCGCGGGCTGTGCGGGGATCGGGCGTGCATGCCCGCGACCACCCGCGCGACCCGGCACAGGGCGTCCTCCACCGGTGCTCCCGACTGGACCAGCGCGGACAACCGGCGTTCGTCCGGCATCCGCCGCATCACCACGAGGTGCTCCCGGACCCGTCCGTCCGGGCCGGACACGTCGGCCACTCCTTCGTAGACGTCCGGTGCCAGCCGGCGGTTGAGCTCGACCTCCTTGTGGCACATCGCCCGCCGGGCCTCCAGCGTCGTGAAGTCCAGGAAGCCCAGATCGACGGGCTTCTTCAGCTTGAAGGCGTGATCTCCGAGGAGGATCACCACCCCGGCGTGCGTCTCCCTGACCTGCGCCCACGGCCTCATCGAGGTGCCCCCGTCCCCCGTCGGTGCCATGCGGCGGCCAGGAGCCGCCGGACACCGTCTCCACGTCCGCTTCCTGGAGACATTCCCGCGCGCGGACTCCTCCCCTCGCAGGTTCGGCCTGCCCGTAACGCCCAGCGGCCGACGGGCGTCCCGTGGCGGTGTGGTTGGCTGGAAGTGCTGGTGAGGAGGGGAGGACGCATGCGTATCGCCAACGTTTACCGTCCCCTGGTGTTCGGGTGCCCGGCGACCGCGAAACTGCCCGAGGTGGCCCGCCGGATGACGGAGAAGAACATCGGCGCACTCGCCGTGCTCGAAGCGGACCGGGTCACTGGAGTGATCACAGAACGGGACCTCGTGACGGCGCTTGCCACATCCGCCGACCCCGCCGCCCTGAGCGCGGGGATGTGCGCGTCGTCGGACATCAAGACCGCCACTCTGGACGAGGACACGCGCGAGGTGGCCCGGCGCATGCTCGACCACGGCATCCGTCACATCCCGGTGGACCAGGACGGGCGCCTGATCGGCATGGTGTCGATGCGCGATCTTCTCGCGCTGGAGACGCTCACGCCTTGACCCGCCCTCTCGACGCCGGCGATCCGCGCCGATCGGATCGACCGGGGGCCGGTTCAGGAGGAGCCGCGTTGAATCCGTGGTCGCTGACTTACGAAGGGTTCGATCCCGGTCACGAGGGGCTGCGCGAGGCGCTGTGCACGCTGGGCAACGGCCGGTTCGCCACGCGAGGCGCGGCACCGGAGGCCGGGGCCGGCGCCGTCCACTACCCGGGGACGTACGTCGCCGGATGCTACGACCGCCTCACCTCGGACATCGCGGGTCATCGGCTGACCAACGAGGACATGGTCAACCTGCCGAACTGGCTGCCGCTGACCTTCGCGACGCCCGGCTGCCCGTGGTTCTCCCCCGGCACGGCGGACCTGCTCGGGTACCGGCAGGACCTGGACATGCGCCACGCCGTCCTGCACCGGCTGATCCGGTTCCGGGACGCCGAGGGCCGCGTCACGTCCGTACGGCAGCGCCGCCTGGTCTCGATGGCCGACCCCTACCTGGCCGCGCTGGAGACGACCTTCACGGCCGAGAACTGGTCAGGGCCTCTCCGCGTACGCTCCGGGCTCGACGGCCGGGTGGCCAACACGGGAGTGGCGCGATACCGCGACCTGCGGGGCGACCACCTGACTGGGCACACGACGGGGATCCGGGAGCCCCTGACGTGGCTCCGCGCGCGGACCCGCTCCTCCGGCATCGAGGTCGCCCTGGCCTCGCGGGTCGACGTCTCCTCCGGCGGCCTAGGCGGGCCCGAGGCCGAGCGGCACGACGACCACGTCCTGGAGACACGCGTGCTGCCGCTGGACCATGGCCACCCCGTCGCGGTCGTCAAGACGGTGGCGCTCACCACGTCGCGCGACCTGGCGCTCTCCGACGTGACCTCGGCCGCGCTGCGTCGGGCCGGACTCGCGCCCGGCTTCGGCGAACTCCTGGAACAGCACGAGATCGCCTGGCGTGACCTGTGGGAACGGGCCCGGCTGGAGGTGACGGGCCCGAACACCCAGCGGGACATCCGCCTGAGCACCTTCCACGTGCTGCAGACCCTGTCACCGCACACCGCCGACCTCGACGTGGGCGTGCCCGCACGCGGCCTGCACGGCGAGGCCTACCGGGGACACGTGTTCTGGGACGAGCTGTTCGTGCTGCCCTGGCTGACCCTGCGTTTCCCGGAGACCGCCCGCGGGGCGCTGCGCTATCGCCTGCGGCGGCTGCCGGAAGCCCGGGCCGCCGCCCACGCGGCAGGCCTGCGGGGGGCGATGTTCCCCTGGCAGAGCGGCAGCGACGGACGCGACGAGACCCAGCGGTTCCACCTCAACCCCCGCTCCGGGCGGTGGACGCCCGACCACACCCACCTTCAGCGGCACGTCGGGCTGGCGGTCGCCTACAACGCCTGGCAGCACTACGCGATCACCGGCGACGTGGAGTTCCTCGCCGGGACCGGCGCCCACCTCCTGGTCGAGATCGCCCGCTTCTTCGCCTCGGTGGCGCGGCTCGACCCCCTGTCGGGCCGCTACGAGATCAAGGGGGTGATGGGTCCGGACGAGTATCACGACGGCTATCCGGGCGCGGCGTCCCCGGGCCTGGACAACAACGCGTACACCAACATCATGACGGTGTGGCTGCTGCTGCGCACCCGTGAGGCGCTCGACCTGATGCCGCGACGCGCACGGGAGGATCTGCGCCGCCGGCTCGCTCTGACGGACGTGGAGACCGAACGGTGGGAGGACATCACCCGGAGGATGCGGGTGGACTTCCACGACGGCGTCATCAGCCAGTTCACCGGATACGAGCACCTGGCGGAGCTGGACTGGGATCGTCATCGGGGCGTGCGCCGGCTGGACCGGGCCCTGGAGGCCGAGAACGACAGCCCCGACCGCTACCGGGCGTCGAAGCAGGCCGATGTGCTCATGCTGTTCTACCTGCTCACGGCCCGGGAGGTGCGGCAGATCCTCGACCGGCTGGGCTATCCGGCGGCGCCGGGCCTGACCCGCCGCACCATCCGCTACTACCTCTCCCGCACCTGCCACGGCTCGACGCTGAGCGCCGTCGTCCACGCCTGGGTGCTGGCGCGCTCGGACCGCACCGGCTCATGGCGGTTCTTCACGGAGACGCTGACGGGCGACATCACCGACGTTCAGGGAGGGACCACCGCCGAGGGCGTCCACCTGGGCGCCATGGCCGGGACGCTGGACCTGGTGCAGCGCTGCTACCTCGATCTCGAGGCCCGGCCCGACGGCCTGCACCTGAACCCGGTGCTCCCCGAACAGCTGACCACGCTGTCGCTGTGCCTCCGCTACCGGGGCGCGGAACTCGTCGTCGACGCCGATCCGGCCCGCGTACGGATCGCCCGGGCCGACGACGGCCCCACCGCCCTGGACCTCGTGGTGCACGGCCACCACGCCCGGCTACGGCGCGGCGACAGCCGTACGTTCCCCCTGCCGGAGCCGAAGCGCGACGGGTGATCGGAGGCCGCGTGGGGACACCGTCAGCTGGGCTGCCACAGCTCGATGCGGTTGCCCTCGGGATCGGTGACCCAGCCGAACCGGCCGACGCCCTCCATCTCCTCGGTCTCCTTGGCCACGTCCGCGCCCTTGGCGCGGAGCTGCGCGAGCATCGCGTCCAGGTCGCGGACCCGGAAGTTGAGCATCGTCCGCTGGTCCCGGGAGCCGAAGTACTCGGTCTCGGACTCGAAGGTCGCGAAGACCGTCACCCCGGCTTCCTGCCGCCACATGCCGTTCTCGTCGGCGTCCAGGCCCAGGCACTCGCGGTACCAGGCGCCCAGGGCCGCCGGGTCGGCGGCCCGCAGGAAGTATCCGCCGATTCCAAGCACACGTTCCATGTCGCTCATCCTGCCAGGATGGCGATCACCCACAACACCGCTCGCCATGGCCGCGTCATCTCCGCGCGGTGCGGATGGTGATGCTGCCGTAGGGCAGGTCACCGGTGATCTGGACGTGCAGCCGGCCCGGACACCGGCGGCCCGCCGCCTTGGACGTCACCCTGCCCCAGCCGATGCGCACCCCGTCGGCGTTCGCGCTCGCGCCCGCGGGCAGCGTGATCGTGGCGCCGCCGTACGCGAGCCGGAGCTCGATGTCGATTCGCGGGTACGGGATGTGCGCCTGGGACAGGTCGAGCTTCACCCTGCCGTACTCGGAGTCGATGCGCAGCCGGCGCGGGACGTGCCAGTCGCCCACTCGCTTGATGAGTCCCCCGGTGGAGGCGATGCGCACCACTTCGTCGTCTTCGTCTTCGTCGTCGGCCAGGCCGGCGACCACCGGCTCCAGCTCGCCCGAGGCGGTGGCGGTGAGCGCCAGTTCCAGCCGCCGTTCCAGCTCGGCGGGGCCGAGCCGGCCGTCCGCGTACGCCTGCTGGACCAGCTCCACGGCCCTGTCCCGCTCCCGGTCGGGGACGTGTCCCATCGCGTGGCTCATCGGCTGACGGCTCTCTTGTACAGCCGCGTGGCCAGCGGCACGAACACGACCAGGAGCACGGCCGTCCACAGCAGCGACACCGGCACCGCGTGCCGCAGCGGCCAGGCGCCGGGCACCGGGAGGGCCGGGCTGGTGTTGCCGAACAGTTCGCGTGCGGCCTGGACGAGCGTCGAGACCGGGTTCCATTCGGCGATCGGCCTCAGCGGCCCGGGCAGCCGGGCGCTGTCGACGAAGGCGTTGGACAGGAAGACCAGCGGGAACGACATGATGGTGGCGATGTTGTTGAAGACCTCCGGCGTACGCAGGGCCAGCGCGACCGTGGCCGTCACCCAGGAGAAGGCGTACGCGAACAGCAGCAGCATCAGGAACCCGAGGGCGGCCTCGAACGGCGAGCCGTGGACGCGCCATCCGACGAGCAGCCCGACCACGGCCATGGTGGCGATGCTGGTGACGTTCATGATCAGGTCGCTGAGGGTCTGACCGGTCAGCACCGCGGAGGGCGACATCGGCAGCGTGCGGAACCGGTCGAAGATGCCCTTCTGCAGGTCCTGGGTCAGCGTGTATCCGGTGATCTGGGCGCTGGTGACGATGGCCATGACGAAGATCCCGGGCAGCAGGTACTCCCCGTACGACATGCCGGGCAGGCTGATCATGCTGCCGAAGACGTAGGTGAACAGCAGCACGAACACGATCGGGAGCATGACCACGCCGCCCAGCAGGTCGGGAGCGCGCCGGATCTTCAGGGCGTTGCGCTTGGTGATCGTCACGCCGTCGGCGACGGCCAGCCGCAGAGTGTTCATCACGCGGTCTCCTTGCTCTTCTCGTCAACCTTCGCGCCGGCCTTCTCGTCGGCCTGGCGGCCCGTGAGGCTCAGGAACACGTCGTCCAGGGTCGGGCGGCGCAGACCGGCATCGCGTACGGTGATCCGCTCGGCGGCCAGGTGGCCGAGCGCCTCGGTCAGGGTGGCCGCGCCGCCGGTCACCGGGATCGTCACCCGCAGGGCACCGGCGTCGATCCGCATCTCCCCGGCGGCCAGCGGCGCCAGCGTCCTCGCGGCGCTCTCCAGGTTCGCCGTGCTCGTCACCGAGAGCTGGATCCGGTCGCCGCCGACCTGGTCCTTGAGCTCGTCGGCCGTGCCGAGCGCGATCACGCGGCCGTGGTCGACCACCGCGATGCGGTCGGCGAGCCGGTCGGCCTCCTCCAGGTACTGCGTGGTGAGCAGCACCGTCGTGCCTCCCGCGACGAGCTCGGCGATGACCTCCCACAGCCCGATCCTGGCCCGGGGGTCCAGGCCGGTGGTGGGCTCGTCGAGGAACAGCACGGGCGGTTCGGCGACCAGTGCGCCGGCCAGGTCGAGCCTGCGCCGCATGCCGCCGGAGTAACCGTGCACGGGGCGGTCGGCCGCGCCGGTCAGGTCGAAGCGGTCCAGCAGCTCGCGGGCGCGCTCCCTGCTGCGCCTGGTGCCCAGGTGGTGGAGGCGGCCGACCATCTCCAGGTTCTCGGCGCCGGTGAGGTGGTCGTCCACGGCGGCGTACTGGCCGGAGACGCCGATGCGCGCACGCAGCCGGTCGGCGTCACGGACGACGTCGAACCCGGCCACCGTGGCGTGGCCCGCGTCCGGTTTGAGCAGTGTGGTGAGGATTCGCACCGTGGTGGTCTTACCGGCGCCGTTCGGGCCGAGCAGCCCGAACACCGTCCCCTCGGGGACGGTCAGCCCCATCCCGTCGAGGGCGGCGACATCGCCGTACCTCTTGACCAAGCCCTCGGCCACGATCGCGTCTGGCATGAGAATCTCCCTGGTGTCAGGAACGGTGGACGACGATGTCGCCGTAGGTGGTGTGGGTCCGCACCTCGACGATCCGGTCTGTCCGTCCGGGATCGTCGCCGGGATCGTCGCCGGGGTCGAGGGAGACGTCCACGGTGCCGTACGTGGAGGCCACGTCCAGCCAGGCGGCGGTGCCCTCCCGGATCCCGACGTCCAGGCCGCCGCCGGTGGTCTCCATGGCGATGGAGCCGGACACCGCCTCGCCGATCCGCAGACTGGCGTACGCGGTCTTGGCGGCGACGCCGGCCAGGGCGCGGTCGACGGCGATGTCGCCGTGGGCGCTGTTCAGCCGCAGTTCGCCGGTCACCTCGCGGATGCGGACGGCGCCGTGGGAGGTCCTGACCGCGGCGGTGCCGTCGACCTCGCCGATGTGGATGCCGCCGTGGGTCGTGGTGACCTCGGCGTGCCCGGAGGCGCGGACGACCGAGATGTCGCCGTGGGTGCTCTTCACCCGGAGCCGACCGGCCTGTTCGACCCGGATGTCGCCGTAGGAGGTGGTGAGCGCCACCTCACCGAGCGGCCCGCGGCACAGGATGGTCCCCGCCGTCTTGGCGTCGACGCGGGAGCCGGCCGGCAGGTCGATCGTCACGTCGGCCGAGCCCGGGCCGAGCAGCAGCGAGCGTGCCCAGCTCGCGGGCGACTCGACGAGCCTGCCGAGCGAGAGCCCCCGGCCGGAGGCGGAGCCCGCGTGCTCCCTGTCGGTCCGCACCAGGAGCCTGCCGTCGGCGTAGTCCACCTGGATGTGCCGGGCGGCCTGCACGTCGGCGTCGTTGAGTTCGTCGCTCGGGCGGACGTCGACGACGGTGTCGGTGCGGCCGCTCGCGTTGATCCGGACGGTGGCGGTCGCGATGTCGAGGACGGCGAGGACGGGCTGCGGGGTGTCGAAGGTCCGCGTCCCGGCCTTCTTGTCGGCGCTCATCAGCGCACCCAGCCGCTGTAGCGGTTGCCGGTCCGTTGCGCCTGGCTTCGGCCGGAGCGGCGGTCGGCGGTGCCGGGGTCGAGCGCGGCGGCGACGGCGCGGACCAGCCAGGCGTTGACCGACAGTCCCTCACGTGCGGCCGCCTCCTCGATGCGCGGCTTGAGGTGCTCGGGGACCCGGAGCGAGATCCGGGACGTCCCGCCCTCGTCGGCGTCCGAGGGGGGCGGCGGTGCGGGCGGCCTCTCGGCCTGCCCGGTCTCGCCTCCTCCCTCGTACGGGCGAGGGCTCTGCGGTGGTGGCGTCACGACGAAACCGGGGTCGCGCCCGCGTAGCCGCACCTCGACCGAGCCCGGCGCGAGGTCCTGGGTGATCTCGTCGGCGGCGGCCGACAGAGCCTCCAGCAGCGCGAGCCGGGTGGCCGATTCGAGCGTCGCGGCGAGGCGCTCGGCGAGCGCACGGACGTCCTCGCCGCCCGCCCCGGCGACCATCGCTAGCTCACGCCGCAGGTGATCGACATAAGGTGCAAGGTCCATGACGTCATCATGACATCACATTGACGCCATAACAAGCCCGAAGATCCCGAAAAGTAGCGTCACCACCGACGCCACATGCGTGGCGGTGGCCCGGTGACAGTGCCCCTGATGACGATCACCGGCAGAAGGAGCGCCCGCCCGCACCGCATCCGCGACCGCCGCCTCCGCCGCGGCCCGGTGGAGCGGCTGCACGGTGTCGAGCTGTTCGTTCTACTTCACTCCGGAGGCGTTCATGCCCGCTCGCCTGATCACCACGACTCTTGCGTGCGCGGTGGCCCTCGCCGCCGTCACGACAGGGAGAGTCTGGGGTCGATGCCCACAGTGCGAGCCCCTCCGCCCGTCCGGCCAGAAGGACCGGACGGCTATGGGGCGGCGCCCTCGTTCGCGCTGTTCACACCGTGCTCGGCGGCGGGTGCCGGTGCGTCCACGTCTGGCGCAGCACGTGCGACAGCAGTGGCAGCACTCCGACGGCATCGGCAAGTCGCGGTCGCTGTACAGATCCTCGAGCAGCAGCTCGGCCAGGCCCTCCTCAAGGGTCAGGCCGGCCAGTCGCGCCGGACCCCTGATGACCCGCAGCAGGTCGTCGCGCGTCATCGGCGTGACCACCACCGGCCGCTCGATCGCCCCGACGAGCTCCGGGTAGCGGGTGCAGTGGCCCAGGTAGTCGGCCCGGACGCCCAGGACGACCTCCAGTGGGCCGCGCGCCCGCCGGCCCCGGACCCGGTGGACGGTCGGACCGTCCCCGGCCAGTGCCCGTCCGGTTCAGGTCACCAGGCCTCTGCGGTAGGCGTAGACCACCGCCTGCACGCGGTCGCGCAGGTCGAGCTTGGTGAGAATGCGGGACACGTACGTCTTGACGGTCTCCTGGCTGATCACCAGTGCCGCGGCGATCTCACTGTTGGACCGGCCGTCCGCGATGAGGCGCAGCACCTCCAGCTCACGCGGGGTCAGCGCGACGTCGTCCCGTGTGCCCGCGGCGGGACGGATGCGCGCCGCGTATCTGCCGACGAGCTGCCGCGTCACCTCGGGAGCCAGCAGCGCGGCACCGGTCGCGACGGTGCGGATGCCGTGCAGGAGCTGCGCCGGCGGGGCGTCCTTGAGCAGGAAGCCGCTCGCCCCCGCGCGCAGCGCCTCGTAGACGTACTCGTCCAGGTTGAACGTCGTCACCACGAGCACCTTGACGGGCTCCGCCACCCCGGCGCCGGCGAGCAGGCGGGTCGCCCCGATGCCGTCGAGCACCGGCATCCGTACGTCCATCACCACGATGTCCGGGCTCAGCCGGCGAGCCAGATCGACGGCGGCGCGACCGTCGCCGCACTCGCCCACCACCTCCAGGTCGGGCTGGGCATCGATGATCGTCGCGAACCCGGTGCGGATCAGCGCCTGGTCGTCGCAGACCAGGACCCGGATCGGCGCGGTCACGACGGGCTCCCCGCGGGGATTCGCGCCCGCACGACGAAGCCGCCGTCCGTCCGCCGACCGGCGCTGAACTCGCCGCCCAGGGCGTCGACCCGCTCGCGGAGCCCGGCCAGGCCCCGCCCGCTTCCGCCGGGCGAGCCGGCCCGGGAGGCGGAACCGCCGGTACTGACCTCCACGAGAATCTCCTCCTCGCCATAGCGCACGCGGACCGCCGTGGGGCTGCCGTGGGCGTGCTTGAGTGCGTTCGTCAGGGACTCCTGCACGACCCTGTAAGCCACGAACTCGGCGCTGCTGGCCGACTCCGCCCGCCTGCCGTCCTCGGCGAACTCCACCGGCTGCCCGGCCCGGCGCGTCTGCTCCACCAGCGTGTGGAGCTCGCCGACGGACGGCATCCTGACGTCGGTGTGGTCGGGGTTGAGCAGATCGAGCAGGTGCCGCAGGTCGGCGATGGCCCGCCGGCCCGTATCGGTGACCGCGCTCAGCGCCGCGTCGAGGCGATCGGGCGCCGCGGTCAGGTAACGCGCGGCCTCGGCCTGCACGACCATCGCCGTCACATGGTGGGTCACGACGTCGTGCAGCTCGCGGGCGATCCGGGTGCGCTCCGCGGCACGGGTGGTCTCGGCGACATGGCGGCGGCGTTCCTCCTCGGCGGCCCGGGCGGAGCGCAGCCAGGCCCCGCTGCCCCACGCGAGGGCCAGCGCCAGGTAGAACACCGCGTAACCCTCCACCTTCTCGGTCGCGCCGATCCGCCCGAGCGCGTACGCCAGGGGCACGTACGCCGCGGAGAGGAGGACCACGGCGACGCGCCGGTGGCGCTGCAGATGGATGCCCGTGCTGATGAGCACGATGGGCATCGCGTTGCTCGCGAGCACGTGGTAGGCGCGGATCTGGTCCAGGACGAAGCCGAGCGACACCAGAGCCAGGCACACCGCCGGCCAACGCCGGCGCACGGCGAGCGGAAGGCACTCCAGGGCGATCACCACGTACGCCAGCGCGTCGAAGGGACGGGTCGGCAGGTCGCCGACCTGCGTCCCCTTGCCGTGAAGCGCCGGCAGGAACGACGCGACGGCCAGCAGCAGCCCGAACGGCAGATCCCGGACCACGACGTCGCACCGCCGCCACAGATCCGTGACCCGCCGTAGATCGATCACTGGGCGAGCGTAGCGGTCGCGCCGCGCCGGAGCGGGACCAGGTTGCCGCGGCGGTGGGCCAGCCACATGAACACGAGCGTCAGCAGCAGGCCGAACACCACCGCGTACGGGCTCGCCTCCGGCCCGAAGTCGCCGCCCGTGAGCAGGGCGGGGCCCGACGTCACGCCGTGCAACAGCCCCTGCGTCGCGCCGTTGCCCGAGACCTCGGTGCCGAAGATGCCGGCCGCGGCGAAGTTCCAGCCGAAGTGCACGCCGATCGGCACCCACAGGGTGCGGGTGGCGGCGTAGGCGGCGGCGAGCATGCCGCCCGCCTCGATCGCGATGGCGATCGCGCCCCACAGGCTGGCGTGCTCGTTCGTCAGGTGCATCAGGCCGAACACCAGGCCGGTCAGCACCAGCGCGATCCAGGTGCCGGTCCGCCCCTCGACGATCCGGAACAGGATGCCGCGAAAGATCAGCTCCTCCGTCACGGCGGCGGCGGCCATGAATCCGACCTGCCCGACCGCGCCCGTCACCGAGCCGAGGCCGTCGACCCGGTACCCACCCAGGAAGGCGATGTTCACGATGACTGCCGCGAACATCCCGACCCCGATCAGCAGCCCCCGGCCGACGGCGGCGACGGCACCTTCCCCAGCCACCTCCACCGGCGCGCGGCGCTCGGACCACCGCACCACCCGGGCGTACACGAACACCGCGAGCGCGGCTGTCGCGACACCGAGAAGCAGGACGAGGAACGGGCTCCCCTGCACCGCGCCGACGATCGCGCCGCCGGCGAACGCGACCAACGCGACGGGCACGAGCTGTTTCAACAACCGCATGACGACTCCCTGACGTGGGGGACTCCGCGACGGAGAGCCGCCGCTACGTCGGGAAACGCTAGGGATTCGACGGCCGGGAATCGTCCCCGCGCAGTGGACACTCGCGGGTAGCTCGCACGGGGGACAGGCGCAAGCAGTACTCCCCCGCGAAGCCGGTCCCGCCGAGCGAACGAAAAAGCGCGACCGAAAAAGGTACGCCCCCTGGTCTTAATAGGGACAATCCTGTGGACTGCGTCCTTTTGCCTGGAACGCCGACAAGCTTCCCGCGATTATCCGATTGACAGGTCGTCGGAGTGGGGGATCGATGGAAGTGCTGCTCGGCAACAGGCCCGTCTTCGCCAGCACCGATCTCGACGAGGTCCGTGACGAGGTGGCGAGGATCTTCTGCCCGCATCGGCTGGACCTGACCGGCGCGGCGTCCCTGCTGTCGGCGCGGTTCAACTCCATCCGGCTCGGCTCGGTCCGGATCAGTTACCTCGACTACGGGGCCGACGTCCGCATCGAACCCGGCGACCTCGGCACCTTCTTCCTGGTGCTGATCCCGCTGGCCGGGCGCAGCCTGATCCGCAGCGGGAGCCAGGAAGTCGTCTCGACCCCGGCGACGGCCGCCCTCCCCTCTCCGACGCAGCATCTCGACATGCGGTGGGCGGCGGGCACCCCCAAGCTGATCGTCAAGTTCGAGCGCACGGCGGTCGAGCGTTCGCTGGAGCAGATGCTCGGCGAGCCGCTCGACCGGCCGGTCGTCTTCGACCTGGGCATGGACCTGACCGCGGGATGGACGCGCGCCTGGCGGGCGATGGCCGACCTGATCGTCCACGAGGCCGAGCACGACGACGGGCTGACCACGCAGCCGCTGGCCGTCGCCCACCTGGAGAACGCGCTGCTCACCTCCCTGCTCACGATGCAGCCCTCCAACTACCGGGAACGGCTGGCGGCGCCTCGGCCGCCCGTGCTTCCCAAGGTGGTGCGCCGGGCGCTGGAGTTCATCGAGCAGCACGCCCACCTCCCGATCACCACCGAGGACGTCGCGCGGGCGGTGGCGGTCAGCGGCCGCTCGCTCCAGGAGGGCTTCCGCGTCCACGTGGGCCGCACTCCGATGGCGCAGCTCAGAGAGGTACGGCTGACCAAGGTGCACGAGGAGCTGGCCGCCGGGGATCCGGCCCGCCACACCGTCACGAGCGTCGCCGCCCGCTGGGGATTCCTCCACCAGGGCCGGTTCGCCGCGCTCTATCGCCAGAAGTACGGCCGGCACCCGTCGGAGACCCTGAGACGGGGCTGAGGACGGGGCTGAGGACGGGGCTGAGGACGGGGCTGAGGACGGGGCTGAGGACGGGGCTGAGGCGAACTCCGCGCCGGCTGGACGGAATCCGCGCTGAGTGGATGGTTCGCCGGGCCGCCTCGCCCGTAGTTTCTGCTGAAACCCCTACTTTCAGCGGAAGGAAACACCCTCATGCGCAGAATCCTCGTCGTCGGTGCCGGTCAGGCGGGTCTGCACCTGGCCATCGGCCTGCTGCAGAACGGCTACGACGTCACCGTGGTCTCCAACCGCACCCCGGAGTCGATCCGCGACGGCCGGGTGATGTCGGGCCAGTGCATGTTCGGCACCGCCCGGGCACATGAGCGCGCGCTCGGCCTGGACTGGTGGGCGGACGTCTGCCCGCCCATCGAGGGCATCGAGTTATCCGTCCCGAGCCCCGCGGGTGGCAAGGCTCTCGGCTGGGCGTCCCGGCTGAGGACTCCCGCCCTCTCGGTCGACCAGCGGGTGAAGATGCCGGCCTGGCTGGACGAGGTCGAACGGCTCGGCGGCAAGCTCGTCGTCCACGACGCCACTCCGGAGGATCTGGAGACCTACGCGGCCCAGTACGACCTGGTCCTGGTCGCCGCGGGGAAGGGGGAGATCGCCTCCCTGTTCGAGCGGGACGCGGAGCGCTCGACGTACAGCACCCCGCAGCGGGCGCTGGCGGTCACCTACGTCAACGGTCTCACCCCCCGGCCCGAGCACTCCGCGGTCTGCTTCAACCTGCTCCCCGGCGTCGGCGAGTACTTCGTCTTCCCCGCTCTGACGCACGGCGGCCCGTGCGACATCATGGTGTTCGAGGGTGTGCCGGGCGGGCCGATGGACTGCTGGGGCGATGTGCGCGGCCCCGCCGAGCACCTGGCGCGCAGCCGCGAGATCCTGGAGACCTTCTTCCCCTGGGAGGCGGCACGCTGCTCCGGGATCGAGCTCACCGACGCCAACGGGGTGCTGACCGGGCGCTTCAGTCCCACCGTGCGCCGCCCGGTCGCCGTCCTGCCGTCGGGCGCCCCGGTGCTCGGGGTCGCCGACGTGGTGGTGCTCAACGACCCGATCACCGGGCAGGGCAGCAACAACGCCGCCAAGTGCGCCGCCGCCTACCTCCAGGCCATCCTGGAGCGCGGCGAGCAGCCGTTCGACGCGGCCTGGATGCGGCAGACGTTCGATCGCTTCTGGGCGCAGGCCCAGCACGTCACCCGCTGGACCAACGCGCTGCTGGCCCCGGCCGAACCGCACCACCTGGCGCTCCTGGGCGCCGCCGGTCAGGTGCCGGAGATCGCCTCCCGCTTCGTCAACGGCTTCGACGACCCCGCCGACTACGCCGAGTGGTTCATGGACGCCGGCAAGGCACAGGCCTACCTCGACCGGGTCGCGTCATGAGATCGCTGCGCGACGCGTTGGGCCAATTCGCCACCGGGGTCGCGGTGGTCACCACCGCGACCCCGAGCGGGGAACGGGCAGGAGTGACGGTGAACTCCTTCAGCTCGGTCTCGCTCGATCCGCCGCTGGTGCTGTGGTGCCTGTCGGACCGCGCTCCCAGCGCGCCCGTCTTCCTGCGCGCGGGGCGTTTCGCGGTCAACATCCTGGCCGCCGGCCAGGACGAGCTGTCGCGGCGGTTCGCGACGCCGGCGCCGGACAAGTTCGCCGGGGTGGACGTTCTCGCCACCCCCACCGGGCTGCCCATGCTCGCCGGGACCCTGGCCACCTTCTCCTGCCGTACGGTGTCCGTCCACGCCGGCGGCGACCACCACATCTTCGTCGGCGAGGTGGAGCACCACCAGCGGTCAGGAGGGGAGCCGCTGCTCTTCCACTCCGGCCGCTACCGCGCGCTCGCCTCCTCCCCGGGATGACGAGGAACGGACGCGTTCCTTCCGCCTCCCACGAGAGCCGGCACCCCGGCCCTGTGGCGGCCGGGGCGCCGGTCTGAAATTTCAGCGTCGGATCGGACCGGGACGCGACCCACTCCGGCACGGAACGTGCGCGCTACCACGGCGACTCACTCCTCTCACGAATCACCTTGCCACGTATCGCATTACTCGCAATACGCCGCCTTTGACACACATATTCACTGCGAGATACCTGTATGTGGAACACAGGAAGGGCGCAAATCTCCCTGCCGAACTCGGACCACGATGGCGTTGATTTGCGTCACTTTCCGAGGCGTCGCGGCCGTTTTGGCCGGCCGTTTCGACCCGGATAACCGAGGAGGAAAGATGCGTGGCGAAAGAAGGGTCACCGGGAAAGCCGGCTCCGGCGCCCTGTGGCGCGTGCCGGCGTGGCTGACCGCCGTGGTCGCACTGCTGACCAGCCTGGTGGTGACCAGTTCACCGGCGGCGGCCGGCCAGCCGTACGGGCCGTACACCTGTGCGAGCGGGTACGTGTGGCGGGAGGCCTACGCGGGCGACCAGGTCTGCGTGACGCCGGCGATCCGCACCCAGACCGCGACGGAGAACGCACTGGGCCCGTCCCGCCGGGAGCCGAACGGCGGCCCCTACGGGCCCGACACCTGCAAGCAGGGCTACGTCTGGCGTGAGACGCGGCCCTCGGACCACGTCTGCGTGCCGCCGGCGAGCCGCGACCAGGCCTACAGCGACAACTCCAACGCCGTCCTGCGACTGGCGGACCCGGGCGGGACGCCGCACGGCGGGGTCACCATCTCCACCTCGCTCAACCAGTCCGGTGGCCGCCTGTACGCCAACGGCAGCGGGCTCACGCCCAACGGCACAATATGGTTCTACGCGGTCGGGATCGGCACGACCGGGCCGTACTCACTGGGTACGCGGACCGCCGACGCCTCCGGCAACCTGCCGGGATGGCAGTACGTCGCGGACGTCTGGTGCCGCAGCTACCAGACGGGGCCGGCCACCATCGTGGTCCTCGACGTGAAGGCGGGCCTCGTCACCACCGCGGGCACCACGACCGCGTTCCTCCACTGCGGCTGAGCCCGCGCGACATCACGAGCACGACCAGCGCGTACAGGCGGGCATGGCACCTTCCACGGTGCCGTGCCCGCTCCGCCGCGCCGGATTTCACACCATGCGCAGGCGAGCGGCGACCGGCGATTAAGTGGGACATAAGGTATAAAGCGGCCGGGAAACGAGCCTTCCCTGACCGGGTCCGCAGCGCCCATAATGCCATCAGGCCTGCGCCCGGTATCGGCAAGCGCGGCCCGGTCACCGTGGAGGTTTCGTGGCTCCCGAGAACGTCGGCCGTCTGCAGGAACCCGAGGAGCAAGAGCGCCTGATCGAGACGATCACCCAGCTTGTGTCCAGTCGTGGCTGGGACGAAGCCGCGGCGACCGTTCAGAAGAATCACATCTTGTATGACCCAGAAGTCGATATATGGTTCGCCGAGTTGATCAAGCACTCGGAGTCGATGGGCTATCACGAATTCGCGAAAAAGCTACCGCTGTGGCGTGATTTCCTGCAGATATGCAGAGAATTCGGCATCGTCAACGCGGTCGAGGCCGCAGGCGGCACCCTGGTCACCGCCCCCGAATCGATGCAGCCCCTCGTACGGCGGGCGGCTGAACTGGAGCAGCGGTACTCGGCGGGTGACCATACGGCCCTGGAAGAACTGGTCGCCCTGTGGGCGAGGGTCGCGGAGGACCCGGCGGTCCGCCGAGACCACCTTCTGTTGCGCGCGGTGGCTCAGTACAACATGGGCGGTGCCTTGAGGCGCATGCCCGGCCAGGCGGCGAGGGCTGCCGCCGTGATCCGGACCGCCATCCGGCTCCTGCCCGCCTCCTCGGCGTACCGGTCGGCGTTCATGATCGGTCTGGCCCAGGCGCTGGCCCCGGAGCATGACCTGGCCGGGCTGCGGGAGGCCGTGGCGCTGGTGGCGGAGGCGGTGCGGGCGGACCCCGGCACCGCCGCGCTGGGGGGCGCGGCGCTGCACGATGTCGGGGTCAGCGCCCACGAAGTGGGCGAGATCGAGTCGTCCCTGGAAGCGATCGACCTGAGCCTCACCGCTTTTCGGCTGCTGCACGAGGGGGTCTACCCGGATCCGGAAGAGCCTGGCGGCGCGGCGAGCGCGATGGTCCAGATTCTCCGCAACCGGCATCGGCTCTCTCGCGACCCGGACGACTTGTCCAAGGCCGTTTCCATGGCCGAATCCGCGCAAGTGCCCACGGAGTCGGCGGAGTGGGGGTCGAGGCGCAACGGGCTGGCCGTGTGCCTGCGCGTTCGCTACGACGAGGTCGGTGACCCCGCGGACCTCGATCGGGCGATCGACATACACCGGGATGCCCTCGACCGGGTGGCGCCGGACGCCGAGATCCGCCCTTACCACCTGCATGGTCTCGGCGTGGCCCTGCGCCGGCGGTACGCCGCGCGCGACACCCCTGAGGATCTCACCCTCTGCTCGCGAGCCCACGAGGAGATGCTGGAGCTGGTCCGGCCCGGCGATCCCATCTACCCGACCGCACTGGAAGGGTATGGCCACACCCTTCGCGTGCTGTACCAGGCGAAGGGTCGCATCGGCGACCTCCGCCAGGCCGTGGCGCTGCACCGCGAGGGCCTGGCGTACGAGACCGGCCCGGGGCGGGTGTCGATGGTCTGCAACCTCGGCATCGACCTGCGGCAGTTGTACATGAGCACGGGGGACGTCGCGACGCTGGAGGAGGCGATCGACCTCCTGCGTGAGGCCACCGCGGGGCGACGGTCGTCCACCGGGAATGACACGGCGCTGTTCACCCTGGGTTCGTGCCTCATGGACAAATATCAGGCTTTCGGCGACTCTGCGGTCGGTGCGGAGGCGATCCGGATCCTGGAGGAACTGCTGGCGCACACGCCGGAGAACTCCCCTGACCGCGAGGTCCGGCTCGGAAACCTCGCGGCAGCCCTGATCCTGCGGCACGTACACGAACCGGACACACACGGCGAGGATCTCCTCGACCGCGCCGAGCGACTCCTGGCAGAGGCGGTCAGCCGGAGCAAGGGTCTCGACAGGGCCCGTCATCTGGTCAACCTCGCCCAGTGCATCATGCAGCGCTCCGGCCACGAGAAGTCCGAACCCGGCATGCGCCGGCTTGTGGGACTCATGGAGGAGGCGTGCGCGCTGTGCCCGGTCGAGGCCGCCAACGGCGCGGCATACCGGATCAACCTCGCCATGGGTTACGCCAAACTCTACGAACTCACCGCGGATCCCGCCGCCCTGGCCCGCGGACTCGGGCTGCTGCGGGAGGCCAGTGCCGCGGGCGTCGACCAGTATCCGCTCGCCGTCATGCGTCTGGCGCGGGGCTGGGGGGACCAGTCGTCCCATCGGGGTCGCTGGGACGAAGCGGCGGAGACGTACGGCTACGCCCTCGACGCGCTGGACCGGCTCGTCGACGAGAGTTCCGTGCGGGAGCACAAGCAGCAATGGCTGAGGCAGGCCGAAGGGCTGGCCGCCGCGGCGGCCGCAGCGCATGTGCGCGCCGGTGACCCGTGGAGTGCCGTCGTCGCACTGGAACGCGGCAGAACCCGGCTGCTCGCCGACGCCCTCGGTGAGGATGCCGCGGAAACCGACCGGCTCGCGCGGGCACACCCAGCACTCGCGGAGGCGTACCGCTCGGCGGCCGCGACGCTGCGCGGAATGCAGAGCCTGAGCCTGGAGCCCATGCCCGGGGACAACCGGCCGCCGGCGCACGCGTTCGCCGAGGCGAGGCGGCAACGCGAGGAGGTGCTGCTGCGCATCAGATCCATGCCCGGATTCGAGCGCTTCCGCCTGCCCGACGCCGGCCGGGACGTCTCGAACGCGGCACGGCTCGGCCCATTGCTGTACGTGGTTCCCGGCGTCGAGGCCGGCTTCGCGTTGCTGGTGATCGGCGAATCCGTGCGCGTTCATGCCCTGCCCGCGCTGACCTGGGCTGAGCTCCGCCCGCGCATGACACGGTACTTCCAGGATTACGAACGTGCGGCCACCGACCTTCACCGCTGGCACAGGGCCCTCGACGACACCACCGCCTGGATGTGGGAAGCGATCATGGAGCCGCTGCTCGACCTCGTGCCCGACTGCGCCGAACTGACGCTGATCCCGACGGGGATGATCGCCTCGCTGCCGCTGCACGTCGCCTGGACCCCCGACGCCGGCACGGCGACCGGCCGCCGTTTCGCGCTCGACCACCTGCCCCTCGTCTTCGCCCCGAGCGCCAAGGCCCGTGCCGCCGCGGACCGAGCCGCTTCGACGGCCGTCTCGGCGCCTGCCGCACTTCTCGCCGTCGAGGACCCGCAACCGGTGGCCGCCGCCCCGCTGCGTTACTCGCGGTACGAGATCGACGCCGGCTGCGCGAGATTTCCGGAGGGCAGTCGCCTGACGGGGGAGGAGGCCTCCCGGGAGGCGGTGCTGGCCGCGCTGGACGGCCACACGGTGCAGCACTTCGCCTGCCACGGCTACGCGGACTGGGGGCAGGTCCTGGACAGCTACCTGTTGCTCGCCCACGATGAGCGCCTGACCCTGCGCGACCTGCTCGCCAGGCCGGCCGGGACACGCCGGCTCGTGGTCCTGTCCGCGTGTGAGACGTCGCTGCCGCACGTGGAACTCGCCGACGAGGTGGTCGGTATCGCCACCGGCTTCCTGCAGGGCGGCGCCGCCGGGGTCATCGGGTCGATGTGGCGAGTGCCGGATGTGAGCACCGCGCTGCTGCTCAGCCGGTTCTACATTCTGTGGCGGGACGGGGCCCATCCGGCCGAGGCGCTGCGTACGGCACAGCGCTGGCTGCGCGACGCCACCAACCGCGAGCTGCGGTCGGCCTATCCCGAGATCATGGACAGGTACGCCCCGATTCCGGAGCCGCTGCGGGAAGTGTGGGGGACCGGGCGAGACTTCGCCCACCCCGCGTACTGGGCCGCCTTCACCTACATGGGCGCGTGATGGCCGGCCACGCGCGCTCGGTCGTCGACCTGGCGAAGGCCATCAGGCCGGAACTGCCGGCGCTGCTCGGTGCGGAGGCCGAGGAGGTGGACACCGCCCTCGGCCGGTTGCTCGCGCGGAGCACGGAGGTCGAGCAGGAGATCCTGACCCTGCTGCAGCGGTGGCCCGCCACCCGCGAGTGGGCGTATTCCTACCTGGGGCAGACACACGACGGCGGCCTGCGCGATCCCGGTGCCGCGTACTACCCGCTGACCGGCACCGGGGGCGTTGTGCACTCCGAGACCTACGTCTGCCCGGAATGCGATCATCGATGGCGCCGCCGAGCCGTAGGGCAGGCCGTTCCCGCGTGCCCGGAACACGGCAAGCCTCTCGTCCGTACGCCGGATTCGGAGACATAGGTGGTGGACGGTCTGTGGAAGGGCCTGACGGACAGGATCGCGGAGCGGTGGGCGAACGTCGTCCTCCTGCCGGCGGCGCTGTTCTGGCTGGGAAGCGGGCTGGTCTGGCTTTTCCACAACGGTTGGGGACCCCAGGCGGCCGAGCGATGGATCACGCAGCACACGACTCCGTGGTGGACTGCGTCCGTCCTGGTGGTGGTGCTGCTGTCAGGGCTGCTGGCCAGACGCCTGACGGATCCGGCGCTCACCCTTCTCTCCGGCCGGTGGCTTCCCCGACTGGGCTGGGTGACGCGCCCGATGGCGCGCAGGTGGGCCCGTCGCGTCGCCCGGCGCGAGGCGCGCTGGCAGGTGCTCGCCTCTTGTAGCCGCGCCTGGGCGGAGGAGCAGGAGTTCGTGACGTTGGACGCGTGGCTGCGCACCATGCCGATCGACCCACAGCGGTGCCTGCCGACCCGCCTGGGCAACGCGCTGGCCGCCGCGGAGCGATGGCCCAGGGAGAAATACGGGTTGGACCCGGTGCGATGCTGGTCCCGGCTGTGGCTGGTGATGCCCGAAGACACCCGGCAGGAGCTGGCCAGGGCGCGTGGGCGGCTGGAGGCCCAGGTCACCGCCTGGCTCTGGAGTGTGGCGTTCGTCGCCTGGACACCGATGGCGTGGTGGGCGGCCCCGGCCGGCGTGCTGGCGGCCTGGCTCTCGTATCGGGGCGCCGTCCGATGTGTGATCGAGCTCGGCGACCTGCAGGAGGCGGCCTTCGACCTGCATCGGACCGCCCTCTACCGCCAGCTGCGCTGGTCCCCGCCGGAGGACGCCGCCGCCGAGCACTCCACCGGCCGCCGGCTGACGGCGTATCTGTGGCGTGGTTCCGACGAGGCGGTTCCGCTTTCCCTGGATTAGGGCACGTGGCCGCGCACCCATACCGAGGGATTCCCTGGACGTGCGTCAAGGCCTTGGTGGCCGACGAGGTCTCCGGTGTTCAGGTTCTTCCTGGTGGATGAACCCCGCACCGGAGACCTCACTGCGAGCTTCCGCCGGGTCTGTGGGTAGACCACGCCGTCAGGCGGAGCAGATCGCGCGCATCCTCGGCCTCATGATCGAACACTTGCCTGGGCTGTGCTCGGGCAGCGCGGGGTCTCGAAGACGACGCCGTCCAGAAGGTTGCCGGTCGCCGGGTTACCCCCCGCGGTCGTCACCGACTGGAAGGAGAACCGGGTGACGGTCTGCCCCGGCGGGACGACGTACGTCCCGGTGTAGCGGCGCCAGGCGGTGTTGCCGTCGGTGATGTCGGGCGAGGAGGCTCCGGCGGGGGTCTGGACCAGGGTCGCGCCGGGTGCGCCGATGAGCACGTGCATGGTGTCGGTGCCCGCGACGCCTCGGTGATACAGCGACCAGGTCATGACGGTCCCCGGAATGGTGGGAACGTCCTGGTACAACGTGGAGAACATGTTGGCGTTGAGTTCGGCGAACTGCTGCCCGTCGGCTGCCGGAACCCCGCCGTAGCCGTTACGCCAGAACTCCACCAGGTTGTCGGTGGCGGTGGTGCGCCAGCCGATACTCGGGTTGGTCGAGGCGTCGGGGAGCATCTGGAACCCGGTTATGGGTGGCTCCTCGAAGCTGCCGTTGGCCAAGGCGACGGGCGTGTCGGTGCATGGGACGGCGACGGTCACCGTGGCGGTGGCGCTTCCGCAGGCGGTGGTGACGGTGTAGGTGAAGCGGTCGGTGCCGACGAAGCCGGGCTTGGGCGTGTAGACGACGGTGTTGCCCGAGACGACCGCGGTGCCGTTCGCGGGTGCGGTGACGTTGCTGATCACCGGTGCGGTGGCGGTGTCGTTGGCCAGGACGGGCACGCTGACTGGTTTGCCCTGGGTGGTGGCGGTGTCGTTGACGGCCTGGGTGGGCGAGATCGACTGGCCGTTGACGATCTGGATCGGCGGGGCGGGTGTGTTGTTACCCAGTTGGCCCGGCAGGGCGATGACGCTGCTGATCCCGGTAGGCCGGATGGTCATGCTCCCTCCGACCGTCCCCTGGCGGACCTGGAAGGTGATGACTTTGGCGGGTGGGTCGGTCTTGGTGCCCGGTGAGGTGATCGACAGGGTGGTGCCGTTGATGGTGCCGGTCCCCGACTGGCCGACGATGTCGGCGTATGCCAGCAGGGACGACAGGTCCCAGTTGGTGGTGTAGCGGGTGACCGTCGGCGGCCATCGGTTCGTGCGGTGCGACAGCGTGAGGGTGAAGGTCCCACCCGGGGCTATCTGCCCTCCCCACAGGGACGGGGAGGTGACGACCGAGACCGACCCGGTGCCCAGGTTCCAGCCGATGATGTTCTTCCAGTAGTACTCGACGGGGTAGGTCGCCTGTCCCTGCCGAATGCAGGGTGAGGCGGCGGCCTGCCGCGTCGTGGTGCCGGCGTGCATATCGGTGCCGGCCATCGCCGCCGTTCCCGATGCGGCCAGCAGCGCGGTCAGGGCACAGGCGAGCGTGACGAGCGCGGACCTGGGCCGCTGTGAGATCACCATGGAACTTCCGATCTGTCATGGGTACAGGTTCAAGATCGAATACATGGCGATGCTACTGAATGTGATCACACGATCACGCCTAGTGCCTTCATCTTGCTTTCGTGTCGCGGTCCCTTCCTCCCGCAGAGCCGCACGGCCTCCGAGTCACCGCCCGCGCAGCGGGATCGTGATGCCGCCTGGGGCGGGTGGATCCGGAACGGGTCCGGATCCACCCTGCCGGTGACCGCTCACCGGCCGAGCGCGAGCGGCCGGCGGCGTCAGGACAGCAAGGTCTCTCCGATCCATCCCTTGGGGCCGCAGCCGGGAGGAACGGCGAACACGGCGGAGCCGATCGGCGTCGTCCACTCGTTCAGCAGGTCCGCCTCGGCCAGTCGCTGCTGGATCGGGATGAACTGCCGGGCGATGTCGGCCTGGTAAGAGGCGAACAACAGCCCGGTGTCGGCGGTGCCGTCGGCGGAGACGCCCTCGTCGTAGTTGTAGACGCGACGGAGGATACGCGCGCCGGGGTCCGCGACATGCGCCCGGCGGATATGGGCGTACTCGGAGATGACCGGCAGCCCGGCGGGGGTGAGGCGCGCGAGGTCCGGTTCGTCGTGCTCGCGGGCGCCGGTGAGCGGAGCGCCGTCGGTGAGGCGGCGGCCGATCGTGAACTCCTTGGCGACGGTGTCGGCGGCGTCCCAGGTCTCCATCTCGGCGCGGATGCGCCGCAGGACCAGGGTGGTCCCGCCCCGCAGCCACTCCTGCTCCCCGGCGAACCAGACCGCCCGATCGAAGTCGGGTGTGCCGGCGACGGGGTTGACGGTCCCGTCGAGCTGTCCCATCACGTTGCGCTGGGTGGTGTGGGGCTGCTGGGAGTGCGCGGCCCGCCGGAAGCCCCGCTGGGTCCAGCGGACCTTCGCGAACGACCGGGCGTCCTTGACGAGCACCCGCAGCGCGTGGGTGACGGTGAGCGGGTCGTCCGCGCAGATCTGGACGAGCAGGTCACCGCCCGTCCACCGCTCCTTCAGCCGGTCGATGCCGAACGCGGGGAGGGGAGCGACGGACTCCGGCCGCTGATCGGACGTCTTGGTGGCCGCGAACAGACCCGGTCCGAAGCCGAAGGTGACGGTCAGCCGGGCGGGCAGCACGGCCAGATGGGGCTCGGTGTCGGCGAGCGCGGGCTGTCCCTGGGTGATGCGCCGGGCGTCGTCGGTGAGCACGCGCATCAGCCGCGCCACACTCTCCCGGTCCGAGCCCGACCGCAGGTCGAACGCCACGAACGCGGCGTGCGCCTGCGGCGCCGTCGCGACACCGGCCTGGTGGGCTCCGTAGAACGGCTCCACCGCCGTCGCCCGGGGCGAGTTCCCCTCCGGATCGACGGTACGGCCGGCCGTACTCGTGTCGTCGGCGCTCGCCCGCGCCACGACGGCCCCGCTCGTCGCGGCGGCGGCCACTACGGCGCCGCCGGACAGCAGCGCCCTGCGGCTCAGGCGCGGGCGGGAGAGACGCTCCGCCTCATCATGCCGCTCACTCATCCATGCCGCCCATGTCGGCGCCCGGCTGGTAGTTCTCCTTGGCGCCGGCGAAGTCCTTGCCCAGAGCCGTGAAGGTGTAGGTGCCGCCCCCCTTGAGCTCCAGCGTGAACGGCACCTCGGACCCCGGCTTGATCTCGGAGGGCACGTCCATGACCATGATGTGGTCGCCGCCGGGCTGCAGGACGTGGGAGCCGTGGGCGGGGACCACGAAACCGCCCTTCTTCGGCCGCATCACCATCTTGCCCTTGGACTCCACGACCTCGTGCAACTCCACCATGGGTGCCGCGGGCGTGCTGCCGGCGATGACGGTGACGTCCGAATCGGAGTTGTTGACCAGCGTGCCGAAGGCGGCGGTCATCCCCTTCTTGGCGGTCTTGACCCAGGGGTCGGTGATGCTGAGCGCGGCTGGGGCGGATGACGGAGAGGCCGCCGCCACCGCCGAGACGGAGGACGTCCCTTCGGAACCGCAGGCCGCCGTGGCCGTCACTGCGCCCAGGCTGAGAACGACGAGCATGACACGGGAGAACATGAAGATCCCTTCACCCGGCTGAGCCGGTGACTGGTACCGCTGCACTGAACGATTTCGGCGTACGCGAGCGCACGTCGGACGCACCCGCCGCTGAGGGGGGTGCCGGTCACATCAGAGAGAGCCCGCCGACCGGGTGACGGTCAGGCAGGAACAGTGCGAACGGTGCCAGGAGGGCCGCGCCGGCCCACCGAATGGCCGAGCACGACCGGCCGAGCGACCACCCGGCGCTCGACCACCGGGACGACGACCGCGCCGTACGCCGGGTCCGGGAAGACGGCGAGCACGATGCGCAGCCGGACGGCCAGCCGGCGCAGCAGCGCCCAGAGCAGGGCCTCGCCACGCGCCAGCCACGCCGCCGTCAGTGCGACCGCCCAGCCGTGCATGATCAGCATGCCCAGGCCGGGCATCAGCCCGGAGTGGATATGCCCCCCGCTCATCGCGGAGCCGGCGGTGACCGGCTCCAGGGTGTGCGCGAACGAGAACAGCAGGTGGAGCGCCGCCTGTGAGGCCGCCAGGGCCGGCAGGATCACGGCCAGCGTCCGCTCACGCCGGGCGAGGGCGTGCGCGGGCAGGAAGGCGATGAGCAGGGCCACGAGAACGGCGAGCGCGGAGACCGATCCGCCGCCGACAGCATGCGCCCCGACGCCGAGCGCCACCGAGACCGCGGCGAACGCGGCGGCCCGTACGGCACGGAAGGGCATGGTGGCTCTCATGGCGCCGCAATCATCGCACAACGCCTCCCCGCCCCCCAGTGCGTACGGTGACATACGCCGCGACCGGGTCGAATACTTCCTGAAAGAGCGCGAGCGCCGGTGAGAACGAAAGGGCCTGTCGCCCGGCACCGCGATTCCGCCCTCGTGCAGTGGCCCGAGCCCGTCATGAACGAGCAGACGGCGTGGTACTGGGGCTGACCAGCCTCTGTGCGATAGTCGTTTTCATCATGCGCGCCGCCTTACCCCTGCGACTCGCGCGGTCGGCCGCCTTCACGGTCGTCTGCGTGCTCCTCGCCGTAGGCGCGCACTGGTTCGCCGGCGGGGCCACCCCGACTCTCCGTGCCCTTCTCGTGGGCGGAGCGGCCGTCATGACCACCGCCACGGCGATGGCGGGCCGGGAGCGGTCGCCATGGGTCGTCATCGGCCTGCTCCTGTCAGCCCAGGCCTTCCTGCACGAACTCCTCGCGTCCCTCTCGCCGTCGGTGGAGACGACGGCCGTGGCGCACTCGCACCGGCTGGGGGTGGGCGCCGGGATGCTCACCGCGCATGTCACAGCGGCGGTGGTCACGGGGTGGTGGCTGTCGCGGGGCGAGGCGGCGCTGTGGTCGATCCTGCGCAAGATCGGCACAGGAGCGCTCCGCTGGCTCCGGGCCGTGCTCGCGGTGTTTCAGCTCTTTGCCCGCCTACGCCCCCGCCCCCGGCTCGCGTCGTACGACCTCGACCGAGAGCCTCGGCGCGGGGCTGTCCTGCGACACGCCGTCATCCGGCGCGGACCGCCGGTTCTCGTGTTCCTGTGATTCTCTCCGAGCCTTTCTGAGGGTTCCTGCGCGCGGCCTGCCCGCGGAAGCGGCACGCCTCGACGCCCCGGCGGACCGCTCATGCGGTCGGTACGGCCCGCGCGCCCGCAGGTGTTCGCACACGATGACTGGAGATCCCCGATGACACCACTGCCCGCCGTCACCCGCCGGGCCACGGCCTACCCGTATGCCTGGAGCGCCTGGCGGGTGGTCTCCTCCGACGGCCACCCGATCCAAGGGGAGATACCGTTCGTCGTCGGATCCTCGTCGGCGGCATCGGCCCGAGGGGCTGCGCCCGCCATCCCGGCGACCGGAGCGGACCGCCCGGATCAGGAGACCGGCACACCGGGCTGGATCTGGGCGGTCGTGGCCGCGGTCGCGGTTCTCGGAGCGGCCGCCGTCCTGGTGGCGCGGGGCGGGAGACCGGCGACGCCACCTCTCCCGGGCAACTCGGAGGACCGCCCGTCGGGTCACGAGAACGGTGAGGGCGAGTGACAGGGAAACCAGCCAGAGCGTTTCTGCTCCTCGGCCTTCTATGCGCCGTTCTGGGAGTGTTCGCCGCACCGGCGCTGGCACACGACACCCTGCGATCGAGCACACCCGTCAGCAACGCCGTGGTCTCCGGCCTCGACCTCGTCGAGCTGGAGTTCAACAACAACGTGCGCTATCCCGTCGTGCTCCTGCACGACGCGGCCGGGCAGCGCTTCCCGTCCGGCACACCCCGGGTTCGCGGCGCCAAGGTGTTCGTGGACGTCGACGAGCCGCTTCCCTCCGGCAGCTACACCGTCGTCTGGCGCGTCGTCTCCGCCGATGGCCGCCCCCTCGAAGGCGAGATCCCGTTCACCGTGCGGTCATCGACGGCTCCACTGCAGACTGCCCCCGTGTCCAGCGCTCCGGCACCGTCACGTACGCCCGTGAGCGCGATGGCCGAGACGGACGAGCAGGGCGGCCTCCCCGGCTGGACATGGGTTGCCATGGCAGGGGTGGCACTCGCCGGAGCCGGGGCACTGCTGATGTGGTGGAGGAGGAGACCCGCTCACAGAAAGTGGTCCTGACAACGGGTGACCGTCGGACGATCCCGGCGACGGACTGGACGATTTCGTCTAGTTTGTGGTGGTATGTCAGTAATTGTCAAGGCCGTTCCTCCGGCATGGCTCCAGCGGGCCGGCGCGCCGGAAGGTGGGGTTGCCACATGGCCGTTCGAAGGCCAGGGAATGATTCTCCGCGGCTCACCGCCCGCGGGGCGGCCACTCGCGCGCGCATCGTCACGACCGCCGCGAACCTCATGTTCCGGCAGGGGGTGACGGCGACGACCCTCGATCAGGTGGTGGACGCCTGCGGCGTCAGCAAGTCGCAGCTCTATCACTACTTCCCGGACAAGGAAGCGCTGATCACCGAGGTGATCGCGATGCGGGAGAACCACATGGTCTCCTCTCAGAAGCCGCAACTCGACCAAGTGCGCTCGATGCGGGATCTCGAGAGATGGCGTGACTCCATCGTGACGAGCCATTGGGAGCGCGAAGTGCCCTACAGATGCCCCATCGGCTCCCTGGCCACCGAACTCGCCTGCCGCTACGACGACGCCCGCCAGTCCCTGGCGGCCGTCTTCGCCAGGTGGCAGGAACTGCTCGCGAACGGCCTCTCCCGCATGCGGGAGAGCGGCGAGCTCGACCCCGGCGCGGACCCCGCGAAACTCGCCGTCGCCTTCATCGCCGCCATGCAGGGCGGCTACCTGCTCGCCGAGACCATGCAGGACGAACGACCCCTCGTCGTCGCCCTCGACATGGCACTGGACCACATAAAAGCCCAGGTCAAGACCCCTGTCGCCAGCTTGACACAAGCGGACAACTGACCCCAAGGTGGACGAAATCGTCCAATTTGCCCATGGTGGTGGTCCACCGGGTGCGGCAGGAGAATGGTGAGGCAGATGCCGTCTCTGCACTCGATGCAGACGTACTACACGACAACGGCGACGATGCTGGTGCTCCTGCTCACGGTCCTGGGCGGCGTGAGCCTGGACCTGGCGATCCGCTACAAGGTCGAAGACCAGGTGTTCTTTGACGCCGAGCAGGTCGCCGCCCAGTGGAGCGCGCAGGTGCGCGGCGGCGTGCTGCCGAATCCCGACTCCGTCTCCGGCACCGTCGACCTGGTCCAACTGGTGGACGCACGCGGCAGGGTTGTGGAGGCCAGCCCGGGCGCGACGGAGCGGCCACGGCTGAGCACGTTCCGGCCCGCACCCGACAACCGGCTCCAGCGGCGGGTCGAGTGCCACCCGGGCGAGCCGTGCCTCCTGCTCATGGCCAACCGCGTGTCGCCGGCCCCCGAATCTCCCGTCGTCTACGCCGGCACGGTCGAGCGACCCCTTATCGCGACGCACCGACTCGAATACCTCATCGCTGGGGCCGCGCTCCTCGTCATCCTGCTGGGCGGCCGCCTCATGTGGTGGATCATCGGCCGGGCGCTGCGCCCGGCCGAGCAGCAGCGCCAGCTCGCCTCCGTCGCCTCCCACGAGCTCAGGACACCGATCGCCGGGCTGCGGGTGCAACTGGAGGAAGCACTGCTCCACCCCGATCACGTCGACCCCCGCGACACCATCCGGGGGGCACTGTCGGCCACCGGCCGGCTGGAGGCGATCGTGCAGGACCTGCTGACGATGGCCAGACTACGCGGAGGACAGCCGGCGCCGCACGAGCCGATCGACCTCGTGGCGCTGGTCACCGAGGAGGTGGACGCCCACTTCGGCGGCACGCCGGTGGAGCTCTACGCCGCCGGGGACGTGTGGGCGCACGGCTCGAGGATCCAGCTGATCCGGCTGGTCGGCAACCTGCTGAGCAACGCGCGGCGGCACGCGGCGACCGGCGTCACGGTCTGCGTCGGATCCGCCGACGGCCAGGCGGTCCTCTCGGTGACCGACGACGGGAACGGCATCGCCCCCGCTGACCGTGAGCGGGTCTTCGAGCGATTCACCCGACTGGACGAGGGACGGCGCCGGGACGCCGGCGGCACCGGGCTGGGGCTCGCCATCTCTCGCGACATCGCCAACGCCCATCGGGGAAGCCTGCGCATCGAGGACTCCCCGCGCGGCGCGCGGTTCGTCCTCCGGCTGCCGCTCCTCGACCGGAACGCGACCGGCGAACGGAATCTCATCCAGCGGGCGTGATGCTTCCCCTGGAGCCGACCGGCTCGGCACGGGCGGTGCTGGGGTTCCCGCCTCGCCCTCGGTGACTGAGGGCGAGGCGGACGCTACCCGCTCGGCATCTGGGCCGAACCGCAGCTCGGCGTCAGGTTCGCCGAAGACGGCCAACCCGGTTCAGCCGCGACCCCCCTCAGGGGACCGCCGGGCATGGATCAGGATGCCGTGCAGGTGAGGGTGGGTGTGCCGCTGGTTCCGGTACCGAGGAGGCCGAAGGTGGTGCCGGTTCCCGCGCCGAGTGCGCCGTTGTATCCGAGGTTGCGGGCGTCGACGGTTGATCCGCTCGTCATCAGGGTGGCGTTCCACGCCGAGCTGACCTTCTCGTCTCCGGCGAAGGTCCAGCCGACCTTCCAACCGTTGATCGCCCTTGATCCGGCCACCACACGCACCTCCGCCTGGAAGCCGCCGGGCCATTGCGAGACGACTCGGTAGGTGGCCGAGCAGCCGAGCCCAGGGTCACTGCTCGGGGACTGGCTGGGGCTGGGGCTCGGCGACGGGCTGGAGCTTGGTGACGGGCTCGGCGACGGCGACGGCGACGGCGACGGCGACGGCGACGGGCTGGGGCTCGGCGACGCCGACGGGCTGGGGCTTGGTGACGGGCTCGGCGAGGGGTTCCCACCGCCGGTGAAGTTGACGTCACTGCAGAAGTAGTACGACTGGTCGAGGTGACTGGCCTGCCAGAGCGTGAAGACGATGTGGTGGCCGGTGCGGCCGGGCGCGTACACCTGCACCGGCGTGGTGGTCCCGGTAGGCATCCTGCCCGTCTCGGTGACCAGTTCCAGGTCGCTCCACTTCAGCCGCTGAGTCAGCGGGTCGAACCCCTGCTTGGTCACGTACACACGGATGAAGTCAGCGCCGTGGGACGATCCGTCCAGCAGGTTGAGGGTGAACCGGTTCGGCTTGTCCACCGTCTTCCACGGACCCGGTTCGTCCATCGCGGCGTACCGGCCGTTGAAGGTCAGGCCGCCGCTGCACAGCTGCCCGTCGGGGACGGCGGTCTGGTAGTCGCCGCCGACGCCGTCGCGCAGCAGCCCGTTCCAGTTCCACATGGCGGAGGGGTCGGCCTGCCAGGCCTTGTAGCACATCGGGTCCTCCGTCGCCATCCGCGGCGACTGCCATTCACTCGCCCAACGGGTGTAGCAGCCGTACTGGCGGGCGGGCGGGTCGCTGACCGCACCGTGCGCCGCGGCGGGTGACGCCAGCACAGGGCTGACCAGGAGCGCGGCCGCCACGGCGACGGACAGACGCCGGATCAAGCCGCCCCCAGTGGACATGGTGGCCGGGCGACGCAGAAATTCGAGCACAGGTAACCGCATTTGCGCTTTCTCCCTCGAGACTGAGGTGAAGGGAACCTGGCGACGGTCGCCGGGAGACGACTCTTATCGCCAGGAGTTCTACCGTCCCGCCAATTCTCGGGTGAAAAAAAACCGACTGCACCATTGCGTCACGCACAGGCACTCCGAACTGGGCAAACAGCGACAATATCGTGAAAGATTCATTCGCCGTCCCATTTCTGCCCGTTGACCGCAGCGATCGGCGGATGCCTTATCGACGCTTTCTATGTATTGGAAGCCATGGCGCTGGACCGTACTTCATTTCGCGCCATTCACTGCTGCCGCTCAGACCCGGAGGCAGAGAAACAGGAAGGCGGTGCCTGGTCTGTCGGCGAACCGTGGGGCGGGAAGGCCGATGGCGGCGAGGGCGCGGCCGGTGAGCCGCACATGGCTCGACGCCCAGTCGGGATGACGGTCGAGAGGGCCGGACACCTCGCCGGGGATGGCCTCGACGACGTACTCGGCGTCGGGGTCGAGCCCCGGTAGTCGCATCGGCGCCGTCCGCTCCACGACGCCGGTCTCCAGCTGCACATAGGAGTACACGGCCCGGCTCCGGTCGAGGGCCACGATGCCGTGGACCCATGCGGCAGGGTCGGGGTGGTCGGCCCGCACCACCTCGCCGGTGTGCAGCAGTGGGCGTAGCTCCTTGTACAGGGCGATCCACTCGGCCAGCGCAGCCCGCTCGGTGAGCGCCCATGCGGTGATGTCGGCCTCGATACCGGCATGTCCGAACAAAGCGGTGGCAGCCCGGAAACCGAGCGTGGTGACGCGCCCTGTGAGGTGGGATGGGGAGGAGCCGACGTGTGAGCCGATCAGCTCGTACGGCAGCAGCAGGCTGGTCCACCGCTGGATGTGCTGGCGTTCGATGGGGTCGATGTTGTCCGAGCCCCAGACACGGTCGGTGCGCTCCAGAATGCCGAGATCGGCCCGGGCGCCCCCGGAGGAGCACGACTCGATTTCCAGCGTGGGGAACCGGGCGCGCAGCCCGTCCAGCAGCCGGTAGACGGCCTCGGTCTGCGCATGAGTACCGGGCACGCCTTCATGCACGGGCTCGGCCAGGTCACGGTTGTGATCCCACTTGATGTAGTCGATGTCGTACTCGGCCACCATGCTGCTGATCCGTTCCAGCAGGTAGGCGTACACCTCGGGATGCGCCAGGTCCAGAACGTGCTGGTTGCGTCGGGGTAGCGGCCACCGCTGCGGGTCGGCCAGCAGCCAGTCCGGGTGGGCACGAACCAGATCGGAGTCGAGGTTGGCCATCTCGGGTTCGAACCACAGCCCGAACTGCATGCCGTGCTCGCGCACCCGCCGGACCAGTTTGTGCAGGCCGTCGGGCCAGACGGTCTCGTCCACGTACCAGTCGCCCAGGCCCGCGTCGTCGCTCCTACGGTGGCGGAACCAGCCGTCGTCGACGACGAACCGCTCGGCGCCCACCTCCGCCGCGGCGTCGGCGAGCGCGAGCAGGCGGTCCTCGCGGTGGTCGAAGTAGACCGCCTCCCAGGTGTTCATCGTCACCGGGCGCGCCGATCCGGGATGAGTCGCCCGGGCGCGCAGCATGGCGTGGAACCTGCGGCTCAACCCGTCCAGACCGGCGTCGGAGGCCGCGAAGTACACCCACGGCGTACTGTACGACTCCCCCTGGCCGAGCCGTACCTCGCCGGGTTCGAGCAGCTCGCCGGCGGCGAGCACGCTGTCCCCCTCCGGGAGCCGCTCGACGTACTGGACCTGGTTGCCGCTCCAGGCGATGTGCACCCCCCACACTTCGCCGGTCCGGAACCCGAACCCCGGAGTGCCGACGACGAGCGGGCCGGCGTCGAACCAGGTCCGGCCACGGCGGTTCTCTCGTGACCAGGCGCCTTGGCGCAGCGGCGCCCGCTGCGGGGACCGCTCCCTGGCCCAGCGGCCGGCGAAGTCGAGCACCTCGCCGGCCTGCGCGGGCAGCGGCATCAGGCAGGCCAGGCGATCCAGCGAGTACGGCGAGGTGGCGGTGTTGAGGAGCGTGTGGCGCATCCGCAGCACACCCTGAGCCGTCAGCTCGATCTCGGTGGTCAGTTCGAGGCCACAGTCAGGGTCCTTGGCAAGCGCCTCGACACGGCTTCCGTTCACGGTGACGGCCTCGGCCAAGGTGAACCGGGACGGACGCCAGCCGCTGTCGTGACGCCCGGACAGCACCGGTCGGCCGAACCAGCCGTCGCCTTGGCCGGGCACCACATCCTGGCCGGGCACCGGCGGAAGCCCGGTGAGCGGTCCTGGGCAGACACCCCAGTGCAACACCCGCGGCGGACGCGGGCCGGCGAGCTCGAGGACGACGCCGACGCCGTCCGCGGACAAAGCGATCACCAAAGCTCCAAGCCAGGGGTACCGGGTAGGGAGGGGCCGGCAGGCGGGTGGGGTGACGCTCTCCTCATCCGGCGCTCGCCGGTGCGGTGGTCCCTCGGGGGATGAGCGTGGCGGTCGGGCACCGGCGTTCCGCGACCGGGCCTCCCTCGACGAGTTCCAGCAGAGACGCGGCGACCAACTGTCCGAACAGGTGCACGTCGAGACTCATGGTGGTGAGCGGAGGCGATGCCAGGCGACACATGCTGGAGTCGTCCCAGGCGATCAGACTGAGGTCGCGGGGAACATCACAACCCAGATCCTTGGCCGCGCCCAGGCCTGCGACCCCCATGAGGTCGTTGTCGTAGATGATCGCTGTGGGAGGGTCGGGCCGCTCCAGTAACTTGGCGGTGAGTTTCGCCCCCGATTCCTCCGAGTAGTCCCCCTCCAACATGACCGGCTCGATGCTGGCCGACCTCATGCTGTCGAGCAGGGCTCGGGTGCGGATCCGGGTATGGATCAAGGCGGTGGGACCGCTGACCCGTGCGATGCGACGGTGCCCGAGCCTGCTGAGGTGGGCGACCGCTTCCCGCACCGCGCCGACGTCGTCCGTGCGGACGGCCGGGGTGTCTCCTTCCGGCTCGCCCGCCACCACGGCCGGCAGCCCGATCTCGCGAAGGACCGCGGGTCTGACGTCCTCGACCGTACGGTTCACCAGCACCACGGCGTCGACCATGCGGTTGTCCGCCCACCGGCGGTACGCGGCGATCTCGGCCTCGTGTGTGTTGACGACATGCAACAGCACGGAACGGTCGTGCTCGGCGAGCAACTCCTCGATGCCCGCGATGAACTCCAGGAAGAACGGCTCCGCACCGAGCAGGCGTGGTGGCCTGGCGAGCACCAGGCCGACAGGGGTACCCGCGCTCACGTCGCGACCGCCGTCAGGGCGTTGGCGCTGCACAGCACGCCGGGAGCGGTCAGGGCGGACGGGTCGTCCAGCACGCCGGAGGTTCGCACGAGAAAGGTGTGCGACTGTCCGGCAGGCAGTGAAACCAGCATGTCGTCCACCAGGGCGTCGGCGGCGACCTTGTCGGCCAGCAGCGCGATGTCGCGGGTGAAGGAGACGGCTCGCACCTCGACCTCGTAGCCGCCGGGCAGCCTCCTGACCGCCGTGACGAGCGGCGCGGGCTCGTACACCAGGTCCCGGTCCTCCGCGAACACGTGACAGACGCGGACGTCACCGACGGTCATCACCAGCACCTCCCGCTTCACGTCGGCAGGCTCGAGCAGGTCGCCGGGCAGTTCGACGGTACCCACCGACCGGGGCGGCACAACGAGGGTCAGGTCGGCGCCGGCCAGTACGTTACCGGCGAGCGTCTGCCGGAGCGCGACAACCGTCCCCGTCCAGGCCTCGTCGTGGTCGTTGACGGCGATCAGAACCGTCCGGCCGTCCCTCGGCTGAACGGTGAGCAGCCGAGGCGCGAAGGCGTGCTTGAGGGCGTAGTAGAGGGGCTTGGGCCGTCCATCGCCGTCCACCGCCGACCAGGAAGTGACCGGCCAGCAGTCGTTGAGCTGCCACACCAGCGCCCCGGCCGTGCGCGGCCACCAGGAGCGGAAGTGCTCGACGCCGAACGCGACGGCGCGGGCCTGGTTGAGCTGTGCCGCCCAGTGCCAGTCCTCGAAAGCGGCGGGCACGGAAAGGTGTGGCTCCATCCCCCGGTCGAGCTTGACGTCGCCGTTCTCGGCCTTCTGATGGAGCAGGAACCCCGGTGAGGTCGGCGTCATCGGCTCGTCGTGGATCCACCTGGTCAAGGTGCGCCAGGTGGGCGGTGCCTGGAAGCCGAACTCGGCGCAGAAGCGCGGGATGTGGTCGCGGTAGTGGGTGTAGTCGACCCTGTTCCAGACGGCCCATTCGTGCCGGGTGCCGTGGTCGTCGTCGTTCGGCCGTGAGTTGCCGGGGCTGTAGGGGCTACCGGGCGTGTAGGGCCGGGTGGGGTCGAGCTCCGCCACGATCCTCGGCAGCAGTTCCGTGTAGTAGCCGAGGCCCCAGGTGCGTCCCTGAAGTGTGTCGCGCCAGCCGGGCCACTCCGCGAAAGCCTCCAGGTTCTCGTTGTTGCCGTTCCACAGTGCCAGCGAGGGGCGGGAGACCAGGCGGGTGACGTTCTCCCGCGCCTCGGCCTCGACCTCGCTCCGCAGCGGCTCCTCCTCGGCATAGAAGGCGCAGGCGAAGGGGAAGTCCTGCCATACGAGCACCCCACGCTCGTCGCAGACGTCGTAGAAGTCGTCGCTCTCGTAGATGCCGCCGCCCCAGACCCGCAGCATGTTCATGTTCGCGGCCACGGCCTGGTCGACTCTCCGGGCGATCCGCTCGCGATCGACTCGGGTGAGGAAGTGGTCGTCGGGAATCCAGTTGGCGCCCTTGGCGAAGACGGGCCTGCCGTTGACGACGAAGGTGAACGGGCTGCCTGTCGAGTCGGGTTCGGTGTCAAGGGCGATCGTGCGGAAGCCGACACGTCGCTGGGCGATGTCCACCGGCTGGTCGTCCTCCAGCAGTGTGATCGTCAGGTCGTACAACGGCTGGTCACCGTAGCCGACTGGCCACCACAGTCTCACCTGCGGTACCAGCACGGTGACTGTCGCCGCGCCTCCGGACACGGGCACCTGCTCGGAACGGCCTCCCACATCGGCCCTGATGCTGTAACGGCCGTCGCGGACGCTGTCGAGCTCCACGTGTACCTCGACGCGGCCGGTGCCATCGGCGTCCACAGTCACCAGCGGGCGTACGCGGGAGAGCCGGGCGCTGTCCCAACGCTCCAGCCCCACCGGCTTCCAGATGCCGGCTGTCTGCAGGTCGGGGCCCCAGTCCCAGCCGAATGAACAGGCCATCTTGCGGACGGCGTTGTAGGGGTGAGGATAGGCGCGCATGCGCGAGCCCAGTCTCTCCTCCACCTCCTCGGCGTGGTTCAGGGCGGAGCGGATCGTCACCACGAGTTCGTTCGCGCCGTCCTGCAGGATCTCGCCCACGTCGAAGCGATATCCGCGGTGCATGTTCGCGGTATGGCCGAGCAGCCGTCCGTTGAGGTGCACCATCGCGACCGTGTCGATGCCGTCGAACACCAGGTCCACTCGCTCGCCAGGCCGCGCGGCCGACGTCTGGAAGGTCGTCGCGTACCTCCAGTCGGCGCGGTGCATCCACACCAGTTCCGCTTCGTTCCGGTCCAGGTACGGATCCGGGACAAGACCCGCCGCCATGAGATCCAGGTGAGAGCCGCCCGGCACCCGCGCCGGGATGTCGCAGTCGGCGACCGCCTCCGGGACGGATCCTCCGGCCACCCGCAGACGCCACCCGTCGTGCAACATCTCGCGGATCATGTGCCCTCTTCCCTCGGGTGCCGAGTAGCCATCTGCGAGTCACTTGCTTACTTAATCTATCGAAGTTAGTCAACCTTTGATGCGACGAGGGAATAGGGAAGCGCGACGGGCTCGGCGTCCAGCCTCTCCGGCAGACGGGCGGCCTGGCTGAGGGGCACCAGTTCCGACTCAAGCACCAGCGCGGCGGCGCCGACGGCGGAAGCGGTGGCGGCCGAGCGTGAGAGCCGTACGTCCACAGGCTGCGCGGCGCGCGAGAAGGCCGTCCGCTGAAGCTCCTGCTGGACGACGGGGAGGTAGACCGAGCCCGCGATCGCGAAGCCCGGCCCGGTCAGCACGAGGACTTCGAGGTCCATGATGTTGGTCAGGCTGCGGGCCGCCGCCGCGATGTAGCGGGCCGACCTCTCCAGCAGCGCCAGGGCTCCCGGCTCGCCCCTGGAGGCCGCCCGGCTGATCGCGGCGAAGTCGGCGACGGTCGAGACGCGCCTCCGACGGGTCCCCAGGCCGACGGCCTCGGCCAGCGCGGCGTCCGCCTGCACGGCCGTCACCACCGCGGCCGTGCCGGCCATCACCTCCGCGCAGCCCCGGGCTCCGCACCAGCACTCGGGGCCGTCCATATCGACGCAGATGTGCCCGAATTCGCCCGCGTTGCCGTTAGGGCCGCGGTAGGTGATGCCGTTGATGACCAGGCCGGCGCCGATCCCGGTACCGAGATGGACGACCGCCGCCGATGTGGCGCCGCCGAAGCCGCCCGACCAGTGCTCACCCAGCGCCGCGGCGGTGGCGTCGTTGTCGAGCACCACCGGCAGGCCCGTCGCTCGCTCCAGCGCTTCGCCCAGCGGGAACCCCTCCCAGTGCCGCATGGTCGGCGGAGCGAGGCCCACCCCAGGAGCGGAGCTGCGCGGACCAGGAGAGACCAGGCCGACGCCGAGCACGCGTCCGCGCTGCACGCCGATGCTCTCGATCAGCCTGGAGATCTCCTCGGCCGTCCGCGACACGACGGTGTCCGGCTCCTCCGCGCCGGCGCCGCGCCGCACAATTCGGGCCACCACGGTTCCGGCGAGATCGGTCAGGACGTACGTCATGGCGCCGTGGTCGAGATGCACGCCCACCGCGTAGCGGGCGGTGTGGTTGAGCTGGAGCAGGATCCGCCGCTTGCCACCCGTCGACTCGGCGCGGCCGGTCTCCACCACCAGGCCCTCCTCGATGAGCCGGCGGACCAGCGCCGAGATCGTGGGCCCGGTGAAGCCGGTGGCGGTGGCCAGCCCGACGCGGCTGATCGTGCCCGCGGCCCTGATCGCGTCCAGGACGGCGGCCTTGCTGCTCGCGTGCGGCTTCGCCCTTGCTCCTGCGCTCACTGCCACCCCGCCTTGGCCTGAATCCCGTCGGCCTGCGGCGAGCTGCAAGCCCGCTCCGAGACCCCATAGAGCCGCACACTACGCCGGAGCCGCCTGCTCTGAAATTTTCACGACCCGTTGACTTACTTAAGTCGGCAAATTAACAATGCTCAGCATCGTTCGAGAGGACTTCGCGCTATGTCCATCAAGACACCCCGCGCGGCGGCTGGACTCGCTGCGTTGATACTGGTCGCCGGATGCTCCTCGTCCGGAGGCTCGCCGGGGCAGGCGGCCGGAGCGACGTCCGGGGCAGGCGGCTCTGCGGCCTCCTCCGAGCCTCTGGTCGTGTACACCGGCGGATCAGGTGACATCCAGCCCATCTTCAACCCGTACCTGCCGGGGGCCCTCGGCGGCGGGGGAACGATCTTCGAGCCGTTGTTCTTCTACAACACCGTGCGCAGCGAGGGCGCACCCAGGCCCCGGCTCGGCGAGAGCTTCTCCTGGAACGACGACGGTACGGAGCTGTCGATCTCGCTGCGCAGCGGCGTCAAGTGGTCCGACGGCCGGCCGTTCACCGCTGACGATGTCGTGTTCACGTTGAAAATGATCACGGAGCACAAGGCCATGAACGGCACGGGCTACCAGGGTAAGGCGACCGCCACCGACGCCACCCACGTTGTGATCAAGTTCGACGAGCCGGCCTTCGTGGACGGCCCGCAGGTGCTCGGCCGGATCTGGATCGTGCCCGAGCACAAGTGGAAGGACATTCCCGACCCCACGAAGGAACAGCTGCGCGAGCCCGTCGGCACCGGGCCCTACGTGGTGGATGAGCTCAAGCCCCAGGCGTTCACGTTGAAGGCGAACCCGGACTACTGGGGTGGCGAGCCCGCCGTGAAGAAGATCCGTTTCCCCTCGCTTTCGGGCAACCAGTCCGGCGCCACCGCGCTCAAGGCCGGCCAGATCGACTGGCAGACCGGACCGGTGCCGGACATCGCGAACGTGGAGCAGAGCTATCCCGGGTACAAGCTGATCACCACTCCGGTGAACCAGATGGTGCTGGACACCTGCGCCAATGCCGAGCTGGGGTGCAAGGGCCCGCAGACCGACCCTGCCGTCCGCCAGGCGATCTACCATGCCGTCAACCGGACCCAGTTGAACGCGCTGGCCTTCGAGAACACCAGCGCCGAGATCTCGCCGAGCATGGCCCTGCTGCAGCGGGACCAGGCGGTCATCTCCGGCCGGCTGCAGAACAAGGTCGCGCCGATGCAACCGGACGCGGCGAGGGCGCAGCAGATCCTCGAGAGCGCGGGCTACGCGAAGGGCGCCGACGGGATCTACGTCAAGGACGGCAAGCCCGTCAAGCTGACACTCAAGACGGTCGCAGGATGGACCGACTACATCACCGCGGCCGACACACTGGGTCAGCAGCTGGCGAAGGCCGGCATCAAGGTGACCGTGCAACAGCTGTCGTACAACGAATGGGCCGACGCGCGGGGGCGTGGCGACTTCGAGCTGATGCTCGACTCGTTGTACCAGGGCCCGGCCGCCGACCCGTTCTACGTCTACAGCTACTTCTACAGCACCGACAGTACCGACAAGGTCGGCGGGACGCCCGGCGCGAACATCAGCCGCTTCTCCGATCCTGACGTGGACAAGGCCATCGCCGAACTGAAGAAGATCAACATCTCGGACACCGCGGCGCGGCAGCCGTACTTCGACACGATCCAGACCCGCGTCGAGCAGTCGATGCCCTATGTCCCGCTGCTCACCCAGGGGACGATCAACATCTACAACGCCAGGAAGTTCACCGGCTGGCCGACCAAGGAGGACCTGTACGCCTTCCCGGCGGCCTGGCAGGCCCCGGACGCCTCGGAGATCTATCTACGGCTCAGGCCCACGGGCAAGTGAGCCGATGCGGTACTACCTCCGCAAGTTCGGTTTCTACCTGGCCGCCCTGTGGGCGGCGGTCACACTGAACTTCTTCATCCCCCGGATGATGCCGGGCGACCCCGTGAGCATCCTGATGGCGAAGCTGCAGCAGCGGGGCGGCTCGGTGAACCCCGAGGCTCGCAGAGCCTACGAACTGCTGCTCGGCACCGACACGGGCGAGCCGTTGACCAAGCAGTATCTGTCCTATCTCGGCAACATGCTGCACGGCGACTTCGGAATCTCGGTCAGCGCCTACCCGGTGCCCGTCTCGGAGGTCATCGCGACCTCCCTGCCCTGGACGGTCGTGCTGGTGGGCATCGCGACGGTGCTGTCGGTCCTGGTCGGCGCCGGGCTGGGAATGGTGGTGGGTTGGCGGCGGGGCACCTGGCTCGACTCGCTGGTGCCCGCGACCACGGTGCTGGCGGCGGTGCCGTACTTCTGGCTGGCGCTCGTCCTCGTCGCCGTCTTCGGGTCCGCGCTGGGCTGGTTCCCGCTCATCGGCGGCTACGACGTCGACTTCACCCCCGGGTGGAACCTCGACTTCCTCGGCTCGGCCGTCCACCACGGCATCCTGCCCGCGCTCACGATCGTGATCTCTTCGGTGGGCGGCTGGCTGCTGGGACTACGCAACATGATGGTGTCCACGTTGTCCGAGGACTACGTGCTCACCGCCACCGCGAAGGGGCTGCCGAACAGGCGCGTGATGATCTGGTACGCCGCACGCAACGCGGCACTGCCGTCGATCGCCGGGTTCGCCATCTCCCTCGGGTTCGTGGTGGCCGGCTCCATCGTCACCGAACAGGTGTTCTCCTACCCCGGCATCGGCTCCAAGCTGCTTGAGGCCGTACAGAACAACGACTACGCGCTCATGCAGGGCATCTTCCTGGTCACGACCGTGGCGGTGCTCGGAGCCAATCTGGTGGTCGACCTGCTCTACGGCGTCATCGACCCCCGAACCCGCGCGGGAGGGAACGCATGACCGATCCCGGTCCGGATTCCTCGGCGCCCCGGCGCGCCGTGCTGCCCCGGTCGTCGCCCAAACTGGTCACCGGGCTCGCCCTGATCACCGCGATCATCCTGTTCGGCGTCACCGGCCCGCTCTTCGCCGGCGATCCGGACGCGATCAACGACATCGGACTGACTCCGCCCGGCGGAGGCCACGTCCTCGGCACCACGCAGATGGGCCAGGACGTGCTGGCCCAGATCGCGTACGCGACCAGGGGATCGCTTTACATCGGCGTGCTCGTCGGCGTGATGGCCACGGTCCTGTCGGCGCTGTTCGGCATCGTGGGCAGCTATGCCGGCGGCGTTGTGGACGAGGCGTTCTCCCTGTTCTCCAACGTGATGCTGGTGATACCCGGCCTCCCACTGGTCATCGTCATCTCCGCGTTCGTACCGCCCGAGCAGCGGGGGGCCTGGACCATCGCGGTGGTGCTCGCGATCACCGGATGGGCCGGGTCGGCCCGGGTGCTTCGCGCGCAGACGCTGACGTTGCGCAACCGGGAGTACGTCCTGGCCGCCCGCGTGGCGGGGGAGCCGGCATGGCGGATCATCACCGTCGAGATCCTGCCGAACCTCCTGCCGCTGCTGGCCTCCCAGTTCGTCTTCTCGGTGATCGCGGCGATCCTGTCAGAGGCCGGTCTGTCGTTCCTCGGGCTTGGTGCTTCGAACTCCTCCACCCTCGGCACGATGCTCTACTACGCCCAGAACGGCTTCGCGCTGCAACGCGGCGCGTGGTGGTGGTTCGCGCCACCGGGCCTGATCATCGCGCTGTTCGGATGCGGCCTCGCACTGATCAACTTCAGCATCGACGAGATCACCAACCCCAAGCTGCGCGCCGTACCCCGCCGGATCCGGCGCCCGCGGCGCGAGCCGGCGCCGGTCGGGCGGCCCTCGCAGGATGTCGTGGTGAGTGTGCGGAACCTGTCGGTGACCTACGGAAACACGGTACGGGCGGTCAAGGACGTGTCGCTGGAGGTACGGCGGGGCGAGATTCTGGGCCTGGCCGGCGAGTCGGGCAGCGGGAAGACGACGCTCGCGTACGCGATCAACCGCCTGCACCGGCCGCCGGCGGAGGTCACCGCCGGATCGGTCACCTTTCATCACCGGGACGGCGGGGACACCGACATGCTCGCCCTGCCGTCCGGCGAGCTGCGGGCCTTCCGGTGGTCGCAGATGTCGGTGGTGTTCCAGGGAGCGATGAACTCGCTGAACCCTGTCATGACGATCCGGGCGCAACTGGAGGACGTACTCACCACGCATCGCCCCCAGCTCTCGCGGAGCGATCGCCGGGCGCGCTGCGCCAGGGCGTTGGAGCTGGTGGGCGTGGACCCCGCGCGGCTGCGCTCCTACCCCCACGAGCTGTCCGGAGGCATGCGACAGCGCGTCATGATCGCGATGGCCATGCTGCTCGACCCGCAAGTCATGATCATGGACGAGCCGACCAGCGCCCTGGACGTGGTGGTGCAACGAGGCATCCTCCGCGAGATCCTGCGCCTGCGCGACGAGCTGGGATTCGGGATCGTGCTCATCACCCACGACCTTCCCCTTCTGCTCGAGGTGAGCGACCGCATCGCCGTGATGCTGGGCGGGGAGATCGTCGAGTGCGCGGCGGCTGAGGAAATCCTCGCCAGACCCCGCCATCCCTATACCCGGCGCCTGCTCGAATCGTTCCCCAGCCTCACGGGTGAGCGCGGCGCGTTCGTCCGCACCGGTGAGGCCACCGGAGGTGCACGGTGACCACGCTCGACGTGCAGGACCTCGTCAAGGACTTCCGCATCCGGACCGGTCTGCGCGGACGGCGGCTGCGGGCCGTGGACCACGTCTCGTTCACGCTTTCGCCCGGCCGTACGGTCGCCCTGGTCGGGGAGTCGGGTTCGGGCAAGTCCACGATCGCCAGGATCATCGCCCGGCTGGAACGGCCCACCGCCGGACAGGTCGTTTTGAACGACGACGACGGCGGCCGGGTGTCCGATCGGGCGTACCGCGACCACGTGCAGATGGTGTTCCAGGACCCGTTCTCCTCACTGAACCCCTTCCACACCGTGGAGCACCATCTGATCCGCCCGCTGCTGCTGCACGGGCAGGCCCGTACCGGGGCCGAGGCCCGGGAGAAGGCCGGTGACCTGCTGGAACGGGTCAACCTACCGGCACGCGACATCGTCCACCGCCGCCCGCACGAGCTGTCCGGCGGCCAGCGGCAGCGGGTCGCCATCGCCCGCGCGCTCGCGCCGGGGGCGAAGGTGATCGTGGCCGACGAGCCCGTGTCCATGCTGGACGTCTCCATCCGGCTGGGCGTGCTGAACCTGCTGGCGCGCCTGCAGCGCGAGGAGAACCTCGCCGTCCTCTACATCACCCACGACCTGGCCACCGCACGGCACTTCTCCGACGACATCCTCGTGCTCTACCGAGGCCGGGTCGTGGAGCGCGGCCCGGCCGACGAGGTCATCCTCGCCCCGCGGCACCCCTATACCCGGCTCCTGGCCGCCGCCTCGCCGGACCCGGAGGCGCGTGGCCGTTCGTTCGACATCGATGCGGCGGCTGTCGTGGCCGCCGGCGAGGCTCCCGCCTACGACCATCGGATCCAGTCGTGAGGCGGCAGATCTCCGGATCCGCAAAGGAGAAAGAGGAAAGCCCAATGAAACACCGCGTCGCGTTAGTGACGGCGGCCGTCGGCCTCGTGGCCGCGGGCGCCGCGCTCGTGAATGCACCGGCCTCGGCCGCCGCCGGCGGCTGCTCAGTGAAATACAAGGTCGCAGGTGAGTGGTCGGGCGGCTTCCAGGGTGACGTCTCGATCACCAATCTGGGCGACCCGCTGACCAGCTGGACGCTGGAGTTCGATTTCCCCAGTGCCGGTCAGGGTGTGAACAACGGCTGGAGCGCCGACTGGTCGCAGACCGGCGCCCACGTCACCGCCAAGAGCTTGAGCTGGAACGCCAAGGTGGCCACCGGCGCCTCGGTGTCGATCGGCTTCATCGGCAAATGGAGCGGGAGCAACCCGGTTCCCACCGCGTTCAAGGTCAATGGTGTCGCCTGCACCGGCCAGTCCCCCAGCCCCAGCGCAAGTCCCAGCTCAAGTCCCAGCGCGAGCCCCAGCTCAAGTCCCAGCGCGAGCCCCAGCTCAAGTCCCAGCGCGAGCCCCAGCTCAAGTCCCAGCGCGAGTCCCAGCACTGATCCCGGTGGCCCCGCACCGCAGCTGCACGTCTCCGGCAACAAGATCGTGACGGCGGCCGGGAAGCCGTACCGGCTGCTGGGCGTCTCCCGTTCCAGCGGCGAGTTCGCCTGCGTCCAGGGCAAGGGGATGTGGGACTCCGGCCCGGTGGACCAGGCGTCGGTCGACGCGATGAAGAGCTGGAACATCCACGCCGTCCGCATCCCGCTCAACGAGGAGTGCTGGCTCGGCCTCAACGGCTCGCCCAGCGGCGCCGCCTACCAGCAGGAGGTCAAGAAGTACGCGGACCTGCTGGTCGCCAACGGCATCACGCCGATCCTCGACCTGCACTGGACCTCGGGCGCCTACAGCAACGGACCGGACTGGCACTGCAAGGACGCCACCGCGACGTGCCAGAAGCCGATGCCGGACGCGCAGTACGCTCCCCAGTTCTGGACCGGCGTCGCGAAGACCTTCAAGGGCAACGACGCGGTGGTCTTCGATCTGTTCAACGAGCCGTACCCGGAGGTCGGCAGCGACTGGAACAAGACCTTGGGCTGGCAGTGCCTGCGTGACGGCGGCACCTGCACCGGCATTCCCTATGAGGTGGCCGGCATGCAGGACCTCGTCGACGCCGTCCGGGCGACCGGCGCGACCAACGTCCTCATGGTGGGCGGCCTGGAGTGGGCCAACGACATGCGGGAGTGGCTGGCGTACAAGCCGAACGACCCGCTGAACAACATCGCCGCATCCTGGCACTCCTACAGCTTCAACGCCTGCGCCACGGCGTCCTGCTGGGACAGCCAGATCGCTCCGCTCGCCGCGAAGGTCCCCGTGGTGACCGGTGAGTTCGGCGCGGACAACTGCGGCTACGACTACATGGACCAGCTCACGAAGTGGGCGGACAAGAACGGCGTGTCGTACCTCGCCTGGACCTGGAGCCCGTGGGGCTGCAGCACGGGCGCGGTGCTCATCAAGGACTACGCCGGCACGCCCGAGCCCGGCATCGGCGAGGGCTACAAGGCGCACCTGCTCACCCAGAACCCGTACGCGTGATCACCTGTCCTGACCGCAGGTGACAGTGCCGGGCCCAGCCATCGGACCGCGGTGGCTGGGCCCGTAACGGCTCGCCAAGGAGCGTCACATGACCAACCCTCGTATGCACGCCTTCAGGAGCCGCCTGGGCGGCCTGGCCTACGGAGGCGACTACAACCCTGAGCAGTGGGACCGCGCCACCTGGCGGGAGGACGTCCGGCTGATGCGTGAGGCCGGGGTGAACCTGGTCTCGCTGGGGATCTTCGCCTGGGTCGCGATCGAACCAGAGCCCGGTGAGTACGAGTTCGGCTGGCTTGACGAGGTCATGGACCTCCTGCACGAGGGCGGCGTCAGCGTCAACCTGGCCACCCCCACCGCCGTGCCGCCCGCCTGGCTCACCCAACTGCACCCGGAGGTCTTCCCCATCATGGAGGACGGCCGGCCTCTCGGCTTGGGCAGCCGTCAGCACTTCGACCATGCCTCCCCTGTCTACCGTGAGTACGCCGCGAACATCGTCACCCGGCTCGCCGAGCGCTACTCCTTCCACCCGGCTCTCGCGATGTGGCATGTCAACAACGAGTACGGCCCCACGTCGTACAGTGAGGCCGCCGCCGACGGCTTCCGCCGCTGGCTCCGGCGCAGGTACGGCGACCTCGACACCCTCAACGCCGCCTGGACCACTAGCTTCTGGGGCCAGGTCTACACGGACTGGAACCAGATCGAGGTGGCCAACGTCATGAACGTCTGGATGAACCCCGCTCGCCGCCTCGACTTCCGGCGCTTCACCTCCGACTCCCTGCTCGAGTGCTACCTCGCCGAGCGTGACATCCTCCGCTCCTTCCGCGACGACATCCCCGTCATGACCAACCTGATGTCCTTCTACCCGCACGCGGACTACTGGAGATGGGCGCCGGAACAGGACGTCGCCGCCCTCGACGTCTACCCCGACCCCGGCGATTCCGAATCGCACATATCGACCGCATTCCACTACGACATGTTCCGCTCACTGAAGAACGGTCAGCCGTGGATGGTCATGGAGCAGGCCGCGAGCGCCGTCAACTGGAGAGACGTCAACCTGGCCAAGGAACCTGGGCGAATGCGGCTCGGCTCGCTGCAGGCGCTGGCACATGGATCCGACTCGGTGATGTTCTTCCAGTGGCGGGCCGCCCGGGGCGGGGTGGAGCGCTTCCACTCCGCGATGGTTCCTCACTCCGGGCCGGACTCGCGGACCTTCCGGGAGATCGCCGACCTGGGACACGAGCTGAGCCTCCTCGCCCCGGTGGCGGGTACGACGATGCGGTGCGCCGACGTCGCGATCCTGTTCGACTGGAATGGCCGGTGGGGGCTGGAGGACACCGGATGGCTGCCCCGTGACGACTTCGACTATGGCGAAATCGTGCTGCGCCACCATCGGCCGCTGTGGAAACACCACCACACGATCGACGTGGTGTCTCCCAGAAGCGACCTGGCGCCGTACAAGGTCCTGATCATCCCCAACGCGTACCTGATCGACGACGAGGGCGTCGCGGCCGTAACCGAGTTCGCCCGCGCCGGTGGCACCGTCGTCATGTCCTTCTTCTCAGGCGTCGTGGACGAGTGCGACCGCGTCCGCCCCGACGGCTATCCGGGGGCATTCCGTCACCTCATCGGGGCGAAGATCGACGAGTACTGGCCGGCGCGTCCCGGAGAGCGGTTCGCGGTCCGGTTCGCCGACGGGCGCACCGCCACCGCGAGCTGGTGGCGGGAGGACATTCATCTGGAAACCGGCACCGCGCTGGCGAGATACGCTGACGGGCCGCTGGCGGGGCGCGCCGCGATCGTCGCGAACGCCTACGGCTCCGGCCGGGTCGTCTACTTCTCGACTCTCCTAGACGACGCCGCCTTCCATGCCGTCCTTCTGGACCAGATCCGGATGGCCGGGGTCACGGATCCCTTCCCGGGCCTGCCCGCTCACGTCGAGTGCACGGTACGGGAGGGCGGGCGGAACGAGTACCTCTTCCTGCTCAACCACAGCCCCGACGTGGACGTCACCGTTCCCCTGGACCGCTCGGGAGTCGACCTGCTGACGGGCGCCGCGGCAACCGAGGAGATCACATTGGCTCCCCTCGGCGCCGCCGTCATCCAGACGACACGTGTGCCCGACTCCGCCGTGTGACGGCGCCGGCGACGTCAGGCTCGTACGTCCAGCTCGAGGAGGGCCAGCTCGCCCTGCAGGACAAGCACGGCGCCGCCGATCGCCGCCGCGTCCGAGCTGCTGACCGAGGTGACCACCCGGACCGGGTGCGCCCGCCGGGCGAAGGTACGCCGTTGCACCTCCTCCTCGATCACCGACTGGTAGATCGACGCTGCGGTGGTGAAACTGGGGCCGGCGAGCACGATCAGGTCGAGGTCGAACAGGCTCGTCATCGTGACGGCGGCGGTACCCAGATGGCGGGCGGAGCGCTCGATCAAGGTCCGTGCCGCTGGGTCTCCGGCGACGGCGGCGGTCGCGATGCGGGCGAACCCGGTCATGACGTCGGTATCCGCAGGGTCGAGTTCAAGCCGTTGACCGAGGCTCGATTCCTTCAGCGCCTGCCTTATCACGGCGGCGGGTTCCACGTAGTTTCCAAGGCAGCCGTAGTTGCCGCAATCGCACGGTCCTCCATTGAGGTCGATGGTGATGTGGCCGATCTCGACGGCGTTGGAAGAGACGCCGCGGTACACCTCGCCGTCGATGACGACGCCCCCGCCGAGGCCACTGGCCATGTAGAGGCACCCGTATGTACCGGACTCCACCGCCCCCAGCCAGTACTCGCCGATCGCCGCGGCCGCCGCGTCGTTGTCGAGCAGCACCGGCAGGCCCAGGAGTTCGGACAGGCGCGGCGCGACCGGATATCGGAACCACTCGGCGGTCGGCTGGTGGGTCAGCAGCACGCCCGCCTGCCGGTCCTGTGGTCCGTAGGTCGCCAGCCCCACGCCGAGCACTTTGCCGCGATCGACTCCGGCGGTCTCGATCAGGGCGTCCACACGCGAGGCCACCAGCGAGAGTGCCTGCTCGGGAGGCAGCAGCGCCGTTCCGGGGAACGCGGTCCTGGCCACCTGCCGGCCGGTCAGATCGACGATGACGATGATGCAGATGTTGCGTTCGAACAGCACTCCCACGGCGTACCGGGCGTGCGGGTTGATCTGCAGCAGCGTCGGACGCTTGCCTCCGGTCGACGCGCCGCGCCCGACCTCGACGACCAGCCCAAGGTCCATGAGCTCACGAACGACCTGGGTGATGGTCGCCGCCGTGACTCCGGTGTCGGCGGCGAGCTCGACCCGGCTGATGGTGCGTGCCTTCCGGATCCTGTTGAGCACGATGCCGCGGGTCTTCGGCCTCCCCGCCCCGATGGGGCTGGTCGCCATTCGGCCTCCCTTGAAGCCACCGACCGACCACAGGTTGCGAGGCTCGGTGGGGACGTGTCTCACGTGATTCAGCGACAACGGTTCATCGATCAATCAATGAACTATTTTCCCACCGTCCTATGGAGTTGTCGTATCCGGCGACGTGACCGACAGTGGCGACCGTCCCGAGATCGATGTCCAGTGATCGGCGACGCCGACGCGGAGCCGGACCTCTAGCGCAGACTCCACGTCCACGTCGGCCGGCAGTGCTGGTCACCTCCGACGGCGCCTGCCCGTCCCGGACGGCAGGTGGATGCTCGGTCAGGGGGCGATAGCGCGAGCGACGCACTCGCGCAGGAGGGCCCTGCGGCGGTCGTGGTCGGTGGCGGGCTCATCCGCGGTGGCGGTGTAGAAGCCGCTGGCCGGGGACCAGGCACAGGCCATGGCGATGACCAGGGCGATCAGGTCGAGGGGGTCGCCCTGGCGGAGCCGTCCGGCGGCCTGGGCGGCGGCGATAGCGGTGACTTTCGGCTCGTCGTCGGGGGTGTCGGTGAGGCGTCCTGCCGGGCGTCGTTCCAGCCGCAGCCAGGCCATGAGGCGGACCAGTTCGGGATGCCGCAGGTTCTCGTCGTACATTCCCACGGCCCAGCCGGGCAGGTCCTCGGCATCGAAGGCGACGGCGCTCATGAGCCGGTCGGCGTGGTCGGCGATCACCGCGTCGAACAAGCCGTCCTTACTGCCGAAGTAGCCGTACACCTGGGCTTTGTTGGTGCGCGCGGTGGCGGTGATGCGGTCGATCCTGGCGCCGGCGATGCCTAGCTGTGCGAACTCCTCGGCGGCCGCGTCCAGAATCCGGCGCCTGGTCGCGGCGCCCTTCGGCGTGGTCGGCAGCTCGGGCATGACCTCAGCTTAACAGACAGACTGGTTGGTTTGCTTGTCGACCGAGTGTGACCTACGCTCAAGAACAGACCGAATAGTCTGTTTGGAGGATTCATGCGTACCACCATCGGCTGGATGAGCACCGAGGGCACCACCGCGCTGCGACGCGTCCGCATCGAGCGCCGCGACCTGCGCGACGACGACCTTGCGGTCCGCGTCGACTACTGCGGCGTGTGCCACAGCGACCTGCACCGGATCGGCGGCCTTCTCGGCGAGGGCGCTCTGGTCCCCGGCCACGAGTTCACCGGCACGGTCACCGCCGTCGGCGCCGCGGTGACCGCGTTCTCGGTGGGCGACCGGGTCGCGGTCGGGACCGTCGTCGACTCGTGCGGGGTCTGCGAGATGTGCCGGATCGGACAGGAGAACTTCTGCTACGAGGGCCCCGTCACCACCTACGGCGGGACCGACCGCGTCGACGGCACCAGGACCCAGGGCGGCTACAGCCGCGAGTACGTGGTGCGCGACCGGTTCGCCTACCACCTGCCGGACGGGCTCGACCAGGCCGCCGCCGCCCCGCTGATGTGCGCCGGGGTCACCGTCTGGGAGCCCCTGCGCACGGCCGGGATCGGGCCCGGGAGCCGGGTCGCCGTGGCCGGCCTCGGCGGGCTGGGGCACCTGGGGGTGAAGCTGGCCGCCGAGCTGGGCGCCGAGGTCACCGTCCTCAGCCGCACACCCGGCAAAGCCGGCGACGCCCACAAGCTCGGAGCGGTCGACACCCTGATGATCGGCGACGACCAGCAGACCCAGCGGGCACGCGGCAGGTTCGACCTCATCCTGGACACCATCCCCGCCGCGCACGACCTGTCCCCGCTGCTGCGCATGGCGGCCCTGGACGGACCCTCGCCCTGCTCGGCTACCCCCTGGAGCAGGCGGTCCGGATCCTCGACCTGGTCCAGGGCCGCAAGAAGCTGACCTCCTCGGGCACCGGCGGCCGCCGCCACTCCGCCGAACTGCTGGACTTCTGCGCCGACCACGCCATCACGGCCGACGTCGAGGTGCTGCCCTCGGCGCGCGTCCAGGAGGCGCTCGACCGCCTCGGCCGCGGCGACGTCCGCTACCGCTTCGTGCTCGACCTGTCCGACCTCGACGAGCCCGCCGACTCATGAACCGTGGACACCTCAGAGCATGGCGGCGACTCACCCCCGCGGCCACCGAGACGGCCACACCACCGTCTACGTACGCAGGCGGTCCGCTCCCCTTGAGCTGGGCTGGTTGCAGCTCAACGCCCTCGTGTACCCCGCTCTCGATCCCGCAGGAGTCACTCGCGACCAGCTCACCACAGCCCTGTGGCCCGAGGACACCGGCAAGGACGTGCACAACACACTTCGGCACCTTCGAAACGCGCTCGTCACCGCGACCGGGTACGAGAACCCTCGGTCGGACGCGGAACTGCGTCACTGGGGAAGTCGACCGGCCCTCATGCTGCTCTATGAGGGCCGGCCGCATTTCGGCATGGGCGTGGTGTCGGCTTACTCGTACGGCTCGCTTGGTTCTGGGATCTCCGTCACCTGGATGGCGGTCATCTCCGGTGGCACGGTTCCGTTCGGGATCTTGCGGGACCTTGGCGAGACCCAGGTGCCGGTCACCTCGACCCAGGTGTCGTCGGGCGGCGGAGCGGCGCCGCGCACAGCCACCTTGAGGGCGATGGCGTCGGCCGCGCAGCAGCTCATCTGCATGCGGGTGACGTACCAGCGGTCCTTCTTCCTCGACCGTACGACGAAGCCGGTCAGCCGGACCCTCTTGCCGGTGAGGGTGCGCTCGCGGAAGTCCCAGGCCCGGCCGATGAACTCGCCCACCGCCATCGGAGTGATCTTCTCCGCGGAGAGCGGGACGTAGGAGCCGGTCGTCGCCGGCGGCCGGATGGGCGCGTCCTCACCACGAGCGGCGAAGGCACCCAACGCGGGGGGCGCGATCAAGACGATCGCGAAGACGGGCAGGGACAGCAGCCAGCCCACCTGCGGCGCCCGTGAATGGTCGTGACCCTCGGCCTGCTTCCCCGTCCCTTCGTGGACGTGTTCGTCGTGAGCGTTCGCGTACGGACGCCGCCACTCCTGGACGAGGCCGACGACTCCGAGAGCGAGGACGACCACCCCCGCGGCGAGCAGGAAAGGACGGAAGCCGGGTTTCACGTAGTTGAGGTATGACGTCGTCAGGGCGGTTATCCAGAGCACGACGCCGCCGAGCAGGGTCAGCACGAGACTCTGGGACAGGCGGCTCACAGGAGGACTCCTCCGATCGCCGAGCTGACCACGACCGCGAGCAAGAACGTCATTGGAACGAACCGCATCGCGAAGGCCCGGCCGAAGGTCCCCGCCTGCAAGGCGATGAGCTTCAGATCGACCATCGGCCCGACGACCAGGAAGGCCAGCTTCGCCGTAGGGGAGAACGCGGTGAGTGAGGCGGCGACGAACGCGTCGGCCTCCGAGCAGATCGACAGGACGACCGCGAGAAGCGCGAGCACGGCCGCCGACAGCACGGGGACGTCCGCCACCGAGGTCAGCCATGCGCGGGGCACTACCACGTTCAGTGTGGCCGCCGTGATCCCGCCGATCACCAGGAATCCGCCCGCGTGGAGGAGGTCGTGCCGCATGGCGTCGCGGAACTCTGCCCACTTCGAGCCGGCGGGGGCCGTACGGGACGGCACCCGCAGCCACGAGGCCCGGCCGAAGCGCAGCCACAGCCAGCCGGCCGCGACCGCCACCAGGAGCGAGGCGGCGAACCGGGCCACGGCCATCATCGGCTGTCCGGGGAACGCCACGGCCGTGGCGACCACGACCACGGGGTTGATGGCGGGCGACGACAGCAGGAACGCCAGCGCGGCCGCCGGGGTGACCCCGCGCGAGATCAGGCCCGAGGCCACGGGGACCGAGGCGCACTCGCAGCCGGGCAGGACCGCTCCGGCCGCCCCCGCCACGGGGACCGCGGCGTAGGGGTTGCGGGGCAGGGCCTTCGTCCAGAACGACGGCGGGACGAAGGCCGCGATGGCCGCCGACAGCAGCACGCCGAAGACGAGGAAGGGCAACGCCTGAACGCAGATCGCCACGAAAACGGTCGCCCAGGTCTGCAGCACCGGGGCCGTGAGCAGGGGTGTCAGCACCAGGCGGCCGATGACGAGAAGCGTGGCGAGGAGCGCGAACAGCCAGGGCGTCACCGGAGGTGCGGCCGACCTACGGCCCCAATCCGGGGGCGGTACCTCTGTCGAGGACTCCACCACAACCCGGTCCGGCATGCGCCTCATCCTGGCAGAACTTTTCAGCGGTGATCCTGGGATCGGCACTACGCGACCCCGTCAAAGTTCCGTATGGCAGTCGCGTGAACCGGGCGGGGGAGGAACGGAGCTCACCATCGCCTCAGCCGGGGACCACAGCCGGGGGTCTGCGCGCCCAGCCGCCACGGGTGCGTACGGCGCCCACAGCGCGGCAGGCCAGGTAGATGACGAAGGCGATGGTGGTGACATACGGACTGATCGGGATGCTGCTGCCCAACGCGATGAGGATGCCGCCGACCACAGACGCGACGGCGAACAGGACGCTGAGCAGAGGGATCAGGCGAGGGGAGGCCGTCACCCGGATGGCGGCGGCCGCAGGGGTGACCACCAGGGCAAGCACCAGCAGAGCGCCGACGATCTGGATGGTCGTGGCCACGGCGAGACCCAGCACCAGGGTGAATACGGGGGACAGAGCCCGAACGGGCACGCCGCGGGCGGCGGCGACGTCGGGATCGAGGCTGGCGAAGGTCAGCGGACGCCAGATGACTGCCAGGACGAGCAGGACGACGACCGACACTCCGATCAGCCAGGCTGTCTGCGGGGTGTCCACGGCCACGATCTGCCCGGTGAGCAGCCCGAACTTGTTGGCGGCGCGGCCTTTGTACAGCGACAGGAATAACACGCCGAGTCCCAGTCCGAACGGCATCAGGACGCCGATGGCGGAGTTGCGGTCCCGGACGCGCACCCCCATGGCACCGATCACCGCGGCGGCCAGGACCGATCCGAGGAGGGATCCTGCCACCACGTTCACCCCGAGCAGGAGCGCGGCCGCAGCGCCGGCGAAGGACAGCTCGGCGATCCCGTGTACGGCGAAGGCCAGATCCCGCATCATCACGAACGTACTGATCAGGCCGCCGACCACACCCAGCACGGCCGCGGCGAGGATCGAGTTGGCGACGAGGGCCAGCAGTTGCCCGTAGTCGTCGTAGTTGAAGATCTGGTGCCAGGTGTCGGTGCTCATGACTGGACGCCTTCAGCGTGGTCGGGGTGGTGCGGGATGGGGGCACCGGCGATCAGGTAGCGGCCGTGGGCCCGGACCACCTCGACCGGGCCACCGTACAGGTCGGACAGAACGGAAGACGTCATCACCTCGTCGGGCGTGCCGACGCGGAATCGGCCCCCGGCCAGGTACAGCACCCGGTCGACCAGTGGCAGGACCGGATTGAGCTCGTGGGTGACGAAGAGTACTGCGGCGCCATGAGCGCGCCGCCGCCGGTCGAGCAGGTCGACGATCGCGTGCTGGTGGTGCGGGTCGAGCGAGAGGAGAGGCTCGTCGCACAGCAGAAGCGCTGGATCGGTGGCCAGGGCCTGCGCAACGCGCACCCGCTGCTGCTCGCCGCCGGACAGCAGGCCGAGGGGCATGTCCGCGTACGCGTGCGCGCCCACCTCGGTCAGCAGCTCGTCGATGCGACGCCGCAGCCCTCTGCTGCCGAGGGGCAGACCCCAGCGGTGGCCGTCGACGCCGAGCCGCACGAGGTCGCGGGCGCGCAGCGGCATGTGCGGGGCGACGGCGCGCTGCTGGGGGATGTAGCCGATCAGATCGCTGCCTCGCCGGGGCGGGCGGCCGTCGATCAGCAGGGTCCCGGCAGAGAGAGGTAACCGGCCCAGGATGGCGTGCAGCAGGCTGGTCTTGCCCGATCCGTTGGGGCCCAATACGGCGATGAACTCGCCGCGGCGCAGCTCCAGATCCAGCCCGGACCACAGCACGCGCTCGCCACGGCGCAGTTCCGCATCGGTCAGGCTGAGGACGACGGGTGTTCCGCTGGTGAAGGTGGCCTGCGGTGCGATGGCACCCGACTGTTCGGTCATCGCCCCAGGGCCTTGCCGAGCGCGGCGAGGTTGGCGGTCATCCAGCCGATGTAGTCCTCACCGGAGGGCAGGGTCTCGGTGACCGGGACGACGAGGATGCCGTTGCCGGTCGCCGCCTCGCGGACCTTCTCGGTCTCCGGGCCGGCGGTCTGGGAGTTGTAGACGAGGGCCTGGACCTTCTTGCCGGTGAACAGGGCGAGGGTGTCCCGCAGGACGCGGGGGGAGACGTCGTTGCCTTCCTCGATGGACTCGCTGAACTCCTCGGGGGTGGCGTTGGTCAGGCCACAGGCCTCGATCATGTAACGCGGGACCGGCTCGGTGATCGCCACGGCGGTCCCCTTCGCCGTCTCCGCCATGGCCGCCTCCTGCTCCTCCAGCGGCTTGAGCTTCTGTTTGAATGTCTCGGCTCCAGCGGTGAAGGCGGCGGCTGCGGAGGGGTCGGCCTTGCCCAGCGCGGCGGCGATCGAGTCGGCCAGCCGCGCGACGGACGGGAAGTCGTACCAGACGTGCTCGTTGAGCTCCTCTCCGTCCGCCGCGGTCTTCCCAGAAATCTCGACCGCGTTCAGCACCTGGGCCGAGGTGTTGCCGGCGGCATCGCGCATCGTGTCCATGAAGTCGTCGTAGCCGCCGCCGTTCTCAATGATCACCTTGGCCTTGGACAGAGCCAGCTGGTTCTGCGGATTGGCCTCGAAGGAGTGCGGGTCCTGGTCAGGGCTGGCGATGAACGAGGTCACCGCGACCTTGTCGCCGCCGATCTGCCGGACGATGTCGCCGTACACGTTCGTGGAGGTCACCACGGCGACCGTGCCCGGGCCGATGGACGCGCTCATGGCCGGCTCGGGAGATGTCGCGGGAGAAGATGAGCCGCCGCAACCGGTCAGCAGCACAGAAGTCAGGCCCGCGAGGACGAGCACGGAGGGACGACGCAGGGGGGAGGTGTTCATGTCGATCCTTGTCGGAATGACAACGGTTTTCATTTTAACCTAGCATCGCCACCTGGATCGGCCGCAATGGGGCAGGAGGCACAGAAGGTCACCGCATGGCCGTCGAGGGCTCCGTCTCGTCCGTCCAGCACGATGTGCACACGCCGTAGATCTCCTCGACATGGAAGCCGACCGCAGCAGGAAGCCGGTGAAGGGCGCGGTCAAGGTCACCGGCCTCGAGGGCATGGACCATGACCTGTCGTGCCGTTCTCGACACGGAGAAACCCTGGACGATCGCAGCGGGCGTTTCACGATGTTCCCTGTGAGCCCGGCAACCGTGGTTTGGAAGCGGCGGCTGCAGGACTCGTCGCCCGGGAACTCGGGCATGGGCTTGTGGAACTGCGACGGCCGGACCCGGCGGCAGACTGAGCCGAACTCCGGTCCGGAGACATGTCTTCGCCGGCATGATGTCGGCCCCGGGGCGGATCCACTCCTATGTCCCAGCCGGTCTGCTCCTTCTTGCCAGCTCGATCCGCGGCCGCAGCACACTGTGGGTCTATGGCCGCGGATCCGAACGGGCCGACGGTCTACCGGTCAGAGGACGTCGCCGGGCGCCAGACCACGTCCGACGGCGCCGTCCGCTGTGTTGATCACGAACGCGGCCGGGAGGCGTAGGGGAGCAGGGCCATCTCACGGGCGTTCTTGATAGCGCGGGCGATCTGGCGTTGTTGCTGCACCGTGACGCCGGTGACGCGACGGCTGCGGATCTTGCCGCGGTCGGAGATGAACTTGCGCAGCAGGTCGGTCTCCTTGTAGTCGATGTAGCGCACGCCCTGCAGCGGGTTGCTCTTCTTGCGGAGGGTGCGGCGGGGCTTCATGCGAGCTCCTTGAGGTCGAGGATGTGGGCGAAGGGGTCGTCGTGGCCGGCCCACACGTCGGAGCCCGCCAGGGCCTCCTCCTCGGTGAGCAGGCAGGCATCGAGCAGAGCGTGGAGGCGCTCTCGGGCGAGGTCGGGCCCGGTGAACACCAGGTGCTGGACGCGGTCGCCGGTGATGTGGTCCCAGTCGAGGTCGGCGGCCGTGCGGCGGCCGGGGGAGACCATGTCCCAGGCGGCCTCCGGCAACGCGGCCAGCCAGGGCCCGGCATCCTCGACCGACACGACGCCGGCGACCGCGTCCCAGGCGAGCAACCGATCTGGCCGGCTGGCCAGCCAGAACCGCCCGCGGGAGCGCACCGATTGGGTGACCAGCTCGTCCACGGCCTCGAACAGGCGACCGGGGTGCAGCGGGCGCAGCCGGCGCCACACGACTGTGGTGATCTCGTCGGTCTGCGCGTCGCAGGGCAGCTGGGCGGTGGCGGGGTCGACGCGTTCGGCCAGTTCCCGTGAGCACAGCCGGGCGCCGGTCACGCCCGGCAGCGACTCGGCGAAGACCGGGGTGCAGGGCGCGAGGTGGGCGAGCACGGCGCGGGAGAGCTCCGCGTCCTCTTCATCGCCGCCGTGCAGGGTCAGGGCGGTGGCGTACTCGATCTGCCGGGTCAGGACTTCGGAGAGATAGCGCTGGTCGCCGGCCGCGGCCCGCTGGCCGGTCTCGCTGAGGCGGTCACCGCGGGTGATGTCGACGGGCATGTGCTCGGCGTGCAACGCGGTCAGCACGCAGGTCAGCCGCAGGATGTCGTGGGCCTCCTCGCAATCGACAGCCTCGGCGACCGAGCGCGGCTCGACCGAGTCCCACAGGTCGACCACGAGCAGCGACGCGATGGCGGCGTGCCGCACCAGCTGAGGGAGAAGGTCCTCGCGGACGGTGCAGGTGACACAGCCGTGCGCGAGCCGTATGTCGGCCAGGTCGAGCACGGTGGAGGCGTCGCGGACCACGCGCTCCACCCGGCCGGCGGTCACCTCCCGCAGGTCGTGGTGGACGGCGACGGAGCCGGGGTGGTCGCGCAGGAGGCGATCGACGACGGCCGTGCGAGCAGAGGCGTGCAGGCCCGCGACCAGGACGACGGGGGTGGACATGGAGGGCCTCCTAGTTGCGGAGATGGAAATGATTATCGTTATCATTACACAGGATGATGGCGAGAGAGGAAGGGCCCATGGCCAGAAACGAGCTACGCCCCGTGATCAAGCTGCGATCAAGCGCGGGGACCGGCTACACCTACGTGACCCGCAAGAACCGCCGTAACAACCCCGACCGGCTCACGCTCCGCAAGTACGACCCGATCATCCGCAGGCACGTCGCCTTCCGGGAGGAACGATGAAGAAGGACATCCACCCCGACTACCACCCAGTCGTGTTCCGCGACCCGGGCGCCGGGGTCACCTTCCTTACCCGCTCGACCATCACCAGCCACAAGACCATCGAGTGGGAGGACGGCAACACCTATCCCGTGGTGGACGTCGACGTCTCCTCGGCGAGCCACCCCTTCTACACCGGGCGCGGCCGGGTGCTCGACACCGCCGGCCGAGTCGAGCGGTTCAACCAGCGCTACGGGAGAGCCTGATGTCCGCGCACTGCCAGCTCATGGGAACTGCGCCGGTCTTCGGCAACCGCGTCTCCCACTCCCACCGGCGCACCCGCCGGCGCTGGAACCCCAATATTCAGCGCCGCCGCTACTGGCTGCCCAGCGAGAACCGCCATGTCCGGCTCACGCTCAGCGCCCGGGCGATCAGGACCGTCGACAAGATCGGCATCGAGGCCGCCGTCACCCGGATCCGCGCCCGGGGAGAGAGGATCTGATGGCCAAGAAGAGCAAGATCGCCGCCAACGAGAGGCGCGAGGCCGTGGTCGCCCGCTACGCCCAACAGCGTGCGGAGCTGAAGAAGGTCGTACGCACCGGCACTCCAGAAGAGCGGGCGTCGGCTGTACGCGAGCTGGCGCGCCAGCCGCGTGACGCGAGCGCGACGCGTGTGCGCAACCGGGACTCCGTCGACGGCCGCCCGCGAGGGTATCTCCGCACGTTCGGGCTCTCCCGGATCCGGTTCCGTCAGATGGCCCATCGGGGCGAGCTGCCGGGCGTGACGAAAGCGAGCTGGTGATCGTGGCCGTTCCCAAGCGCAGAACCTCGCGCAGCAACACGCGCCACCGCCGCAGCCAGTGGAAGGCGACCCCACCCGACCTGGTGCCGATCACCGTGGACGGACGCGAACTCCTGGTGCCCCGCCGACTGGTCCGCGCCTACCAGCGCGGGCTCATCGTTCCCGACGTGGTTTGATCTCTCGCGGTAGTCAGCGAGAGGGGTGGCAGGTGGCGCGCTGAAGGCCGTGGAAGGTCAGCAACGAGTTATGGGCGGTCATCGAGCCATTGCTGCCCAGGCACCAGCGCCGGACCCGCTAGCCGGGGCACAAGCGGCTGGATGACCGCCTGGTACTGCAAGGCATCTTGTTCGTCCTGCACTGCACACCGGCATCGGCTGGGAGCGCCCGCCGCAGGAACTGGGCTACGGCTCGGGCACTCGCGGCGGACTGCGAGGGGATGCCACCAGCGGCGAGCCGTATCCCTGACCATTGGCGTTGCCGGTCACTCGGAGGGCCGGGGCCCCGCGGCGCGGCGGAGCCGGTTGGCGATCGCCAGGCCCAGCCCCTCCTCCGCCGGCAAGGACGCGACGATGAGGTCGCACCCCAACTGGTCGAGCTCGCGCAGGAACCCGTACAACCCGCGCGCGTAGTCGGCCATCGAAGCCGGGACCGCCACCACGGCGTGCGCCTTCACCGGGGCGTCGGCGAAGGAGGGGGGAAGAAAGACGCCCACCTGGCGCCCCAGCTCCTGCGCGAGCTCCGCTTCGGCCACGACCTTCCCGGGCTCGACCAGGACGACCTGTGCACGCGGCGCGTAGTGTGACGGATGCGCGGCCTCGACTTCGCCGCTCAGGACGGCGTCGACGAGGATCGGCTCGCAGCGCTGGCGGCGCTTCTTGGCGGCCTCGGTGGTCAGGCCGAGCTGCCGGGCGGCGTCGGCGAGGGTGCACTTCTCCAGGCGGGTCATGCCGATCAGTTCGGCGTCGACCTCGCTGATGACGCCCTTGGCGACGGCGTCCAGGAGGACGAGGTCCGGATGCCCCCACGGGACGGCAGGGGGCGCGGATTCCTGGAGCGGAAAGCGCCGGGCGACTCCGGCCTCCGCGTTCTCCCGCGCACGCTCGCCGGCGCGCCTGGCCACCGCGCACATGCGGGGCAAGACGTTCGGGGTGTCGAGGTTCACCGTACGGATCGCCTCGACGAACGCGGTCCAGGACCTCGGTGTCGATGTCTTCGGCGTCTCCGGCGATGTAGCCGCGGCAGATCCTGCCGCTGATGCCGCGCAGTGCCGGAGCCGCAACCCCGACGGCACTCACCATCCACTGCGGCCCGTTCTGCCGCGCCCGCGTCACCAGCAACCGCCAGACCGCGTCGCGGGCGGGGTTCGAGCAGGAGGGGTGGATCAGCACATCCCGCAGCTCGATCAGCAGCATTGGCCGGCGGGGGATGCCGTGCCCGACCTGTCTGCCGTCGACGGCGAGGCTGCTGGGCGCGCAGGCGAGCATTCGGAAGGCGCGCTCGGCGATGTCCAAGGGCGACCGGTCCAGGCCGGCCAAGTCGGATGGGTTCGTAGGCATCGGGTTCTCCACGGCGAGAGGGATTTCGCTTCGTCGAACCCGGTTGTAGGAGTCGCCTCTGGCACGGCTCCGGCGCCAATCCCCGACTGCTTCTGGCACGCCTCTGGCATTTGGTGGTGCGGTATGTCGGCGGGCGTCCGCCAGAGCGGCGCCAGAGGTACGCAGGTGCTCTCACCAGGGCTGACGGCTCACGCCGAAGCGGCGCCGGAGGCCGCTGCTGCACTCGAAGCGCGTATCTGAGTTCCGCCCCGGAACAGAAATGAAGGCAACGAACACGACCTGGCGACAGGTCCCTCACCAACCGGACTCGGCCGGTCCTCACATGAGGGCTCTCTCCGTGCAGGGGGAGGCGTGATGAGGGTCCCGTACTGGCGAGACGACCACACCACCCTGCACCTCGGCGACGCACGCGACGTGCTGTCTGAGATGCCCGACCGCTCCGTGGACTGCCTGGTGACCAGCCCGCCCTACTACGGGCTTCGGGACTACGGCCCCGGCCAGTACGGCCAGGAGCCCACACCGGACGACTACGTGGAGAACCTCCGCGCGACGTTCGCGGAGGCCCGGCGGGTGCTGGCCAACGACGGCACCTGCTGGCTCAACCTCGGCGACGTGTACGCCGCCAACTCCGACGGCTCCGCCCGCGGCACCGACTACAACCAGCGCCAGCCAGTCGTACGGCCACGCTCCCGTCGCATGGTGCCGCCCAAGAACCTGCTCGGCATGCCCTGGCGGGTCGCCTTCGCCCTCCAGCGCGACGGCTGGATCCTGCGCAACGCGATCGTCTGGTCCAAGCCCAACGCCATGCCCCAGTCGGCCCTGGACCGGCTCTCCACCCGCTACGAGCTGATCTTCCTGCTCGTCAAGCAGCGCTTCTACTGGTTCGACCTCGACGCCATCCGCGAGCAGTACACCGGCGACCGCTCCCTCTCCCGCCGGGCACGACGCGGCGGAATCAAGCCCAACGCCATCCAGAGGCCCTGGCCACGGACCGGCATGCCGAAGTCAGCCGGCGCAATGCACGGCACCGCCAGCCGCCCGAACGGCCGCGCCACCGATGCGGCCAATCCGAGCGGCCGCAACCCCGGCGACGTCTGGACCATCTCGACCAAGCCCTACCGGGGCGCCCACTTCGCCCCTAGCAGCGGGGGCAGCCCACGCTCGCGAATCCGCACCAGGTCGAGCCCGGCAGCCATGGCCGCTTCTGTCTTCGCGGTGTCACGCGCGATACTGGCCGCTCCTTCATGGCCCCAGGCAGGATCCAAGTCGATGAGCAGGCCCAGCTCCGGCAAGAAGAGATCGAAGCGATCCTGTCTTCGCCCCTCCAGGCGCAGCCGATAGTCCAAATCGACGGCAAGCCCGGACGCGGCTTCAACGAGCGCTGCTACCTTGCACTCGAAGAAGGAGCGCCCCTGACCGCTGCAGTCCGAACACCCGCGTCCGTTGGTGAGGTTGGCGACTGTGGCGGGTTTCAGATGCCCTTGCTCACACTCCCACTCGCACAAATCATGCGCTTGCGGCAGCAAGGTATCCGGCCCTCGCTCCGGACGGCTTAGATTCCGTCGGAATTGCTTGGCCAGTGCGGGATTGACGTCAGCAAGCGACTCACCCGGCCCGGGCACCCGGTTCCGCCTCCTCGAGCATTCCGGGCACCCTGTCGGCTTGCGTCGGGTCCGAAACTGCAAGGCCGCCGGCCATTCGTGATCGCAGCCTTCGTTCGAACATCGCCACCAGCAGCGATCTTTGGACGACCGCGGCATCTCTTCTAGCCGGAGCCCCGGATTCGATATGTTGGAGATGAATTCGCGCTGGAGCCGAGCCCATTGCTCCTGTCGGCTGGCGTCCTCATCCTGATCTCCCACGAGCGGCAGCATGCCAGACGTCACTGACATTATGAGCTCAGCGAAACTCGGACAGCCTCGCCGCGTGAGCCAACCCGCAATGCATCCCAAAGGCAACGTGGGTGGGCGCATCCTGATCGCGTCACGGGCAGTGCCGTCGCGTCGGGAACCGCGACGAGGACGTACTTCACGGGGGGATGACTCCTGTTCGGAACACCAACTTGTGGTGTCGAACCCGATGCGGAGCGTGGCTCCCCGACTACTGAGGTTGAACTCGTGATGTCGCCGGGTGGCTTAGGTGGGTCTGATTGTCGGGCCGGTCTCGGCGAGGCGGCCGTCTATGACCAGACCGCTGGCCGCCGCTGATTACCTGGTGCGCTCAGTGCGGTCGTCGTACTCTTCGCGGGCGGTGATGACTTCTTCGATGTGCAGCACGGACCACTCCGTGAGCGCCTTCAGCGGTTCCCGTAGCGTCTGGCCGAGCGCGGTCAGCTCATACTCCACGTGCGGCGGCACCTCTGGGTAGACGGTCCGGCTGACCAGCCCGTCGCGTTCGAGGGTGCGCAGCGTCTGGGTGAGCATCTTCTCGCTCACGCCCGCCAGCGCCTGCCGGAGATGACCGAACCGGGAGGTCCCGTTCCGGCCGAGTTCGCCCAGCACGAGGACCGCCCACTTGCTGCCGATCTGGTCGAGCAGGTCCCGCGACGGGCAGCCGCGCTCGTACGGATCGAATGACGGCATGGGCCCGGTCACATTCTCGACAGCAGCCATACGGCTCACCTCAATGCTTTCGCTAGGGTAAGTACCCTACCAAGAAGTGGCTACTCCCCAACAGAGAGTGTCCAGGTCATTCTGTGTTCCATCCCGCGGCGGACGGACCGCGGCAGGCGTGCGAGGCACGCGCGGAAGGAAGGAATGACCATCATGCCGATCGTCGTCACTGGAGCCACCGGCCAGCTGGGCAGGCTCACCGTCGAGGCACTGCTGCGGCGCGGGATCCCGGCCGCGGACATCATCGCGACCGGCCGGGACATCGCCGGGATCAAGGATTTGGCCGACCGAGGCATCACGGTACGCCGCGCCGACTTCGCGGACACGGACGGCCTGGCCGAGGCATTCGCGGGGGCGGACAGGCTGCTGCTGATCTCGGCCTCGGTCCCCGTGGGCGGGCGGGTCGCCAACCACCGCCGCGTGATCGACGCCGCGGCATCCGCAGGCGTGTCGCTAGTGGCGTACACGAGCACGACGCACGCGGACACGGCCACCACCGTCATCGGTGCCACGCACAGCGAGACCGAGGCGTATCTGCGGGACCGCGGAATCCCCAGCGTGCTGCTGCGCAACGGCTGGTACTTGGAGAACTACACCAGCCAACTGCCGCAGATCCTGCAGAACGGCGCGGTCGTCGGCGCCGCAGGCGAGGGGCGGATCAGCGCCGCGTCCCGCGCCGACTACGCCGAGGCCGCAGCGGTCGTCCTCACCGCTGAAGGCCACACCGGCGCCGTGTACGAGCTCGGCGGCGACGAATCCTTCACCCTGACTGAGCTCGCCGCCGCGATCTCCGCTGCGGCCGGAAAGCAGGTTACCTACGCTGACCTCCCGGTGGCCGACTTCGCCCAGGTACTGGACGCCGCGGGCCTACCCGCCGAGCTGGCGGAGGTCCTCGCTGACGCTGACCGCGGTATGAACCGCGGCGAGATGTACACCGACTCTGGCGACTTGCGCCGCCTGATCGGCCGCCCACCCGTGACCCTGGCCGAGGCACTCGCGGCCGCCCTGCATTACTGAGGTTGAACTCGTGATGTGGCCGGGTTGCTCAGGTGGGTCTGATTGCCAGGCCGGTCTCGGCGAGGCAGCCGTCTATGAGTTCGCTGCGGTACTGGATGTGCCGTAGGCCGCGCCGGATGCGCTGGACGAGGTGTTCAGGGGTACTGAAGGCGACGTTGGAGAGCCAGCCGCGTCGCAGGAGGGACCAGATCCCCTCGACTGGGTTGAGGTCGGGTGCGTAGGGCGGCAGATAGTAGGTGGTCAGCCAGTCCCGGGCCTCGGCGAACTTTTGCAGGTCGGCGGCCTTATGGACGTTGAGGTTGTCCCAGACGAGAACGATCGGGCCACCGAGCTGCTGGTGTGCTGCGATCAACAGGTCCCGGTAGTCGCGCCAGGAGAAGCTCTTGCGCCCATCGCGACGGCCGTCGTCATGGCGGGGCCGGTAGATGAGCCTGGAGCGGCGACCGGGTTTGTAGCAGGTCAGCGCGGCGATGGAGATCCGTCTGCGGGAGCGGCCGCGGACCCGCACCACCGGGGTCCGGCCGCGCTGTGACCAGGTCTTCGCGTGCGCGGCGGCGTCATGGAGAATCCGGCTTCGTCCTCGAAGACGAGCCAGGCTCCACGGGCCGCCGCGAGTCTTCCGCGCAGGGCCACACCTCCTTGACCCACCCGGCCACCACCCCGTCGTCCCGCTCCATGGCCCGTCGGGCCGGGACCTGCCAGGACCAGCCGTTACGCGCCAGCAGTTTCCGCACGCCCTGAATCGTGTAGGCCATGTGAAAGCGCCGACCGATCACCGTCTTGATCCGCGCCAGTGTCCAGCGCTGGTCCTCCCAGCCGTGCGCGGTCGGCCCCTTGACCAGCTCCGCCTCCAGCTGCGCGAACTGCTCCTGGCTCAGCCTCGGCAGCGATGCCGGCCCCTGCGACCGCAGGGCCCGCGGACCGCCCTGCTCCCACTTCTGCCGCCACCGTTGTACCGAGCGGACGTTGAGGCGCAGGGCCTTGGCGATGACCGAGCTCGCCTCGCCCTGGGCGAACCGCTCGGCCGCCTTGAGCCGTAACTCCTCGCGGAACTGCTGCCGTTCGGGAGTCAGCCCGCCTCCTTGTGGATATCGCATGCTCCGGTGATACCGCACGGACGACGAGCCATCAGCCCCTACGACACCACGAGTTCAACCTCAGTAACCCGGTGTACGGATCAGGGAGCCGGTGCCCGATGACCGATTCGGTGGCAGTGGCTACTGCTCATGAAGTCATGGTGAACTGGTAAAGACCGGCGGTGCCTCCAACTACGAGATGGTTGCCAGTCGGGCTCCAGGCGCATGCACGTACGCCGCCGTCGACTCGCATCATGGCGCGCGAGTGGCCAGTAGAGGGGTCCCAGAGCTTGATTTCGCCGGTATGGCCGGCGGTGGCGAGCGTGCGGCCATCGGGGGCGACGGCGAGTGCGGTCGCGGCTGGATCGGTGAGTCGCAGGTGCTGGCGCCAGGTGGTCGTTTCCCATATACGTGTCGTGTCGTCGCGGCTGACGCTCGCCAGCCAGGTGCCGTCCGGCGCTATGGCGAGCCCATCCACCCAGTTCGTGTGTCCGGTGAGTATCGCGCGCTGCCGCCAGGTGGTGGCGTCCCAGATCCGCACGGTGTCGTCCCACCCGCCGGTGGCGAGCCAGGTGCCGTCGGGGGCCACCACCACGGCGCACACGACGCGGTGCTCGTACATCAGCGCCTGGCGTACGCCGGTCTCAACGTCCCAGACCTGTACCGTCCCGTCGTGGCCGACGCTGGCCAGCCAACTGCCGTCGGGGGCGCTGGCAACCGCGTATACGGAGTTGTCATGGCCGGTGAGGGTGCTGCGCGGTTGCCAGGTCGCTGTGTCCCAGATCCGCACGGTGTCGTCCCCGCCGGCGGTGGCGAGCCAGGTGCCGTCGGGCGCGACGGCGACGTCATTGACCCACCATTTCGTATGACCGGCCAGGGTGGCGCGGGGCATGCCGGATTGATCCCAGATCCGCACGTGGGCGTCGCCCTGGTCTCCCGTGGCGTACCAAGTGCCGTCGGGCGCGACGGCCACGGCGGTAATGAACCGGCTGCGGTCGGCCGCGGCGCGCTGCCGCGGCCGGAGGGTGTCCCAGACGCGGACCCGGTGGGTGCTACCGGCGGCGAGCCAGGTGCCGTCCGGCGCGACCGCCATCACGGTCGAGCCGATGAGCCTCATGCGCTGTTCCCATGTCGTGGTGTCCCACAGCCGCAGATCGCCGCCCTCGCCGGCGGCGGCGAGCCATGTCCCGTCCGGCGCGACCGCGACCGCGTTCACCCTGCCGCTGTAGCGCAGCGCCCGGAGCTCCCGCCAATCGTCGGTGGCCCAGATGCGCAGGTGCGACGATGCGTCGACCGTCGCCATCCAGGTGCCGTCGGGGGCCACCGCCACGCCGTACACGGCTAGATTTCCGGATAGTTCGGCTCGGACCGTGCCGGTGACGACATCCCAGATTCGTACCGTCGAAAGGCCGGACACGGCGGCGAGCCAGGTGCCGTCGGGCGCGACCGCGATGGATCCGATGTCGTTGAGTGAGCTGCGGCGGCCCACGAGCGGTGCCTGCTCGCGCCAGCGGTCGATCTTCCAGATGCGGATCGACCGGTCCTTGGTCCCCACAGCGAGCCAGGTGCCGTCCGGGGCGACCGCCAGGGCGTTGACCCGACGGCCGAGGTGGAGCGTGCGGAGCTCCTGCCAGCAGCTAGTGTCCCAGATCCGCACCGCGCCCACGTCGTCGCCGGTTGCGAGCCATGTGCCGTCGGGCGCGACCACCGCGGCGGACACCTTTCCCCAGTGGTTGGTGAGCACCGCCCGTCGCTGCCAGGTCGCGGTGTCCCAGATGAGTACAGTCGCGTCCGAGCCGCCGGTGGCGAGCCAGGTGCCGTCCGGGGCGATCGCCATGGCGTACACCCAGTCGGTGTGGTCGGTGAGGACGCGGCGCAAGGCCGGGTCCGGCAGATCCGGCAGCGGCCAGTCGTTGACCAGTGTGGGCGCCACGCGCCCGGCGGTCAGCATCCGTGCCTGTGGTCCCCAGTCAGGATCGTCGGCCATCCGGCTGAGCAGCACGTCGACGCATGAGTGAGGTGGGTCGGTCGGCGTCAGCAGGTGAGCGGCCTGCCCGAGGAGCCCGCGCAGGCGGATGGTCTGAGGTGTATCCAGATGCCTCAGATCCGCCAGCGGTGCCGCGGGACCGGATCGCTCCAGCCGTGCCGCGACCCACCGTAGATCGCTGACGAGCGCCTCGGCATCGGCCGCGGCGCCCGCGGCGCACAGGTGCTCGACGAGGTGGTTCCACAGGTACCCGTCCGCTTCAGGCAACCGCCACCACGGTGTGCCGATCCTCGGCGGGTCGTCCGGCTCGACCGGCAGGCCGGCCGCGATCGCGTCGAGCAGCCGCCGGTTCAGGTCGGCGACTGTCGCCGGGCCCAGCTCGCCGCGAAGGAAGTCGCGCAGCACATCGTGCATGCCGACGGTGCCGCCGGCGTCGGTCGGCTCCAGCGTCACCAGAGCGAGGTCGGCGAGCCGGGCGCACATCGCGTCGGCGGCGAGCCGGTCGATCCCACCGGTGGCTCGCCACAGCGTCGCCACCAGCGCCGCAGGCACCGGATCGTCCTCGGCGAAGATCGACAACTCGGCGAGACGAGCGCGATCCAGCGGCGCGAGCAGCCCACGGCCGGCCTCGATCGTCGCGGCTACCGCGCTGACTCGCTGTCGTGGGTCGCCGACATCCAATCGCTGGGGCGCAGCGCCGGTGAGGCGGTCGACTTCGGTCACGCCGCCATGCCGCAGCGCCTCCAGCAGCTCGCGCCCCACCACAGCCGAGTCGGTCCGCAACCGAACCTGGTCGCGTAAGACCCTGTTGACCAGTCGCAACAGCAGCGGCCACCGCCCGGTCTCGGCCAGTAACCCACTGATCACGTCCGGAGGCAGATCGGGTAGGTCCGCCAACAGCACCGCACGCGCCTGCACATCGGACATCTGATCGACGGGTACAGCCGCCACCGTGTGACCAGAGACGAGCGTCGGCACCCTCGTGGTCACCAACCTTGCGCACCGCCCGGCGACCGGAAACGCGGCGAGCTGATCGTCGAACCACACGTCGTCGAGCACAACAAGCCGCGACGGCCCGGCGGCGAGCACCTTCGCCAGATGATCGGCTGCCTGCTGCACATCGGTGAACGGCTGCGCCTGGCCGGGGTCAATCTGCCGGACGAGGTCGTTGACCTTCGAAACCAGGGCGTCACGGCGCACGTCACGGCCGAGCGTCACCCAGTACACTCGCCCGCCGAACCGGCGCAGGACTCTCCGGTCGGCCCGTACGAGCTTCGCCACCGTGGTCTTGCCGAAACCCCCAGCACCCTGCACCGCCGTGGTGCTGGAGACGCGCAGCGCACGCACGATCCGGCCGACCTCGGCCGGCCGGTCGACGACCCACCGCTCCGGGCGTTGCACCGGCGGGATCAGCGCGGCGAGTTCCCGCTCAGCGAGCCGTTGGCTCCAACCAGCCAGCACCGCCACACCGGCTACCGCGGCGGTCGCACCCACTGTCCACCAAAGGGGATGCCGCTCGATCGCGGGAAACCACGGACTCGATCCGCCGGTGGCGACATTGGACGCAATGGTCAGCAGCGTGCCGGCACCTGCAACGACCAGCGGCACCGCCACCACCAGGACCATCCGCCGCCAGCGCATCACCGCTTCCCTTCCCGGCCTCACGATAGAGGAGACGACGGGTTCATACCGGATGTGAACGGGCGTGAATTGCCGCAATCCCTCGGCCAAGATGCCGCCAGAAACTCACTTGAACGCATCGGTGCCCGCTGGTGACGGATGGCGCGACGGTCAGATGACGGTCAAACGATCAAGAGGCCAGGTCCCGGATCTTGGGAACTGGCCTCTGAGCTGGTGCTTCTTGGTGGGGCTACCAGGACTTGAACCTGGGACCTCTTCCTTATCAGGGAAGCGCTCTAACCGTCTGAGCTATAGCCCCGCGATGCGCAACGAACGTTACCGCATCCGGTTTCCGGTGGCGAATCCGCTTCCGGACGAGGAAAAGCTTACCGTGTCCGGCCCGGTGGTCGTGCCGCGAAGCGCGGGTGCCCGCCTCGTACGGCCGGCCGCTCGGGGCGGCCCGCCGTACGGGGGGGTCACTCGGCTTCGCTGAAGGTGACCTCGACGCCGCCGACGAGGTCCGCGGAGATGTTGTAGATCACGGCACCGAGGGTGGACAGCGCGGTGATGAGCACGACGTTCAGCGCGCCGAGCAGTGCCGCGTATCCGAGGATGCGGACCGGCTCGAACCAGCCGCGGATGTCGATGGTGCCGACGCCCTTGCCCGCGACGCCGCCGCTCGTGGTGAGCTGCATGACGGTGTCGGTGATCGAGGAGAAGACGCCGAGCGCCGAGAGCACGCCGTACAGCACCGCGACGGCCACGAACAGCACGACGAAGCAGACCAGCGAGACGACGAAGCTGAACTTCATCGCCGACCACGGCTCGACCCGGCGCAGCACCAGGTGGGCCTTGCGCGGCGGGCGGACGCCGACGCCGGGCTTCTTGTCCTTGCCCTTGGCGGCCTCGGGGCGGTCCGTGCCTCCGGGGCCGAAGGTGAGCCCGCGTACGGAGCCGCCGTCCATCTTGGGAGCGCCGTTGTCCACAGGCGCCCGAGCGCCGTCCACAACGGGAGCGGCCGCGGCCACCCCGGCGGGCCGGGGATACTGCGCCGTGGCGCCGCCGTCGGACCCGCCGCCGGTGGGCCTGCCGTTCTCGGGCCTGCCCTTGTCGGTGGCGCCGTCCGCGGTCGCCTGCCGCTTCCACGGCTGGTCGGCGGCCGTGGTCCGGATGCGCATGGTGTCTTCGGCCTTCGCCTTGTCGGCGGCGGTCACGTCATCTCCTTCGGAACCCACCCTGGGGACGCTACCGCCATCCTGTGCCCGCGCGGTAACGCCGTTGGAGGACGACGCCGGACGGGCGCCCGCCGGTTTCTGCCTGGCGCTGCCGGGGGTCCGTGCCCCACCGCTGTCGCTCATGCCTCGTCTCCTGCCCCGTTCTCCTCGGTCACCAACGCCTCGGCGTTGCGAGCGAGGGCGACGACGCTGTCACCCTCGGCCAGATTCATCAGGCGGACGCCCATGGTCTGGCGGCCCGACTGCTTGATCTCGCCTGCGCTGGTACGGATCACCCCGCCGGCGGAGGTGATCGCGAAGACCTCGTCCTCGGGACGCACCATGACGGCACCGACCAGCTTGCCACGAGCACTGACGATCTTCGCCGTCAGGACGCCCTTGCCGCCCCGGCCCTGCACCGGGTACTGGTCGGCGGGTGTCCGCTTCGCATACCCGCCCTCGGTCGCGATCAACACGTCGTCGCCGTCGCCCATGACGTTCATCGCGAGAAGCTCGTCACCGTCCACGAACCGCATGCCGATCACACCGCTGGTCGCGCGGCCCATCGGGCGCAGCGCGTCGTCCGATGCGGTGAACCTGATCGACTGCGCGTTCTTGGAGACGAGCAGCAGGTCGTCACCCTCGGACACGAGACGGGCGGCGATCACCTCGTCATCCTCGCGCAGGTTGATCGCGATCAGGCCACCGGAACGCGGCGAATCGTATTCGGAAAGGCGCGTTTTCTTCACCAGGCCGCTGCGGGTCGCCAGCACCAGGTACGGCGCGACGTCGTAGTCCCGCAGGTCGAGGATCTCCATCACGTGCTCGTCGGGCTGCATGGCGAGCAGGTTGGCCAGGTGCTGGCCCCGCGCGTCCCGGCCCGACTCCGGCAGTTCGTACGCCTTGACCCGGTAGACCCGGCCCTTGTTCGTGAACGCCAGCAGCCAGTGATGCGTCGTGGTCACGAAGAAGTGCTCGACGATGTCGTCCTGGCGGAGCTGGGCGCCCCTGACGCCCTTGCCGCCGCGCTTCTGCGCCCGGTAGAGGTCGGTGCTCGTCCGCTTGGCGTACCCGCCGCGCGTGATCGTGACGACCACGTCCTCCTCGGCGATCAGGTCCTCGATGGACATGTCGCCCTCGTACGCGATGATCTCGGTCTTCCGCTCGTCACCGTACTTGGCGACGATCTCCCCGAGCTCGTCCGACACGAGCCGGCGCTGCCGGGGCTCGGAGGCCAGGATGTCCTGGTAGTCGGCGATCTGCGCCATCAGGCCGTCGTACTCGTCCTGGATCTGCTGCCGCTCCAGCGCGGCCAGCTTGCGCAGCTGCATGTCCAGGATGGCCTGCGCCTGGACCTGGTCGATGTCCAGCAGCGTCATCAGGCCGCCCTGGGCCTCGGCCGCCGACGGCGACCGCCTGATCAGGGCGATGACGTCGTCGAGCCGGTCGAGGGCCTTGAGCAGGCCGCGCAGGATGTGCGCCCGCTCCTCGGCCTTGCGCAGCAGGAACCGGGTCCGCCGGACGACGACCTCGATCTGGTGCGTGATGTAGTGCCGGACGAACTGGTCGAGCCGCAGCGTCCGCGGCACCCCGTCGACCAGCGCGATCATGTTCGCGCCGAACGTGGTCTGGAGCTGGGTGTGCTTGTAGAGGTTGTTCAGCACCACCTTGGCGACCGCGTCGCGCTTGAGCACGATCACCAGCCGCTGGCCGGTACGCGAAGAGGTCTCGTCGCGGACGTCCGCGATACCGGTGACCTTCCCGTCGCGGACCAGCTCGGCGATCGTGAGCGCCAGGTTGTCCGGGTTCACCTGGTACGGCAGGGCCGTGACCACCAGGCACTGCCGTCCCTTGGGGTCCTCCTCGACCTCGACGACGGCCCGCATGATGATCGAGCCGCGGCCGGTGCGGTAGGCGTCCTCGATGCCGCGGCGGCCGACGATCAGCGCGCCGGTCGGGAAGTCGGGACCCTTGACCCGGGTGAGCAGCCCGTCGAGCAGTTCCTCGTCGGACGCCTCGGGGTTGTCGAGCGCCCAGATGACAGCTCCGCCGACCTCACGGAGGTTGTGCGGCGGGATGTTGGTCGCCATGCCGACCGCGATTCCGGCCGACCCGTTCACCAGCAGGTTCGGGAACCGCGACGGAAGGACGATCGGCTCCTGCGACCGCCCGTCGTAGTTGGGCTGGAAGTCGACGGTCTCCTTGTCGATGTCCCGGAGCATCTCCATGGCGATCGGCGCGAGGCGGCACTCGGTGTACCGCATCGCGGCGGCCGGGTCGTTGCCCGGCGAGCCGAAGTTGCCCTGCCCGTCGACGAGCGGGTAGCGCAGCGACCACGGCTGCGCGAGCCGTACGACGGTGTCGTAGATCGACGTGTCGCCGTGGGGGTGGTAGGAGCCCATGACGTCGCCGACGACCCGGGAGCACTTGAAGTAGCCGCGGTCGGGCCGGTAGCCGCCGTCGAACATCGCGTACAGCACGCGGCGGTGCACGGGCTTGAGGCCGTCGCGGACGTCCGGCAACGCGCGGGACACGATGACGGACATCGCGTAGTCCATGTAGCTGCGCTGCATCTCGGCCTGGATGTCGACCGGCTCGATCCGATCGGCGGGGGGCCCAGGCGGCGTGTTCACTTCCGTCACGAAAAGTCCTTCTGGTTAGCCGCGCTGCTCAGACGTCAAGGAAGCGGACGTCACGGGCATTGGTGATGATGAAGTTCCTGCGCGCCTCGACGTCCTCGCCCATCAGCACGCTGAACAGGTTGTCGGCCTGGGCGGCGTCGTCGAGGGTGACCTGGCGGAGCACCCGCGTGTCGGGGTTCATGGTGGTCTCCCACAGCTGGGAGGCGTTCATCTCGCCCAGACCCTTGAACCGCTGCACGCCGTCGTGGAGCCGGGGGTCGCGCCGGCCGCGGCCGACGCCCTCCTCGATGATCGCGTCCCGCTCCCGGTCGGAGTACGCGTACGACGCGTCCTCGCCCTTGCGGTCCCACTTGATCTTGTACAGCGGAGGCTGGGACAGGTAGACGTGGCCCGCCTCGATCAGCGGCCGCATGAAGCGGAACAGCAGCGTCAGCAGCAGCGTGGTGATGTGCTGGCCGTCCACGTCGGCGTCCGCCATGAGGATCAGCTTGTGGTAGCGCAGCTTCGAGATGTCGAACTCGTCGTGCACGCCGGTGCCGAGGGCGGTGATCAGCGCCTGGACCTCGTTGTTCTTGAGGACCTTGTCGATCCGGGCCTTCTCGACGTTCAGGATCTTGCCGCGCAGCGGGAGGATCGCCTGGAACTTGGGGTCGCGCCCGCCCTTGGCCGAGCCGCCGGCCGAGTCGCCCTCGACGATGAACAGCTCGCACTTCTCCGGCTCCGACCACTGGCAGTCGGCCAGCTTGCCGGGGAGCCCGCTGCCGCTCTCCAGCAGCGACTTGCGGCGGGTGAGATCGCGCGCCTGGCGGGCCGCGATGCGGGCCCGGGAGGCCTGCAGCGACTTGTTGATGATCTCCTTGGCCTCGCCCGGGTTGCGCTCGAACCAGTCGCGCAGGTGGTCGTTGCAGGCCTTCTGGACGAACGACTTCGCCTCGGTGTTGCCCAGCTTGGTCTTGGTCTGGCCCTCGAACTGCGGGTCGGCCAGCTTCACCGAGATGATCGCGGCGAGCCCCTCGCGGACGTCGTCGCCGCTGAGGTTGTCGTCCTTGCCCTCCTTGAGGAACTTCTGCTCGCGCGCGTACCGGTTGACGATGGTCGTCAGCGCGGCGCGGAAGCCCTCCTCGTGGGTGCCGCCCTCGGCGGTGTTGATCGTGTTGGCGAACGTGTAGACCGACTCGCTGTAGGAGGCGTTCCACTGCATGGCGATCTCGACCGAGATGCCGTCGCCGTGCTCCTCGAAGTCGATGACCGAGTTGTGGATCGGGTCCTTCTTCGAGTTCAGGTGGGTGACGAAGTCGGACAGGCCGCCCTCGTAGTGGTACGTGACGACCTTGGATTCGCCCTCGATGATGTGGTCGGGCCGCTCGTCGGTGAGCCTGATCGTGAGGCCCTTGTTGAGGAAGGCCATCTCCTGGAACCGGCGCGCCAGCGTCTCGAAGTTCCAGGTGACGGTCTCGAAGATCTCCGCGTCGGGCCAGAAGCTGATCGTCGTGCCGTGGTCCTCGGTGGGCTCGCCCTTCTGCAGCGGCCCGGTCGGCTTGGCCGTCACGTACTTCTGGCGCCACACGTGGCCGTCGGTCCGGACCTCGACCTCAAGGCGGGTCGACAGGGCGTTGACGACCGAGGCGCCGACGCCGTGCAGGCCGCCCGAGACGGCGTACGACTTGCTGTCGAACTTGCCGCCGGCGTGCAGCACGGTGAAGACGACCTCGACGGCGGGTCTGCCCTCGGCGGCGACGATACCCACGGGAATGCCGCGTCCGTGGTCCATCACGCGCACGCCGCCGTCGGCGAGCAGGGTGACCTCGATCAGGTCGTTGTAGCCGGCCAGCGCCTCGTCGACCGCGTTGTCGACGATCTCCTGCACCAGGTGGTGGAGCCCGCGCTCACCGGTCGAGCCGATGTACATGCCGGGCCGCTTGCGGACCGCTTCCAGCCCTTCGAGAACGGTGATAGAGCTAGCGTCGTAGGACAAGTGCGAAATCCTCCTGCCGCGGACACGCGGCGGGCGACACCGTGGAATGGCTGCCCCTGCCGTGCCCGTCACCGTCGTGAGTGCCCCGATGCGCCCGCCCAGGGAAACCGGCCCGCAGGACCGGGGGTGACGCAAACCGGACGTGTCCTTGAGTCCTCCTACATTCTACCGGTCCGACCGACAACCGGTGGCATCCACGGGGGCTGTGGTGCCCTGTCGCTTGATGATCATGTTTCCGAGCATCCCCTACGGGGGACGGGGGTCATGGCCTCAGACGCGATTTTGGGCCGGTTCGGGCTTCCGGAGACTCCCCCCTGCCCACTGGACGGGCCCGTTCACCCGTAGGTGTCCCCCGGCCCCCGGCTGCCGCGCACCCGGAGACCGCCCTCCGGCCGCGGGCCCGCGCCCGGGCCGCGCACCTTCACCCTGGTCACCGTGCCGTCGCCGAGTTCCTCGTTCAGCCGCTTGACCAGCGTGGCGGCGAGCAGGCGCACCTGGGTCGCCCAGGCGGTGGAGTCGGCGGCGACCAGCACCTCGCCGTCCTCGAAGCTCTCCGGCCGGGTGTGGGCGGCGAGGTCCGGCCCGACGATCTCCGGCCAGCGGCCGAAGACCCCGCCCACCGCGACCGGCTGCTCCCAGCCCCGGGCGGCGAGCAGGTCGCGGATCGCCCGGCCGAACGGCAGCGGATCGCCGGAGTCGCGCCGCGGGGCGCCCGAGCCGGAGCGGCGGCGGGGCTCGCTGCGCGGTAGCTGCCCCCGCTTGAGCGCGTCGGACTTGGCCTGGGCCAGCTTCTCCCGCGCCAGCGCGGCGCCCCGGGCGACCGAGCCCTTCGGGGATTGTCCACCGCCTGTGGATATCTCATCGGACACGGGTCACGCTCCCTTCGGTCACGTCGAACCGGGCGCCGGTCAGCTCCGGCGGCACGTCGTCCGGCACCGCGGCGGTGATGAGCACCTGCTCGGCCGGGGCGACGATCTCGGTGAGCCGCCTGCGCCGCTGCCCGTCCAGCTCGGCGAAGACGTCGTCGAGGATCAGCACGGGGTCGCCGCCGTCGGTTCTCAGCAGGTCGTAGGCCGCGAGCCGCAGCGCGAGCGCGAACGACCACGACTCGCCGTGGCTGGCGTAGCCGCGGGCCGGCAGCTCGCCCAGCCGCAGCAGCAGGTCGTCGCGGTGCGGGCCGACGAGGGTCACGCCGCGTTCGAGCTCTGCCTGACGCGCCTCGGCGAGGCCCGCCCGCAGGCCTTCGGCGAGAAGTTCCCGGTTTGTCCCCAGGGTGGGGATATCTGTGGATAACCCCGACGCCCGGTACTCCAGATCGGCGAGCCCGGACGACGGGGCGAGCGTCGCGTACGCCTTGGCGGCGAGCGGGCGCAGCAGGTCCACCAGGTGCAGCCGGGCCGCCAGCAGTTCGGCGCCGAAGCGCACCAGGTGGGTGTCCCAGATCTCCAGCGTGCTCAGCACGTCTCCGGCGCCCGCAGCGGCGAACGCCGCGTCGTCGTCCTGCCTTCGGGGGCCGCGCCGCCGCCCCGCCCGGGACGCCGCGGCCGTACGCAGGAGGGTGTTGCGCTGCTTGAGCACGCGCTCGTAGTCGGCGCGTACGGCCGCGAACCTGGGGGCGCGGGCGACGAGCAGCTCGTCCATGAACCGGCGGCGCTCGGAGGGGTCGCCCTTGACGAGCGCGAGGTCCTCGGGGGCGAACAGGACCGTGCGCAGCAGGCCGAGCGCGTCGCGCGGCCGCGGCACCGGCGAGCGGTTCACCCGGGCGCGGTTGGCCCGGCCCGGGTTGATCTCCACCTCGACGAGGGCGCGGCGGTCGTCCCTGACCACCACGGCCCGTACGACCGCCCGCTGCGCGCCGTGCCGTACGAGCGGGGCGTCGGTGGCCACCCGGTGGCTCGAATGGGTCGCGAGGTAGCCGAGCGCCTCGACGAGGTTGGTCTTGCCCTGCCCGTTCGGCCCCACGAAGGCCGTCGCGCCCGGTTCGAGCGTCAGCTCGACCTCCGGGTAGGACCGGAAGTCGGTGAGGGACAGGCTCGCCACGTGCACGCCCGCAAGGCTAGTGCCCACCGGCCGCCCGGGGTGGTCACCGGTCGGCTTCGGGGGGCGGAGCCACGTCGGCGCCGGGGGAGTCGGCGCCCCTGCCGGTCTGGCCCTCGGCCGACGCGACCGCGTGGCCGCCGAACTGGTTGCGCAGCGCCGCGACCATCTTCATCGCCGGGGAGTCGGCCTGGCGCGAGGCGAACCTGGCGTACAGCGCGGCCGTGATGGCCGGCAGGGGCACGGCGTGGTCGACGGCGGCCTGCACGGTCCACCGGCCCTCGCCGGAGTCCTCCGCGTAGCCCTTCAGGTCGGCGAGGTCGGGGTCCTCCCGCAGGGCCCGCACCAGCAGGTCGAGCAGCCAGGACTGGATGACCGTGCCGTGCCGCCAGCTCCGGAACGTGTCGGGGACGTTGGTGACGACGTCGCTGGCCTCCAGCAGTTCCCAGCCCTCGGCGAAGGACTGCATCATGCCGTACTCGATGCCGTTGTGGACCATCTTCGCGAAGTGGCCCGCGCCGACGCCGCCCGCGTGCACGAAGCCGTCCTCACCCTCGGGCTTGAGCGTGTCGAAGGCCGGCATGAGCCGCCCGACGTGCTCGTCCTCGCCCCCGACCATCAGCGCGTAGCCGTTCTGCAGGCCCCACACGCCGCCGCTGACGCCCACGTCGACGAAGCCGATGCCGCGTGTGCCGAGGTCCGCCGCGTGCCGCTGGTCGTCCAGGTAGTGGGAGTTGCCGCCGTCGATCACGACGTCGCCCTCCGACAGCAGGTCGCGCAGTTGCTCGACGGTGGCCCGGGTCGGCGCTCCGGCGGGGACCATCACCCAGACCGCGCGCGGCGCCTGAAGCCTCTCGACGAGGTCCTTCAGGCTGCCGACGTCGCTGAGGGCGGGATCGCGGTCGTAGCCGACGACCTCATGGCCGCCGCGCCGCAGCCGCTCGGCCATGTTCCCGCCCATCCTGCCGAGCCCGATCATGCCGATCTGCATCTGAGCCACCCCTTGACGTCCGCGTCGTCCACCGAGGCACGCGTACCCATGCATCGGGTGTCCATGCCACGGCCAAAGCGTACGCCCGGGGCGTCACGGCGAGATCAGCTGGACAGGCGGATAGGCATGATCAGGTAGCGGTAGTCCTCGTTCGCGCCTTCGTCCACAGGCTTGCCCGCGGTGAGGATGGCCGGCTTGGTCGGCGTGGTGAACTGCAGCCGGGCGATGTCGGAGTCGATCGCCCCCAGGCCCTCCAGCAGGAACTGGTGGTTGAACGCGATGTTGATCTCGTCGCCGTCGAAGTCGACCGGGAGCGCCTCCACCGCCTGGGCCTCGTCGCCGCTGCCGGCCTCCAGGACGACCTCTCCGCCGCGGAAGGCCAGCCGTACGGGGGTGTTTCGCTCGGCGACGAGCGCGACGCGCTTGACGGCCTCGACGAACGAGCCTGTGGACAAGTCGGCGCGGGCGGAGAACTCGGTGGGCAGCAGAGAGCGGTACTTGGGGAACTCGGGGTCGAGCAGCCGGGTCGTCGTCCGCCGCCCGGAGCTGGAGAACCCGATCATGCCCTCGCCGGTGCCGCCGGCGGAGCTGAGCGCGATCTCGACCTCCGCACCGCTGCCGCCGAGCGCCTTGGCCGTGTCGGCGAGCGTACGGCCGGGAATCATCGCCACGGCCTGGAAGCCGGGCTGCTCCGGCTGCCACTTCAGTTCGCGTACGGCGAGCCGGTAGCGGTCGGTCGCGGCGAGGGTCACCGTGTCGCCGTCGATCTCCATCCGGACGCCGGTGAGCATCGGGAGCGTGTCGTCCTTGCCCGCGGCCACGGCCACCTGGCCGACGGCGGAGGCGAACACGTCGCTGCCGACCCGTCCGGCGGCGGGCGGCATCGCCGGAAGGGACGGGTAGTCCTCCACAGGCATGGTGAGCAGGGTGAACCGCGCGCTTCCACAGGTGACGACGGCCTTCGCCCCGTCCACGACCAGTTCGACCGGCTGTGCGGGGAGGGCGCGCGTGATCTCGGCGAGCAGCTTGCCGGAGACGAGCACCACGCCCGCCTCCCCGGTCTGCAGGTCGAGGGTCACCTCGGCGGAGACCTCGTAGTCGAAGCCGGAGAGCTTCAGCCTCTGGTCGTCGGTCACCTCAAGCCGCATGCCGGCGAGCACCGGCACCGAGGGACGGGCCGGAAGGCTCCGTGCCGTCCACGCCACGGCCTCGGCGAGCACATCGCGATCGATCCGGAACATCACGTGGATCAGCCTCCTGGGTGTCGCTGCATCGTCAAGTCTTCACTCTCCCGCACCTGTGTGCCTCCAGAACCCCTTCTATGGTTCTTGAGTTCCTTAGAGAGAGATACAGGTCCTCGTATTAGGGAGTGTGGATATGTGGATGAGGAGCATTTTCGCAGCTCAGCGGAGATGCTTCATCCACTGGTGCTGTGGGGGAAAGGTGGACGGACCCCCTGTGGACTGTGGGTGGCCGCGCTGTCCCCACAGCCCGTCCCCAGGTTCGGGCACCTCTGTCCACGAGTAATCCACCAGGTTTCCACCGGTTGTCCACGGGGTAAAAGGGACAGCCGATGTGCCTGTGACGAGTACGCACAGGGCGTCCCCAGCCTGCCCACAGGTATTCCCCAAGCTGTCCCCAGCTTCTCCCCAAAGTTGTCCCCAAGTGGGGACGGCCTGCCGGCGGTCCGGAGAGGGTGGGGGTAACGCGATTCGGGCCGCGATGAGGCGGCATCCCTGATCCACAGAGTTATCCACAGCCTGTGCACTAAGAGTTGCGTGCGCGCTGCTTGATCCGGGTGGTCAGCTCGTTGACCTGGTTGTACATCGAGTGCCGCTCGGCCATGAGCGAGCGGATCTTACGCTCCGCGTGCATGACGGTGGTGTGGTCCCGGCCGCCGAACTGCTGGCCGATCTTCGGCAGCGACAGGTCCGTGAGTTCGCGGGCCAGATACATCGCGATCTGCCGGGCGGTGACCAGAGCCCGCGACCGTGAGCTACCGCACAGGTCGTCGAGCGAGACGCCGAAGTACTCCGCGGTTGTGGACATGATGAGGGAGATGGTGATCTCCGGGCTCGCGTCCTCACTGATCAGGTCCTTGAGGACGATCTCGGCGAGCTGGAGGTCCACGGACTGGCGGTTGAGGCTGGCGAACGCGGTGACCCGGATCAGCGCCCCCTCCAGTTCGCGGATGTTGGTGGCGATGCGGCTGGCGATGTACTCCAGGACGTCGGGCGGCGCGGCCAGGCCCTCCTGGATCGCCTTCTTCCGCAGGATCGCGATGCGGGTCTCCAGCTCCGGCGGCTGGACGTCGGTGATCAGGCCCCACTCGAACCGGTTGCGCAGCCGGTCCTCCAGCGTGACGAGCTGCTTGGGGGCCCGGTCGCTGGAGATGACGATCTGCTTGCTGGCGTTGTGGAGGGTGTTGAACGTGTGGAAGAACTCCTCCTGCGTCTGCTCCTTGCCCTCCAGGAACTGGATGTCGTCCACAAGGAGGATGTCGACCGCGCGGTAGCGGGCCCGGAACCCGTCCGCCTTGTGGTCGCGAATGGAGTTGATGAAGTCGTTGGTGAACTCCTCAGAGCTCACGTACCGGACCCTGGCGCCGTCGTAGAGGCTCTGCGCGTAGTGGCCGATCGCGTGCAGCAGGTGTGTCTTCCCCAGCCCGGAGTCGCCGTAGATGAACAGCGGGTTGTACGCCTTGGCGGGGGCCTCGGCCACCGCGACGGCGGCGGCGTGGGCGAAGCGGTTGCTCGCGCCGATGACGAACGTCTCGAACGTGTACTTGGCGTTGAGCCGCGCCGACTCGCCGCTCGGGCGGCCGCCCCGCGCGTCCCAGCGGTTCTGCGCCGGCTCCGGCTTCGGCGCCGGGGGAGGCTCGGGCGAGTAGCCGCCCGGCCGCTGCATGCGGTCGGGCGGGGAGACCTGCTGGGCGGGCTGTGGATACTGCGGGTCCTGTGGATACCGCGGGCCCCCGTGGACCTGCTGCGACCCCTGCGGGCGGCCGTGGGAAGGACCGTGCGGCTGGCCGTGCGACGGACCGTGCGACTGGCCGTGTAGGGGGCTGTGGATGCTCGGTGGGGCGTGCGATTCGGGCTCGCGCCGGGAGGGTCCGTCCTCATTTAAGGGGAAGCGCGGAGCCTGGGGGTGAGGCTGTGGATAATCTGTGGACGACTGCTGTGGATGACGGTCGGCCGGCCCCTGGCCCACGGGGTCCGGAGCGGCCTGCAGCCCCGCGCCGGGATCCACCATCACCGCGATCCGCACCGGCCTGCCGAGCTCCTGCGACAGCGCGTGCACGATCAGCGGACGCAGCCGCACCTCGATGACCTCTTTGGCGAAGTCGTTCGGGGCGGCCAGGAGGATGGTGTCGTTGATGAGGCCGGAGGGCTGCGTCATCTGGAGGAACGCACGCTGCTGTCCGGAGACGCCCTCGTCGAAGAGGGTCCGGAGCGCCCGAGCCCATACAGCGTTGAGATCGACGCCTTCCATGGCTCGGCCCCTCCTCCCTTTGCGCGGCCCCGTCCGCCGCCGCGATCCGTGCCGTGTCCAGTCCGGTACGCCTCACGGCACCGGCCCTCTTCCGGATGCCTGGTCCACATGTGATCCACACGATGTACACAGGCCGCGTATTCTCCCCGGGCACATCCACGCTGATGAGGGGAAGGGCCGGACGGCCGACAGTAGCGGTGTGCACACTCGCGTTCAAGGCGTTGTCCACAGCCTAGTGGGCCATGGTCGCCCGCCGTACTCGGTTGGCGGCACGGGCGTCGGTTTGACCTGACGTATGGTGGCCCCGTAACGTGTCCCGGTCGGCTAATCACGCGACGGCTATTTCGCATGCCCGCGCATATGACAAGCCGCGTGACATTGGATTGTGCCGCGTCCGCAGCCCGCGGGCGTACCTGAAGCCTGGAGCCCACTCGTGAGCAAGCGTACTTACCAGCCGAACAACCGTCGCCGCGCGAAGACCCACGGCTTCCGGCTGCGCATGCGCACCCGGGCCGGCCGCGCCATCCTGGCCGCGCGCCGCCGCAAGGGCCGCGCCGAGCTGACGGTCTGACGACCAGTCGCCGCCCGCTCGCACCCGGTGCCCCTCACGGCGCCGGTGGAGCGGGCGGCCGTACGTCGAGGAAGGCCCGGTGCTGCCGTCCGCGTCCCGCATGCGTCGGGGTGACGAGTTCGCCGACGCGATCCGCCGTGGGCGACGCGCCGGGCGTCCCGCCCTGGTCGCACATCTGAACCTGCGCGACGCCGACGAGCCACCGCTGGTCGGCTTCGTCGTGAGCAGGGCGGTCGGTGGCGCCGTGGTGCGGAACCAGGTCAGGCGCAGGTTGAGACACCTCATGCGGAGCCGCCTGCCGATGCTGCCGAGAGGTAGCCTCTTGGTGGTACGCGCCAATCCACCGGCCGCGTCCGCGCGCAGCGAGCACCTGGCCGCCGAACTCGACGTCGCGCTGAGTCGTTTACTCCGGCGGCGCGGGTCCGACGCCCGGACCCCGACGGATGGACGGTCATGACAGCGCAGCATCCGACCCCGGCCGAGGCGCCCGGGGAGGCCGACCGGCTCGCGGAAGGGCTGGTCGCCCGCGTGCTGCTCGCGCTCATCCGGTTCTACCGCGCATTCATCAGCCCGTTGCTGGGGCCGAGGTGCCGGTTCGAGCCGTCCTGTAGTGCCTATGGTCTCGAGGCCGTCGCCGTTCACGGAGCGGCGCGCGGGGTATGGCTGACCGTCAGGCGTATTGGACGGTGCCATCCGTTCCATCCTGGAGGTTTCGACCCGGTGCCCCCACGCCGAGTCCGGTCTCACGACGAAACGCAAGGGAGCTAGCTCGGTGGAGCTGCCATTCCTGAAATGGCTGTATACGGCGGTGGCCCAGGTGATCACCTGGATCCACGGCGGTTACAGCACCTTTATCCCCGCCAGTAGCGGTCTCAACTGGGCGCTGACCATCATCACCCTGACCGTGCTGATGCGTCTGCTGATCTTCCCGCTCTTCATGAAGCAGATGCGCTCGTCGCGGAAGATGCAGGAACTCGCGCCCAAGGTGCAGGAGCTGCGCAAGAAGTACAAGAACGACAAGCAGCGCATGAACCAAGAGGTCATGAAGCTGTACCAGGAGGCCGGCACCAACCCTCTGGGTGGCTGCCTCCCGATCGTCGCGCAGTTCCCGATCTTCATCTCGATGTTCACCGTGCTGCGGGCCATCGCCGAGGACCGGGCCGTCTTCGGGATGTCCAAGGATCTCGTGGAGAGCGCCCGGCACGCGCACGTCTTCGGTGCTCCGCTGCCGGCGACCTTCTTCACGAGCGCGGCGGACATCGAGAAGTTCAGCGCCGATCCGGTGGTCACGAAGATCGTGCTCGGCCTCTTCGTCGCAGTCAGCTCGTGCACCACCTTCCTCACCGTCCGGCAGAGCGTGACGCGCTCGATGGCGCAGATGCCGGACAACCCCATGGCGCAGCAGCAGAAGATCCTCATGTACATCTCGCCGCTGTTCGCCGTCTTCAGCCTGAACTTCCAGCTCGGTCTGATCCTCTACTGGGTGACCACGAACCTGTGGACGCTCGGCCAGCAGCACTGGTTCTACAGCCGCCACCCCATGCCGGTCGTGGACGAGAAGGGCAACATCACCACCCCCGAGCCGTCGAACGGCGTCTTCACGAAGCTGGTGGGTAAGCCCAAGACCGCGAAGGCCCCGGAGGCAGAGCCGGAACCCGCCCCCAAGATCGTCCGTCAGCAGCCGGCGCGCCAGCCCCGCAGCAAGCGCACCGGCAGCAAGAAGTCGTAGGAGAAGGAGAGTCCGGACGTGACCGAAGCTGGGGAGACCCTCAAGCCTGCTCCCGACGTCGACGCCCTGGAACAGGAGGGCGAGATCGCGGCGGACTACCTGGAGGGCCTGCTCGACATCGCCGACCTGGACGGCGACATCGACATGGACGTGGAGGGGGACCGCGCCGTGGTGTCGATCGTCGGGATCAAGGGTGACGATCTCGTGGGCTCCGGCGGGGAGGTGCTGGAGGCGCTGCAGGAGCTGACGCGTCTCGCCGTGCACCGCCAGACGGGGGAGCGTTCCCGGCTGATGCTCGACGTGGGCGGCTACCGGGAGCGGCGCCGCGCCGAGCTGACGAAGGTGGGCTCCTCGGCGGCCGCGGACGTCAAGCGCACGGGCGAGCCCAAGGCGCTCACCCCGATGACGCCCTTCGAGCGGAAGATCGTGCACGACGCCGTCGCGGCGGCGGGCCTGCGCAGCGAGTCGGAGGGCGAGGAGCCCCGCCGTTTCGTGGTGGTCCTGCCCGCCTGACCGTTCCTCGCGGTTCCGGCTCCGCTTTCGAGCCCGTACGGCTCTCAGCTGTGGTGCCGGAAACGCCGGGGTTCCGCAAACTCCGACGTGGGAAGCCGTCGGTCCCGATCTTCGGGGCCGGCGGCTTTTCCCGTCCTGGCGTCCTGCTGCGTCCTGCTGAAGTCCTGCCACACCGCGGGATGAGCGGCACGCCTCCCCGCACGGCCGGGGGAGTGCGGACCCGGCGCCCGTATCCACGGCTGACCATTCCCGGCCGGGGAATGACGACTACCCTTGGCCCCAGAGCGTTCCTGGATGAGTGAGTGATGACGGAGAGCAACGACCTGCCCGAGGCGCCCCCGGTGGCGCGTGAGATCTTCACCGGTGAGGCGCTGGAGCGGGCCCGGGTGTTCGCCGAGTTACTCGCCGGTCCCGGAGTGGTGCGAGGGCTGCTGGGGCCGAGAGAGGTCCCCCGGATCTGGGACCGCCATCTGCTCAACTGTGCCGTGGTGGAGGAGGCGATCCCGCCGGACTCGACCGTCGTCGACATCGGTTCCGGCGCCGGCCTGCCCGGCCTGGTGCTCGCGATCGTCCGGCCCGACGTGACGGTGACATTGCTGGAACCACTGCTCCGCCGCACGGTCTTCCTCTCCGAGTGTGCCGAGGCGCTCAAGCTCGACAACGTGGAGGTGCTGCGCGGACGCGCCGAGGAGATCGCTTACAAGAGGCTCTTCGATGTCGCGACCGCACGGGCGGTGGCGCCGCTCGACCGCCTGCTCTCATGGTCGATGCCGCTGCTACGGGAGGACGGCGAACTTCTGGCGATGAAGGGAGAGCGGGCACAGGAGGAACTGGAGGCCGCCCGCCCTCACCTCCAGTCGTACGGGGTGAGGCACGTCGAGCTCGTGACAGTGGGGCGCGGTAGGGTCGAGCCGCCCGCGACCCTTGTTCGCGTCGTCGCAGGACGACCCCCGCGAGCGGACACGCGGAGGCGACGGAAGAGGTGAGCCGCGTGGCGGACGCCGGATCAGGCGATGTGAAAGCGGGACTGGGTTGGCCGGAGACCCGGCTCCCCCTACCCTGGGAGATCGCGACAGCAGGCCGGTCCTCCGGGGTTGGCTGGCCTCGTCCCCCTGCTTCGCCGGTCGAAAGGACGACGACCGTGCCCCAGACCCCCCTAAGCCCTGGCGATTCGCCGCTGGTACGAGAGGCACTGAGTTCTGTGGTTTCACGTGAAACAGCCGCGCCTGCGCAGGCGGCTGCGCCTTCCGTCGGTTACTCGACGCGTGACGAGGGGAGCTGGCCCCGGCCTCCTCGCTGCCGGGTGATGACGGTGGCCAACCAGAAGGGCGGCGTGGGTAAGACCACCACGGCCGTCAACCTGGCGGCGGCACTGTCCATGCATGATCAGCGCGTTCTCGTGGTCGACCTGGACCCACAGGGAAACGCGTCGACCGCCCTCGCGACCGAGCACCGGTCGGGGATGCCGTCGGTCTACCAGGTCCTGGTGGACGACATGCCGCTGTCGCAGATCGTGAACCCCGTCCCCGACATGCCGAACCTCTACTGCGCCCCCGCCACCCTCGACCTTGCGGGAGCGGAGATCGAGCTCGTCCCGATGGTGGGCCGCGAGTCTCGTCTGCGGAGGGCGCTGGCGGCCTTTGACGCCATGGAGTTCGACTACATCCTCATCGACTGCCCGCCGTCGCTGGGCCTGCTGACCGTGAACGCCATGGCGGCGGCCCAGGAGGTCCTGATCCCCATTCAGTGCGAGTACTACGCGTTGGAGGGGCTCACCCAGCTCATGCAGAACGTCGAACTGGTCCGTGCGCACCTCAACCAGACGCTCGCGGTCTCGACCATCCTCCTCACCATGTACGACGGCCGTACCCGCCTGGCGTCTCAGGTGGCGGAAGAAGTGCGGTCCCACTTTGGGGACACGGTGCTCGACGCGGTCATCCCCAGGAGCGTCCGTGTCTCCGAGGCGCCCAGCTACGGCCAGTCGGTCATGACGTACGACCCGGGATCCAGTGGCGCGCTCGCGTACATGGGGGCCGCCAAGGAGATCGCCTATCGCGCGGCGGCGCTCGCCGACGCCTGAGAACCGATCGCTGAGAACCGGCCACTGAGAACTGGCCACTGAGTGCCGACCGCCGAGAGCTGGCGCTGGAAAGGCGTCGGGCGTTTCCTGGGCATGGGCGGTGTGGGCTCGCAGCGTCGATGGGTTGTGCACAGGTCGATGTCTGAGGACTCGTGCGGAGGCGTCGCAGCGGTACTCTCTCCTGGTGTGTGCGTGCCGGTGCCCAGTGACTCCGAGTCGCTGGGCACCGCCTTCTTTGCGGGTGCGGGTATGAAGGAGCAGCGGTGAGCCAGCAGCGTCGAGGACTTGGCAAGGGTCTTGGGGCTCTGATCCCCACAGGACCGATCGTCGATCCGTCGCCTCTGGCGAGCGTGCCGTCCACTGCCGGTCTGCCGGCATTCGCATCGAGTGGCGGCGTGGCAGGCGGTGGGGTTGCGGGTGACGGCGGAACGGGCCTGCGCCCGGTGGAAGGCGCGTACTTCCAGGAGATCGAGGTCGGGTCGATCTCTCCCAACCCCCGCCAGCCCCGGGAGGTGTTCGACGAGGATCGTCTCGAAGAACTGTCAGCCTCCATCAAGGAGGTCGGCCTGCTGCAGCCGGTCGTCGTACGGGCGTTGCCGGACGGCCGCTTCGAGCTCATCATGGGGGAGCGGAGGTGGCGGGCGTCCCAGCTCGCCGGGCTCGACCACATCCCCGCGATCGTCCGCAGCACGCAGGACGACGAGATGCTCCGCGAGGCGCTCATCGAGAATCTCCAGCGCGAGCAACTGAACGCACTGGAGGAGGCGGCGGCCTACCAGCAGCTTCTCGACGATTTTGGCGCCACCCATGAGGTGCTCGCGAAGAAGGTGGGGCGCTCCCGCTCGCACATCAGCAACACCTTGCGGCTGCTGAACCTCCCGCCGGAGGTGCAGCGCAGGCTGGCGGCCGGGGTCATCAGCGCCGGGCATGCGCGGGCGCTGCTGACGCTCAGCGACCCGGCCGCCCAGGAACGCCTGGCGAGCCGCATCGTGGCGGAGGGGCTGTCGGTCCGGACCGTCGAGGAGATCGTGGCGCTGGGGGAGGCGACCGCGGGTCCGGCTCCCCGCAAGCCGCGGGCGAAGAAGCCGACGGCTCCGGCACTGCGGGATCTGGCCGACCGGCTCTCCGACCATTTCGAGACGAAGGTGAAGGTCGATCTCGGCAGCAGGAAGGGCCGCATCGTGGTCGAGTTCTCCACCATCGACGACCTGGAGCGGATCATCGACACGATGGCTCCGGACGCCGCCAACGCGATGCGCAGCGCGGGGATCGCCACCGAGTAGTCGCTGGATAGTCGCTGTTTCACGTGAAACATCGCCACCGTCGGCCACGCTGTCGCACTGGACGTCGCTTCTCGCACTGATACATCGTGCTCAGGCACGGTACTTGAGACACCGTGCTCAGACACCGTGCTCAGACACCGTGCTCGGACATGGTGCTCAGACACGGTCGATGGGCGAGCGATGGAGGCGCGATGAACGACGAGGCTCCCTTTCGGGTAGGGCTTCGGGCCTACGACGTGAGTGCGGCGGCCGCGTTCTACGAGGGGCTGGGATTCGAGCGGACCGGCAGGATCTCCAGTCCCGATGGCCGGACAGTCATGGCGATCCTGCGACGCGGCGAGCTCCAACTACTCGTCGACGCCCTGACCGGCATGCCGTTTCCCGACAATGAGCGTGAACGGGGCACGCTGGCCGGTCCGCGAGGGTTGGGCGTGGTCATCGGCATCGCGGTAGACGATGTCGGAGCGACCGTGGACTACTGCCGATCGGCCGGTTGCGAGGTCACCACTGAGACGGCCGACGCCCCGTGGGGGGAGCGGTACGCCGAGGTCCTCGATCCCTACGGCTACGCGTGGAAGTTCTTCAAGGTGCTCCCGGATCCGCCCCATGACACCTTGCGCAGCGCCTACGACAGCTGGTTCGGCTGACCTCGTCGCCCCACACGGCATGCGTGCTCACAGGCACGCATGCCGCAGCGACGTTCACTCGCCTGTTTCACGTGAAACAGGCGGGGCTCAGCGAAACCGGAGGGCTCAGCGGCGAGCCGCGGCGAGCTCCAGGAGTCCCTTGCAGAGGGTGCCCAGATCCCGGTGGGCCGCTTCGGTGGCCATCGGCAGCAGGGAGGTCTCCGTCATTCCGGGGGCGACGTTCACCTCAAGGAAGTACGGCTTGCCGGTGGCGTCGACGATGAGGTCGGTGCGGGAGATGTCACGCAGGCCCAGTGCCGTGTGAGCGGCCACGGCCATCCCCGCGCACGCCTCGGTGGCCTCCGGAGAGAGCCGGGCCGGTGCGAAGAACTCCGTCTGGCCGGCCGTGTACCGGGCGGCGTAGTCGTAGACGCCGCGGTCGGGCACGATTTCCACCGGAGGCAGGGCGACCGGTCCGTCACCCATATCCACGACGGAGACGGCGACCTCCACGCCCTGCACGTACTGCTCGATCAACGCGGTGTCCCCGTACGCGAAGCAGCCGACCATCGCCGCGGGCAACTCCTCGGCGCTGCGGACGATCGACGCGCCGAGCGCGGACCCTCCACGTGAGGGCTTCACGAACAGCGGCAGTCCGAGGCGGTCGACGATACGGGCGAGCACCGCCGTGGCGCCGAGGTCGTGGAACGTCTCCTTGGGCAGCGCCACCGAGTCGGGGGTGTTGAGCCCCCAGGATCGGACGACCGCCTTGGCGGTGGGCTTGTCGAAGGCGACCCGGCAGGCGTCCGGCGTCGCACCGACGTAGGGCACGTCGAGCAGTTCCAGGACGGACCGGATCGCCCCGTCCTCCCCGGCGCCGCCGTGCAGGGTGACGAACACCGCGTCCGGCGGGTCCGACAACACGGCGGGCACGAGGGTGGCGTCGGTGTCGCGCGTCTCCACGTCCACACCGGCGGCCCGCAGCACCTCCGCCACCCGGCGACCGGAGCGCAGGGAGACCTCACGCTCGTAGGAGAGACCTCCAGCGAGGACGAGCACGTGACTCAGATCGCTCATGCCGTCTCACCACCGATGCGGGCGAACACGCCGCTGGGCTGGGGCAGGTCGTTTCCCCGCGCACGCGGGCCGAGCCCTTCAGCAGGGCCGGCCGTGGCCGCCGTGCGGCTCTCGGAGGTACGACCCCCGATCCACCGGTGATCGGCGTTGCCCGGCCCGGGGCGCGTTCCCCTCCGCGGAGGTGCGGGGGGCGATCCTGCGGTCATCGTTCGCTCGCTCACGAAGAGGGCCTTTCTCGCGTCGAGGAGTCGGTACGGCCAGCCTGAACAGGCTAGTGCCCCTCCTGGCGGTCGTCGTCCAGGCCCGACCACGAGGGGAGGGGCGGGAGGCTGCGACGTCCCAGTAGGAGAGGCTACGCCGGTTCAGGCGTGGGCCGTACCCACACCTGAGCGAGGCGGGCCAGACACTTCCTAGGCGAGGTCCGGGCCGGGGGTGTCCACGCCTCCCTGCCGCGGTATGGAACCGGTGCCGAACGTGTCCCGCATCCTGAGCTCCTGCTCGATGACCCCGGCAAGGCGGCGTACGCCCTCCTTGATGCGGTCCGGCTCCGGGTAGCAGAACGACAGCCGCATGTTCCGCGTGCCGCCGCCATCGGAGTAGAAACCGGTGCCGGGCACGAAGGCGACCCGTTCGGCGATGGCCCGGGGGAGAAGAGCCTTCGAGTTGAGCCCCTCGGGCAGCGTCATCCAGACGAAGAACCCGCCGGCCGGGCGGGTCCACGTGCAACCGGGGGGCATGAACACCTCGAGCGCGTTGAGCATCGCGTCGCGCCGCTCGCGGTACAGCTCCCGGAACGTCTTGATCTGCTCCCGCCACGGCTGGGTCGTGAGGTACTGCCCCACAGCGAGCTGGGTGAACGTGGAGTGCGACAGCACCGCCGACTCCATGGCGAGGACCAGCTTGTCGCGGATCGCGTGCGGCGCGACGGCCCAGCCGACGCGGAAGCCCGGGGCCAGGGTCTTGGAGAACGAGCCGAGGTAGACGACACCGTCGGGATCGTCGGCCCGCAGCGCCCGCATCGGCTCCCCGTCGAACCCGAGCAGGCCGTACGGGTTGTCCTCGACGACGAGCACGCCGGTCCGGCGGCAGATCTCCAGCACCTGGCGGCGGCGCACCTCGTTCAGCGTCACACCGGCGGGATTCTGGAAGGTCGGGATGGTGTAGAGGAACTTGATCCGGTTCCCCGCCGCCTGGAGGGCGTAGATGGTCTGCGCGAGCGCCTCGGGAATCAGGCCCTGGTCGTCCATCGCGATGTGGACGACCTTCGCCTGGTAGGCCGCGAACGTGCCGAGCGCCCCGGCGTAGGACGGCCCTTCGGCGAGCACGACGTCACCGGGGTCGATGAAGATGCGGGTGATGAGGTCGAGCGCCTGCTGGGAGCCGACGGTGACCATGATGTCGTCGGGACCGGCTTCGATACCCTCAAGGCGCATGACCTCGCAAATCTGCTCCCGCAGGGCGGGGTCGCCCTGGCCGCCGCCGTACTGCAGAGCGACGGAACCGCGGGTGGCGACGAGATCGGCGACGAGATCGCCCACCACGTCGAGGGGAAGGGCCGTGATGTACGGCATGCCGCTGCCGAGCGAGACCACCTCGGGCCTCGAGGCGACGGCGAAGAGAGCTCGGATCTCGGAGGCGACCATCCCGGCGGCCCGGGCGGCGTACCTGTCGACGTAGGCGTCAATGCGCGACCCGTGGGCCGCGTTCGTCCGACCGTGATCAAGCTCATGCGTCACGGTCCACCTCCGATCACATAGCCGAGAAATCCAGAGTACGGTAACGCGCCACGCTGCTCACAACAGGGTATTGACCATCACAGACCCCTTTTCCTGCATTCCTGCCTCATTGGTTTCACCGTGAGGGCGACGTAAACGGTCGGCTGTGGCTCTTGTGGCGTACGCGCTCCGGCCCTGCCGCTGAGTTACGATGCGTGCAGTAGACGCCGTATTCGCGCGCTTTTCTGGCGGGACCGCTAGCGGGGATTGGGGCATCACGTGTCGCGTCGGCTGGTCAATGTCACCCTCGACAACCTTGACGACCTGCCGCGCCGGTGCCGGCGGTGTGTGTTCTGGGAGCTCGACCCCGTGAGCGGGGAGCGAGCGGTGGAGGCGGGCGACCCGGGGCTGGAGAAGGAGGCGTGGATCTCCGCGACCCTCCTCGAATGGGGGAGCTGCGGGAAGATCGCCTACGTCGACGGCGTGGCGGCCGGCTTCGTGCTCTACGCCCCGCCGCTGTACGTCCCCCGATCGGTGGCGTTCCCGACCTCTCCGGTCAGCTCCGACGCGGTGCTGCTGATGACCGCGCACATCGTGCCGGAGTTCTCCGGAGGCGGGCTCGGCCGGATGCTCGTACAGGGCGTCGCGAAGGACCTGACCCGCCGCGGCGTACGAGCGATAGAAGCCTTCGGCGACCTCAAGTGGGAGCAGCCCGGCTGCCTGTTGCCGGCGGACTATCTGCTGTCGGTCGGATTCAAGACCGTACGCCCGCACCTGCGCTTCCCACGGCTCCGCCTGGAGCTCAAGACCGCCGTCTCGTGGCGTGAGGACGTCGAGGTGGCGCTGGAGCGCCTACTCGGCTCGATGTCCCCAGAGCGGGCGCTGCGGCCCGTCTGAGGCGATCTCAGGGCCCCACACGATCTCAGGCTCCAGGCGATCTCAGTGTCCACGCGATCTCAGTGTCCACGCGAGTGCCCGAGCGATCTCATGACACAGCGGAGCCCCCCGTGCGTTCGCGCGGGGGGCTCCTGTCCGGCTCGATCGGGGCGCGTCAGAGCACGCCCTCCAGCTCGCGCAGCAGCATGGCCTTCGGCTTGGCGCCGATGATCTGCTTGACGACCTCGCCGCCCTTGTAGACGTTCATCGTCGGGATCTGCAGCACGCCGTAGTCGCGCGGCGTGACCGGGTTCTCGTCGATGTTCAGCTTGACGATGGTCAGCCTGTCCGCGTTCTCGGTGGCGATCTCCTCGAGGATGGGCCCGACCTGGCGGCACGGACCGCACCACTCGGCCCAGAAGTCGACGAGAACCGGCTTGTCGCTCTTGAGGACCTCGGCCTCGAAGCTCGCGTCCGTCACGCTCTTGATGGCGCCCAAGGTAACTCTCCCCTTGTGTCTGGTGTGGTGGGTGCAACCGCGGGAACGGTCACCGCATTCCCGCGGCCGCCCGGAAACGGTCTCAGGCGTTCAGCGTCAGCCAGCGCTCGGCGTCGAGCGCCGCGGCGCATCCGGTCCCGGAGGCCGTGATCGCCTGGCGGTAGATGTGGTCGACGACGTCGCCCGCCGCGAACACCCCGTCGAGGTTGGTCCTGGTCGTGGGCGACTGCACGAGGACGTAGCCCTCGTCGTCGAGATCGATCTGGCCCTTCAGCAGTTCCGTGCGCGGCTCGTGTCCGATGGCGATGAACAGCCCCCCGACCGGCAGATCGGTCTCCTCGCCGGTCTTGAGGTTGCGCACGCGCACGCCGGAGATCCGGTCCTCACCGAGCACGTCGACGACCTCGCTGTCCCAGACGAAGCGGATCTTGTCGTTGGCGAACGCCCGGTCCTGCATGATCTTGCTGGCGCGCAGCGTGTCCCTGCGGTGGATCACGGTGACGGTACGGGCGAACCGGGTCAGGAAGATGGCCTCCTCCATCGCCGTGTCGCCGCCGCCGACGACCACGATCTCCTGGTCGCGGAAGAAGAACCCGTCACAGGTCGCACACCAGGACACGCCCCGGCCGGACAGCCGCTTCTCGTTCTCCAGGCCCAGCTCGCGGTAGCGCGAGCCGGTGGCGATGATCACGGACTTGGCCAGGTAGGTGTCGGTGTAGGTCTTGACGACCTTGGGGTCGGCCTCCAGGTCGACCTCGACGACGTCGTCCGCCACCAGCTCGGCGCCGAAGCGCTCGGCCTGCTTGCGGAAGTTGTCCATCAGGTCCGGACCCATGATCCCGTCGGGGAACCCGGGGAAGTTCTCCACGTCGGTGGTGTTCATCAACGCGCCACCCGCGGTGACCGAGCCCTCGAAGACGAGCGGCCGCAGGTCCGCCCGCGCGGCATACACGGCAGCCGTGTAGCCGGCGGGGCCCGATCCGATGATGATCACGTTACGGACGTCGCTCAACGGACTCGCCTTCCGATCCCGGTGTGATGTGCAGTCGCGTCAACAGATCCTAGGCCCCGGCGATTCCCGTGGCCGACCCCCGGCACCCGAGGACTCCTGACGCGTCTGGGGCACCCGGACATCGCGAAGCCCCCCGGAGGTCGCGGGGGGCTTCGTCACTGCCGATGGTACGGCTCGCGCCGTACTCCGTACGCCGCCGGGTGAGCCCCGGAGCGGCGTCAGGTCACCTCCAGCTGGCCAGGCCCTCCGGCCGCAGGCGGCGGCACTCGGAGTCCACGACGACCACCCGTACGGCGTTGATGTTCTTGTCCTCCCAGAACGCCATGATCGTGGCCTCGTTGCCGTTGTACAGGGCCTTGTCGACCCCGATCGGCGTGCGGTCGAGTTCGGTGGAGAACTGCTTGACGCAGCTGTCGAGACCCTCGTCGCTCGTGGACGCGCCGTCCACGCCGGGGCCGACGCCGAAGTAGCCCAGCAGCGGCCCGCGCAGCTCCCGGCTGGTGTAGTTGTGGCCGCTGGCGTAGGTCGAGTAGGTCAGCGCCTGCGCACGGGTCTTCTCCGGGCTCTGGCTCGCGTCGCCCTGGCTCAGCGCCGACTGGGGCTGCGCGCCGCCGGACCAGAGCAGGCCGGTGGCGGCGACCCCGCTCCCGACGACCGCGATCGCCGCGGCGGCGGCCACCGCGGGCATCGCCCACGCGCGCCGTCTGGCGGACTTACGGCCCCCCGTACGCGTCCCGGTGCGGCGCCCGGCCGGCGTGATCGTCCCGTCGCCGGACACGACGCCCAGCGGACCGGTCGCTGCGGCGACCGGCGCGAGCTCGGGTTCCGGCTCCGGCTCCGGCGCAGGCTGCGGCGCGGGTACGAGCCCCGGCTGCGGCGCCCCGGCAGGGACGATGGATTCGACCGGAGTCTCGACGGTCTCCCACGGCGCGTTCTCCCAGGGGGAGTCCCGCATGACGCGGTCCCAGTCCGGGGCCTCGGCGGCGAGCGCGCGGTCGATGCGCTTGGCGACGCCCAGAGGCATCGCCGGCACCGGCACGGCCGCCAGGACCTCGCGGACCGCGGCCAGGTCGGCGAGGCTCTCCCCGCAGGGGTCGCAGACCGCGAGGTGCTCGCGGACCCGCCGTGCCGTGGTTTCGTCGAGGAGACCCTCCGCCAGTTCGGCGAGAATCTCCAGGTCGTAGTGCGTGTCACCCGTCACGAAGTTCTGCTCCCTTCCCGGATGAGACGCGAGTCAGGTCTGATCGGTTCCGTAGATGCGAAAGAATCGGGGCGAGTTTGGCGCGGCCCCGGGCGCAGCGGCTTTTCACCGTTCCGGGCGGGACGCCCAGCACCGCGGCGGCGTCGTCCACCGCGTAGCCCATCATGTCGACGAGCACGAGGGCGGCCCGCTGGTCGGGCGGCAGCAGCTTGAGCGCCGCCGTCACCTCCAGGGACACCTCCCGCTCGCCCGACTGGTCGGTGGCCGGAGACTCCCGCTCGGCGGCCTCGATGAGTTCGTCGTCGGCGACGGGCCGCACCGACTTGCGGCGCATGCGGTCGAGGCAGGCGTTCACCACGATGCGGTGCAGCCACGTCGTGACCGCCGCCTCGCCGCGGAAGCTGTCCGCCTTCCGGTACGCCGAGACGAAGGCGTCCTGCACCGCGTCGGCGGCCTCGTCGGGATCGCCCAGCGTACGCAGGGCGACCGCCCACATCCGGTCGCGGTGCCGCCTGACGATCTCACTGAACGCGTGCGGATCGCCGCCCAGATGGCGCGTCAGCAGATCGGCGTCGGACACGGCGCGTTGCGCGTGCTCAGCCGTCGGGGGTGTGTCTGGTGGGGAGTTCACAGGTCCCTGCTATGCCGGTCCGGGGGAGTGCACCGTTACTTCGTAGATGGTGCCACGATACTTCCCGGCATAGGGCGGAAGCCGGGTGAACCAGATCAAAACGTACTGACCTGTGGTGGCCTTGCTCGGCGTGAGCGTGACCGTGCCAGAGGCGCCCTTCGCCTCGGCGAGCGTCCTCAGCGAGCCGAGATCCGCCGCGTCGCCCACCTTGAGCTGTACGGTCGCGCCGGCGGCGTCGCCCAGGGAGACGGCCACGTCGGCGATCGGGACCGGCTTGCCCATGTCGAGGATGAGCCCCACCCCGTCCTTGAGCCCGCCCAGGTCCGCGCCGAGGTAGCTGTCGGTGTGCCACTCCGTGGACGGCTTGCCGTCAACGGCGAGCCCGGCGATCTCCGGCTTCTCCGCGCGGTCGGAGCCCAGGGGGTCGAACCCGGTCGCGCTCACCGGTTTGACGGCGACCGGCTTGGCCGTGGGCGACGGCGAATCGGCGACGTCCGGCTGCGTGACCCGCGGGGCGTTGCCGAGGTTCTTCCCCACCGTCCAGGCGCCGACCCCGACGGCCGCCATCACGAGCAGCACGATGACGGTCAGCAGGATCTTGCTCGCCGCTCCGGTCTGCGGACGCGGCGGCGGCGGATGCGCCATCGGCTTCTGCGGCGGCCTCGTGGTCACGCCCAGGCCCAGGCCGTCGGGCGCCTCGGAGCGCAGGTTCAGCGCGGGCGGGGCGGTGGTGACCGGGACGGGCGTGGGACGCGGCACCTCGGAGAGGGCTTCCGCCACCTCGGCCGGGGTGGCCAGCGGAGGCTGTCCCCGCCTCGGCTCCTGCAGCAGGGCGCGGCAGGTGATGGCGTCGAGATAACCGGGCACGCCGGCGGTGACCTGCCGGGGGGTGCAGACCTTGCCGTCGTCGAGGGGCGCGGAGGGCAGGCCGCAGTCGGAGTCGCCCGGCCAGTGCCCGGTCAGCGCGGCGTACAGCAGACGGCCCAGCCCCTCGGCGTCCTCCCGGGCGGGTTCCTCGCTGTGGAGGTCGAGGATCGCGGCGTCGACGGCGAGACCCAGGAGCTTGACCGTTCCCCCGCTCGTCCAGACCAGGCGGCCGGGGGTGAGATGCAGGTGGGTGAGGCCCGCCGCGTGGGCGTGCGCCAGCGCCTCGGCGGCCTCGGCCACCAGGGCGGCGCCGCGCTCGGCCTCGACCGGGCCGCTCTCCAGCAGGTCGAGCAGCGAGTCGCCGCTGACCCACTCGCTCACGACGTACGCCGTGCCGTCCTCGTCGGCCGCGTCGAAGACCTGGGTGAGGCGCGGGTCGGTCAGCCGGCTCGCCAGGCGGGCGGCCGTGACGACCTCCGCGACCCGGGGGAAGTCCGGCGCGAACGTGTGGACGGCGACCGGGCGGGCGAGGATCTCGTCCAGCGCCTTCCACAGGGTCGCGCCCGCGGACTCGTGGACCCGGTCCTCCAGGCGGAACCGGTCCGCCAGCCGGGTCCCCGGTTCGACCGTGGACATGCTCATGCGGCCGCCCCGCTCCGCGGCCCGTCGGCATGCATCAGCCGATGCCGGGTGGTTCCGCCCACGCCTTCCCGCTTCCGCTCGCCGATCACAACTCCAGGTCGCGCCCCCGAGATCTCGTGCCTGCCGCGGCACCGGACGGAGCACCGCCGGGCCGGATTCCTCCGGTAGGGCAAGATCCGCGGGACGTTTCGCTGGAAGGTGTATCAAAAGTGATGCCCTGCCGCGCTGAATCCCACCGGATTCCCGCTCGCAACGGGCGCCGCTTCCTCAACACTCCCTGGCGCACCATGCTAGTGCCGTGCCGCTTGTGCCCGCCTTCCCGATGGAAGACGTCCGAATCGGACTTCTGGGTTACCTTCGAGTTGCCGCTTGGTCGTGAGAACTCCTACCGTCCTACCCTGCCCGCCACGAGTCCAATGATGGAGCGGACCTCGGGAACCCGCAGCCGGTGCGCGGCCAGCAGGTAGAGGATCAGGCCGGCCCCGCCGCCCACGGCGAGCACGACGGCCGAGCTCACCGGCGTGATCGTGGTGAGCTCCCGAGCCAGCCACAGCACCGCCAGCGCGAGCGCGGCCGAGGGGATCGCCGCCGCGTACATCCGGCCCAGGCCGGCGGTGACCTCCCGGCCGCCGAGCCCGCCGATCTTCCGGCTGGCCAGCGACCACGCGACGCCGCAGAGCACGACGTACGTGGCCAGGTAGGCGAAGGCCATGCCGATGACCACGTACCGGTCGGGCAGCGTGAAGTACGCGACCAGGCTGAGCGTCGCGTTGATGGCCACGTTCACCGCCGCCATGATCGCGGGGGTGCGGGTGTCACCGAAGCTGTAGAAGACCCGCAGCAGGAGCTGGAAGATCGAGAACGGCACGAGCGCGACGCCGAACACCTGCAGGACATGGCCGATGTAGATCGCGTTCGCCGTCGTCATGTGGCCCCACGAGAAGATCAGTGTGGTGACCGCCGGCCCGAGCACCATCAGCAGCAGGCCCGCCGGGACGATGACGGACGAGACCAGCCGCACCGCCGAGGCGAACTCCGTGCGCACCTCGTCCAGCCTGCCCTCGGCGACGGACCGGCTCATCTTCGGCAGCATCGCGGTGATCACCGACACCGCGATGATCCCGTACGGGAGCTGGAAGAGCTGGAAGGCGTACGCCCAGGCGCTGTTGCCGGCGCCCGGCGCCCGGTCGCCCGCGCCGGTGGCGAGCTTGGTGGTGACCCAGAACCCGATCTGGGTGATGCCGGTGTAGCCGAACGTCCACACGGCGGCCCTGGCCGCCTCCCCGAGCCCGGTGCCGCGGACGCCGAAGCGGGGGCGGAACCGGAACCCGGCCCGGTGCAACGCGATCACCAGCACGATCGCCTGGGCGACGATGCCGGCCGTGGTGCCGAGGCCGAGGAGCGTGAGATCGCGCTCGCTCACCTTCTCGATGTCGGACGACCCGACGGCGTAGTAGGCGGCCAGGACGCCCATGACCACGATGTTGTTCAGCACCGGCGCCCACATCGGGGCGGCGAACCTGTCCCGCGTGTTGAGGATCGCCCCCGCCAGCGAGCCGACCCCGAAGAACGCGATCTGCGGCAGCATGTACCTGGCCAGCGTCGCGGCGACCTCCACCTTGTCCTCGGTCCAGTTCGAGGCGGTGTAGAGCTCCATGATCGGCTTGGCCAGCAGCACGCCGAGCAGCGCGACGGCCGTCAGCACCACCACCGCCAGCGTCATCAGCCGCTGTTCGAACGCCTGGCCCCCGTCCAGGTCGCGCTGCTGCGCCCGTACGATCACCGGCACGACCACGCTGCTCAGCACGCCCTGGAGCAACAGGTCGAGCAGGATGTAGGGAATCATGTAGGCCGCGTTGTAGGCGTCGCCGAGGGCGAAGGTGCCGATGGCCGCGGCGAGCATCGCCGTCCGCGCGAAGCCGGTGAGCCGCGAGACCATCGTCCCGGCCGCCATGATCGCGCTGGCTCGCAGCATCCTGCTCATGGGTGTCCTTCGGGTCACGACGGCCGCGTTCGCGGGGCCGCCTCGCTCGGGGTGGGCCGGGTCGGGGTCCGCCTACGGTGACTGCGTCCGCTCGGCCGGTACGGCGTCCGGCCGGTCCTCCGGCGGGCCCTCGCCGGTGGTCGTGCCGTCGAACGGGAAGGCCCTCCTCGACCTGCGGCGCAGGACCCGCATCACCACGGCCGCGAGCATGATGACCAGGGCCGCCCCCACGATGACGACGGCGATGCCGGTGTAGCCGGTCGCGCGCACCACGACCCGTACGGCGTTGCCGTACTCCACGTCGCCGTCGGTGAGAAGCTGCACCGAGATGCTCGCCTCGCCGCCTCCGCCGCGTACGATCACCGGCACGTTGACGAGCTGGCTCCGGCCGGCGAGGACCCGGGTCGGCTGGGTCACGTAGGTCCCGTCGTCCGCGTCGATCGCGAGGCGGGACTTGCTGCCCGACGTGACCCGGATCCTGATCTCGATGTCCTGGTCCAGGTTGTTGGCCACGCTGACGGGCACCTGGCCGTTGCTCCCCGCCACCGAGCGCGGGCTGTCGAGCACGGACACGCCGGTGATGCGCTGGTCGATCGTCTCCTTGACCCGCTGTGCGAAGGAGGCGGCCCGCTTGGCGTCACCCCGCCAGGAGGCCGAGGTCAGCCGGAGTATCGCCGCGTGGAAGACGTCGGTGTGCTCCGCCGTGACGGTTGCCACGGCCTCGGCCTTGCGCTCCAGCTTCCGGACGGTCGCGAGGTGGGAGCGGCCCAGCTCCGCCTGGCGGTCGCGCTCGGTGTAGGCCAGGTCGCCCCGCGTCGCCCCGTCCCGTCCCGGCTTCACCGAGTCGAGTGAGGTCATGCTCAGCCAGGGGGCGGAGGAGGCGGCCTGGAGGAGGCCGGAGACGAACGCGGGGTCGGGCGTCCACAGGTGCGAGCCGGGCACCGCGACCACGGTGGGCGACGGCGTCTTCGCCGATCCGTCCGGCCCGTCCTGTCCTGTCCTGTTCGGTTGGCCCGACCGGCCTGGCTGGGCGGGCTGCCCGTTCTGCCACTCGAAGGCGATCATCGCGGTCTCGGCGAGGAACCGCTGCCGCGCCAGCAGCGCCGCGCCGGGAGCCGAGACGTTCCCGCCGAGGACCTCGCTCAGTGTGGGATCGGCGAGCAGCGCGGTCAGCGGCTTGTCCGCCACGGAGTAGAGCGTGGCCGCGCCGTCGGGGGTGAGCGGCGTGGGGGTGATCGCCGCCGGGTCGTCCTGCGCCGCGGCCCTGACCGGCAGCGCGTCGGCGGACAACAGGACGGACGTCACGCCCGAGATGGCCAGTTCGTCAAGGGTGTCCCGGTCGATCCGGCCACCGGCCGGCCAGGCCGTGGTGCCGTGGATCTCCCGGCCGAGCACCTCGCTCGCGAGCGCGGCCCCGCGCTGGACCGACGCCGCGGCCTGCTTGTCGAGGCCGTGGTGGACCAGCGCGGTCATGTCCGGATCGGCGTACGGCGTGGCCACGACGGGTTTGCCGGTCAGTGCGCCGCGCAGGCCGTTCAGCCACTGGCCCGCGGCCGGGTCGGCCTCCTTGCGCACGCCGCGTACGATCCGCGCGCCGGAGGACAGGACGCGGACGTCGTCGAGCAGGGCGGGGTCGACGAACCAGGTGACCTTGTCCCCGGTGTCCTGGGCGGTCTGGAGCAGCGCCGCCAGGCGGCCGGACGCGAGCGACGCGGACAGGTCGTCGTCCATGAACGTCGCGTCGTCGGCGCGGTGCGGCCGGTCCACCAGGGGAAGGGCGAGCGCCAGCTTCACCTTGGGGATCTGCTCGCCCTTCGGGGCGTACGTCAGGAAGGTGCGCTCGATCGCGATCCGCTGGCCGGTCGCCGCGTCGGTCACCTCGATCGCGAGCGGATAGACGCCCGGCCGGGACATCCCCAGCTCCTGGGGCGTCACGGTGAACCGGAAGGGCAGCTTGCCCGCCTGGTCGAGCGGCGTGGCCTGGACCCTGGTGCTCCAGTTGGAGGGGACGTATCCCTGTTCGGACAGGTAGGCCGCCATCTCGCCGCGCGAGGTCAGCGGCCGGTTCGGCGCGTAGCGGACGACCACCCGTACGGAGGTTCCCTGGGCGCCCACGGCGGTCCCCGAGATCGTCACGGGGGCGGCGGCGTCGCGTACGACCTCCGGCGTGATCTCGTTCACGACCAGCGGATCGGCGGGAGCGGCGGCGGCCGCGGCGCGACCCGCCGGTACGGCGGCAGCCGTACCGGCCATGCCCGCGGGGGACGCGAGCAGGGCGGTCAGCAGGGTCAGCAGTGCGGCCTTGCGAATCATGTGCGGGCCAGCGGTGAGGAACGGCGCACGCCCAGAATGCTATGGCCTAAGCGGTCCGCATAGGACTCGCGAGGCTCGCCGCGCCCCTCCGGGGGATCGTCCTGATGTCCACGGCCTTGGCCGCGACCAGGTCGAACAGGTGGATCGCGCGCAGCCGCAACGCGGTGCGGCGCTCGCCGGTCGCGGTGTGGACGACGTCGTCGGGATCGAGGCGGTCCCGCAGCCGCTGGTCCACCAGCACGGTCAGCTCGTCGGGCAGCAGCAGCGGGCAGACCAGCCCGTCGGCGTAGTCGGTCGCCGAGTTCACCGTGTTGGCGGAGGCGGGGCGTACCCTGGGGGTACGCAGGAGTGAGGCCACCGCCGCGGGCCCGGGAGACCGGCCGACCGTGCTCACCACGGCCACCGCCTGGGTGCCTGATCGCGCGGTCACCTCGAAAAGCGACACGCACAGGCAGGTCTCGGGGGCCACCCCGAGGACCTCGGGAAGCTCGTCGGAGCATGTCAACGGGCGCGGAAGACGTACGATCTCATGGTGGATCTGGTGGGCGAGGAGCCAGCGGTGAATCGCGAGAGCGTCTTTCATCTCTTGTGCTCCTTGCGTCGTCCAGCGCCCCCGAACCGTCCGTGGCCTTGTGATCGCTAGGCGTGTCTCCCCTGGGTGACACCCGACCCCTGGGCCATCGGGGGAGAGTTTCTGTTCCGTGACCGAAGGACCTACCCAGCCTTGTCCGTTTCAAATCTGAGCGACAGCCAGCAGCACGCCGTGAACGAACTGTTCCGCCGCATCGCCCCTGTCGCCGACGAGCTCGGCGAGCTGTTCGCGGCCCGGGGACACGAGCTGGCCCTGGTCGGCGGATCCGTCCGCGACGTCTTCCTGGGCCGCGTGGGCAAGGACCTCGACCTGACGACGGACGCCAGGCCCGACCGGGTGCTGGAGATCGTCAAGGACTGGGCGGACGCCGTCTGGACGATCGGGATCGAGTTCGGCACGGTCGGCGTGCGCAAGGGCGGCTGGCTCCTGGAGATCACCACCTACCGCAGCGAGTCGTACGACCCGGCCTCCCGCAAGCCGGACGTGATGTACGGCGACTCCCTCGACGGCGACCTCACCCGCCGCGACTTCGCGGTCAACGCGATGGCCGTCCGCCTGCCCGGCCACGAGTTCGCCGACCCGTACGGCGGGCTGCCCGACCTCGCCGCCAAGGTGCTGCGCACGCCCGGCCCCCCCGAACGGTCGTTCGACGACGACCCGCTGCGGATGCTGCGCGCCGCGCGGTTCGCCGCCCAGCTGGGCTTCGCGGTCGCCCCCGAGGTGGTCGAGGCCATGACCGCGATGGCCGGCCGCATCGAGATCGTCTCGGCCGAGCGCATCCGCGACGAGCTCGACAAGCTGGTCTGCGGCACGCACCCGAGGGCCGGCCTCTCGCTGCTCGTGGACACCGGGCTGGCCGCCCACGTGCTGCCCGAGCTGCCGAAACTGCGGCTGGAGATCGACGAGCACCACCGGCACAAGGACGTCTACGAGCACACGCTGATCGTGCTGGAGCAGGCGATCGGGCTGGAGACCGCCGGACCGGACCGGGTGCTGCGGTGGGCCGCCCTGCTGCACGACATCGGCAAGCCGAAGACCCGGCGCAACGAGCCGGGCGGCCGGGTGTCGTTCCACCACCACGAGGTGGTCGGAGCGCAGATGACGAAGAAGCGGCTGACCGAGCTCAGGTTCCCCAAGGACGTGGTGTCCGACGTGTCCAAGCTCGTGGAGCTGCACCTGCGTTTCCACGGCTACGGCACGGGAGAGTGGACCGACAGCGCCGTCCGCCGCTACGTCCGCGACGCCGGGCACCTGCTGAGCAGCCTGCACAAGCTGACCAGGGCCGACTGCACCACCCGCAACAGGCGTAAGGCGCAGGCCCTGTCGCGCACCTACGACCAGCTGGAGGAGCGCATCGCCCGGCTGGCCGAGGAGGAGGAGCTCGCCAAGATCCGGCCCGAGCTGGACGGCAACGAGATCCAGGAGATCCTCGGGGTGCCGCCCGGCCCGGTCGTCGGCCGGGCCTACAAGCACCTGCTGGAGATCCGCATGGACCACGGACTGATCGGCAAGGAGGCGGCCGGGGAGGCCCTGCTCACCTGGGCCCGCGACAACGGCCTGCTGTCGTAGGTGGACGCGGACGAGGTTCTCCGGCTGGACCGCGCGCACGTGTGGCATCCGTACTCGGCGGTGTCGTCCGGGGTGCCCGTCCACGTGGTCAGGCGTGCCGACGGCGTGCGGATCGTCCTCGACGACGGCCGTGCGCTGATCGACGGCATGGCCTCCTGGTGGGCGGCCGTGCACGGCCACAACCACCCCCGGCTCAACCGGGCCGTACGCGAACAGATCGAGGACATGGCGCATGTCATGTTCGGCGGCCTCACCCACGAGCCCGCCGTGCGGCTCGCGGAGCGGCTGGCCGGGATGACCGGGCTCGGCCGGGTCTTCCTCGCCGACTCGGGCTCGGTGGCGGTCGAGGTCGCGATCAAGATGGCGATCCAGTACAGCGGGCGCTCGACGCTGATGACCGTGCGCGGCGGCTACCACGGCGACACACTCGGCGCGATGTCGGTCTGCGACCCGGTGAGCGGCATGCACCACCTGTTCACCGGCATGCTGCCGCGGCACGTCTTCGCGCCCGCGCCGCCGGACGACTACGGCCGCCGCCCGGTCCGGACGGCTCCGGAACCCGACGAGGCGTACCTGAGGGAGCTCACCGATACCGTCGAGGCGCGTGCGGCGGAGCTGGCTGCGATCATCGTGGAGCCGGTCGTGCAGGGTGCCGGGGGCATGCGCTTCTACCACCCGGCCTACCTTCGGCGGCTGCGCGACCTCGCCGACGAGCACGGCGTCCTGCTGATCGCCGACGAGATCGCCACCGGCTTCGGCCGTACGGGGGAGATGTTCGGCTGCGACCACGCCGGGATCAGGCCGGACATCATGTGCGTCGGCAAGGCCCTGACCGGCGGATACGTGACGCTCGCGGCGACCCTGTGTACCGAGCGGGTGGCCGACCGCCTCGGAGTGCTGATGCACGGCCCCACCTACATGGGCAACCCGCTCGCCTGCGCGGTGGCCGGCGCCTCGCTCGACCTGCTGGCCGAGCGCCCGTGGCGGGAGGAGGTCGCCCGCATCGAGGCCGGGCTGCTCGACGGCCTCGCCCCGGCCGTCCACGCCCCGGGCGTACGGGACGTGCGGGTACTGGGCGCCATCGGCGTGATCGAGACGGACCGCCCCGTCGATGTCGCGAAAATTCAGGACATCGTGATGGGCCACGGCGTGTGGCTGCGCCCGTTCGGGCGCCTCATCTACACGATGCCGCCATACGCCTGCGCGCCCGAGGAGATCGACATGATCACCAGGGCGATGACGGCCGCGGCCACCGCCTTGTGACGGCTGGTCAGCCGGGGCAGGGATCGTCCGGCCGCCTGCCGTCCCCGGCCGTCCGCAGGGCCTCGGCGAAGCTGTCGACGTCGATCTCCCGCGCCTCGATCTCGCCGGTCACCGCTTTTCTCGCGCAGGATCTGAACGTGTCGCTGAACGTGGCGTAGTGGGGCCAGACCGGACGTGACTCGGCCCGGCCCAGCGCGTCGTGGATCGCCGTCGCGAAGTCGCCGAGCTCGGGGGCCGTCATCTCCGATCCGGGTTCGGGGGACGGATCCTCCCGATCCTGGAGCTCGCTGCACGTTCGGGGGCCCTTCTCCTGTGACATGTAGAAGTCGTAGACCTCCTTGATGACGGGCGGGTAGCCGCCGCACGCGAACAGCTGCTTCTGGGCCTCGGCCGACGTGAGGAAGCGGATGAGCCGTACCGCGTCCGGACGTTCCTCCTCGGGCATGGTCGCGCTGATCGCGAGGGCGTAGCCCCCCGTGATCCCCTTGCCGGGCAGGTGGGACACCTCGAACAGCGGAGACCCGTCTCCGGCCCGCATCGACGGGTCGAGCGCCAGACGGGGGAAGGCGAACGGCCAGTTCCGCATGTACCCCACGTCCCCGTCCCGGAAAGCCTGCAGGCTGCTCTCCTCCCGGTACCGGAACAGACAGCCGCGGCCGAGGCGGTCCTGGCACCGGGCCTCGGCGCCGGGGGAGGGCGCCGGGCTGGAGGAGGGGCCGCCCGAGCCGGGTGGCCGGCTCCCGTCCCCCGCGAGGCCGTCGAGGAGCCCGCGCAGGTGGGCGAGCGCGTTCTGCGTCTTCTCGGCGTACTGGTCGAGCACGACCTTGTCGCCCTTGGTGATCTCGGCGCCGGAGGAGAGCACCGCCTCCATGAGGTTGACGGTTCCCCCCTCGTAGTCGTCGAACTGCCCGACGTAGCCGTACGTGCCGGCGTAGCCGGTCCGGCTGCCGTCTCCGACGAGATCCGCCCATGTGGCGGGGAGCGGCAGGCCGGCCTTGCGGAACAACAGCGGCGCGTCTGTGGCCAGGGGCTCGGCGTACTGTCTGCGGTCCACCTGTGCCGCCCGCAGCACCTCCTTCGTGACGTGCGGCCACGCCGCGCCGAACTCCTTCGGGGTGAGCTCGCTCAGGTAGCCGTTCCTCGCGAACTCGGGGATGTAGACGACGTCCAGGAGGAAGATGTCGTAGGTGCAGCGGTGCGACTGGGCCGCGGCGGCCATCTCGGCCCTGGCCTCGTCGGTGGAGTCGGAGATCTCGACGAGATCGTCGGTGCGTTTCGACTTCGCGTTCCACTGCCGGACGAGGTCCCTGCGGAAGCCTCCGGCGCTGACGTCGCTGTTCGCCGCGATCGTGATCCGCCCGTCGGAGTGGCAGGCCGTGTCCCTCCCGGTGTGCAGGAGTTGCAGACTCCCGAGGAGGACGCCCACCGCGAACCCTCCGGCGGCGAGCCGCCTCCGGAAGGGGGGAAGCCGTGACCACCACAGCTCCGGTCGCCGGGTCATCAGGACCACTCCCGTAGTGTGAAGATCGCGTTACGCAGCACGCCCGCCACCGCCTGCGTCCCTGTCCGGGAGGGCTGCCCTCCTCCGATCTCGGCGCAGATCACGCGCTGCTCCGACCCCGGCTTCGCCCCCGGCCCGTGCACCCGCTCCGGCTGCGGGAACCTGCCCCCACACCCGTTGTGCCCGAGGACGAGGACGTAGAGGTTGCGTATCGAGGGGCTGCGGCTCAAAGCCCGTACGACGTCCTGCTCCGCAGGCCGGGGATCCCTTCCGGTCCCGAACGGCCCTCCGTCCGTGATGACCACCACCGAACGGGCCGGGGGGCCGAACTTCCTTCCCAGCTCCTCGATCGCCGTCCACAGCGGTGCGTCCCGTCCCCGGCTCCGCTCCAGCCGGAAACGCCCGACGAACCTGTCCAGACGGCTCGGCTCGTCCTTGTCGGTGGGATCGCTGACCCTTACGGGACCTTCGTCCTTCTCCCGCCAGAATGTGCTGAGCGACAGGCGGTCGGTCTCGACGAGCGCCTGCCTGATCTCGGGGAGCGCCTCACTCGCGGGAAGGAGCGATCGGGACATCGATCCGGAGACGTCGAGCAGGAACTGCAGGTCGACGGGGTGCAGCCGCCGGGAAATCTCCTTCTTCGCCTGGTCCAGCACGTCATCGCCGCTCTGCTTGGCAGGCGGTGCCGGGCGGCCGAAGAGCGGGTGCTCGTGCGTGAGCCAGGCGGCGAAGCGATCGAGAGCGAGGCGGCTTTCGGCCGTCTCGTCCCGGGAGGCCGGGGCGCCCTCGTCCGGCCAGTCGACGGCGACGAACGGATAGTCGAGGAGGGGCAGACCGGGCGGCCGTTCCTCCGTGAGTCTGGGCTCGTTCTCGCCCATGCCCCGGCAGCCCTCGTCCGTGAGCTCCCCGGCGTTGTACTCCCGCACGCTGTGGGCCGGGATGAGCAGGGCATGCTCATTCTTCTCGGCCCTCGTCATCCGTTTGAAGCGGCACAGGAGCGCGTTCACGCTGTCGTCGGAGACCATGCTCCGCACGGTGTCCTCAGGGCGTTCCAGGCCGACCAGGCGTGCGGCCGCCAGCAGACCGGCCGAGGAGAGACCGGGTTGCGGGTAGACCAGGCGCATGCCCAGATCGGTGCGGACCGTCCGCATGACGTCCGCCAGCGCTCTGTCGCCTCTCCGCTCCGGAGGCAGTCTCTCCAGGTCGTCGGCGCGCTCGGTGAGCATCGCGACGACCAGCTGCTCGCCGGCCACACTCGGGCCCGGGCGCAGCGTCGCCGTTCCGCCGGCCATCCTGTCGCAGGGCTGTCCCGAAGGGCTGCTGGTGCTCTGGAGCCGGAGAACGTGCTCCACCTCGGCGGTGCTGGTGGCGATCCAGGCGTCAGGGCGCCTCCCGAAGAGCCTCGGGAACGACTCGTCTCCCCGGCACCAGCCGAGGGTGAAGCCCTTGGCGATGTCGGCCGCCGACGGCGCGGGACCGACCGAGATCCGGTATGGCGGGCAGTCGTCCGAATCGCCGGCATAGGCCGCGACGGCATCGCGCAGCGCGTCGACGTTCTCCGGCGCCGTGATCACGAACAACTCCCGCGGATCCGCGCAGGAGGGTGACGACGCCCACCGCACCAGCATCGACGCGCCCCAGGCGCCCAGGACGACGACCACACCGGACGCCACGGACAGATAGGCGATCACGAGCACGGGCAGGGCGCGGCGCAGCGTCCGCAGCGTCTTCGCCGTCCGCGTCCGCTGGGAGAGGGGGGCCAGGATCCAGTCCCGGATCCTCGCGGCGGGCGGGCCGAGCCATCCGGTCAGTCGGGCGAGCACACCCGCCGGCCCCCGGCCCGACAGGAAGAAACCGCCGAGCACGCCGGTCGCCAGCACTCCGACGTACGTCGGGACCGGCAGGTGCTCCAGGAAGGCGTGGTATTCCGTCCAGATGCTGTTCGCCGCGGCCGCGGCGAGCGTCGTGACGAGCGTCTCCCGCGCCGCCGCCACCTTCGGGGGCCGCTCCGGGGGCGTCGCCTCCCCCGGTGCGTTCCCTGGCGGCCTGTCGGAGTCGTCTCCTGCGGTCGAGGGGGTCGGGGAGGACATCACAACGGCCTGTTCAGTGATGAGAGGACCGGGAACTGCCGGAATAGTAGCTCTCCGATGATCCGTCAGGGCGCCGTCACGGATATGTCAGGGGCACATCACCTGATCACGCCCGGCCCTTACTCGGGTCGATCGGAGGCGACGGCGGGGTGGCGGGTGGTGGGGGAGGGGAGGACCAGGCGGTAGACCACCGCGCCGAGCAGGTAGCCGACGGCGATCACGGCGAGCGCGGGGTAGGACCTGCCGTCGTGGGGCAGCAGAGCCGCCGCCAGCACCGCGCCGAGGACCGTCATGCCGTTGAACAGCATGTCGTACACGGAGAAGGCGCGGCCGAGGTAGGCGTCCTCGACGTCGCGCTGCACGACGGTGTCGGCGCAGATCTTCACGCTCTGTCCCGCGACGCCGATCACGAGCCCGGCGCCGAGGAAGCCCCACTCGCGGAACGTCACGCACAGCGCGAACTCCAGGATCCCGCAGGTGATCAGCATGGCCGGGACCCAGGTCTCGATGCGGATCCGTTCGGTGGCCCACGGAGTGACCAGCACCGCGGCGAAGCTCCCGGCGCCGACGGCACCCAGCACGAGCGCGATGCCCTTCAGCGCGTCGTCGGGGTCGCTGGTGAAGGAGTAGCGGTAGATGAGGACCACCGCCGCCGTCGAGATGCCGAACATGAGGCGGTGGGCGGCCATGCCGGTGAGGGCGGCCGCCGCCGAGCGCCGGTGCGCGACGTGCCGCGCGCCGTCCACCAGCCCGGTCAGCACGTGCCGTACGGCCTCGCGGGCCTGCGGGCGGTCCGGGTCGTACGCGGGGCCCAGCAGGGAGCGCGCCATCGTCCGGGCGATCAGCGCGCTCAGCCCGAAGACGACGCCGGAACAGACCAGCAGCACCGCCACGCCCCGGTCGTCCGATCCGGCGATCGTGCGGAGCACCATGGCCGCGCCCATCCCGAGGAACGTCGCCACCGTGCCGGAGGTGGGGGTCACCGCGTTGGCCATCATCAGCTGGTCGCCCGGCACGACGTGGGGCAGCGACGCGCCCAGGGCCGCCAGGAAGAAGCGGTTGACCGCGAGCACGCCGAGCGCCGCCACGTAGAAGACGACGTCGGAGGTCCCCGCCAGGACGAGGCAGGCGGCCAGCACCAGCAGCGTCCCGCGCACGAACGGCGCGATCACGAGGATCTGCCGCCGCGACCAGCGGTCGATGAACACCCCGACGAAGGGCCCGAGCACGCTGTACGGCAGGAGCAGCACGGCGAGGCCCGCCGCGATGTCGGCGGCGCTGGCCTGCCGTTCCGGACTGAAGAACGCGTACCCGCCGACGGCGAGCTGGAAGATCCCGTCCGAGAACTGCGAGACGAGCCTCGTGGCGAAGAGCCGCCGGAAGTTGCGACCCCGCAGGACCACCCGCAGATCGGAGACGTAGGACACGGCGACAGCCTACGCGGACGATCTCCGGGTGGCATCAGGATCAACCCCGATAAAACCCCCTGCCACTGACCGGCGACGGCGTGACACCGTACTCTCTGACGGTGACCTCACCGGAACATGTCGTGCTGGTCGACGTCGAGGGCAACCCGATCGGCACCGCTCCCAAGTCCACCGTCCACGGCGCGGACACTCCGCTGCACCTGGCGTTCTCCAGTTATGTATTCGACCGGCAGGGCCGGGTGCTGCTCTCGCGGCGGGCAGGTCACAAGCTGACCTGGCCCGACGCGTGGACCAACAGCTGCTGCGGCCATCCGCTGCCCGGGGAGCCGCTGTCGGCGGCGGTGGTCCGCCGCCTGGAGTTCGAGCTGGGGCTGATCGTCGAGTCCGTCGACCTGATCCTGCCGCGCTTCGCCTACCGCGCGGTCATGGACAACGGGATGGTCGAGCACGAGCTGTGCCCGGTCTACCGGGCGGTGGTGACGGGAGAGGAGGCCGCGCCCAACGCCGAGGAGGTCGGCGAGGTCCGCTGGGAGCCCTGGGCGAGCTTCGCCGCCGGGGTGACGAGCGGAGAGCTGGACATCTCGCCCTGGGCGCGGGAGCAGGTGCCGCAGCTCGTCGCGCTCGGCCCGGACCCGCTGGCCTGGCCGGTGGCCGACCCGGCGGCCCTGCCGCCGGCCGCGCTCCCTCTCGCCTGAGCCGCCGCCTCCGGACCCGCCGCCACCCATGAGCATGTGAAACCGCCCCGGTCCGTCACGGAACCGGGGCGGGACACGCGGAGAAGAGTCCGTCAGCGCTCGTTCTCGCCCCGGATGAACTTCTCGACGGCCTCGCGGGCGACGTCGTCGGAGTACTGCTCCGGCGGCGACTTCATGAAGTACGACGAGGGCGACAGCAGCGGGCCGCCGATGCCCCGGTCCAGGGCGATCTTGGCCGCGCGGACCGCGTCGATGATGATGCCGGCCGAGTTGGGCGAGTCCCAGACCTCGAGCTTGTACTCCAGGTTCAGCGGGGTGTCGCCGAACGACCTGCCCTCCAGGCGGACGTAGGCCCACTTGCGGTCGTCCAGCCACGGCACGTGGTCCGACGGGCCGATGTGGACGTCGGCCTTCCCCATCTCGTGCGGGATCTGCGAGGTGACCGACTGGGTCTTGGAGATCTTCTTGGACTGGAGGCGGGTGCGCTCCAGCATGTTCATGAAGTCCATGTTCCCGCCGAAGTTGAGCTGGTAGGTGCGCAGCAGCTCCACTCCGCGGTCCTCGAACAGCTTGGCCAGCACGCGGTGCGTGATCGTGGCGCCGACCTGCGACTTGATGTCGTCGCCCACGATCGGCACGCCGGCCTCGGTGAACTTCGCGGCCCACTCGGGGTCGGAGGCGATGAAGACCGGAAGCGCGTTGACGAAGGCCACCTTGGCGTCGATCGCGCACTGCGCGTAGAAGCGGTCGGCCTCCTCCGAGCCCACCGGCAGGTAGGAGACGAGCACGTCCACCCGGGCGTCCTTGAGCGCCTGGACGACGTCGACCGGCTGCTCGTCGGACTCCTCGATGATCTCGCGGTAGTACGTGCCCAGCCCGTCGAAGGTGGGGCCACGCTGCACGGTGACGCCGAGCGGCGGCACGTCGCAGATCTTGATCGTGTTGTTCTCGGAGGCGACGATGGCCTCCGACAGGTCGCGGCCGACCTTCTTGGCGTCCACGTCGAAAGCCGCGACGAACTCCACGTCGCCGACGTGGTACTCACCGAACCGCACGTGCATGAGGCCCGGCACACGGCTGCCCGGATCCGCGTCCCTGTAGTAGTGGACGCCCTGCACCAGCGACGAGGCGCAGTTGCCCACACCGACGATGGCTACGCGCACCGAACCCATAGCACTCGCTCCTTTACCTATCTGCCTCGGGCGTGTCCGCCCTCTGGGTCTCTTCCTGTACGGCCTGCGCGGGACCCGGGGGGTGATCCCCCTCGCCGGGAGCCGACCGGCTCCGTCGTTCCGAGTCGATCAGCTCGTTCAGCCAGCGAACCTCGCGCTCGACCGACTCCAGCCCGTGGCGCTGGAGCTCCAGCGTGTAGCTGTCCAGTCGCTCCCTCGTGCGGGACAGAGCCTCACGGACGCGGTCGAGGCGTTCTTCCAGGCGGCTGCGGCGGCCCTCCAGGATGCGCAGCCGCACTTCGGCTTCCGTGTGGCGGAAGAAGGCGAAGCGGATGCCGAAGCTCTCGTCCTCCCAGGAGGACGGGCCCGATTGGTTGAGCAGCTCCTGCAACCGCTCCTTACCTTCCGCCGTGAGCCGATAGACGATCTTCGACCTGCGGCCGAGAACCGTGTCCTGCGGGGGCTCCTCCTCGACGATGAGCCCGTCGTTGAGCAGGCCCCTGAGGCAGGGATACAGCGAGCCATAGGAGAACGCACGGAACATGCCGAGCAGCGTGTTGAGCCGTTTGCGCAGCTCGTATCCGTGCAGAGGTGTTTCGTGCAGCGACCCCAGGACGGCGAGTTCCAGCACACCTCCACGAGAGCCCGTCACTGGAACCACCTCCTGTGTCCGACTGATGTATCGACTCGATACATCTGCAGGATACGTCGGGGTGTCATATATGGCAACGGGTCAACAGTTGGGCAAGATTTGGCAAAGGGTCGTAATCTGGCCACATGTGCTCACAGCGATCGGTCGAGGCCCGCGGCTTCGCCAGGCGGGCGGCCGTACGGTCCTTCCGCGCCGATCGCACGCGGGCGCGGGACGTCTGGGACGCCCGCCCTCTCCTCCCACGTGCGGCCCGGCCTCACGCTGAGCCCACGTCTCGCATCTGCCCCACGCGCGGGCGAAGGAACGTGACCAACGTCACACCTGTGCACGGAGGCGAACGGGGACGAGCGGCGGAACGGACCAGGGGGAGGACGGAGCGCGCCGCGACGGCCCGGGAATACGGCGAATCCCGGGTCTGCGTGGGGGAGGTCTGCCAAGGTTGTACCTGGAACCACCTGGCGGTGTCGTTCGTCCACGGAACAGCCGATCCCCCGGGCCCTTCCCTGTAGGGCGACCCTCCACCTTCCCAGGAGGAACCCTCCCGGCCTGCCGGCCGACGTCGATCAGTTTCCCGAAGACATCTGACGAGGACGTGTGACTTACAGCAGCTACGGACCGGAATCGTCCGGCCGCCCCGAGGACGCCTCGGGCTCCGGTGGATCATCCCGCCCTGGGCGCCGTCGTCGCTCGCCCCGGGAGTCCGACGAGTACGACGCGTACGGCGAGTACGGCGATCCCGCTCCGCCGCGGCAACCCGGCCGGGGTCGCGCGCCGCAGCCGCCCCCTCCCGGACCGGACCCCCGCCGCCGTGAGGCGGCGGCCTTCGAGGACACGGCGGCCATGGGCGCGGTGCCGCCAGGCGGCCCGGTGCAGGGTCCGCCGCAGGGTCAGGCACATGGTCAGGGACCGGGCCCACGGGGTCCGATGGGCGGCGGCCGCCCGCCAGGGGGGCACGACCCGCGCTACGGCCCGCAGGGCCCGGGCGGTCCCGGTG
>QFZU02000055.1 GCA_003260025.2 Microbispora triticiradicis | reverse complement strand
CGCCGCGCGCGCACCGGCCGCGGGGCGCGGCCGCCGGGCGATGGCGCGGCCCCCGTCCCGGCAGTGGGCGGCGTGGGCCTTCCTCGCTCCGGTCGTCGTCTACCTGGCGGTCTTCTACGCCTACCCGCTCTACCGCAACCTCGACCTGAGCCTGCGCGATTACACCGTGCGGTCGTTCGTACGGGGCGACGCGCCCTTCACCGGGACGGCCAATTACGCGAAGGTCGTGGCGGACCCGACGTTCGGGCCGGCGCTCTGGCACACGGTGGTGTTCACCGTGGTGTCGCTGGCCTTCCAGTTCACCATCGGGCTCGCCCTCGCGATGTTCTTCCACCGGAACTTCCGGTTGTCCGCGACGCTGCGGGCGCTGTTCCTGGTGCCGTGGCTGCTGCCGCTGATCGTGTCGTCCTCCACCTGGTCGTGGATGCTCAACAGCGACTCCGGCGTCGTCAACGCCGTCCTCGGCGCGTTCGGCGCGGCTCCGGTCCACTGGCTGACCTCGCCGGACTGGTCGCTGTGGTCGGTCGTCATCGCCAACATCTGGATCGGCATCCCGTTCAACCTGGTCGTGCTGTACTCCGGCCTGCAGGCCATCGACCCGGTGATCTACGAGGCGGCCGAACTGGACGGCGCGACGGGCGCGCAGCGGTTCTGGCGGGTGACGTTCCCGCTGCTGCGGCCGGTCTCGGCGATCACGCTGCTGCTCGGGCTGGTCTACACGCTCAAGGTGTTCGACATCATCTGGATCATGACCAGGGGCGGGCCGAGCGGGTCGTCCACCACGTTCGCGACCTGGTCCTACCGGCTGGGGTTCGGCAACCTGCTCCCTGCGTTCGGGCCCGGCGCCGCGGTCGGCAACCTGCTGATCGTCATGGCCCTGGTGTTCGGGCTGGTCTACATCCGTCTCCAGCGAAGGCAGGCCTTCTGATGAGGGGCTCCCGCGGCCCGGCGAAGACCGCGCTCGGGCTGGCGCTCACCGGCCTGATGCTGTTCCCGGTCTACTGGATGATCAACGTCTCCTTCACCCGCGACCAGGACATGCGCAAGTCGCCGCCGAACTGGTTCCCCGTCGACGGCACCCTGGAGGGCTACCGCGAGGTGCTCGACCGGCAGTTGCCGTACCTCGCGACCAGCCTGGTCGTGGGGCTCGGCACGGTGGCGCTGACCCTGCTGGTCGCGGCGCCCGCGGCGTACTCGCTGGCCAAGCTCCGCCCGCGCGGCGGCGGGGCGCTGACGTTCGCGCTGCTGATCGCGCAGATGATCCCCGGGATCATCATGGCGATGGGCTTCTACGCCATCTTCCTCAGCACCGGCCTGCTCAACACGCTCCCCGGGCTGATCGTGGCCGACTCCACGCTGGCGGTGCCGTTCGCGGTGCTGGTGCTGACGACGTTCATGTCCGGGATCCCCGAGGAGCTGTTGCAGGCCGCCCGGGTGGACGGCGCGGGAGCGACCCGCACGTTCTGGTCGGTCGTGCTCCCGGTCAGCCGGAACGCCGTCATCACGGTGTCGCTGTTCGCGTTCCTGTGGGCCTGGTCGGACTTCGTCTTCGCCAGCACCCTCGACCAGGGCGGCGACCACCAGCCCATCACGCTCGGCATCTACCACTACATCGGCAACAACAACCAGCAGTGGAACGCCATCATGGCCACCGCCGTGATCGCCTCGATCCCCGCCACCGTGCTCCTCGTCGTCGCCCAGCGCTACGTCGCCGCCGGAGTCACCGCCGGCGCGGTGAAGCACTGACCCGGCCCTCCTCGCCGGCAGCCGGCTCTCCTCAGGACAGAAGGGACATCGTCTTCATGACCGTCGCCGCAGGCCCGGTGTTCTCCCCGCAGGAGATCCCGTTCAGCTTCCGCGGATCCTGGTTCGGCTTCTCACCGGTGATCGGGGAGAAGAACTACGCGCGGGACGTCCATCTCGTGTCGCACCAGACCGGTATGCACCCGATCCTGCGGCTGGTGCCGGCCGTGGCGGGCGACCGCGCCGAGACCGTGGTCACCGCCGCGCCGCACCTGCTCACCTGGGCCTGCGACACCGGCCGGATCGACCTCGCGTACGAGAACCCCGACACCGTACGGCTGCGCGGGCACGGTCTCGGGCTGCACCTGCAGGCGGCCGACCCGGTCCTGACCCCGTTCAGCGGTCCGTACTTCTACCAGGATCCCTGCGACGGCTCGTGGGTCTTCACGGTCTACCAGACCGGGCGCCGTTACCGGATCACCCTGCTGGCCGGGCGGGCCGAGCCGGCGGGCGCGCAGGCGCTCGGCACGGCCGAGCGCGGCGTCGTGCTGCCCGGCGACGGCGAGCCGTGGGAGATCGCCGTCGAGGAGTACGAGACCGCCCGCGCCCCCTACGCCGCCGTGAGCGACTTCGACGAGGTGGTCGCGGCGGCCCGGGCCGATTTCGACGCGTTCGCCGAGGCGGTGGCGCCCTGGCGGAGCGACCGCACTCCCGCCGCGGAGCTCGCGGCGTACGTCCTGTGGTCGGCGACGGTGCGCCCGGCCGGGTTCGTCACGCGCTCCGCCGTGCTGATGTCCAAGCACTGGATGGACAAGGTCTGGAGCTGGGACCACTGCTTCAACGCCATCGCCCTCGCCGACGGCCTGCCGGAGCTGGCGTGGGACCAGTTCCGGGTGCCCTTCGACCACCAGGACGCCACTGGCGCGCTGCCCGACTCCGTCACCCACTCCGAAATCCTCTACAACTTCGTCAAGCCGCCCATCCACGGCTGGGCGCTGCGCCGTCTGCCGGAGCGGGCGGAGTCGCTGGAGACGTACCGGCTGCTGGAGCGGTGGACCCGGTTCTGGCTGACGAAGCGGCGCGCGCCGGGCCGCCCGCTCGCGCACTACCAGCACGGCAACGACAGCGGCTGGGACAACGCCACCACCTTCGACCCCGAGCGCGTCGTCGAGACCGCCGACCTGGCCGCGTTCCTGGTCCTGCAGATGCGCGAGCTGGCCCGGCTCGCGGACCGGCTCGGCCGTACGGACGAGGCGGCGGCCTGGAGCCGGGAGGCCGACCGGATGCGCGAGGCGCTGCTCGCGGAGCTGTGGGACGGCGAGCGGTTCGTCGCCAGGGGCGCCCTGTCGGGACGCACCTGGTCCAGCTCCAGCCTGCTCGACCTGATGCCGATCGTGCTCGGCGACGAGCTGCCGGAACCCGTCCGCGCGGCGCTCGCCGCCGGTATCGAGACCCACCTGACCGAGTTCGGGCTCGCCACCGAGCCGCCCGCCTCGCCGCACTACCAGGACGACGGCTACTGGCGCGGCCCGATCTGGGCGCCCTCGACCGTGCTGATCGAGGACGGCCTGCGCCGCGCCGGGTACGCGGAGCAGGCCGACGAGATCAGCGCCCGTTTCCGGATGCTGTGCGAGAAGTCGGGGTTCGCGGAGAACTTCGACGCCCGCAGCGGCGCCGGTCTCCGCGACCGCGCCTACACCTGGACGGCCAGCGCCTATCTCATCCTCGCCGCCGCCTGCGAGCGCCGGGAGGGGGCGACGCCGGACACGCCCTGACGGCACGTCTCTCGTCGAAACGCTTCGACCTGCGGAGGCGCGGTCCAGGAGAGGCCGGGCCCCCGCCCGGAGCACGGCCGGGCGGGGGAGCGGGGACCGGCCGGGCCCCGGCGGCGGACCGCCGGGGCGAGCGACCGGGCAGGGTCAGTTACGGCTCCACTGCTGGTTGCTTCCGCCGTTGCAGGACCACACGATGACCTTCGTGCCGTTGGCGGTTCCGGCGCCGTTGGCGTCCAGGCACAGCCCGGACTGGACGCCGGTGACGGTGCCGTCGGCGTTGAGGTTCCACTGCTGGGAGGCCCCGCCGGAGCAGCCGTTGATGACGACCGCGGCGCCGTTGGTGGTGCCGGCTTCGAGGCACTTGCTGCCGTACACCTGGAGCTGCTTGCCGGAGGTGTAGGTCCACTGCTGGTTCGTGCCGCCGTTGCAGTCCCACAGCGCCACCTGGGTGCCGTTGGTCTGCGACTGGTTCGGCACGTCCACGCACCGGCCGCTCGCCAGGCCGCGCAGCAGGTTGCCGTTGCCGGTTCCGCCGCCCTGGCCCGGGGTGATCGTGAGGTTGTCGAACTGCGCGGTCTCGGTCGTGCTGGTGCCCACGCCGATCTGGCCCGCGCCCCAGGTGCCGTCGGTGACCGAGCCCACCTGCGTCCCGTCGATGCTCGCGGTGATCGTGCTGCCGGAGAAGGTCAGGCCCAGGGTGTGCCAGCGGCCGGTGCCGAGCCCGGCGACGTTCCCGCTGCGGACCGTCGTCATCGCGTTGTCGACGTTGTTGCGGATGATCTGCCAGGCGCCGCCGTCGGTCACCCGCAGGTAGTAGGCGTTGAGTCCCTCGGGACCGAAGGAGTGCTGGGCGCCGGCCCGGCCGATGACCTCGACGTAGCCGCTCTGCTCCAGCATCACGTCGGTGGAGACGGTGTAGTTGCTCCAGCCCAGGTCACCGAGCAGGGCGTACGGGTGGGAGCCGCCGGTCCACAGGATCGGCTGGCGCGGGGCCATCTGGCGCACGCACCGGCCGGACCGTCCGCCGCCGCAGCCCACGACCTCGAACGAGCCCTGCATGTCCATGAGGTACTTCGCCTCCCGGCCCACGGCGTAGGAGTCGAAGGTGTCGGAGTACGGCAGGGCCATCGAGCCCCGGGCCGGGCTGGTCGCGGTGCCCTTGCCCTGTCCGGTCGTGGTGGTGATCGAGTACACGTACCCCGGCTGGACGGTCAGGGAGTAGTTGCCGCCGGACGGGGTGAGGTCGCCGGTGTGGACGAAGTAGTCGGCGGAGTTGCCGGAGTTGAGGTTGGTCGCCCACACGTGCACCTGGCCGGTGGACAGGCCGCCGGTGACGCTGAAGTTCAGCGTCTGGGCGGAGGTGGCGTCCATCGTCTCGATGATCGTGCTGTAGTCGGTGTTGTTCGTCGACTTCAGCGACACGTAGCTGCCGTTGTTGCGATTGCCGCCGATGTAGCCGCTGGAGGAGTCGAGATACTTCCAGCCGGGGGCGGTGAACTGGGTGGTCTGCGCCATCGCCCAGGCGTTCTTGCCGACAGCGTAGTAACCGGACCAGGGCTGCGGCGCCACCGCCACGCCCATCGTGGCGAAGGGCAGGTTGGGGGTGATCGCGGCGATCACCGGCCAGTTGATGTACGCGGTCATCTTGCCGTCGATGTAGTCGCGGTTGATGCCGCGGGCCAGCGCCTTGGCCCCGTCGTTGTAGTCGTCGGAGCCGTTCTCGCTGGCCCACAGCGCCTTGCCGGAGTTGATCGCGTTGGTGGAACTGGGACAGTTCTGCTGGGCGCCGCGGTAGCCGCAGACGTAGTGCGATCCGTACACGTCGACCGCGTTGCGGAAGGCGCTGTTGTTCACCGCGTCGTCGGCCATGCCCCAGCCGAAGTTGTCATCGGCGATGATCTTCACATTGCTGTAGCCGCGGGAGTCCAGGGCCGAGTTGAGGTTGATGTACCAGTTCGTGTCGCGGCCCTTCTCGTTCCAGCCGCCCAGGTAGTCGATGGTCAGCCCGTGGCTGTTCTTCGCGCAGCCCAGCCAGTCGACCAGGTAGTTGATCGTGTCCTGCGACCAGAAGTTGCCGTTGCCGAGCCAGCCGGGGGCGCCCCAGGCGAGGCCCACCAGCTTGATGTTGGGGTTGCGGGCCTTGGCCTGCTCCATCAGCCACCACTCGTAGCCGCGGTTGCAGTCGATGTCGCCGGAGGTGTGCCGGTGGCTCGGCTCGGCGCCGTCGGTGGAGTTGGTGTCACCGCCGATCTCGACCTTGAGGATCTGCATCGAGGCGCCGTACCCGGGCTTGAACAGGTAGTCGAGGATCTGGCTGCGCTGCGGCTCGGGGTAGCCGACGAGCAGGCGGCTGTTGCCCCCGCCGCCGCTGATCGCGCCGACGCCGTCGAACGTACGGCCGCCGGAACCGCCGTTGATCGTGATCCCGACGGCCGCGTGTGCCGGGGCGACGGCCACCAGGGACATCGCGACCGCCAGGAGCGCGACGACGACACTCACGACGCCGCGCACCGGATTCTCTTTTCGCCGGCTCATTAGGTGGTCCTTCCTCATTGGCTCGCAATGTTAGCGTTAACAATGACTGCCATAGGGCAGTCGACGCTTGCGGCCACCGCGGGGAGGTCCGGGGGGCTCCCGGGCCCGGCGTGATGGTCGGACCGCGAGGCGGGGCCCGGAGAGGGCCGGCCTCGGAGGTCTGGGTACCAGTTATCAGCGGAACATAACGGTCCGTCAAGCCCCAAGTTTCACACTCGTCATCGGACCCTTGACCCGCTGCTCGCCCGGCCGCTGTCCCGGTTCGTCGCGGATGAATGTTTCATACTGATCAGCTCCGGTGGAGACCTGACCAGCCCCAGGGGGAGCGCATGGGCGGTGTCCGGAGGCCGGGAGAAGCACCGGAAAGGCCCGAGTGCGGGCTCTTGACGGGCTTCCCGGTGTCGGATTCGCTCGGCCACTACGTTCGCGCGAGAGGAGTGGTCGGATGTCCAGATCTCTGGCGGCGCTGGTTCTGGCCGGGGGCGCGGTGACCGTCGTCCCGACCGCGGCCGAGGCCTCCACCAGCCAGTTCGGAGGGATCGACCGGATGGGGCGACTGCCCGCCCAGGCGGCGCAAGCGGTGCTGAAACGGGTGACCCGGCCGCAGAGCGCCTGGGGCGTGGGCGACGGGGGCGGCGCCTATGTGTGGATCCGCAACGCGAGCACCGACCTGTGCGTCGGCAGCGGCAGCGCCAGCCGGCAGTGGAAGATCGTCCCGGCGGGTGGACCATGATCCCTCGCCGGTGAAACTTTCACGGGGCGCTCTCCGGGCGGGGCGATCTTCGCTCCATAAGGGCAGGTGGGGTCGCGCGGGCGAGGGGACCGCCCGTGCCGTCTACTTGACGGGCTCCGGACACGTGGTATTTGCTCTGCCTCACACCACCACCGTCACGACGAGTTGCCAGGACGAAGAGTCGGACTCCGCGACTCAGTCGTGCGACGCACCGGAGCGCCTATGGAGCAACCCCGTGCCGACCGGTCCGCCCTGAACCGCGTCGCCTGTATCCGCCCCGCTCACCCAGACCTGCCCGTGCTGACCGCCGGGCCGGGCCGGTCGGCCGGGGAGAAGAGGCGATGCTGGATCTCTCTGCGGTAGTCGTCCAGGGTGTTGTCGATGTGCGTGGCGGCGGCGTGGGCCGCGGCCGCCGGATCTCCGGCGCAGATGGCCTGGTAGATGGCGTCGTGTTCCTCGACGGCCTTGGCGGTGTGCCCGCCGACCGAGCCGCGCAGCCCGATCATGTTGGACTGGACCTGCAGCCGCCGCGCCTCGCGTACGGCGATCTGGAGGAACATGTTGTGCGAGGCCGTGGCGATGGCGGTGTGGAAGGCGTCGTCGCCCTCGTTGAACAGGTCCTCGCGTCCGGTCTCGAAGCCGTGGCGGCACACGGCGGCCGCCTCCTCGACGGCTCTGAGCTCGGCCGGACGGCGGGCGGCCAGCCGGCTGGTCTCCATCTCCTGGGCGCGCCGGAACTCGAACAGCATGTAGACGTGGTCGAGGTCGGTGGGGAGGAAGAACGACGCCAGCCGCCCGGCCCCGAGCATTCCCTCGTCGTCGGCGACGTACAGGCCCCGGCCCTTCTGGGCGCGCACCCGGCCGAGCGCCGACAGGATCTTCACCGCCTCGCGCACGACGGTGCGGCTGGTGCCCAGCTGCCCGGCCAGGTCGTTCTCCGTCGGCATGCGGTCACCCGGACGCAGGCCAAGCCGGGCGATCAACTCCAGCACCTGCTCCGCGGCCACCTCGTAGCCCGGCCGGTATCCGCCCTCGCGCGGGGTGTCGGTCACGGCGCTCCCTCCTTGTGATCGCTGGTAGAAGCATGACTCATTTCCTCGGGCGGGACACGCGGAGGGTTGGCGGGCGCGCGCGTTGAGTGCCGCGAAGCGGGAATCGGCGAGCACAGAAGTGGTGCCGGCGACGCCTCAGGAGTGAGTCATTCATCCGAGCACTGCGGCACGGCGGGGTGGGCCGGTTCTCCTGCCGGAACCGGACGGCTCGCACCGTGTCGGCGGCGATCACACGAACGGGCGCGCGGGCGCGCGCCCGGTCAACCCCGCCGGCCGGTCAACCCCGCCCCGCCATGCCTACCGTGATGTCTGCCGCGATGTTCGCCGTGCTGTTCGCCGTGACGGCGGCGGGCCGAAGGGGGCCGCCCCGGCCGGGCGCACATGACCGGGCGCACATGACCGCGGTGTCCGCACGCCGTCTTCCCGTGTGCCGCGACAGGCTTCCCGTGTGTCGCGACAGGCCCGCTGACCGGCGGGGGACCGGCGCGAGGTCACCCCGCCGCGCGTGCCGAGGCCGCGTGGGCGGCCGAAACCGGAGCAGACCGCGGCTCAACGGGTCTGGCTCAGTGGATCCGGCTCAGTGGATCCGGCTCAGTGGGCCCGGCTGAGTGACCTGGCTCAGTGGGCCCGGTTGAGTGGACCTGGCTCGGTAGGCTCGGCTCAGCGGGACTGGGCGGGCACGACGATGGCGGCCAGCAGCAGGCCGTTGGTGGCGACCCAGCGCCCGGAGAAGCCGGTGAGCTGAGCCCCCGAGACGTACGGTCCCTTCACCTTCAGCGCGGCGGTGAAGCGGCCGTTGTCGGGGTCGATGGTCACCATCGCGTCCTCGAAGTCGAGCCAGCGCTTCGTCAGCGGGAACCACGCCTTGTAGACCGCTTCCTTGGCCGAGAACAGCAGCCTGTCCCACGCGACTCCGGGATGCTTGCGGGCCAGCTTCTGCAGGGCCAGGCGTTCCTCGGGCAGGGAGATCGCCTCGAGCACGCCGTTCGTCAGGGCGTCGTCGGGTTCGGCGTCGATGCCGAGGGTGACGACCTCGCCGCGAGGCGCGAGGACGGCCCCCCGGTAGCCGGCGCAGTGCGTGATGCTGCCGACCAGACCCGCCGGCCACTTGGGCTCGCCCTGATCACCCCTCAGGATGGGCTGCTCGGGGACGCCGAGCAGTTTCATCGCCCGGCGCGCGCAGATGCGCGCGGTGGTGAATTCGTTGCGGCGCTTGTCCACGGATCGGCTCACGGCCTTCTCCTCCGCCGCGAAGAGCATCCCGTCGTGGGCGTCGTGAAAGGTGTCGACCGCCACCACTTCGGGCGGCAGGATGCTCCTGATCGCCGCAGGTTCGTTCATGGTGCCAGTTAAGCGGGCCGGCGCCGCGGGAGAAAGCGTCGGAGGCCGATCTCGGGGCAGAGCGGGCGCATCTGCAGGGTCCGGCAGGGGTGATCCTGGTAGGGGTTGTCCGTCCGCCTGATCGTCGCCATCGTTGCCGCCGTGGGCTCCCCGCGGGCTGTCGGCGACCGAATAACGGTCGGTGTTAGGGGTCGGCAGGGGATGTGCCCGGCGATGGCATGATGTGAAACTCAAATCGTGACAATGCAAGTGGAATCACTTATAGACGCAGGCGCCTTTCGCCAGGCGATGGCGGAACTCGTGGCACCGCTCACAATCGTCACGACAGTGGACGAGAATGGGCGTCGCTGGGGTTTCACTGCCAGTTCCGTCACTTCTGGGTCCCTTGAGCCGCCGCTGCTTCTGGTCGGTGTGGACCGCCGATCGAGTTGCCATGAGGCCATCACCTCCTGCCGGGAGTTCGTGGTGAACGTCCTCGGCGAGCAGCACCGCGACCTCGCGAGGACCTTCGCCACCCACGGCGTCGACCGCTTCGCGGGCGGCGAGCTGGGCTTCTGGCCCGACTCCGACCTGCCCTGCCTGCTCGACGCGAAGGCGGCCTTCCGCTGCGTGTCGAGCGGCACCCTCGCGGTGGGGGACCACGACCTGCTGGTCGGGTCGATGGTCGCGACGCGACTGAACGTCGGCGGCACGCCGCTGCTGTGGTACCAGCGTGACTTCGCCCTGCCGGCCAGGGAGGCCGGCGTGGTACGCGAACCGGTGTGAGTCACCGGCCTTCCGTCCCCACACCCGTCCCCACACCCGGTGTCGCACCCGTCACCAGGCACCCCACCTAGGACGTCACCAGGCACGTCACCAGGGGTGCCGCCAGGCACGTCATGCGGCTCGGCATCAGGTACGTCACCGGGCTCGGCGCCACCGTGGCGTGACCCGCACGCGCCGTGACCCGCGCCGTGACCGCCCGGCCACGGCCACCAGGGCGGCCGGCGTCCCGGCGTCCTGAACGACGGCCGCGCGCACCGCGACCACGCTCGCGCCGGGCGTACGCGAGAACCGGCCGCACACGCGACGGTCTCACGTGCGAGGGCCGCGTGGAGCGGCATGCGGACGAGCCGCGCGGATGAGGATCGTGCCCGCGACGGGACCCCGCGCGAGTCGCGCATGCGCCGCGCGCGAGCACCGCGACGTACAGACCGCGACGTACAGACCGCGGCGTACGGACTGCGGCGTACGGACTGCGGCGTACGGACTGCGGCGTACGGACTGCGGCGCGACGGCCCCGCGGAGGAGAGCGCCCCGGTTGTGGCGTCCCGGGGTGGCGCTCCGGCCGGTCGCCCCGCGAGTGAGCCGGCGGCTCACGGCGCTTCGGCTCACGGCGCTGCCCGGCCGCCTTCGCCCGGAGTCAGGCGCGAGGCGACGAGCGGCCGGCGATGAATATCGCGTACGCGCCCACTATTAGCCCCATTTGCGGGCGATTTCACCCTGTTGCCACTCAGGGCGTTTCCCCTTGAAAAGGGCAATAGACCCCTATCCCTGCTAAGCCAATGATAGGGGGCGAATCCTCTGGCGGTTCGGGGTTGCATCCCGATTCAATGAATCAGCAAATGAGCGTTCGCCGCCGTGGTCGACGGCCAGCTCACCCGAAGAACCCTGATGAGTGAAGAGGTACCTCATGCTGAGCCTTACGGAGTCAGCCACCATCACCGGCGACATCGCCTCAGTCTGGGAGACCGTGTCGGACCCGGCCTCGTGGGCGAGCTGGGACCCGCACGTCGACGTGTCGCGCTTCGAGGGCGACTTCGTGCCGGGCGCGGAGGGCTGGACCAAGCCGCGCGGCGCCCCCGGAGGCCCGTTCAAGGTCGTCGCGGTGATCCCCGGCAAGGAGTACTCGACCGAGTCGCCGATGCCCGGCGGGGCCATGGCGATCACCAACACCTATGAGCAGATCGGCGCCGGCCAGGTCAGGGTGACCCGCCGGGTCCAGCTGACCGGCTGGTTCACGCCGGTCTTCAAGCTGTTCTGGGCCAAGGGCATGGCACGCGACATGCACCACACCTTCGCGGCGCTGGAGCAGGAGGCCCAGCGCCGAGCGGCGAGCGTCTGAAACCGGGGAGTACGACGATGACCCACGCGGCGATCATCGGCGGTGGGATGGCCGGGATGCTGGCGGCGACTGCGATCGCCCGCCACGTCGACCGGGTCACCATCATCGAGAGCGACACGTTTCCCACCTCGCCCGCCCAGCGGCGCGGGCTTCCCCAGGGCCACCACAACCACATGCTGTTCGGCGGCGGGGCGATGGCGCTGGACACGCTGCTGCCCAAGACGACCGACCTGCTCTACGCGCACGGGGCGCATCACCTGCGGATCGGCGAGCGGATGGCGATGCTGTCCCCGCAGGGCTGGAGCCGGCGCTTCGACGGCGACCCCTTCGTCGTCACCTGCAGCCGCCCGCTGCTCGACCACGTCGTACGCCGCCAGGCGCTCAGCTACCACCGGATCACCCTCATCCAGTCGGCCAAGGTCGTCGGGCTGACCGGTGACGCCTCCCGGGTCACCGGCGTACGCGTCGAGCGTGACGGCGGGCCGGCGGAGACGATCGAGGCGGACCTCGTCGTCGACGCGGCCGGCCGCCGTTCCGACTCGCCCCGCTGGCTCACCGACCTGGGCCTGCCCGAGGTCGCCGAGGACACGCTGGACGCCGGCTTCGCGTACGCGGGACGGTCGTTCCTGGCGCCGCCGTCCGCCGGCGACGACTTCCCGGGCATCCTGATCCAGGCCGACAACAGCACCGGAGAGCCGGGCCGCGGAGCCGCGCTCCTCCCCAACGAGGACGGCCGCTGGATCGTCGCGCTGATCGGCACCAGGGGCGCGCACCCGCCCACCGACGAGGAGGGCTGGCTCGAGTTCGCCCGCAGCATGCGGAGCCCGATCATCGCGGACCTGCTCGCGGGCGCGACGCCGCTCGGCGAGATCCGGGCCTACCGCGGCCTGGCCAACCGGCGCAGGCACTTCGAACGGATCGTTCCGGAGGGCTTCGTCGTGCTCGGCGACGCGGCGATGACGCTCAACCCCAACTACGCCACCGGGATGTCGATCTCGGCCTTCGGCGCGCTCGCGCTGCGGGAGGAAGTGGAGCGTACGGGGTTCACCGACGGCCTGGCCCGGCGGGCGCAGCAGCGTATCGCGAAGGCCGGCGAGCCCTGGTGGGAGGTCGCGATCGGGCAGGACCGGTGGTTCCCCAACGTGCGCACCAACCTGACCCTCCGCGGCGGCCCATCGCAGCTCAAGATGGCCGCCCGCTGGGGCCGCGTGGTCACCGAGCACCCCGCCATGGCCCGTGCGACCTACAGCGCGGCGTCCTTGGTGATCACCCCCAAGAAGATGATGACGTTGCCGCTGCTGGTGGCGATGATGCGTGGACCGAAGCTGCCGCCGCTGACCGCCGACGAGGCGATCGCGCAGTATCCCGGCTTCTCCGGCGTCCTCGACGCCGCACCCGCTGATTCGGCCGTCTCCCAGACCACGGCATAGGGACCTCGCGGAGAAGAAATGGGCAACGAGGAGAGGCTGCTCGAATACCTCAGGCGGACCACCGCCGACCTGCGGGAGGCCAAGAGACGGCTCGCCGAGCTGGAACACCGGTCCTCCGGTGAACCCATCGCGATCGTCGGGATGGCGTGCCGCTACCCGCACGGGGTGTCCTCGCCGGAGGACCTGTGGAACCTGGTCGTCGACGAGGTCGACGCGACGTCGGCGTTCCCCGCCGACCGCGGCTGGCCGGAGGACCTGTACGACCCGGAACCCGGCAAACCCGGCAAGGCGTACACCCGTGAGGGTGCGTTCCTGTACGACGCGGGGGACTTCGACGCGGCCTTCTTCGGCATCTCGCCCCGTGAGGCCCTGGCGATGGACCCCCAGCAGCGGCTGCTGCTGGAGACCACCTGGGAGGCGTTCGAACGCGCCGGCATCGACCCGGGGACGCTGAAGGGCAGCGCCACGGGCGTGTTCACCGGGATGATGTACCACGACTACGCCGACGCGCAGGGCACCGGTTCCGTCGCCTCGGGCCGCGTGTCCTACATCTTCGGCTTCGAGGGCCCCTGTGTGACGGTGGACACGGCCTGCTCCTCGTCCCTCGTCGCGGTGCACCTCGCCGCGCAGTCCCTGCGCGCGGGGGAGAGCACGCTGGCCCTCGCCTCCGGCGTGTGCCTGATGGCGAGCCCGGACGCCTTCGTCGAGTTCAGCAAGCAGCGGGCGCTCTCCCCGGACGGCCGGTGCCGGTCGTACGCGGCGGCCGCGGACGGGACCGGCTGGGGCGAGGGCTGCGGCGTGCTGCTGCTGGAGCGGCTGTCGGACGCGCGTGCGAACGGCCACCCCGTGCTGGCCGTGCTGCGCGCGACGGCGACGAACCAGGACGGCGCGAGCAGCGGGCTGACCGCGCCCAACGGGCCGTCGCAGCAGCGGCTCATCCGCCGCGCGCTGGAGCACGCCGGGCTGTCGCCGGCGGACGTGGACGTGGTCGAGGGCCACGGCACCGGCACCAAGCTCGGTGACCCCATCGAGGCCCAGGCGATCATCGCGACGTACGGCCAGAACCGCCCGGACGACCGGCCGCTGTGGCTGGGCTCCCTCAAGTCGAACCTGGGGCACACCCAGTCGGCGGCCGGCGTGGGCGGGGTCATCAAGATGGTGCAGGCGATCCGGCACGGGCTGATGCCCAGGACCCTGCACGTGGACGCGCCGACGCCGAACGTGGACTGGTCGGCGGGCAACGTCCGGCTGCTGACCGAGGCCACGCCCTGGCCCGAGGTCGACCGGCCGCGGCGTGCCGCGGTGTCGTCGTTCGGCGTCAGCGGCACCAACGCCCACGTGATCATCGAACAGGCGGCCGACTCCCCGGCCGCTTCCCATAGCGAGACCCCGGGAGAGGTCACGGGCGAGTCCCCGTCGGATTCCCCGGCGGAGGCCGGCGCGTCCCCGGTGACGTCGTGGATCCTGTCGGCCAAGAGCCCGGAGGCGCTGCGCGCCCAGGCCGGGCAGCTCCGGTCCCACCTGAACGTCCGCCCGGAGCTGGAGGCGGCGGACGTCGCGCACTCGCTCGCGACGGCCCGCGCCCGCTTCGAGCACCGGGCCGTCGTCCTCGGCGGCGACCGGGACGAACTGGTCGCGGGGCTGGCGGCGCTCGCCGCCGGCCAGAACGACGCCAAGGTCGTCACCGGTGTCGCGCCGGTGACGCGCCGTCCCGTCTTCGTCTTCCCCGGTCAGGGGTCGCAGTGGGCGGGGATGGCGGCGGACCTGATCGACCAGGCGCCCGCGTTCGCCGACCGGATGGCGGCCTGCGCGCGGGCGCTGGAGCCGTTCGTCGACTGGGACCTGTTCGCCGTGCTGCGGCGCGAGCCCGGGGCGCCGGGCTTCGACCGGGTGGACGTCGTGCAGCCCGTGCTGTGGGCCGTCATGGTGTCGCTGGCCGAGCTGTGGCGGGCCAACGGGGTGGTCCCGGAGGCCGTCGTCGGCCACTCGCAGGGCGAGATCGCCGCGGCCGTCGTGGCGGGCGCGCTGTCCCTGGAGGACGGCGCGCGGGTGGTCGCCCTGCGCAGCCGGCTGATCGGCGAGCAGCTCGCCGGACAGGGCGGCATGATGTCCGTCCCGCTCGGCGCGGAGGCCGCCACCGCCCGCATCGAGCGCTGGGGCGGCCGGCTGTGCCTGGCCGCGGTCAACGGCCCCGGCTCCGTGGTGGTCTGCGGAGACCCCGAGGCGCTGGCCGAACTGTTCGCCGAACTGACCGGCGAGGGCCTGCGGGCCAAGAACATCCCGGTCGACTACGCGTCCCACTCCCAGTACGTCGAGGCCATCCGCGAGAGCCTCATCGAGATCCTCGCCCCGGTGACCCCCCGGCCCGCGTCGGTCGCGTTCTACTCCACGGTGACCGGCGACCTCGCCGACACCACCGCCTTCGGCGCGGAGTACTGGTACACCAACCTCCGCGAGACCGTACGGTTCGACGAGGCCACCCGGGCGCTGCTGCGGGACGGATTCGACCTCTGGGTCGAGTGCAGCCCGCACCCCGTGCTGCGGCACGGCGTTGAGGCGACCTTCGAGGCCGAGGAGGCCGACGCCGCGGTGGTCGGGTCGCTGCTCCGCGACCAGGGCGACCTCACCCGGTTCCTGACCTCCCTCGCGAACGCGCACGTCTGCGGGGCGAAGGTCGACTGGACCGCCGGACGGCCCGCCGCGCGCGTGGTCGACCTGCCGACGTACGCCTTCCAGCGCGAGCGCTACTGGCAGAACCCCGAGTCGGCCGTCGAGGTGACCGCGCTGGGCCAGGAGCCGATCGACCACCCGCTGCTGCGCGCCGCCGTCACCCTCGCCGACGGCGACGGGCACCTGTTCACCGGCCGCGTCTCGCTGCGCACCCACCCCTGGCTGGCCGACCACGACGCGCTCGGCACGGTGCTCATGCCGGGCACCGGCTTCGTCGACCTGGCGCTGATCGCGGGCCAGCAGGCCGGCTGCCCGGTGCTCGAAGAGCTGACCATCCAGGCGCCGCTGATCCTGGCGGACGACGAGAACGTGCTGGTGCAGGTCGTCGTCGGGCCCGCCGACGAGTCCGGCGCCCGCCCGGTCGCCGTGCACTCGCGCCGGGACGACGACCCCGACGGGCCGTGGACGTGTCACGCGTCCGGCGCGCTGCGGGACCGTGCCGCGACACCGTCCGATGCCGGTCTGGCGACCTGGCCGCCGCGTGACGCGACCGCGATCGCGCTCGACGGCGCGTACGACCGGCTCCTTGAGCGCGGGTACGCCTACGGCCCGGTGTTCCAGGGCCTGCGGGCGGCCTGGCGGCGGGGCGACGAGCTGTTCGCCGAGGTGAGGCTCCCCGAGGAGGCCCACGGCGACGCCGAGCGGTTCGCGGTGCACCCGGCCGCCCTGGACGCCGCTCTCCACACGGCCCTGGTGACCGGGTCGGGCGACACTGTCCTGCCGTTCGCCTGGACCGACGTCACGCTGCACGCGGTCGGCGCCACCGAACTGCGGGTGCGGCTCACTCCGGAGGGGCCGGACGCGGTGCGGCTGGAGGCGGCCGACGCCGCGGGCCGCCCGGTGCTGACCGTGGCGGGGCTGGTCAGCCGGCCGGTCTCCGCCGAGCAACTGGCCCCGGCGGCGGAGACGAAGGCGCTCTCGCCGTACCGGATCGTCTGGCGGCCGGTCTCCGCGCCCGCGGAGGGCCCGGCGGAGAGCATTGAGGTCGCCGTCTATCACTGCCCCGTCCCGGCAGGCGATGCCGTGCCGGGCGAGGTGCGGGATATCGTTCGGCAGGTGCTCGGCGCGCTGCGTGACCGGCTCGCCGACGAGCGGGCCGCGACCGGCCCGCTGGTGCTGGTCACCCGGGGGGCCGTCGCCGTGGACGGCGGCCCGGTCGAGCTGACCCAGGCGCCCGTGTGGGGCCTGGTCCGGGCGGCCCAGGCGGAGAACCCCGGCGCGTTCGTGCTGGTCGACGCCGACGAATCCGATGTCACCCCGGAGACGCTGGCCCGCGCCGCCGCCACCGGCGAGCCCGAGCTCGCGCTGCGCGGCGGCGAACTCCTCGTGCCACGCCTGGCGCTCGTCCCCGAGACGGACGGCGTCCCCGGTTCCTCGCTCGCCCCGGCCGGCGCTGCGCAGAACGGCGCGGCGCTCGACGCTGCGGTGCCCGGCGGTGCCGCGTCCGGCGGTCGGGTGCTCGACCCGGACGGCACGGTGCTGATCACGGGTGGCACCGGTGGCCTGGGCGGGCGCGTCGCGCGGCACCTGGTCACCGCGTACGGCGTGCGCCGCCTGGTGCTGACCAGCCGCCGGGGCGTCGCCGCGCCCGGTGCCGCGGAGCTTCGCGAGGAGCTGATCGGCCTGGGAGCGGACGTCACCATCGCGGCCTGCGACGTCGCCGACCGGGCCGCGCTCGCCGCCGTCATCGACGCGATCCCGGCCGGGCACCCGCTCACCGGCGTCGTGCACACCGCGGGCGTGCTCGCCGACGGGGTGCTCGCCACTCTCACGCCGGACGACTTCGAAGCCGTGCTGCGGCCCAAGGCGGACGCCGCCTGGCACCTGCACGAGCTGACCGAGCACCTCGACCTGGCCGTCTTCGCCCTGTTCTCCTCGGTCGCCGGCACCATCGGCGCCGCCGGACAGGCCAACTACGCCACGGCGAACGCGTTCCTCGACGCGCTCGCCGCCCACCGGCGCGCCTCGGGCCTGTCGGCGACCTCGATGGCCTGGGGCCCGTGGACCGGGGTCGGCATGGCCGACGCGCTCGACGACCAGCACGCGCGGAGACTGCGCCGCGACGGGCTTCCGCCGCTCACTCCCGAGCAGGGCCTGATCCTGTTCGACGCCGCGCTCGCCGCCGGGGACGCCCACCTCGCCCTGGTCCGCCTGGACCCGGCCGGGCTCCGCGCCCAGGCGTCCGCCGACGCGCTCCCCACCGTGCTCGGCGATCTGGTACGGCGGCCGCCGCGCCGGGCCTCGCGCGACTCGGGAACGGCCGACGGCTCGCTCGCCGACCGGCTGGCCGGTCTCGGGCCCGACGAGGTCACCCGTACGCTGCTCGACCTGGTGCGGACCTGCGTCGCGGACGTGCTCCGGCACTCGTCGGCTGACGCGATCGAGCCGGACCGGGCCTTCAAGGAGCTGGGCTTCGACTCGCTGACGGCGCTGGAGATGCGCAACCGGCTCAACGCGGCCACCGGCCTCCGGCTCCCCGCCACGATGATCTTCGACTATCCGACGAGCCGCGCCGCGGCGAACCGCCTGGCCGAGCTGCTCGCCCCGGCGGCCACGTCCGCCTCCGTCCCGGTGCCCGCGTCGGCGGTCACGCCGGGTGCGGACGAGCCGATCGCGATCATCGGCATGGCCTGCCGGTACCCGGGCGGGGTGGCCTCGCCCGAGGACCTGTGGCGGCTGGTCGCCGACGGCGTGGACGCGATCTCCGAGTTCCCCGCCGACCGCGGCTGGGACGTCGACGCGCTGTACGACCCCGAGCGCGGCGCGCCGGGCAAGGTGTACGCGCGGGGCGGCGGCTTCCTGTACGAGGGAGCCGAGTTCGACGCCGGGTTCTTCGGGATCTCGCCGAACGAGGCGCTGACGATGGACCCGCAGCAGCGGTTGCTGCTGGAGACCTCGTGGGAGGCGATCGAGCGGGCCGGCATCGACCCGGATACGTTGCGGGGCTCGGCGACCGGGGTGTTCGCCGGGATGATGTACCACGACTACGCCGCGAACAGCAGCACCGGATCCATCGCCTCGGGCCGGGTGTCGTACGTGTTCGGGTTCGAGGGCCCGTCGGTCACGATCGACACCGCGTGCTCGTCCTCGCTGGTGGCGCTGCACCTGGCGGTCCAGTCGGTGCGGTCGGGGGAGTGCTCCCTCGCCCTGGCCGGCGGGGTGACGCTGATGGCCACCCCGGAGATGCTGGTCGACTTCAGCGAGCAGCAGGGCCTGTCGCCCGACGGCCGCTGCCGCGCGTACGGCGCGGGCGCGGACGGCACCTCACTCGGTGAAGGCGTCGGCGTGCTGCTGGTGGAGCGGTTGTCGGACGCCCGGCGGCTCGGGCACCGGGTGCTCGCGGTGGTGCGGGGCTCGGCGGTGAACCAGGACGGCGCGTCGAATGGTCTGACGGCGCCGAACGGTCCGTCGCAGGAGCGGGTGATCCGCCAGGCCCTGGCGAACGCCAGGTTGTCGGTGCGGGACGTCGATGCGGTGGAGGGTCACGGCACGGGGACGACGCTGGGTGACCCGATCGAGGCGCAGGCGGTGCTTGCGACTTATGGTCAGGATCGGCCGGAGGAGCGGCCGTTGTGGCTGGGGTCGCTGAAGTCGAACATCGGGCACGCGCAGGCGGCGGCCGGTGTCGGCGGGGTCATCAAGATGGTGCAGGCGATCCGGCACGGGGTGCTGCCCAAGACGCTGCACGTGGACGAGCCGTCTCCGCACATCGAGTGGTCGGCCGGCCACGTGCGGCTGCTGACCGAGGCGATGCCGTGGCCGGAGGTGGACCGCCCCCGCCGCGCGGGTGTGTCGTCGTTCGGCATCAGCGGCACCAACGCCCACGTCATCATCGAGCAGGCCCCCGCCGACCTCGCCGCCGATGTCACTCTCGCCGAGGCTCCCTCCCCGGCCCTGCTCACCGGCACCGTCCTCCCCGCCTCGCCTGAGGTGGCCGACGGCACCGCGCAGGTCACGGTCGAGAGCGAGAGCGTGGCTCCGGTGGCGTGGGTGGTGTCGGGCAAGACGCCGGACGCGCTGGCCGGTCAGGCGGCGCGGGTACTTGCCTTCGTGCAGGACCGCCCCTCCCTCGGTGTCGCGGATGTCGGGTTGTCGCTGGCGACGACGCGGGCATCCTTCGAGCGGCGGGCGGTCATCACTGGCGGTGATCGGGCCGGGCTGCTGGCGGGGCTGGCGGCACTGGCGGAGGGACGTACCGCACCTCAGGTGGTGCAGGGCTCGCCCGTTCCGGTGGGAAGGTCGGTGTGCTGTTCACCGGTCAGGGCGCCCAGCGGCTCGGCATGGGCCGCGAACTCCACGCGACGTTCCCGGTGTTCGCCCAAGCCTTCGACGCGGTCGCGGACGAGCTGGACGCGCATCTGGATCGGCCGCTGCGCGAGGTGATCTGGGGCGCCGACGCCGACCTGGTCGACCAGACCGCCTACGCGCAGGCGGGGTTGTTCGCGGTGGAGGTGGCGCTGTTCCGCCTGGTCTCCTCGTGGGGGGTGCGGCCGGACTACCTGGCCGGTCACTCGGTGGGTGAGCTGGCCGCCGCGCATGTGGCCGGTATGCTGACGCTTCCCGACGCGTGCCGCCTGGTGGCGGCGCGGGGCCGGTTGATGCAGGCCCTCCCGGCCGGTGGGGCGATGGTCGCCGTCCAGGCCACCGAGGACGAGGTGACCCCTCTCCTGACCGACGGGGTGGACATCGCGGCCGTCAACGGCCCCCGCGCCGTGGTGATCTCCGGACAGGAAGCCCCCGTCCTCGCCCTGGCCGAACGGCTGGCCGAGCAGGGGCGGAAGACGCGCCGGTTGCGGGTCTCCCACGCCTT
>QFZU02000054.1 GCA_003260025.2 Microbispora triticiradicis | reverse complement strand
CGGCCCGACCGCCAGTGCCGCCCGGCCCGCTCCGCCCCCCGCCGGGGACGCGGGGCCACCGCCCGCCGCCGGTGGCGCCGTACGGGCGACGCGGGCGCGGGAAGGTCGTGACGGCCGGAGACGAACTCCTGGATGGCGATCTTCACCCGGATGACCGGCCGGCGCCAGCGCTCCTCCCGGTGGATCGCCTTGGCCATGAGGCGGGGCCGGGGCCGCCGCGCCCGCTCCGAGTAGAACCAGCGGGCCCACGGCGAGCCGGGCCGGGCCACCCGCACCGCCCCCACGTACAGCGACGGCGGCACGAACAGCCCCAGCAGGCCGCTCCAGATCTTCCCCTTGAGCAGGGTGATCACGGCGAAGACGAGGTTGACCACGAGGAAGGCGGGGGCGGTCCCGCCGTCCCAGCCGAGCGGGTGCAGCCCGAACAGGAGCAGGCCGGTGGCGGCGATCGCCACGAAGACCGCGTCGACCGAGGTGCGGCCCTCCTCCTGCCAGTAGACGTCCCGCAGGTGCAGGATCAGCGCGAACTCGTCGAGCACGAGGGCCGCGCCCACGCCGAAGACGGCCGAACTGAACGAGTACCACCCCTGGGAGACGCCCGACAGGACCAGGCCGGCCACCCCGCCGAGCAGGGTGAGCACCACCCCGAAGACGACGTGGTGGATGTGCATCTCGCCGACGCTGACGTTGCCGAACCACCGCGTCCTGGCCCTGATCAGCCGGACGTTCACCCGCGTGCACAGGAACGCCGTGATCAGCGCCACGAAGAAGCAGAACAACGGCAAACGGTGCGCGTCGACGACGCGTTCGCGAAACCAGTCGGCCATACGGCTATCCATCCCCTGGTCCCCGATGCTACGGCCCGCCTCGGGGTGGTCAGGCAACGGTCATGCGGTGCGCGTCGGACCCGGCGGCGCTCAGGCAGTGCTCCACGCGGTGCTCGGGCAGCGCTCACGCGGTGCTCAGGCAGTGCTCAGGCAGTGCTCATGCGGTCCCAGGCGGCGCTTACGCGGGGCTCAGGCGAGGAAGCCGCGCAGCAGCGCGGCCGTTCCCTCCAGGTGCTCGGCCACCGCCCGGCCCGCCGCCTCGGGGTCGCCGTCCAGGATCGCGGCGGCGATGGCGGCGTGCTGCACCGCCGCGTGCTCGATGTTCGGACCCAGCACGGGGATCGCGTCGAGCAGGTCGGTGACCCGCAGCCGGGCGTCCGCGCACGCGGCGGCCAGCAGCGGGGAGCCGGTGAGCTCCCCGATGGCGAGGTGGAAGGCGATGTCCCTGCGGCGGTAGTCGGCCGGGGCGGCGTCGTTCACCCCGGCCAGCCGGGCCTTCAGGGTCTCCCGCCGGTCCGGGGTCAGCTCGGTCGTCGCGAGGACCCGGGCCGCCCCGCACTCCACGGCCATCCGGAACGTCAGGGCGTCTTCTAGCTCGTCCTCGCCCATCCGGGTGAGCGCTCTGCGCAGGTCGCCCTTGCGGGGGCGCGGCGGGCGGTAGACGACGAACGCGCCGCCGTACCTGCCGCGCCGTACGTCGAGGTAACCGGCTTCCTGCAGGGCCCGGATCGCCTCACGAAGGGTGACCCGGCTGATGCCGAGCCGGTTCGCGAGCTCCCGCTCGGGCGGCAGCTTCTCCCCGTGCGCGACGACACCCAGCTTGATGGCCTGGAGCAGGCGCTCGACGGTCTCCTCGAACGCGTTGCCCGCCCGCACCGGCCGCAGCAGCGACACCCCGCCCGTGAGCGCGCCGTCCGCCGCCCTGTCCCCGGCCTTGGAGTCCTGCCGTACGGCGGCCCGCGGCGCGGAGGCCGGGCGCGGCTCGGGGGCGGGCCGGGGGGCGGGTGCCCGCGCCGGGGTGCTGTCCATGCCTCGCCGTCCCTCCGCCCCTTCTCCGCCCTGACACGCCGTGCCCGCGCGTCCCGCCGTATCCCCCGCGCGTCCCGCGTGAACAGCGCCGTGTCCACCGGGTCCTCCGCGCGGCGACGGCCCGCCACACGATCGAGGTTAGTCCCGCGTGTTGTTGACTACGAGGGGAGCAGGGTGCTTGCATGCCTTCAATGGTCTGATTCTAGACATTTGGACGGGAGGCGTCGTGCTCGCCGTGGAACGACTTCGCGACGATGTCGAGGCGGGCCGGGTCGACACGGTCCTGCTCGCCGTCACCGACATGCAGGGACGGCTGCAGGGCAAGCGGCTGTCCGCGCGCTACTTCCTGGAGGAGGTGCTGGACCACGCCGCGGAGGGGTGCAACTACCTGCTCGCCGTGGACGTCGACATGAACACCGTGGACGGCTACGCCATGTCGTCCTGGGAGCGCGGCTACGGCGACTTCGTGATGCGGCCCGACCTGTCGACGCTGCGCCGGGTGCCGTGGCACGAGGGCACCGTGCTCCTGCTGGCCGACCTGGTGTGGGAGGACGGCTCGGACGTCGTGGCCTCTCCCCGGCAGATCCTGCGCCGCCAGCTCGCCCGGCTCGCCGAACGCGGCTGGACCGCCCAGGTCGGCACCGAGCTGGAGTTCGTCGTCTACGACGACAGCTATGAGCAGGCCTGGCAGCGGGGCTACCGCGACCTGACCCCGGCCAACCTCTACAACGTCGACTACTCGCTGCTCGGCACCTCCCGCATCGAGCCGCTGCTACGCAGGATCAGGCTCGGCATGGAGGGCGCCGGGCTGTACGTCGAGTCCGCCAAGGGCGAGTGCAACCTCGGCCAGCACGAGATCGCCTTCCGCTACGCCGACGCGCTCACCACCTGCGACAACCACGTGTTCTACAAGAACGGCGCCAAGGAGATCGCCGCCCAGGAGGGCAGGTCGATCACCTTCATGGCCAAGCCGAACCAGCGCGAGGGCAACTCCTGCCACATCCACCTCTCGCTGCGGGACGCCGACGGCAGGCCGGTCATGGCGGGCGACGAGCCGTACGGGCTGTCGGAGACCGGGCGGCGGTTCGTGGCCGGCCAGCTCGCGGGGCTGCGCGAGCTCACGCTCTCCTACGCCCCCAACGTCAACTCCTACAAGCGCTTCGTGCCCGGCAGCTTCGCGCCCACGGCCGTGAAGTGGGGGGTGGACAACCGCACCTGCTCGATGCGGCTGGTCGGCCACGGGTCCTCGTTGCGGGTGGAGAACCGGGTGCCGGGCGGCGACGTGAATCCGTACCTCGCGGTCGCGGCGATGATCGCGGCCGGGTTGCGCGGCGTCGACACCGGGCTCGATCTGGAGGAGCCGTTCGGCGGGAACGCCTACGACTCCCCGGCCGAGCGGGTGCCGGCCACCCTCCGCGACGCCCTGGCCCTCTGGGAGGGGTCGCGCATCGCCGAGGAGGCGTTCGGCAAGGACGTGGTCGAGCACTACGCCAACAACGCGAGGGTCGAACTGGCCGCCTTCGACGCGGCGGTCACCGACTGGGAGCTCTATCGGGGGTTCGAGCGGCTGTGAAGATAGTCAATCCGGCGACCGAGGAAGTGATCGCCGAGGTCGAGATGGCGGACGCCGCCGAGGTGGACCGCGCCGTCGAAAGAGCGCGTGCCGCGTTCCCCGCCTGGCGGGCGGTCGCGCCGGGCGACCGGGCCCGGCTGCTGCGCCGCTTCGCGCGGATCGTGGACGAGCACGCCGAGGAACTCGCGCGGCTGGAGATCACCGGCGCGGGGCACACGGCCGGCAACGCGCGCTGGGAGGCGGGCAACGTCCGCGACGTGCTCGACTTCTACGCGGGCGCGCCCGAGCGCGACCACGGCAGGCAGATCCCGGTGCCGGGCGGGGTGGACGTCACGTTCGCCGAGCCGCTGGGCGTGGTCGGGATCATCGTGCCGTGGAACTTCCCGATGGTCATCATGACCTGGGGGGTGGCCCCGGCCCTGGCCGCCGGCAACACGGTGATCGTGAAGCCCGCCGAGTGGACCCCGCTGACCGCGCTGCGGCTGGCCGAGCTCGCCCTGGAGGCCGGGCTGCCCGAGGGCGTGCTCCAGGTCGTCCCGGGTGAGGGGGAGGTCGCGGGAGCCCGGCTGGTGGAGCACCCGGACGTACGGAAGATCGTGTTCACCGGGTCGACCGAGGTCGGGAAGCTCATCGGAGCCAAGGCCGCCGAGCAGGTCAAGCGGGTCACGCTGGAGCTCGGCGGCAAGAGCGCCAACATCGTCTTCGCCGACTCCGACCTCGCCAGGGCGGCGGAGTCGGCCCCGATGGCGGTCTTCGACAACTCCGGACAGGACTGCTGCGCCCGCTCGCGCATCCTCGTGCAGCGTTCCGTCCACGACGACTTCCTCGCGCGGCTCACCGAGGCCGTACGCGAGGTGAAGGTCGGGGACCCGGGCGACCCGGCGTCGCAGATGGGCCCGCTGATCAGCGCCGAGCACCGGGAGCGGGTCGCCTCGTTCGTCACCGAGGCGGACGTGTACGCGCGGGGGTCGTGCCCGAGCGGGCCGGGCTACTGGTTCCCGCCCACGGTGCTCGCCGGGTCGTCCTCGGAGTCCTTCCGGCGGGCCTTCACCGAGGAGATCTTCGGGCCGGTGGTCGCCGTCGTGCCGTTCGAGGACGAGGCCGACGCGGTGCGGATCGCCAACGACACGGCGTACGGCCTGTCGGGGTCGATCTGGACCCGCGACGTGGGCCGGGCGCTGCGCGTGGCACGGGCCGTCGAGGCGGGCAACCTGTCGGTCAACTCGCACTCCAGCGTCCGCTACTGGACCCCCTTCGGCGGCTTCAAGCAGTCGGGCCTGGGCCGCGAGCTCGGCCCCGACGCCCTGTCCGCGTTCACCGAGACCAAGAACGTCTTCATCTCCACGGAGTAGATCAATGCAGCGTTTGCAGGACCGCGTCGCCGTCATCACCGGGGCGGGCAGCGGCATCGGGCTGGCCACGGCCCGCCGGTTCGCCGAGGAGGGCGCGAAGGTCGTGGTCGCCGACCTCGACGAGACGGCCGGCGCCAAGGCCGCCGACGAGGTGGGCGGCCTGTTCGTCCGGGTGGACGTGGCGAACGAGGACGACGTGGCCCGGATGTACCGGACCGCGTCCGAGGAGTTCGGCGCCGTCGACATCGCGTTCAACAACGCGGGCATCTCCCCGCCCGACGACGACTCGATCCTGGAGACCGGGATCGACGCGTGGCGGCGGGTGCAGGAGGTCAACCTCACCAGCGTGTACCTGTGCTGCAAGCACGTGATCCCGTACATGCGGAGGCAGGGCAGGGGCTCGATCATCAACACCGCGTCGTTCGTCGCGGTGATGGGCTCGGCCACCTCGCAGATCTCCTACACCGCGTCCAAGGGCGGGGTGCTCGCGATGAGCCGCGAGCTGGGCGTCCAGTTCGCCCGCGAGGGCATCCGGGTGAACGCGCTGTGCCCCGGGCCGGTGGACACCCCGCTGCTGCGGGAACTGTTCGCCAAGGACCCCGAGCGTGCCCAGCGCCGCCTCGTCCACGTGCCGATCGGGCGCTTCGCGCGGGCCGCGGAGATCGCCGCGGCGGTCGCGTTCCTCGCCTCCGACGACGCGTCGTTCATCACCGCCTCGGAGTTCCTGGTCGACGGCGGCATCTCCGGCGCGTACGTCACTCCGCTGTAGGGGCATACGGCGAGCCGTCCTTGAGAGGACGGGCCGCCGGGCCGCTTGTCCGGCCCGCACCGGGCCGGGCGGTGGTCGAACGTGAGTCTTCCGTGGTCGGCACGAGGAGGGGGAGGCAGGGCATGTCCCGTCCGGTCATCGGCGTCACCTGCTACGTGGAGCCGGCGAGGTTCACCGTGTGGGACATGCCCGCGGCGCTGCTGCCGTACATGTACGTCGACCACGTCGTGCGGGCGGGCGGGCAGCCGGTCATCCTGCCGCCCGCCGGGGAGCCCGCCGCGCTGGCCGGCCGTCTCGACGGGCTGATCATCGCCGGCGGGGGCGACATCGACCCCGCCCGGTACGGGGCCGTCCCGGCCGAACAGACCGGCTACATCCGGAAATTTCGGGATGACGCCGAGTTCGGGCTGATGAGCGCCGCGCTGGCGGCCGGGCTGCCGTTCCTGGGCATCTGCCGGGGTCTGCAGGTCCTCAACGTGGCGCTCGGCGGCACCCTCCACCAGCACCTTCCCGCGGTCGTGGACCACACCGGCCACTCCCCCGCCCCCGGAGTCTTCGGCCGCCTCCCCGTACGGCTCTCGCCGTCACTGGCCAAGATCTACGGCGACGAGGAGCTGGCCCCCGCGCACTACCACCACCAGGCGATCGACCGCCTGGCCGACGGCCTGGAGGTCACCGCCCGCTCGGACGACGGCACGATCGAGGCCGTCGAGGTCACCGGCGCGGCGTTCGCCCTTGCCGTCCAGTGGCACCCCGAGGCCGACGAGGACGGCCCCTTGTTCCACGCCCTCGTCGAGGCCGCCCGAACTCGCTCCTGATCCTCGTGTGGCGGTCAGCCCGTCATCCAGAGGTACCAGTCGCCGCCGAGGTGGCGGTCCAGCTCGTCGAAGTCCCCTCCATCGTCAGACCCTTTGGGCAGGTAGGCCATGCCGTACCGCTCCAGGGACAGGAACGACCCCGACCCGGCGATGGCGAAGCTGACACCACCCCCCGTCAGCCGTTGAGGAGAGGTGACGGTGAAGAGACCGACCCTGTGTCGTCCCTCAGCCGCGGTCCCGGCCGCCAGCGCGTGCGCGTAGTCGTTCAGGGCCGCTTCGGACAGCTTGAAGGCCACCCACGTACACGCTCCGCTGAGGGCCGCCGCCAATGTGACCAGCGCGATGAGCGGCGTCAGCGCGGCCGTGAAGACCGGCCGATGTCGCTTGCTCACCAGAGATCGACTCAGGCGCCGTGGTGAACAACAGGAACGAAAGCACCACATGTGCTGCGAAGGAGATAGAGAGAAGCCTTCCCGCTCTCCGGACGAGGTCAGCAGGCTCGCTGTTTCTTCTTCGTTGAGAGACTCATCGCCGCTCGGCCTGCAGGCCTAGGAGACATCACGACTCCCACCAGCGCATATCGCTGGGAGGACCGAAATCAGGCTGCTCGTAGACCGTCGACTCTTCCAGAACGAGACCATCCTTATCCTTGACAGTCATATCGACCTCCTCTCCGCAGGGAATGAGGATGAGTGCCAGCCGCCAAGGAGAGGGGACCCCCCGAGCCTCGCCTAGAGATGTCTGAGCCCGGATCGTCGCAACGCTTGGATGGCACCAGAACCCGATACAGCATAGACATAGCCGTTCCGATTCCGTTTCTATCCAACCGACGTGACGGCTGTCCTCTCTGACAGGAGGCCCCGAAAGCCAGGGCCAGTCAATCCGAATATCGTTGAGCCCGGGTAAGTAGCCACCGGACATGTGACCATCCGTTGTCCATCCAGCAGGACCGAATTGGGCGATGAAGGTATCGCTTCTCCATTCCGCCTCTTCCTGGTCCCAAGAAGCCAACGTAACGCCGCCGAACCTCCCTGTAACCGTGGTCGCGATCACCGAGTACTCGCCCTGCGGCATCGCCGTGACGAAGCGTAGAGAACCTTTCCTTCTCAATGCGCGAGTACCTAAAGAAATCGGGTCCATGCCTCGCACTTCCTCACTCACCCATCTTTACCCGCCAGATCCACAACGATAGAGACCTCCTCGACTGCGCTCCCCGCATCCGTCAGCGGCTTCGCCTCCCTCCAACCTCCTTTGGCCTGCTCAGGAAAGGCTCCCCGGCGAATTCCTCTCCGGGGAGCCTTTCTTCCCGGCAGCGGCATTATCCCGTCACCGGCCTACTTGTGCGACCCTTCTAATTCAGATAGCACCCATGGGTGAAGACGGCTCCGGTCTGATAAGGACCCCTCCATCCTATCCCCTCGGCAAGGGCCTGCCCGGTGAAGTTGATGGTCGTCCCGGACCTTGCGTTGAGCTGCGTGTGTGCGTGCCAGTAGGCGCTGGCCTTGTTACGCCCCGCGACCGGCCCGCTCCGTCCGCTGGCATAGATCCAAATCCGGATTTGCTGAATCCTCAGGTTGATCGGCCCCCAGAAATCGAACCTGACCGTGTAACCCTTGGTTGCGTTTCCATTGATGCTCACTCTGACGCGGTAACCATGGCCCAGATTGTAGGAGCCTCCTCGGCAAGGGCCGAGACCCCCTCCGCCGCCGGGGTCGGGTCTCGTCCCAGCGATATCCGTTGCGTTACATGGATCCTGGTTCACATAGTCGTAGTCATTGGCGCTCCCGCCTACGACAGGGTCGGTCTGGAGGAAACGGCCGGTGGCGGGGTTGTAGAGGCGGACACCCATGAGGACGATGTCCGCGACAGTGTCGCTGGCCCGTTGGGCGCCTCCCAGCCATTCGTATCGGTCGGCGGTGTTGGCAGCGCGATCCAGGCCGTACTCGTTCTGTTCCGCGTAGCCGTCGACTCCGGTGGCGCTACTGCTGTTGGCGGCGGTGGCGATCACGTCACCGTGCAGATTGGTGAGCTGCAACGTGAGGGTTCCGCCACTGGTCTGCGTGGCCGTCAGCCCGGTGAACGTCCTGACATTGCGGGTCCAGGTGCCGTTGGCCTCGTTGATCCAGGCTGGCGAGTCGCCGCCGTTGATGTAGTGGTTGGTCTGGGTGCCGGCCGAGGAACTGGTCTGCCGGATGCGGCCGAGCGGGTCGAGGGTGAAGGTCTTGGTCGTCGATGCCTGGGTGAGCGACCTGACCATGTCGCCCGCGTAGTAGCCGACGGTGGCCGCCGCGCCGTTGGCCGTAGACGAGGCCGGTACAGCGGTCGTACGGCCGAAAGCGTCGTAGGAGTAGCCGGTGTCGGTGATCCGGTCGGCCGAGTCGAAGGTATGTGTTGCGGTCGTCGGGGTGGTGGAGGTGGAGCAGGAGCCGTCGTCGGCGGCGGGGTAGCTCGCCTGGGAGGTGCGGTTGGTGTCCACGTCGAACCCGTACGTGCGGGTCTCGCACGACAGGTTGTAGGTGTCGGCGACCTGAGTGAGACGTCCGGCCGTGTCATAGCTGTAGTGCTGCAGGCTGCCGTTCGGCCCGGCAGTCTCCATAGTCCGGCCGTCGGCGCCCGGGATGGCGGTGAATGCCAGCCAGTTGGTGCCGGACTTGGCGTAGGTCAGGCTGATCTGTTTGCCGGTGTCGTCCCACCCGCCGGTGGTGGTCAACCCGTTCGGGTACGCCTGCTTGACCAGGTTGCCCGCCGCGTCGTAGGCGGCGGTGAACGAGCCGATGGTGGAGACCGCGATGCCGGTAGGCAGTCCACGGCGTTCCGTCTTTCCGGCGGCGTCGGTGCCGTCGTAGGTGTAGGTGTAGGTGCCCTTACCGTCGTTCACGGTGGCGACCCGGCCCGTCGCATCGTAGGTCGTGACGGCGGTGTTGCCGTCGGCGTCGGTAGTTGAGTACGCACGGCCGAGCGCGTCGTAGGCGGTCGTGACCGAGACCCCGCCGGCGGTGACTCCGGTCTGCAGGCCGGTCGCGCTGTCATAGGTGTAGGTCTTGTCCGGCAGCGCCGTGCTGCTGGAGCCGGTTTCGGTGACGCTACTGGTAGCCGTGCGGGCTGCGGCGTCAGCTGTCACCGTCGATGTCCGCGTCGCCGAGCCGGACGTCTCGACGGTCTGCGCGGTCTCGCCCCAATAACCGTAAGTGACCGTGGTGACGGGCAGTGTTCCACCGCCTGAGGGATTGGCAGCTGGGGTGGTACGGCATGTCAGGCCGGCCCACTGCGGCTTGCCACCGCATGTTGGCACCGAGGAGTTGGCGGCGGAGGTGTAGTAGGTCGTCGCTGTCGTGCCCGCGCCGGAGCCGGACGAGGACGGCATTCGTCGCTCGATGTCGCGTCCGGAGTCGTCGTAGCGGACCTTGCGGACGATGTCGGTCCCGCCGGAGACGACGGTGGTGTGGCTGGTCGGCTGAAGGAGGTCCCAGCCGGAGGGGTCGCCGGAGACGATCGGATCGTAGCCGGTCTTCGTGATGTGGGTGTCGGCGGAGGCAACCGTACCGGCGCCGTTGACGACCAGAGGCTTCACGGTGGTGGTGGTCACCAGGTGGTAGTCGACGTTCGGGTCGGGCTTGCCCTCGTCGTAGGTGTAGGTGGTGTGCTGGCGGGCGGAGACCAGGGTCCCGTCGGCGAGCATCACCTGGTGGGCGGGGCCGTCGCCGGTGAGGACGTCCCCGTCGTCGGTGTATACCGTCAGGTTCGCCAGCAGGTCGGCGCGCTCGGCGCTGCTGGCGCGCCCGGCCACGTAGGCGTCCGTGGAGGACGTGGGGGTGAGTGCCTCGGCGCGGTTGCCCGCTGGCAGTTCCCAGACGGTGTTGCCGTTGTCGTCGTAGCGGGTTGCCGAGACCTGCCAGGCGCCCGCGCCGTACGACGCCGTGTTGACCGCGCGGCCGTTGACGTCCATGTACGTCAGGGACGCGTAAGGGTAGTCGGCCGCCGCCGGTGTGTAGGAGCCGTCGCCGGCCTGCGGCGGCACTCGCCATGCGGGGAAGACCGCGCTGCCGGTGCGGGGCAGGTCGGTGGTCTGCGACCAGGTCGCGGCGGTGGCGCCGGTGACGTCGACGGGCGAGTTGATCGGCACTCCGTACGAGACCGCCTGGACGAGGTCGGTGGCCCCGGCCTCGCGCTGGACATCCGCCAGACGGCCGGAGGTGTCGTAGTTCATCCGCCAGGGGTTGAGTCCCGGAGGCGTGATCTGCGAAATCCGGCCGGCCGCGTTGTAGTAGTAGGTGAGGGTCAGGGTGGTGCGGGGATCGGTCACCGTGCGCAGGTGCCCAGTGGAGTCGTAGGCGTAGGCGGCGAGGGTGGTGGTCTTCATCGCCGAGGTGGCGGGGTCGTAGGCGGTGTAGGAGATGGATTTGGTGAGGCCGGTGTAGTCGCCCCAGCCGCTGGACACGCCGCTCGCCGTGGTGCTTCCCGCGTAGGTGATGTCGAGCGTCTTGCAACCGGCGACCAGGGTGGTGCAGGTGACCCCCGCGGGGACGGGGGCGAGCATCCGACTGACCCGTCCGGAGGCATCGTAGGTGTAGGTGGTGGTGTTCTCGGCGCCCGCCTCGTCGATCGACGTGACGGTCCACGCGCCTCCGGAGGCGGCGAAGACGGTCTTGGTGCCCCCGGTGTCGGTGTGGGTGAACTGGGTGGCCGAGTCCTTGGTCACCGTGGAGCCGTCGGAGGCGTCGGAGATGCCCTTGTAGGTGCCGTCCGGTTGCAGGGTGGCCGAGTCCTTGGTCACCGTGGAGCCGTCGGAGGCGTCGGAGATGCCCTTGTAGGTGCCGTCCGGTTGCACCGTGTAGGTCTCGGTCGAGCCGTCCGCGCCGGTGAACAGCACGTATCCGCCGCCGGAGTGGTCCTCGAACCGCATCCCCGAAACGCTGGAGGCCGCGCCCGGGAAGGACGCGGTCCAGCCAGGACCGAACACTCCCGCCGCCCCCGATACGGCCGCCGGGGCCAGCGTGGTGTGACCGCGCGAGACCGACAGATCGAAGGCCGACACATCGGTCGCAGACACCGAGTAGTCGCCGGTCAGCAGGGAAACCTCGCCAGGACCCAGTTGCTGGGTGGCGTAGGAGGAGCCGAAGGCGGCCCGCTCCAGGGTGAACTCGCGTGCGTCGGAGCACGCCTCGCCGGAGGTCTTGACGAAGCAGGCCCGCACCTGCACCGGGCCGTCACCGCGGCCGGCCGCGGCCATCGTCGCGGCCACGTCCCAGTACAGCGACCCGAAGACCGCGCTGGTTCCTGTGGTCACGGTGGTGTACGGCCAGCCGGAGATCGGCGTCGCCGAGCCCGGCACGGTGACATGCGCCGGAGGGATCGCCGCCCACGTCCCGGAGCCGCTGACGTCGGCCTTGTATTCGTACCGGACCCCGGTGGCGCCGGGGGCGGCGCGGGATCCCAGCGTGACGGCGGCCTGGGTGCGGTCCCCGGCGAGCGGCGCGGTCACCTCACCGGCGCCTGCGCCGAAGCTGTAGGTGGTCACGGTGGAGGTGCGCAGCGCCATGTCGCGGGCCTTGACCGACAGCGTGTGCCAGCCCTGGGCGGGGTCGATCGTGATCGTCTTGGCGTCGCCGCCGCCGTCGTTGTCCTCGACCAGGGTCGGAGCCGAGGCGTCGTCCAGCCCCCAGTAGTAGCCCGCGCCGTCGGCGGAGGTGGTGTCGAGGGTGCAGGTCACCGGGGCCGACGCCTTCGCCGTCCACACCCCTGATGCGTAGTCCGGGCAGGAGATCGTGGGCGCGGCCGGGGCGGTCATGTCGACGGTGAAGTACCGGTAGGAGGAGTAGTCGCGGGAGTAGTCGGTGCCGTCGTAGCCTCTGGCCCGCCACCGGTAGTGGTACCCGTCGACCAGCTTGCCCGACGGGACGGTCACCGTGCCCAGTTCGCCCTGCAGGATCCCGGTCACGCTGCCGGTCCACACGCTGCCGGTGCCCTCGGCCGGGTAGCTCGGGTCGTGTTCCAGGTAGAAGCTGATCGTCTCGGTGTCCCACTCCCCGTCCCCGACCATGCCGGTCATCGTCGGCGTGAGCGAGGTGACGAACGTGCCGCCGTTCGTGCCGCCCGCCGAGGGGTTGACGGTCAGGTGGTGCGGGACGGTCGGGTAGGAGTTCCACTGGATCGTCAACCGCGGGCCGTCCGCGCCGACGGTGTTTTCGGAGGAGCGGTACATCCGCCAGTTGGTGGCCTGGGTCTCCGACACCGCCCGGACCTGCAGGCCGTAGTTCTCGGCCGGGTGGTCGGTCCAGTACTGGACGATGTCCTCGATCGACCACAGCATGTCGTGCTCGGGACAGCTGGAGTCGTACCCGTAGGCCTGGCTGGTGTTGTCCACCATCCCGGTCGTGGTCGAGGTCGGGTGGTTCGACTGCGTCAGCGTGGACGACGACCAGGCGGAGGTGACCCGCTTGACGCGGATGCCCAGGCCGGCGGCCACGCCGCCGCAGGCGTTGGCCTTGTAGTTCGACAGGTACAGGTCGGCGTTCATGATGTGCTTGCTGATCAGGCCGCCGAGCTTGAACTGCAGATACGTGCGCGCGGTCTTCGTCCCCGACCCGAACCGGCCCACGTGCAGCCACGTCGCCGAGGTCGCCGAGTTGGGGTAGTCGTCGGAGACGAACGTGTCGGTCTGCAGCGTCATCTGCATGTACGGGTCGATCGTCACCGGGTACGTCACGTCCGGCGCGTTCAGGAAGTCCATCGACGGCTTCAGCACCAGAACCGGGCCGTCGGAGCCCTTCTCGATCGCCGAGCCGACCTCCGACCTCCTGCCCGCGTCCGGCGAGTCGGCCGCCGCCGCGTCCCACATGTGCGGCGGCGGCGCCGCGGCCACCAGGTCACCCTTGCCCTTGCCGGCGTTGTCGACCAGCTTCAGCCGGTTCCTGGAGTCCTTGGACAGATCGGCTCCGGCCAGCTCGACCGGCAGCCGGATCTCCACCGGCGCGGCCGGCTTCTGCTTCAGCACCACGTAGTGCACGAACCCCCGCGGCTGCGCCTGCACGACCAAGTCCGCGCCGGGCGCGATGTCCGCCCACGTCGCGGTGTTGCCCGACACCTGCGGCCTGCCCAGGGAGGTCGGCCAGCGCACGCCGAACCGGTGCTCGTCCTTGCCCGACCCCGTGACCAGCTCGGCCAGCGGGCCGCTGCCACCGGCCGAGATCTCCACCTGCGCCCCGGCCGCGGCCGCCTTCGGCTCCAGATGGCCGTTCCGCTCCACCAAAGTGGTGTCCACCGGCGTCCACGCGCCGTTCTGCTTCACCCGCACCGGACCCGCGAAGATCTCCGTCCTCGCCGACCCGTCCGGCAGATAGACCGTCGTCGAGTCCTCCGTACGCGCCGACAGGTCCTCGACCGGCGAATTCTGCAACCGTGCCGACAGCGCCGCCGACGTCGCGTCCGGACGCTCCGAGACCGGAGCCGGGGATGCCGGCGCCGCCTTGGCCACCGGCGCGGCGATCGCGGGCGGCGGAACCACGAGCGTGGCCGCCACCGTGGCCAGACCGGCGACCACCACCGTGAGCCGTGTTCGTCGCTTCACCTGCCGATTTCGAGTGGTGACAGCGAACATCTGCCGAAGAGGGGGGATCATATCGACGCTCCACAGGCCGGGGGCATACGCGCCCGACGCTACGGATCATCGACACACAACCGACACATTTTCGACCTACGTCACCTATCCCGCCTCCGTGACAGCCGTGGGCGGGGCCAGAGCTCACCGGCACCGTGCACGAAACGACATTAAGTGTGCAGAAAAAGACAAGACACTTATGTCCGTTCCTTGCATGCTGATTCCAGCGGACACCGGGGAAGCCGTCGAAGCGAAAACCGCTCACTAGCCGCCATGCGCGAGGGGGACCGTGCTGTACGCGCTGCTTGGACCGTTCCTGGCCTTCGACGTTCAGGGCGAGGTCATCGCGGAGCTCACGCCGAGGCAGCGGCAGCTCCTGGCGTTACTCCTGCTCAACGTGAACATCGTCATGCATCGTGACAGGCTGGTCGACCTGCTGTGGAACGGTCGTCCGCCCGACTCCGCCCGCCGCAACCTCACCACCTACATCGCGCGCCTGCGCCGCCTGCTCTCCCCTCGCGAACCGGCGAACTCCGCGCTGCGGACGGTCGGCAGCGGCTATGTCCTTTCCGCGCCCTCGGACTCCGTGGATGTCGACAAGTTCAATTACCTGACAATGCACGGAAGAACGGCCCGGGACAGGCGCGATTACCACGATGCGGCCGAACTGCTGGGCGACGCCCTGCGGTTGTGGCGGGGCGACGCCCTGCTCGATCTCAGGCGCGTCGACGCACTCGCGGTGTGGGCCGATCGGCTCGACGAGGACCGGCGCACCGTCACCGAGGACCTGTTCGACGTACGGCTGGCAGCCGGGCAGCACCACGAGATCGTCAGCGCCCTGGCCCAGTGGGCGTCGACGCACCCGCTGCGTGAACGCCCTCACCGGCAGCTCATGCTCGCCCTGCACAGATCCGGTCGCACTCATGAGGCGTCCATGGCCTACCAGCGCCTTCACCGGACTCTCGTCGACCAGATGGGCGCCGGGCCCGCTCCCGGCACGCGGACCCTCCACCAGCGAATCCTGGCCGGCGACCCGGAGATCGGCCGGTCCCTCGCCTACGTGTCCACAGCCGGCTGAAGCACCACGCGTCCGTCCCCGGTCCGGCCGGCGAGGAACTGGAACAGCTTGACCAGTGTGAGCGCCGTGACCCCGGCCCTCAGCGGCAGGTCGAGGGCGGCACCGAGCGCGCGCAGACACGTGGCGCCCGCGTCGGCCATTCCCGCCGTCAGCATCAGGGCCCGATGAAGCGCCGCGAGGGTCGCCGCGAGCACGAGCGCTACGGCGACGGGAGGTCCGGGAGGGCGGCCTCGTGGGACCGGGTGGCCGGGCGTTCGTCCGGCCCGGCAGTCATCGCCCGGTGGGGATCCCGCTTGCTGCCTTTTGCACCGCCTCACGGCGAATCCCGATGATGTAACCGATTTCATAACATGCACGTGCATGTTCGCTGGGCATTCATGACTTTACGGAACGCAATGCCGAGTGGCCGGCAACACATCTACGGGCGGCCGGAAAACGCGTAATTTTGACGAATGAAGGCGGGGAGAGATATCGTCAAACGCCGATCAAAGCCGCCGTCGTCGGCGCGTTCACGCTGCCTTGCGCGAGGGGAACCGTGTTATACGCCGTGCTCGGACCGTTTTCGGCCATGAACGACCGAGGAGACGCCATCGCCGGCCTCGCCGCGAGACATCGGCAGCTCCTGGCGCTGCTCGTCCTTAATGCGAATATCGCGCTGCACCGGGACCAGCTCACCGCACTACTGTGGAATGGCCGTCCCACTATTTCGGCGCCGCGCAATCTTACCACCTACGTCGCCCAGGTGCGGCGGCGGCTCTCCCCCCGCGACCCCGGCCTTTCTCCGGTCCGTACGGTGAAGGGCGGATACCTTCTTTCCGTCCGACCGGGGTCCGTGGACGTTGCAGAATTCAACCAATGGGTGGCGCAGGGCAGAATCGCTCGCGAGAATGGCGATTACCACAATGCGGTGCGGTTGTTCGAGAACGCGCTGAGCCTGTGGCGGGGCGACCACGCCCTCCTCGATGTGCGGCAGGTCGACGGGCTCCGCGTGTGGGCCGAACGGCTCGACGAGGATCGGCGGGCGGTAACCGAGGACCTCTTCGACGTACGGCTGGCGCTCGGGCACCACCGCGAGATCGTCGGCGGCCTGGCCCAGTGGGCCACCCGGCATCCGCTGCGCGAACGCCCCCACCGGCAGCTCATGCTGGCCCTGCACCGGTCGGGCCGGACCCATGACGCCTTCGCCTCCTACCAGCGGCTGCGTCGCACCCTGGTCGACCGCCTCGGCACCGAGCCGTCCCCCGACACCCAGGCCCTCCACCAGCGGATCCTCACCGGCGACGCCTTGAGCGCCTTTCCCGCCCGTGGCCGCACGACCCCCAGAGGCATCACTCCGAGCGCGAACTAGGTCACCCAATGTGACAGAAGACCTGCGCGTGACGCTCACCTACAGTGACAATATGGCTGTGCTGACGATCGAGCTTGATCCGACGACCGAGCAGATCCTTGCCCGGCTGACGGCCGACGGACGGTCGGCGACGGACGTGGTGCGCGAGGCCATCAGGCTCGCCGACCGCCTCCGCTGGCTGGAGCAGGCCCGCGCGGACGCGGAGAGACTTGGCAAGGACCCGGACGACCTGGCCGAGATCCGCGCGATCCGCCAGGAGCTTGGGCATCCGGATGCGTGGTGACGTCTACCGGCTGCCCCCCCTCGTAGTGCCGTCGGCCACGAGCAGCGTGGTGAACGGTTCGCGATAGTGCTGCAGTCAGACGGTTTCGCCCTGTCCACTCTCGTCGTCGCCCTTACGAGATGCATGAGATCGACATCGCGTTGCGCGGCTTCCTCGGCCTGTTCTATCGATAACCCGACGCTGATGGTTTGGGCGGACACCGTGGGTGCGGCAAAGCGGGCGACCCGGCAGGTTACGGGGACGGCGGCGAACCACTAGGCTGGCAGCGCACCGATCATCCCGTGCGGGAGAGCGTCCTGGCAGCCGGTCAGGGCCCCTGAAGGAGCAAGCCCTCCCCGCGAACCTCTCAAGGCAAAGGACCGCACGGGCCAGGTGACCTCTGGAAAGAAGGCCGCGAGGCCTCGCCGAAGGTGAAAGTCCGGCAAAGATCGGACGAAGCTCTCAGGCGCCGATGACAGAGGGGGAGGATGCCCGGTAGTTCAGTGCAGCATCCGTCCTTTCCGAGGTCCGCATGTCCCGATCCACCCCGCTCCGCGGGGTACACGAACGCCTTGGCGCGACCCTGACCGACTTCGCCGGATGGCAGATGCCGTTGCGGTACGGCAGCGAGTCGGCCGAGCACAACGCGGTGCGCACGGCCGCGGGCCTGTTCGACCTGTCCCACATGGGGGAGATCTTCGTCACCGGCCCGCAGGCGGGCGAGACGCTCGACCACGCCCTGGTGGGCCACCTCAGCATCCTCGCTCCCGGCCGCGCCCGCTACACGATGATCGTGGACGAGGACGGCGGCATCCTCGACGACCTCATCGTCTACCGCCTCGACGAGGACCGGTACATGGTCGTCGCCAACGCCTCCAACTACGCCGTCGTGGCGCGTGAACTGGCCGCCCGGTCCGAGGGGTACGACGCGCGGGTGACGGACCGGTCCGACGAGTACGCGCTGGTGGCCGTGCAGGGGCCGCGCGCAGCCGAGATCCTGCGCGGGCTGACCGACGCGGACGTCGACGGCCTGAAGTACTACGCGATTCTCCCCGGTGTCGTCGCAGGCGCGCCCGCCCTGATCGCGCGGACGGGCTACACCGGCGAGGACGGCTTCGAGCTGTTCGTCCTCAACGAGCACGCCGTACCCCTGTGGGACGCGCTCGGCGAGGCGGGCCGTGGCCTCGGGCTCGTCCCCGCGGGGCTGTCGGCCCGCGACACGCTGCGCCTGGAGGCCGGCATGCCGCTGTACGGCAACGAGCTGACCTCCTCGGCCACCCCGTTCGACGCCGGCCTCGGGCGGGTCGTCCGCTTCGACAAGCCGGGCGACTTCGTGGGCCGGTCCGCCTTGGAGCGGGCCGCGCAGAACGGCTCCACTCGGCGGCTGGTCGGGCTGGTGGCCCGCGGCCGCCGGGTGCCCCGCCACGGCTACCCCGTCACGCGGGAGGGCGCCGTCGTCGGCGAGGTGACCAGCGGCGCGCCGTCGCAGTCCCTCGGCAAGCCGATCGCCATGGCGTACGTCACCGAGGACGCCCTCCGCGAGGGCGGCCTGGCGGTCGACATCCGGGGCAGCCATGAACCGGTCGACGTCGTCGATCTGCCTTTCTACAGGAGGAGCAAGTGAGCAGCATTCCCGAGGAGCTGAGCTACACCAAGGAGCACGAGTGGGTGGCCGGGATCGACGACGGCCTCACCGTGACGGTGGGCATCACGGAGTACGCCGCCGAGCAGCTCGGCGACGTGGTGTTCGTGCAGGTGCCGGAGGCGGGCACGACGGTGGCGGCCGGTGACGCGGTCGGCGAGGTCGAGTCGACCAAGTCGGTGAGCGACATCTTCGCCCCGGTCGGCGGCGAGATCGTTGAGATCAACTCCGCCGTCGTGGACGACCCCTCCCTGCTCAACACCGACCCGTACGGCGACGGCTGGCTGTTCCGGGTGCGCGTGGAGGGGGAGCCGGAGGACCTGCTGTCCGCGGCGGAGTACGGCACCCTCACCTCCGGCGAGTCCTGACGGTCCCGGCCGCGCACGGGAAGGGCGACGATCAATGGCGATCAGCGTCTTCGACCTGTTCAAGGTGGGGATCGGGCCGTCCAGCTCGCACACGGGCGGCCCGATGGCCGCGGCGCACAGGTTCGCCCGCGGGCTGCACGAGGACGGACTGCTGGAGAAGGTCACCCGGGTCGAGGCCGTCCTGTACGGCTCGCTCGGCCTGACCGGCAAGGGTCACGGCAGCGACAAGGCGGTCCTGCTCGGCCTGTCCGGCGACAAGCCCGAGCTGGTCGACGTCGACACCGTCGACGAACGGCTGGCCGCGATGCGGGCGAGCGGCACGGTGACGCTGCACGGCCTCCGGGAGATCCCGTTCGTCGTCGGCGAGCATCTCGTCTTCGAGCGCAAGGTGTCGCTCCCCCACCATCCGAACGGCATGCGGTTCACGGCGTACGCCGACGAGGCCGTGCTGCGCGAGAAGGTGTACTACTCGGTCGGCGGCGGCTTCGTGGTGGACGAGAACGCCACCGGCGCCGACCGGATCAAGCCCGACGACACGGTGCTGCCGTACCCCTTCACGACCGGGCGGGAACTGCTCGCGCACTGCGCGGAGACCGGCCTGTCGATCTCCGGGCTGATGATGGAGAACGAGCGGGCCTTCGGCCGCACGCCGGAGGAGATCCGGGCCCGCCTGCTGCACCTGTGGGCCGTCATGGCCGAGTGCGTGCGGCGCGGGACCACCCGCGAGGGCGTCCTGCCGGGCGGGCTCAAGGTAAGGCGCCGGGCGCACCAGCTCCACCGCAAGCTCCAGGGCGAGGCCGACGGCGCCGACCCGCTGCGGGCGATGGACTGGATCACGCTGTTCGCGCTGGCCGTGAACGAGGAGAACGCGGCGGGCGGCCGGGTCGTCACCGCTCCCACCAACGGCGCCGCCGGGATCATCCCGGCCGTCCTCTCCTACTACACGCGGTTCCTTCCCGGCGCCGGAGATGACGGCGTCGTCCGGTTCCTGCTGACCGCGGGCGCGATCGGCGTGCTGTTCAAGGAGAACGCCTCCATCTCCGGCGCGGAGGTCGGCTGCCAGGGCGAGGTCGGCTCCGCCTGCTCGATGGCCGCGGCGGGCCTCACCGAGGCCCTCGGCGGCACCCCCGAGCAGGTGGAGAACGCGGCGGAGATCGGCATCGAGCACAACCTCGGCCTGACGTGCGACCCCATCGGCGGCCTGGTCCAGATCCCGTGCATCGAGCGCAACGCCGTCGCCTCGATCAAGGCCGTGACCGCCGCGCGCATCGCGCTGCGCGGGGACGGCCGGCACTTCGTGCCGCTCGACAAGGCCATCAAGACGATGCGTGACACGGGCAGGGACATGCTCGACAAGTACAAGGAGACCTCGCGCGGCGGCCTCGCCGTCAACGTCATCGAATGCTGATCCCCCTTCGCGGGCGCGGACGGCACGCCGGCGGACGCCCAATAAGGTGGTGATCTCGCCGACGAGGAGGAGGGCCGTCACGTGAGGTGGCGCGAGGCGCTGCGCCCGCATCGGGCGTTCCTGGTCCTGCTGGCGGCGGGCGCCGCCCTGCGCGCGCTCGCCGTGCTCGGCTACCGGCCCGCGCTGTGGTTCTGGGCCGACTCGTTCGCCTACCTCAGCTCCGCCCTCGACCTGCGGCCCCTGCCGTCCCGGCCGTCCGGCTACTCGCTGTTCCTGTGGGCGCTCAGCCCCCTGCACAGCGTCACCGCGGTCGTGGTCGTCCAGCACCTGCTCGGCCTCGGCATGGCGGTCTGCGTCTACGCCCTGCTCCGCCGCCGTACGCGGCTGCCGGGCTGGGGGGCGGCGCTGGCCGCCGCGCCGGTGCTGCTCGACGTCCACCAGATCCAGCTCGAACACCTGGTCATGGCCGACCTGCTGTTCACCGCCCTGGTCGTGGCCGCCGTGACGATCCTGCTGTGGCGGCCCCGGCCGGGCGGATGGCTCGTCGTCGTGGCGCTGCTGCTGCTCGGGCTGGCGACGGTCACCCGGACCCTCGGGCTGCCGCTGATCGCGCTCGCGCTGCTCCCGGCGCTGTTCGCCCGGCGCTGGCGGACCGCGCTCGCCGGGCTCGCCGCCGCCTCGGCCGTCCTCGGCGGGTACGCCGTCTGGTTCCACGACGCCCACGGGTCGTACGGGATGGGCGGCAGCAGCACCTGGCTGTGGTCGCGCACGATGACCTTCGCCGACTGCGCGGTGATGAAGCCGCCGCGGGACCTCGCGGTGCTGTGCCCGTCGGGGCCCCGGCTCGCCGCGCCCGCCTACATCTGGGACGCCCGCTCCCCCATCCAGCGGGTCAAGAAGGACCGGGAGCGGCTGGCGGGCGAGTTCGCCTCGCTGGCGATCCGCAGCCAGCCGCTCGACTTCCTGGCGACCGGTCTGCACGACGCCCTGTGGGCGTTCGAGTGGGACCGCAGGCCGTACCCCTCCCCGGGGCCGCAGAGCGCGTACGTCTTTCCCGCCTCGGTGAAGCCGTTCACCTCCAAGGTGGCCTCCGGCGGCCGTACGGCGGCCGAGCTCACCACCGCCTACCAGGGCGCCTCGGGCGGCACGCGGGTGGCCGAGCCGTTCGCGGGATGGCTGCGCGCCTACCAGGAGCAGGGCTTCCTGCGGGGGCCGCTGCTGGCGGTGGTGCTGCTGGCCGGGCTCGCCGGCGTGCTCGCGCGGCGGTGGGCCGCGCTGCTGCCGTGGACCGCCGCGATGGTCCTGCTCCTGCTGCCGCCCCTCATCGCCGCCTTCGACCACCGTTACGTGGTGCCTGTCGTGCCGCTCGCCTGCCTGGCCGCCGGGCTGGCGCTCGGCGCCCCCGTGGCCCCCGTGGCCTCAACCGGCTCCTCCGCCCGGACCGCGGCCGGGGGCCGGAGACGGTCAGCGTCCGCGAACGTGCAGGCGGACGACGGCGGGCGCGTCGTCCCGGCCGACCGTGCGGCGAAGGCGTGAGACCGCCGACTCGTCCAGCCGTCTGATCACCTGCCGCAGGTCGGCCGATCGCTGCAGGGACACCGACACCCGCAGCCTGCCGTCCCCGACGACTCTGACCGACAGGCGGCCGATCCCCTCGACGCCCTTGAGCGCCACGCCGAGCATCGCGATGCCCGCGCCGGTGCGCCTGCCGACCCGTCCCCAGCCGAGGGCCAGGACGAGCCAGCGGGTCGCGACCAGGGCGACCAGGATCGCCGCCCCGGCCAGCAGGGGGAGCGCCCACGGCCTGCCGCCGAGCACGCCCACGCCGACCGGCGGCGATCCGGGCCGACGTGCGACGGCCAGCAGGCCGAGTCCCCCCGCGACCAGCACCAGGCCCACGAGGAGCAGTCCGACACGGTTTCCCAGACGCGGGCGCATGTCAGTTTCCCCTTCCCCGGAGCCGTACGACCACCTCGTGGCGGGCCTGGACGCCGAGGCCGGCCAGGCGGTCGCCCACGGCCGCGCCGACCTCGCGCAGCACCGCCCCGGTCCTGGCCGTGCCGGTGACCACGGTGACCTCGATCCGGCCGCGCAGGATGTGGACGTTGGCGCGCCGGACGTCCTCGACCTCGCGGGCCGAGGAGATGAGCGTGCGACGCAGCCCGACGCGGGTCAGGCCCATCGCGAGCAGCGGGTCCTCGCACCGCAGGGGCACGAGACGGGGACGGCCGGGCACGACGGCGAGGGCCACCAGGCCCACACCGAAGACGATCATGCCGACCGCGGCGAGCGGGACGGCCGGGTCGGCCAGGGTGAGGTTCAGCAGGCGGGGCGGCAGCCGCCAGGGCACGGGCACCCTGAGCATGACGGCGACGGTCTGGGCGGTGAGCGCCCAGCCGATCAGGGCGAGCACGGCGGCGACGACGATCGCGGCGGGAGTGCGTCCCGGCCGCAGGACACGTGCGACGGTGCGACGACCGGCCGTGCCGTCCTCCGGGACCGTCGTGCCGCCTCTTCCTGCACCCTCGTCGCTCCGGGCCCAACCGGCGGGTCCGGAACGGATGGCGGTTCCGCCTCCCGTGGCGCGTACGGCGTCCTCGGCGTATTCCGCGCGCATGTCGCCGCCGGCGCCCGTGACGCCTCCGGCATCCCCGGTGCCACTGGTGGTGGTCCTGGCGCTCCTGGCCGACGAACCCGTCAGGATCTCCTGCAGGATGCTCATCAGCCGCTCACCCCTCCCGCGCACCGCGCAGGGCCCGCTCGGTAGTCACGCCCTCATGGGTATATCGGCGCCGCGCCGCGCCGGGCGGGACACCCGCCCGGATGGGCGATCATGGCGGCCTCCCGGCCGAGATTTTGCCTGGGCCAATTAACGTGAACCAGGCTCATGTACTCCGCGTTAGGCTGCCTCCATGGACGACCGGCAGCGCCTCGACCGGGCGACGGCCCACCTGGAGCCCCCTTTCGCGGTCCTCGACATGGACGCCCTGCGGTCGAACGCAGCCGGCATGGTGCGCCGGGCCCGGGGCAAACCGATCCGCGTCGCGAGCAAGTCGATCCGCTGCCGCGCCGTGCTGGAGCGGGTCCTGGCCATGGACGGCTTCTCCGGAATCATGGCGTTCACGCTGCCCGAGGCGTTGTGGCTGGCCTCCACCGGCCTGCGGGACGTGCTCGTGGCGTACCCGACGGCCGACCGGACGGCCCTGCGCGCCCTGGGGTCGGACGAGGCCGCGGCCCGGGAGATCACGGTGACCGTCGACTCGCCCGAGCACCTCGACCTGATCGAGAGCCTCCGGACGCCTCACCCCATCCGCGTCTGCCTCGACATCGACGCGGGTTTCACGGCCTTCGGCGGCAGGTTCCGCGCGGGCGCGCTGCGGTCGCCGGTCCGCGAGCCCGGGCAGGCCGCCGACATCGCCGCCGACATCGTCCGGCGGCCTGGGCTGCGCCTGGCCGGGCTCATGGCGTACGAGGCGCAGATCGCCGGGGTGGGCGACGCCGTCCCCGGGCCGTACGGCGGGGCGGTGCGCTGGATGCAGCGGCGGTCGCGCCGCGAGCTGGCCGTGCGGCGCGGCCGGATCGTGCGGGCCGTACGGCAGGTCGCCGACCTGGAGTTCGTCAACGGCGGCGGCACGGGAAGCATCGAGAAGACCATCGCCGAACGGGCGATCACCGAGGTCGCGGCGGGGTCGGGGTTCTTCCACCCCCGGTTGTTCGACTTCTACCGCGGCTTCACCGGCCGGCCCGCGGCGCTGTTCGCCCTGCCGGTGGTGCGCCGGCCCTCGCCGGAGGTCGTGACCGTGCTCGGCGGGGGCTATCCCGCCTCCGGAGCGGCGGGACCCACCCGGCTGCCCCAGCCGTACCTGCCGCGCGGGCTCCGCTACCACCCGGACGAGGGAGCGGGCGAGGTGCAGACGCCCCTGCTCGGGGAGGCCGCGGCCGGGCTGCGCCTCGGCGACCGCGTCTGGTTCCGCCACGCCAAGGCCGGGGAGCTGTGCGAGCGTTTCCCCGTCCTGCACCTGGTCGAAGGGGACCGGGTGACCGAGGAGGTCCCGACGTACCGGGGTGAGGGCATGACGTTCCTCTGACGCCCTGCCCTCCGGTCTTCGTGATCGGTGCGGGCCGGTCAGCGGGACCGGCGGCGCAGCAGCACGATCGTCGCGCCTACCGCCACCACGATCCCCACGCCGATCAGCACCGGGGCGAGGCTGCGCGCCGGATACTCGCCGGGCTCGGCCTCGGCGTCCCCCGGGCCGTACGTCGTGATCCCGCGCGGCGTGCCCAGCACCAGGTCCTCCACGGACGCGACGAAGTCCATCGCGTTCGACTTGGCCTTCGCCACGCCGCGCTCGGCGACGCGCTTCGGGCTCACCCGGTCCGCGATGGCGTCGACCGTGCGAGCGAGCTCCGCCCGCGTGCGCTCGATCCTCTTTTCCAGCGCATCGGGATCGGTGTCCGCCATGCGATCCCCCTCCTGTGGTATTCGTGTGTGATCAGTCTGCCAGGTCCGGCGGTCGCCCCGTGCAGCGGCCGAGCCGGTAGTTTGGTTGTCGCTTGCCCGCCGATCGCCGCGGGTCACCTTTTCCGGAGGACGTGATGAGCAAGCTCCAGCCCGGCGACGCCGCGCCGGACTTCACCCTTACCGACGCCGACGACAACGAGGTCTCGCTGGAGTCCTTCCGCGGCCGCCGGGTCATCCTGTACTTCTACCCGGCGGCGATGACCCCCGGGTGCACCAAGCAGGCCTGCGACTTCCGCGACAACCTCGGCGCCCTGACGGAGCGGGGTCTCGTGGTGCTCGGCGTGTCCAAGGACAAGCCGGCCAAGCTGCGGCAGTTCCGCGAGCGCGACGCGCTCACGTTCCCGCTGCTGTCGGACACCGGTCTCGACGTGCACAAGGCCTACGGCGCGTACGGCGAGAAGACGAACTACGGCAGGACCGTGATGGGCGTCATCCGGTCCACGTTCGTCATCGACCCCGACGGAAAGGTCGAGAAGGCGCTCTACAACGTGAAAGCCACCGGCCACGTCGCCCGCCTCGTAAAAGAGCTGGGAATTTCCTGATCCAGCCACGCCCACATCAGCCGCCGCCTCAAGCACTTCGGCATCGACACCTCCCACTTCCGGCGAACCTCGCCCAACAAGGGCAAGCCGTCGCCGCGTAGGTACCTGCCGACGGAGATCCTGGTCATGCGGCCCGAGGACTCGCCTCGGCAGAAGCCCACCAAGCTCCGGCGGGCGCTACAGGAAGTGGGAGTCCTCTACCGGTGCGCAGACTGTAAGATAGACGGCACTTGGCAGGGTCGATCGCTCACATTGCACATCGACCACGCCAACGGAAACTGGCTGGACAACAGGAAAGAGAATCTGAGATTTCTCTGCCCGAACTGCCATTCTCAGGCCGAGAATTGCGCGGGAAAGGGAAGAGGAAAAGGGGTCGTAGTCCAACGGCAGGAGACCGCGGCTTTAGGTGCCGTACAGTGCGGGTTCGAATCCCGCCGACCCCACCAGGATTCAAAGAAAAATAGCGGCGCATTCGATGCGGCGACACAAGGCGATTCTGCCGGTGCCAGGAAAACGGCGCCCGCGAAAATGGCCGTGATGGTTTCGGCGGACGACCTCGCATTTCTCGAACGATATGTCGCGCCGAAGAGGCCCCCTCCCGGTCCTCCGCGATCCGCACGGCCATCGCTCTGCTGCGTGCTCGGAGTGAGCGAAGTGACGTCGTGCGGAGACTTCCACGGTGGCGCCGAAAGGCCAGTTGTTCGACCGTGGCCGCCTGCTGTTGGGGCGTCTGTCACGCGGCGTCCCTAACCTCGATCTTTCGCGCTCATCCGGTGGCTGGCTGATCGGTTCGGCTGAAGTGTGAAATCGCGGCCGTGGTCAGCCTGG
>QFZU02000053.1 GCA_003260025.2 Microbispora triticiradicis | reverse complement strand
GTCACCCGGGCCACGCGCGGCGGGGCGTGCGTGCCGGACACGAGCCGCGGCCGCGCGGGGCGCGGTCCAGGCGGCCGGGAACGGGCGTGCGGCATGGCGACAGCCGCCGCCCCCGGAGGGGGCGAGCCCGGATCAGAGAACGGAGAAGACGGGAGGCGGACCGCGCCGGGCGACGACCACGGCGAAGTCGGCCCGGCGCGGGAGCGGAAGGGAGAACCGCCCCAGGACCCCCGCGGGGATCGGGGCGACGCCGGCCGGCGGGCCCGCGAGGACGACGGCCATCGCCCACAGCCGGCGCACGGGCGTGACGGCCAGGTGCACGATCACGTCCAGCGCCGACTCGCCGCGTTCGAGGGCCCAGGCGGACAGGACCGCCGTCGCGGCGTGGATCAGCAGCATGCCCAGCCCGGTGCCGTGCTCCCCCGTCCACCTGGGCGGCGACTCGTGCGCGGCGCCGAGGGTGAACAGGTGGTGCAGGCCGTACTGCGCGGCGAAGCACGCGCCCAGCAGGACGTCCATGCCACGCCGGCGGCCCGCGAGCAGGAACGCGCCCAGCCAGGTCAGCGCCAGCGCGGCGACGAGGGCGCCCGCACGCACGGGAGCGCCTCCGGCCAGTACGTGCAGCGCGGCCGAGACCAGCACGCACGCCACCGCGAACACCGCGGCGCGTAAGGCGCGCAGGGGCGACCGACCGGCAGACACGGCGCAATCCTGGCAGAGCGCGGACGTCGTCACCATCCTTGACTTGTTTGGATCCGCTCGGCTAAGTCTGTCCGTTTCCCCGCCGCACCACGCGCTCATGCCTGTGACACCGGGGGACACGTCCGGCGCCACGCGTGAAAGGTTCACGCGTGAGCCGTCGGCGGCGAGAAGGTCGTATGCACGTGCATCGGCTGCCGGACAGCGGCCTCGGACCCCGGCGGCCCACCTTTCGGCGGGGGCGGTGCGCTTGGCCTGCGCCGCATCGGCAAGAGTGGGAGCCCATGAACGTCATCCTGCTGAGACACGGCGAGACCGAGTGGAGCAAGGCCGGGCGGCACACGGGCCGCACCGACGTCCCGCTCACCCCGCACGGCGAGGAGCAGGCGCGCGCCCTGTCCCGCCTGGTGGCGGGCCGGTCGTTCGCCCAGGTCCTCGTCAGCCCCGCCCGCCGGGCCAGGCGTACGGCCGAACTGGCCGGCGCCGGGTCGTACGAGGTCGACCCGGACCTGTGGGAATGGGACTACGGCGGCTACGAGGGCGTGACCACCGCCGCCATCCGGGAGTCGCACCCGGGCTGGTACGTCTGGCGGGACGGCGTCGTCCCGGGTGACGAGGGCCACCCGGGCGAGACCGTGGAGCGCGTCGGGGAGCGGGCGGACAAGGTCCTGGCCCGGATCCGCTCCACGGACGGCGACGTGCTGGTCGTCGCGCACGCGCACATCCTGCGCGTGCTCGCGGCCCGTTGGCTCGGCCTGCCGCCCGCCCACGGCAGGTACCTCCGCCTCGACACCGGGACGTACTCGGTGCTGGGCCACGAGCACGGCGACGAGCCGGTCCTGCTCCGCTGGAACGCCCCCGCCTGAGCCGGCCCCGGTCAGCCCTGAATCGGCTTCGGACCAGCTCTGAATCAGCTCTGAAATCAGCTTTGCGCGACCGGCTGAGGCTGCGGCCCTCGGCCGGTCAGCCACTCAAGGACCTTGCGGTGGCCGTGGCGGGCGTCCTCGAAGTGCCCCCACCGCCAGTATCTGGGCTGCTCCCGCACCCCGGTGACCCACGTCCGGTACGCGACCGCCCTGGGCCGCCCGTCCTGCGGGTCGGCCGGGGAGGCGACGCCGTAGGTGCGGATAACCACGCGGCCGCCGGGTGCGAAGAGCACGTCGTCGGCCACCGGGTAAAGAGTCATCTGCTCCAGCACGAGGGTCCCCCTTGTGATTCTCCTGGGGTCCAATGTGCCGGATCCTTGTTACGGCGCCCGCCTTGTGGTGTTACGCCCGCGAGAAGCGAGTGAACAGAGGATTACACCAGAAGGCCGTCGAACTCGCCGTCCTTGACCCCGAGCACCAGTGCCCGGATCTCGTCCCGCGTGTAGATGAGGGCCGGCCCCTCGGGATAACGCGAGTTCCGTACGGCCACACTGCCGTCGGGAAGCTCGGCCAGTTCCACGCAGTTGCCGGTCGAGTTGCTGTGGGCGCTCTTCCGCCAGGTGACCCCGGAGAGGTCGGTTGCGGGCATCCCGTTATATGTCTGCATTCATGTCTCTCTGAGAAGATCGCCGAGGATCTCGGCAGTGCCGCCGGGCGTGGTGCTCTCCACGCACAGCTGCTCCATGGCCGTGAGGTAGGGATCGATATCCTCACGTTTGTCCAGGTAGAGCGCACCCCAGAGCTGCTCGACGTAGACCACGTCCGAAAGATCGGACTCCGGGAAGCGGAGGATGGTGAACGCGCCTCCCTCAGCCGCGTGCATCCCGTAGCGAAGGGGCATCACCTGCAGGGTGATGTTGGGCAGCGTGGACACCTCCAGCAGGTGCTGGAGCTGTTCCCGCATCGTCGCACTCCCTCCGATGGGCCGCCTGAGCGCGGCCTCGTCGATGACGGCCCACAGCCGGGGGCCGTCCTTGCGCGTGAGCCTCTCCTGCCGCTGGAGCCGCAGGTTGACGCGTTGATCGAGCGTGTCCTCCGTGGCGTCCGGATGACCGAGCTGGATCACCGACCGGGCGTACTTCGCCGTCTGCAGCAGGCCGGGCACGAACTGCACCTCGTAGGTGCGGATCACGCTGGAGGCCTCCTCCAGGCCGACGTAGGTGACGAACCAGTTCGGCAGCACCTCGCCGTACTTGTGCCACCAGCCGGGCGTGTTCGCCTCGCGGACCATCTCCAGCAGGCCACGCCGTTCGTCGTCGTCGTGGACGCCGTACAGCGTGAGCAGGTCTTCGACGTCACGTGTCTTGAACCCGACCCTGCCGAGCTCCATCCGGCTGATCTTCGACTCCGAGGCACGGATGTGGAAGCCGGCGACCTCACGGGTCAGTCCGCGCTCCTCCCGCAGGCGTCGAAGGCTCGCGCCGAGCATGATTCGCCGAACGGTGGAACCGGATCCGGGCGGATCTATGGACACGTGCTATTCCTCCGCTTTGTGGACTGGTTCACAGTCTGTCAAAGATCGCCCCCTTCGTCCCAGTGGTGTCGGGGGTAACGGTAGCGCCTGCACAACGCGCTTGCACGTGCATTCGCTCTTGCACATGCACGGGAGTGTCCCTCATCATGATCTCGTGCAGTCCACGAACCTGACTCGTGGCCAGATTCACTGGTCGGCGCTCGACTGGTGGCCGCCTATCGGCTGGTGGCCGGAGCCCGCACGCGGCCTCCTCCAGCCCGGTTCGGCGAGCGCCAGCGCCACATTCGTCCTCCCGCCCCGCGCGGAGTCGGTCCACTCGGCACGGAGCTTCGCCGCCGGGACGCTCTCGGGCTGGGGGATGACCGACCTGCTCGACGGGATGGAGCTGGTCGTCTCCGAACTGGCCACCAACGCGCTGCGGCACGGCATGACGCTCACCTGCGACCGCCCGAGGGAGGTCATCCGGTTGTCGCTGATCCGCCGGGGACCGCACGTGGCGTGCGCGATCACCGACCCCGGGTCGAACGCGCCGGTGCTGCGGGACCCCTCCCCTTTCGAGCCGGGGGGGCTGGGGCTGCACATCGTGGAGTCGCTGAGCGCGTGCTGGGGCTGGTGTCCCCTCGTCCCGCAGGGCAAGGCGGTATGGGCCGTGCTCGCGGCCTGAGCCCCGGCCCGGAGCCGGGAAGACGGACGGAAGGCGGCGCGCCCTCCGAAAACCTAACTCCGTCGTTAGATCTTGCTGTCGCCGATCGCGGTCCGCCGGCCGAAGAGCGCTCCCGTGCAGCCCGGAATGCATGGGAGCGCCCTCCGGCCGGCGGCCCGGATTCCCCGGAACACTCCCGAAGCGTGGGCGTGGCGGGCGATGATGTGCAGACATCGGGCCGGAGCGGCCCAACAGCACGCCCGTTTCCCACTGATCGGCGGAGACATATCGTGATCCCGGAATTCGTGAGCGCGATCTGTCCACCGGTGCGCGGACCCCGCCGAGGCTGTGATCTGCACTACGGTGTCTGCCTGGGACTCCCGAGAGATCAACGATGGACGATCACATAATCGGCTGGCTGACCAGTCTTGACGAAGACAGGCTCGCCCGCGTCCTGGCCAACCGGCCGGACGCGATCGCACCGCCGTGGCCCCGGCGCATGGACGCCCTCGCGCACCGGCTGACCGACACCTTCGCCGTCATGGAGGTCATGCGCGGCCTCCCCCTGCCCCCGCTCGAACTCCTGCAGGCGTGCCTGGTCGTCGGGGGCCACCCGACGGAGGACGAACTGGCCCGCTTCCTCGGGGTGAGCACCTCCGAGGTCATCCCCTGGCTCGATCACCTCTACGACCACGCCGTCGCCTGGCCGGGCGCGGACGGGCGGATCACCCTGGCCCAGGCCGTGGCCCGCTGGTGGACCGCGCCCTGCGGCCTGGGCGAGCCGCTCGGGGCGTACCTCGACTCCTGGAAGCTCAGCACCGAGGCGCTGCGCCGGGTGTGCCGGATGCTCGACCTGCCCGGGCACGGCGGCAGGCGCCAGGTGGTCGCGCGGATCACGGCGCTGCTCGGCGACTCCGAGCGCCTGGGGGCGCTCCTCGACGACGCCCCGGACGGCACGCTCGGCATGCTCGACGACTTCGCCTGGGACGGGCCCGTGCGCAGCGTCGACGGCGACCGGTTCGTCACCCCCGGCACCCCGGAGAAATGGGCGCTCGACCGGGGGCTGCTCTTCCGCACCCAGTGGAACCTGGCCGGGATGCCCCGCGAGGTGGCGCTGGCCCTGCGCGGGCCCGACTACCGCGGGCCGTTCACGCCGTACCCGCCCGACCTGGCCACGTCCGGCGCCGACGCCGGCGCGGTCGAGCACGCGATGTGCCTGGCCGCGCCGCGGGTGCTCGACCGGGCGGCGGCGTTGCTGGAGAACATCGACAAGACGACGCTGCCGCTGCTGAAGAACGGCGGGGTCGGCGTGCGGGAGATCAAGCGGCTGGCCAGGGAGATCGGCTGCGCGGAGGACGAGACCCGGCTGCTGCTGGAGGTCTGCGCCGTCGCCCGGCTGATCGCCGTCGACGACGAGGCCGGCGGGCTGACGGTGACGGCGGGGTTCGACGCGTGGCGGCTGGAGGAGGCCCCCGCGCGGCTGTGCGTCCTGCTCGCGGGCTGGTGGCGCATGGAGCGCTCGTCGCTGCGCCGGGTGGACGGCCGTCAGCCCGCCGCGCTCGGCGACGACCCGGCGGGCGAGACGATCGCCCGGATCCGGTGGGCCCTGTTCGCCGCGCTCGCCGAGATCCCCGAGGGCAGGGCCTTCGCGACGCTCCGTGAGCTCGTGCAGCGGGTGCACTGGCGGGCCCCGCTGCTCGACCGGGAACTGCTCGCCGACTGCGCCGCGGCCGTCCTGGAGGAGGCCCGCCTGCTCGGGCTCGCCGCGTGCGACATGCTCACGGGCCTCGGCCGGGCGCTGGCCCCGCTGGCCGCCGTTGCCGGGAACGAGAGCCACGAGTGCGTGCCGGAGGTCGAGCACGATCCCGGGCTCACCGGGGCCGCCACCCACGCCATGGCGAGCGCCCAGCGGACCGCGCTGTTCGGCGCCGACCTCACCGCCGTGGTGACCGGCCCGCCGTCGGTCGAGCTCGCCGCGCTGCTCGACCGCGCGGCGGACCGGGAGTCGCAGGGCACGGCGTCGGTGTGGCGGTTCGGCCCCGCGAGCGTACGGCGGGCGCTGGACGCCGGCGACACCGCGGAGACGCTCATCGCCGGCCTGACGGAGGCCGGGACGCTCCCGCAGCCCCTGACGTACCTGATCCGGGACGTGGCGCGGCGCCACGGCGAGGTCACCGTGTCGTCCGTCGGCTGCATCATCCAGGGCTCCGATCCCGCGCTGCTCGCGGAGATCGCCGCGCACCGGAAACTGGGCAGGCTGGGCCTGCGGCTGCTGGCGCCGACCGTCCTCGCGGGCGCGGCGCCCGCCAAGGCCACGCTGGCCGCCCTTCGCGAGGCGGGATACGCCCCCGTGCCGGTGGACGACACCGGCGAGATCACGGTCAGGCGGGAGCCGCAGGGCGGGCGGCTCATCCTCCTGCCCGGCGGGCGGGTCGCCGAGCTCGATCCCCCCGCTCACCTCCTGGAACCCCCACCCGACCCGCGCGAGCACGCCCGGCGGCTGATCGTCAGCGGCGGGCCGTCGGCCGGCGAGGCGCGCGCCCGCCAGACGTGGGCGGTCATCGGGCGGATGGCGACGCGGCTGCCCGCGGCCCAGCAGTCGCTGCTGGGCTTCGTGGTGGACCGCGACGTCCGGGCGCTCATCACGCTCGCCGACGGGGTCACCGCCACGGTCAGCCACGGCGAGCTGCGCAGCGGCGTGCTCGACGCCTGGTGCGAGGAGGCCGGCGACTACCTGGAGTTCCCCCTCAACGAGATCGCCTCCGTCGTCAACGCCTGACGACCCGGCCGCCGCCTGCTCAGCGCACGCCGCATCGGCGCAGGGCGAGCAGCGCCAGGGCGCGGGTGACGTCGCGGACCTCCCGCAGGTCCACCTGCTCGCGCGGGGCGTGCGCGAAGCGGACGTCGCCCGGGCCGTAGTGCAGGGTCGGCACGCCCGCCGCCGCGTAGAGGCGCAGGTCGCTCCCGTACGGCGCGGCCGTCCGGGACGGCGCGGCGCCGGTCGCGTCGGCGACGGCCGCGGCCGTCTCCTCCGCCAGCGGATGTCCGTCGGGCAGCCGCCCGCTGGCGAACTGCCCTCCAGGCCAGGTGACGCGCACGGGATTGTCGCGCAGCCAGGGGTCGTCGAGGGCGGCGAGCGCCGCCTCCAGGGCCGCCCGCGCCTCGGCGGGGTCCTCGCCGAGCCGCACGCCCAGCCGTCCCTCGGCCACGAGCAGGTCGGGCACCGTGCTCGCCCAGTCTCCGGCCCGCACGGTGCCGATCTCGATCGGGTACGGCACGGGGTTGCCGCCGAACAGCGCGTCGCGGTCCCGGTTCCGCTCCCGCTCCAGCTCCCGCACGGCCCGCAGGACCGGCCAGAACGCCTCGACGGCGTTGACGCCCTCGTAGCGGGTGGCGCCGTGCGCGGCCCGGCCGGCGACCTCCAGGCGGAAGGTCAGGGCCCCGGCGGTGGCGGTGATCAGCGCGCCGCTCGTCGGCTCGGTGATCACGGCCGCCTCGCCGGTGTGCCCCCTGGCCAGGGTGGCGAAGGCGCCCAGACCGCCGTCCTCCTCGCTGACGACGCAGTGGACGGCCAGCGGGCGCGCGAGCCGTACGCCGGCCCGGCGCAGCGCGCGGACGACGGCGAGGTTGGCGGCGAGACCGGCCTTCATGTCGCAGGCGCCCCGGCCGTGCAGGGTGGTCGCGGTGAGGCGGGCGCCGAAGGGGTCCTGCCCCTCCCACTTGCCCGGGTCGCCGATCGGCACGACGTCGGCGTGCCCCTGCAGGATCAGCGCGGGCACGCCCTCGCCCTCGGTGACGCCGACGACGCCGTACCCCTCGGCGCGCTCCGCCTCCGTCCCCGGGAACCCCTCGCGGGAGCGGAGATCGTCGAGGTCGAGCTTCCACATGTCGACGTCGAGGCCCCATTCGGCCAGCATGCGGGCGCACCTGTCCTGCAGGTCCGACTCGGCGTCGCTGCCGGTGACGCTCGGCACCCGGACCAGATCGGCCAGCAGGCCCACGGTCTCGGCCTCGTCGATCGCGTCCAGGACCCTCGCTTCGACATCCATGCCGAAAATGTACGGCCTGCCCGCCACGGTGTGGACACCTGAGGAGCGAGGTGTCCGGCGCGTAGGGTGGATCATCACTCCGAGCGGCTTGGCGAAGGGGCCGAGGATGACGAAGCGGACCGCCGGCGGCGGGGCGGGCTGCCGGAACCTCCTGCGCGGCCTGCTCGCCTGGCTCGTGGTCGCGCCGTTCGCGCTGTGGGCCCTGCTGCGGCTGGTGCCGGGCGACGTCCACTTCCGCTGGGTGCAACTCGTCGCGTTCACGCCGTACGCCGCCCTCGCCTCGGTCGCCGCCCCAGTGGTCGCGCTGCTCGCGCGGCGCCGGGCCGCGCTGGTCGCGGGCGTGGCGGTCACCGCCGTGCTCGTGGCCTGCGTGCTGCCCCGTGCTCTCTCCGATCCGAACGGTGCTCTCCCCGGCCCGAACAGTGCGCTGTCCGGCCCGGATCGGGCCGGGTCCGGCCCCGCCGTGCGGGCGGCGGGCGGGCAGGCCGCGCGCGGGCCGGTCCTGCGGCTGCTGTCGGCCAACCTGCTGAAGGGCTCGGTGCCGCCCGCCGCGCTGGTCGATCTCGTGCGGGCGCTGCGCCCGGACGTGCTCACCGTGCAGGAGCTGACCCCGGAGGCCCTGGAGGGCCTGCGGGGCGCGGGCCTGACCCGGCTCCTGCCGTACGGGGACGAGCGGGCGCGGGAGGGGTCGGGCGGGTCCGGGCTGTTCACCCGGTTCCCCCTGCGCCCGGAGACGCTCACCGGCCCCGGCGACTCCCGGCAGGCGCAGGGCGGCGTCGAGGTGCCCGGCGCGGAGCCCGTCGGCGTCGTGTCCGTGCACCCGTGCGCACCGCGCTACGTGTCCCGGTTCACCTGCTGGGCCGACGTGCTCGCCGCGCTTCCCGAGCCGGGTGAGCAGGTGCGGATCCTCTCCGGGGACTTCAACGCGACGCTGGACCACAGCCGGGTCCGGCGCCTGCTCGACGCGGGCTACCGGGACGCGGCCGACGCGACCGGCGACGGCCTGGCCGGGACCTGGCCGTACCGGCAGTGGGACTTCAGGGGTCTGCCGGTGCCGCCCGTGACGATCGACCACGTCCTGGTGGACCCGCGCGTCGCCGTGCGGGCGTTCGGCGTCCACCGGCTGCCGGTGACCGACCACCGCGCGATCTTCGCCGAACTGGTCCTGCCCCCGGCTAGGACGTCAGCGACACCCGGGTGAAGCGGGTCTCGAACCCGTCGCCGCTCGGAGCGGCGCACATGACCCCGGCGAGGGCGGGCGTCTTCGGCGGGAAGTAGGCGAGGCGCAGCATGTGCTCCGGCTCCGCGCCGTTCACGCCGTACCGGACGGTCACGGCGTCGCCCGCGCGCTCGAAGTCGAACGTCGCGGAGACGAGGCCGGCGGGCGCGGGCGTGACGGACCAGTCGGAGAAGCCGCGCGTGACGACCACGCTGAGCTGGTGGCCGCCGTCGACGAACTCGACCCCCGCCTTGATCCAGTTCTCCTCGTCGATCCGCAGCACCGCCCCGGCCTGGTCGTACTGCTCCGCGTAGTCCGCGTCGAACGTCACCGTCAGCCGGAGGTCTCCGGCCACCTCCCGGCCGAACATGTGCGCCGTGTCGAACGAGTACCCGTAATGCGTCTTCTGCCACAGGTCGGTCCGGGCGCCGGCGACGGCTTGCAGCCCTTCTCCGTTCCCCGACCATTCGGCGGGCTCGTTGACCCAGGTGAATCCCTCGAACGCCATGACGCCCCCTTGCCTTCGCTTTGCCGGAATCTGCCTATGAGAGCGCTCTCAGGGCCTCCCGGTCAAGGACGATCTACCAAGCACTGACTCCGTTTTGTCCTATTTACTATCTCTTTCCATATACTCGTGCCTCACATCACGTTTGACTCTTTCGTAAGCCCCACCCCTCGCGTGACTCGTATCGCTCCTCCCCCAGGGGCCGCGCGCCCGATCGGCACTCGCACCCCGTCCCGGGGCTGCGTCGCGCTGCCCGGACGCGCGTACGGACCCGGCCCCCGGCCGGGAGCCCTCCACGACGTGCGGCCCTCCCCCCAGAGGACCGCGCCGCGAGCGACCCGAAAGGAACTCCATGCACAAGCGAGCCCGTCAGGCGGTCACCGCGGCCCTGGCCGGAACCACCCTTCTCCTCGGCACGGCCACCACGGCCGCCCAGGCCGCGGTGACGCCTCAGGCTCCGCCCACCGCGCCGCTCTCCCCCGCCGACGCGCCCCGCCCGGTCCTGGACCCGGTCGCCATCGGCGCCGCGCTCAACGCGGCCCTCCGCGCGGCCGCCGCGGACGCGAAGCGGATCGCCGCCCTTCCCTCCGGCAAGGCGACCGCCACGTCCTTCTGGGACGCCTCCACCGCCTCAGGCAAGCGCATGCGGTACGCGACGCTCGCCAGCCCCTACTGGCCCCTGGGCACGAAAGTGAAGATCACGTACAGGGGGAAGAGCGCGGTCGGGGTGGTCGAGGACTTCGGCCCAGCCGAGTGGGCCGTCGCCCAGCACGACATCCCCGCGATCGTCGACCTCTCCGAGAAGATGATGGCCGACCTGACGGGCGTCGCCTCCAACACCGTCCATGTGCGCTTCCAGGTGCTGAAGTGGGGCAAGGGCCGCGTCTACCGCCACTCGGGGACCGGCTACGACCTGGCCATGGGCCGCTCGTGAGCGCCTGACCCCCGTCCGCCTCCGATGACGGCGCCCGGGCGGCCTCCGCGTACACTGCGAGGGTGCCTGACCCGAAGTTCGAGATCCAGATGCTCCACGACCGCGTGATGGTCAGGGTCGAGCGGGAGTCCGAGGAACGGCGCAGCACCTCGGGCATCGTCATCCCGGCCACGGTCAAGATGGCCAACCGGCTGGTGTGGGGCGAGGTGTGCGGCGCGGGAGTCGGCGCGCGCACGGTCAAGACCGGCGACAAGGTCCTGTTCAACCCCGAGGACCAGTACGAGGTCGAGGTGCAGGGCCAGCTCTACCTGGTGCTGCGCGAGCGGGACCTGCACGCCGTGGCGACGCAGCAGACCGACCACGGCACCGGCCTCTACCTCTGACCCGCCGTGCGCCGCACCACCGGGTCCGCCGCCGCACTCGCCCGTCAGGCCCCACCGCCGAGATCCGCCGTGGTGGTCACGCGGCCGGTCTCCGCGGCGGCCGGGAGGAGCCCGTGGTCGTGCAGAAGGCCGCGGGCGTGAGCGATGGCGGTGGGGGTGTCGGGGAAGATCAGACCGTCGCGCCGAAGGTGACCGGCGATGCCGAGGGCGGCCAGGACCTGACCGTGGCCGGGTTTCACGCCGGAGATCAGGACGGTGATACCCCGGCGTTCCATGCGGACGATGGCGTGGCCGAGGATCTGGGCGCCGGTCGCGTCCAGGGCGGTGATCCGTGACATCCGCAGGATGACCACGCGGACGTCCGCGACTTCGGAGAGTTCGAGCAGGAAGCGGTGGGCGGCGGCGAAGAACAGCGGCCCGTCGAACCGGTAGGCGACGATGTGCTCGCTCAGCAGTCGCCGCTCCTCGGCGCTGTGGTCACCGGCGTCGAGCGGGACCTGGTCGAGCCGGGAGGTCCGGGCGACCGCGCGGAGCGCGAGCACGACGGCCAGGCCGAGACCGACGGCCACCGCGGTGACGAGGTCGAACACGACGGTCACGACGAAGGTCAGGATGAGCACGACGGCGTCGCCGCGCGTCGAGCGGGCCAGCGCGCGCAGGGAGCCGACCTCGACCATGCGGACGGTGGTGGCCAGCAGCACCCCCGCGAGCGCCGCGAGCGGGATCCGGCCGACCAGGGGGCCGGCGGCCAGCACGATCCCGGCGAGGACGGCGGCGTGGGTGAGCGCCGCCAGCCGGGACCGGGCCCCCGCGCGCACGTTCACCGCGGTACGGGCGATCGCGGCGGTCGCCGGCACGCCGCCGAGAAGGGGCGCCGCGAGGTTGGCGATGCCCTGCCCGAACAGCTCCCGGTCGGGGTCGTGTCTCTCGCCGACGCTCATCGCGTCGGCGACGGTGGCGCACAGCAGGCTCTCCAGCGCCGCCAGCGCCGCCACGGCGAGCGCGGACGGCAGGAGCGTTCCCACCATGCCGGGATCGAGGAAACCGAGCGACGGGGCGGGCAGCCCGGCCGGCAGTGCCCCGATCCGGGCGACGTCGAGCGAGAACGCCTGAGCGGCCAGCGTCGCGACCGCGACGCCGAGGAGGGAGAACGGGACACCCGGCCGCAGCCGGGCGCCGCCCAGCATCACCGCGGCCACCGCCAGCGCCATGAGCGGCGCCGCCCAGGTCGGATGGGCCGCGAAGTGCGCCACGGCTCCGGCCGCGACCTGCCACACTTTCCCGCCGTCTCCGGCGGTCACGCCGAGCGCGGCGGGGACCTGCTGCAGCGCGATGACCACGGCGATCCCGGCGGTGAAGCCCTCGACGACCGAGGTCGGCAGGAACTGGGCGAACCGTCCCGCGCGCAGCGCGGCCAGGGCCAGGAGGACCAGCCCGGCCATCAGGCCGACCATCAGCACTCCGCCGGAGCCGTAGGCGTGCACGATGGGGACGAGGACGACGGTCATGGCGCCGGTCGGGCCGGACACCTGCAGGTTGCTGCCGCCGAACACGGCCGCGAGCGCTCCGGCGACGATGGCGGTCACCAGGCCGGCTTGGGCGCCGAGCCCGGAGGAGACGCCGAACGCCAGTGCCAGCGGCAGGGCCACCACCGCGACGATCAGCCCGGCCACCAGGTCCCGGCCGGGTGAGCGGCGCGCGGCGGTCCAGTCCGACCGTCCGGGCAGCAGATCCGCGAAGCGGCGCGGCACTTCCCGGAGGTTCACCTCGTCTGTTCCAGCTCGGCGAGGAGCTCGTACTGGTCGGCCAGCAGCTCCGTGAGGATGCGGCGGGCCGCGCGCATCATCTCCGACACGTCCGCTCCGGCCAGCTCGTAGACCACGGTCGTCCCGTCGCGCCGCGCGGTGACCAGCCCCGCCCGGCGCAGCACCGCCAGCTGCTGCGACAGATTCGGCGCCTCCACCTCGATCGCGGCCAGCAGTTCCCGGACCTGCCTGGGTCCCTCACACAACAGCTCCAGCACCCGGATGCGCAGCGGATGGCCGAGCGTCTTGAACAGCTCGGCCTTGGCCTGGTAGAGCGGGACCGGCATCACCCGGCCTCGCCCTCGACCGCCGGCCCGTCCGCCGGTTCGGGTGTGACGACGACTCCGTGGGCGGCGCCCAGCCGTTCCAGTTCCTCCGCCTCCGAGGCGTGCGTCTGCACGCCGAAGTGATCGCCGTCCCGTTGTGCCGCCGCCAGCGCTTGGCGCGTCGCGGCCAGCCGCTGCCGGAGACTCTCCTCGAAGGAACTCACGCGCGCGGCTCACCTTCACGGTCCAGGTCCGCCTGGCCCGCGCCGTCGCCGGCCTCCGTACGTGCGGGTGCGGCAGGCGTCGCGTCGACGCCCAGCTCCCGCCGCAGGGACTCCAGATCGCCGCCACCGCTGTACTTCAAAGCACGAGCGACCTTCACCTGCTTGGCCTTGGCCCGGCCACGCCCCACAGCCATCGCCTCCTCGTCGGCGGACACTGTTGCCATTATAGGGAATTAAGAAACTCTGCAACTACCGGGGGGCGGCCAGGTGCGCTCGCAACTGTCGCGACGGCGGGCGGACGCGTCGCACGCCCCGTCGCGCAACCCGTCGCACAACCCCTGCCTGGACCACCCGGCCGCGCTCTAATGTGATGGCGACATCGACCCTTCTCGCGCGATCGGCGGCCCATGACCCTTCAGGACGATCTCGTCGAACTTCGCCGTGCTCTGCACCGGGAGCCCGAGATCGGGCTCGACCTGCCCCGGACCCAGGAGAGGGTGCTCGCGGCGCTCGACGGCCTTCCGCTGGAGATCACGACCGGGGAGCGGCTCACCTCGGTGACCGCGGTGCTGCGGGGTTCGCGGCCGGGGCCGGCCGTGCTGCTGCGCGCCGACATGGACGCACTGCCGGTGCACGAGAAGACGGACCTGCCGTACCGCTCGCGCGTCGACGGCCGCATGCACGCCTGCGGGCACGACCTGCACACGGCGATGCTCGTGGGGGCGGCCCGCCTGCTCTCCGACCGGCGCTCCGACCTCGAAGGGGACGTGGTGCTCATGTTCCAGCCCGGTGAGGAGGGCGAGGAGGGCGCCAAGCTCATGATCGAGGAGGGGGTGCTCGACGCGGCGGGCGACAGGCCGGTCGCGGCGTACGGCATGCACGTCTTCTCGACCACGATCCCCCGCGGCCTGTTCCTGACCAAGGGCGGGCCCGTGCTCGCCGCGGCCGACACGCTGACCGTGACCGTGCGCGGCAGGGGCGGGCACGGCTCCGCCCCGCATCGCGCCCTCGATCCGATCCCCGCGGCCTGCGAGATCGTGACGGCCCTGCAGACCCACGTGACCCGGACGTACGACGTGTTCGACCCGGTCGTGGTGACGGTGGGGAGCTTCCACGCCGGCACCACCGACAACGTGATCCCGGACGAGGCGCGCTTCGAGGTCACGGTGAGGACGTTCTCGGCCGCCACGCGGGACCGGGTCAAGGAGGGCCTCGTACGGCTGGCCCGCGGCATCGGCGAGGCGCACGGGCTCACCGTCGACTGCGTCTTCGGCATCGGCTATCCGGTCACGGTCAACGACGACACCGAGGCCGAGTTCGCCGCGCGGACGGTGCGGGAGGCGCTCGGCGAGGACCGGTACTTCCCGCTCCCCACCCCCGCGACCGGCTCGGAGGACTTCTCGTACGTGCTGGAGCAGGTGCCGGGGGCCTTCCTCGTGGTCGGCGCCTGCCCGCCCGGACGGGACCTCGCCACCGCCCCGTCGAACCACTCGGCGGAGGCGGAGTTCGACGACGCCATCCTGGCCGACGGCGCCGCGCTGCTGGCCGAACTGGCGATCCGGAGGCTGGCCCGGGCCACCGTCTGACCGTCGCCCGCGGGCTCGCGAGCACGGCTGGTCGGCATAAGGGTCAGCTCAGCAGCTCGCGGGCCTTCTGGATCAGGTCGACGCCCAGGGTCAGCCGTACCGACACCCAGACGATCACGGCCGCGCAGGCGAGGGTCAGCGCGCCCGCCACGATGCGGACGAACCAGTTCTGCCGCTTGAGCCAGTCCGTCGCCCGCCTGACCCAGTGCTTGGCGAACTCCAGCACCCGGCTCGCCCAGGCGAACTCGGTGGCCAGCACGGCGAGGCCGGTGAAGACCACCAGCCAGCCCGGCCCCGGGAACGGCACCATGATCAGCCCGCCGACGACGAGGGCGGTCCCGATCACCCCGATGACGATCCGCAGCGTCAGCCGGCCCGCCGGAGTCGCGCGCACCCGGTCCAGCAGGCCCCGCGACTCTCCCTCGTCATCACCCGTCCGACTGCTCTCAGCCGTAGCCACACGGCTCACCCCCATCCGCTGCCCACGATAGCCAGCCGGGCCCTTGGCCACGGTCACCGACGTCACCCCTCTTCGAGGCAGGCCGCGGTCTGCTCGGCGATCTCCAGTTCCTCGTTGGTCGGCACCACCAGCACCGTCACCTCGGCGCCCTCCGGGGAGATCGCCCTGGCCTCCGCCGACTCGGCGGTGTTGCGGGCGGGATCGACCTCGATGCCGAGCCGCGTGAGACCGGCCGTCGCCAGCGCGCGGACCCGCGCGCTGTTCTCCCCCACGCCGCCCGTGAACACGACCGCGTCGACGTGGCCGAGCGCCGCGTAGTAGGCGCCGACGTAGGCGCGCACCCGGTAGCCGTACACGTCGAGCGCGAGCCGGGCGTCCTCGTCGCCCGCGTCGGCCAGCCGCCAGACCTCCCGCATGTCGTTGGCGCCGCACATGCCGAGCAGGCCGCTCTCCTTGTTCAGCGCCGTGTCGACGTCGCCGAGCCCCATCCCCGCGACCCGGGCGAGGTAGGCGGGCAGCGCCGGGTCCACGTCGCCGGATCTGGTGCCCATCACCAGGCCGGCGAGAGGGGTGATGCCCATCGACGTGTCCACGCTCCGCCCGCCCCGCACGGCCGTCGCGCTCGCGCCGTTGCCGAGGTGCAGCACGATCGAGTTCACCTCGCCGTACGGCCGTCCCAGCAGGGCCGCCGCCCGGCGCGAGACGTACGCGGTGGAGGTGCCGTGGAAGCCGTAGCGGCGCACGCCGAGCTTGCGGGTCCACTCGCGCGGGACCGCGTAGGTGTGGGCGTGTGGCGGGATCGTCCCGTGGAAGGCCGTGTCGAACACGGCGACGTGGGGCAGCCCGGGGAAGGCCCGCCGGGCGACCCGGATGCCCTCCAGGTTGGCCGGGTTGTGCAGCGGCGCCAGCGGCGCGATCTCCTCGATGGCCCGCTCGACCGCGTCGTCGATAAGAACGGGCGTGACGAACCGGCTGCCGCCGTGGACGACCCGGTGCCCGAGCGCGGTCACCCCGTCGAGCGACGGCCCGTGCTCCGCGAACGCCGCGAGCACGGCCTTCAGGCCCTCCTCGTGGTCGGCCACCCTGCGCTCGACCCGCACGCCGTCGTGGACGAGCGCGCTCTCGTCCTCGCCGATGCGCTCGACGAGCCCGCCGGCCACACCGGTGCGGGTCGCCATGTCGATCAGGCGGTACTTGATGGACGACGACCCCGTGTTGAGGACCAGGACCTGCCCGCCCACCCCGTCTCCTCGCGCCTGCGCGCTCACCGCTTCTCCTCCCGCGCCCGCGCGCTCACGGCGCCTCCTCCCGCACCTGGGCCTGGATGGCCGTGATCGCGACGGTGTTGACGATGTCGCCGACCGTCGCCCCGCGCGACAGGTCGTTGACCGGCTTGCGCAGACCCTGCAGCACCGGGCCGATCGCGACCGCGCCGGCGCTGCGCTGCACGGCCTTGTAGAGGTTGTTGCCCGTGTTGAGGTCGGGCACCACGAACACCGTCGCCCGCCCGGCCACCTGGCTGTCCGGCATCTTGGTGCGCGCCACGCTGGGCTCGGCCGCCGCGTCGTACTGGATCGGCCCCTCCACCGGCAGGTCCGGCCGCAGCGCGCGGACCCGCTCCGTCGCCTCCCGCACCTTGTCCACCTCGGGCCCGGCCCCGGACTCGCCGGTCGAGTACGACAGCATGGCCACGCGCGGATCGACCCCGAACCGGGCGGCGGTGGCGGCCGAGGAGATCGCGATGTCGGCGAGCTGGACGGCCGTCGGATCGGGCACGACGGCGCAGTCGCCGTACACGAGCACCCGGTCGGCGAGGCACATGAAGAAGACGCTGGAGACGACGCCGACGCCCGGCGACGTCTTGATGATCTCGAACGACGGCCGGATCGTGTGCGCCGTGGTGTGGGCGGCGCCCGAGACCATGCCGTCGGCCAGCCCGAGGTGGACCATCATCGTGCCGAAGTAGGACACGTCGGTCACGATGTCGCGGGCCTGCCCGAGGGTGATGCCCTTGTGCCCGCGCAGCCGGGCGTACTCCTCGGCGAACAGCTCGCGCAGCTCGGGGTCGAAGGGGCTCACCACCCGGGCGCCGTCGACGGCCAGGCCCATCGTGTTCGCCGCCAGCCGGATCTCCCGCTCGTCGCCCAGCAGGGTCAGCTCGGCGACGCCCCGGCGCAGCAGGCTGTCGGCCGCGCGCAGGATGCGAGGCTCGGCGCCCTCCGGCAGCACGATGTGCCTGCGGTCGGCGCGGGCCCGGTCCAGCAGGTCGTACTCGAACATCAGCGGGGTGATCGCGGCGGCCTTGGTGACCCGCAGGCTGCGCAGCAGGGCCGCGGCGTCGACGTGCTCGGCGAACACCCCGAGCGCCGTGTCGATCTTGCCGGGGGCGTCGGGGCTGAACCGCCCCTCGGCCTTCGACAGCTTCGTCGCGGTCTCGAACGTGCCGCCCGGGGTCGTGATGATCGGCAGCCGGATGTCCATGCCCTTCAGCAGGCGGACGACCGCGTCGGGCAGTTCGAGGCCGCCGTTCAGGATGATGGCCGACAGGGCGGGGAACGTGCGCGACTTGTGCGCGGCCAGCAGGCCAGGCACCAGCGCGGCGGCCCGGTCGGCCGGGACGACGACCGCGAGGCCCTCGGTGAGGCGCTCCAGGATGTTCGGCAGCGACATCGCGCCGATCATCAGGCCGCCCGTCTCCCGGCCCAGCTGGGCGGCGTCGCCCAGGTACAGCTCGCCGTCGCAGGCGGCCATCAGGTCGCTGACCGTCGGGGCGGACAGCCGCCGCACCTCCGGCAGCACGTACGCGGGGACGCGGGCGGCGACCTCGTCCACCAGGGCGGGCGCCACCCTCGTGACGACCGTGGCCAGCTCGGTGGCGTGCCGCTCGGCGAGCTCCTTGCGCGACATCTCGACCGCCGTGGCGATCTCGTCGGGCGTGCGGTCGAGACCGGTGACCACGTTCATCACCGGCGTGCCGAGGTTCGCGGCGAGCTGGGCGTTGAACGTGAACTCGGTGGGCGCGCCCACGTCCGTGTAGTCCGTGCCGATCACCACGACCGCGTCGCACCGCCCGGCCAGCGCCCGGTAGCGGGCCAGGATCTCCCCGGCCGCGCGGTCCTCGTCGGCGTGCACGTCCTCGTAGGTGACGCCCGTGCACATGTCGTAGGACAGGCCGATCGCGAAGCGGCTCCGCGCGGTGTTGACCAGGCTGTCCTCGCGGCCCGCCCGGACCACCGGCCGGAACACGCCCACCGTGCCGACCTGGCGGGTCAGGAGCTCGATCATGCCGAGGGCGATCGTGCCCTTGTTGCTCCTCGCGTCGCCGGCCGCGACGTAAACCCCGATCGCCATCGCGCAGTCACCCCTGTGTCCGGCCACCCCTGCCTCTGGGCGGCCCGACGGCCCGCCCAGGCAAATCTACGCGACCGGCCGTACGGGCGCGGCAGCCGAACGGCACATCGGTACCCCCTCTTCCCAGCAGCCCCGGGCGTTCCACCTCCCCCGAGGCGTCCTCCCGTCGGGAGGATGGGCCCGGGGCCTGCTCAGGCCGGGAGACGGGCGAGGAGGCCGTCCAGGCCGCTACGCACGGTGTCCGGGTCGCCGATGCCGAGACCATGCGTGACCTCGTGCCATGGCCCGAGCCGGTGCCACAGCAGTGCTCTTTCGACGACCTCGGCGGCGACGTCGTACTCCGCCGCCACGGCCCTGGAGAAGACCGGAGGGGCACCGTGGAGCGCCCACGCCAGGTCGAGCGCCGCGTCGCCGACGTGCGCGTCGCTGAAGTCGATGACACCGCTCACCACGCCGTCCCGCGCGAGCACATGTCCGGGCCCGAGATCGCCGTGGACCAGAGCGGTGGCGGGCAGCGCGGCCACGGCGTCCAGTAACGACCGGGCGGCGCCTCGCCGGTCCCCCGGCAGGAGCGGTACGACACGCGTGCCGAAGTCCTCGACCATGACCGCCCGCTCCCGCAGTGCTTCTCGCGCGGGCGGGGCACCACGCCGCACGGCCTCCACGGGATCGGTCGCATGCAGTGCGCGCAGGAACGCGCCCAGGGCGCGGCCGCCGGCGGCGTCGAAGGTCTCGAGCGGCTCACCGACGATCACCTCATGCCGTACGACCAGGGGCTCCCGCCACAGGACGTGGGGTAACGGGACGGGCAACGGTAACCGCGGCGCGAGCCATGGCATCAGGCGGGTCTCCATGAGCAGTCGCCCGGCCACCTCCGGCCTCCTGGGGCGGCGCTCCACCCACCGCTCTCCGACCATCCGCGCCTGGCTGTCCCACCCCGTCCCGCCCCACTCCCCCGACAATCCCCGCACCACGCCAGTAGATCAGCTCTGCCATGGCGCACCCCACCCCTTTCCGGCCCCGGAGGCCCTTCGCCGGGGCCGCCACGCGAAAAAGACGGCCGTACGGGCGGGAAGTCGCCCGTACGGCCGTCGTCGCGTTATCTCAGGAGGCGGTGCAGGTCAGCGTGGCCGGGACCGCGTTGGTGTTGTTCCAGCTCGCCTGGAAGCCGAACACCGTGGACGCCCCGGGGCTGAGCGAGCCGTTGTAGTTCACGTTGGTGACCGTGACGTTCGCCCCGGACTGGCTCACCGTGCCGTTCCAGAGCTGGCTGATCGTCTGGCCGTTGGCGAAGGCCCACTTGACGGTCCAGCCGCTGGTCGCCACGGTGCCGGTGTTCTTCACCGTGACCTCGCCCTGGAAGCCGCCCGGCCACTGGTTGGCCACCTTGTACGTCGCCGAGCACGACTTGCCGCCCGACGGGGTCGCCGAGGGCGACGGGCTGGGCGAGGCGGACGGGGACGCACTCGGAGACGGGCTCGGGGACGGGCTGGGCGAGGGCGACGCCGACGGAGACGGCGAGGGAGACGGCGACGCGGACGGGGAGGCCGAGGGAGACGCCGACGGGGACTGCGGGGTGCCGTTCCGGTCGCCGTAGATGACGCCCCGGCCGTTGGTGCCGAGGTAGACCCGGCCGTAGATCCGGGGATCGCCGGTCAGGGCCTCGCCCATGTTGCCGTACTGGTGCTGGTCGTCGTTGATGCGCACCCAGCTCGCGCCTGTGTCGTCGGACCGGAACAGGCCGTCGACGCCGTCGACGGCGCCGGCCAGGTAGAGCGCCTGGTACGACTTGCCGGGCGCCGCCTTGCCGAAACCGACGTTGATCGAGTCGCTGACGTTCGACAGCTTGGTGAACGAGGCGCCCGAGTTGGTGGAGTGCCACAGGCCGCCGTCCCCGGCCAGCCAGATGTCGCCCTCCTTGCCGGGCAGCGCCTTGAAGTGGACGTCGGTCGTCGGCAGGCCGGTGGCCGCGGTGGCGCTGAAGCTCGCGCCGCCGTTGGTGCTCACGTAGAACTTGCCGCCGGAGTAGGCGTAGAACTTCTGCGCGTTCACCCGGTCGGACTCGACGATCGCGTTGGCCGGGACGCCGGTGGAGGCGCTCCAGCTGTTGCCGTAACCGACGGAGTAGACGACCTGGATGCCGGGGTCGGCCGGCGACCACACGAAGCGGCTGCCGTCCGCCGCCGCGGCGACCGTGCCGCCGTTGTTGACGCCGCCCGGCTCGGTGCCCTGGAACCAGTTGGCCCCGCCGTCGGTGGAGAAGGCGACATGGCTGTCGTTCGGCCGGTCGGAGTCGGTGAAGTTGCCGGCCCGCACCATCACGCTCGGGTTGGTCTCCGCGTAGTCGAGCGAGGTGGTCGAGGTGAAGACGGGCTGGGTGAACATCATGGACGGCACGGCGTCGAGGTTGGTGTGCCGGAAGCCGCCGATGTCGCCGAGCGCGCTGATCAGCGGGGCGCCGGTCGGCGGGCTGATCAGGTCGAGTACGGCGGTCTCCTCCAGACCCTTCACCATCGGCTTGATCGTGAACTGGCCGCCGGAGTCCCACTTGGTGAGGTCGGTCGTGCCGTAGATCGTCGCGCCGGTGCCGTACATCATCCGGTCGGAGTTGAACGGGTCGATCTCGACCGACTCGTTCATCCAGCCGAGCTTGGGCGTGACCTCCGGAGGCTGCGGGTTGGTCCCGAAGGTCAGCCACGGCGCGGACGAGATGTCCATCTTGTAGCGGAAGCTGCGGTTGGGGTACGACGTCCAGTCCCAGATGCGGGTCCAGGTCGCGCCGCTGTCGGTGCTCCGCCAGAAGATGGCGTCGGGCCACCAGGAGACCTGCGTGGCCACCATGATGGTCTTCGGGTTCTGCCGGTCGATGGTCAGGCCGCTGTAGCCGAAGTAGTCGTCGCCGCTGCTGGACGGGATCGGGCTGATCTGGGTCCAGGCGCCGGTGGCGGTGGCGTAGCGCCACACGTCGCCCTTGCCCCCGTCGTACGGGCCTCCGGTGTCGCTGGTGGCGATGTAGAGGTAGCCGTTGGCGGTGTCGAGCACGCCCTTGTGGGCGATGTAGCCGGTCGGCTGCGCTGCGACCCGCTCCCACGAGGTGCCGCCGTTGGTGGTCCGGTAGACCGTGTTGCTCTTGTCGGCCACGCCGACGTAGATGGTCTGGGTGGCGTTGCCCGAGGTGCCGGTCCGCTTGTCGAAGGTCACCCAGACGACGCCCTGGTTGTCACCGTTGTACGCGTCTCCGGGGCTGGCGACGTAGTTGCCGACGTTGGGGAAGTTGGTCACCTTGGCCCAGGTGGCGCCGGAGTCGGTGCTCCGCCAGAGGCCGTTGCCGCTGGGCGCGCCGAAGTACAGGACGCTGTTCTTGTTCGGGTCCACCGCGAGGCGCTCGCCCATGCCGCGTCCGGGCATGTTGCCGCCCAGCTTGAACGGCAGCGGGCTGACCTGCCACGAGGCGCCCTTGTTCGAGGAGCGGATGATCGCGCCGTTGTTGGGGTCCCAGCTGTTGGTGTACATGCCGACGGCGGCGTACACCTTGTTGGCGTCCACCGGGTCGGGGGTGATGCTGACGACCCCGTTGTAGCCCCAGTTCGACTGGCCGACCCAGTCGAGCAGCGGCGTCCAGGTCTGGCTGGACTGCTCCCAACGGTACGCGCCGCCGATGTCGGTGCGGGCGTAGATGAGGTCCTTCTGGACCGGGCTGAACACGATGCCGGGAACGAAGCCGCCCCCGGCGATCTGCACGTTCTTGAACGTGTACGGATCGGCGGCGACGGCCGACACCGGCGCCATCCTGATCACGGCCGTGACCAGCGCCATGGCGGCGATCACGAGCAGGGATGCGAGTCTTCGCATGGACGGTTTTCCCTCCGGGGGGCATGGACAACCGGCCATGCACGATCAGGCGGGGACCCTGACCGTCCTTCTCCTCCGTGCATGGAAATCTGAACGAGAGAGTCACACATCGGCCGAAGCGCCGTCAATAGTTTGACGTCCAGACAAAATCTAAACCGGTTTCACCAGGGGGGCCGCTTCCCGTTCCCTCCCGGAGGTAGAACATAATTCCGGTCATGACTACAGCTCTCGTACTGGGCGGCGGAGGTGTCGCCGGGATCGCCTGGGAGGCGGGGATCGTGACCGGCCTGCGCCGCCTCGGCGTGGACCTGGGGACTGCGGACCGCATCGTCGGTACCTCGGCGGGGTCGGTCGTCGGCACGCTGGTGGCCACCGAAGCCGACCTGGAGGAGACGATCGCCCACCAGGCCGAGGTGGACACCGGACCGCCGCCCGCCGTCGACATGGACGCGATCATGCAGGCGTTCGCCGTCATGTCCGACCCCGCGCTGGACCGCCGCGAGGCCCGGCGCCGGGTCGGGCAGATGGCCCTGGCGGCCCGGGTTGACCACCAGGCGGAACGGCTCGCGGCCGTGGGCGAGCGGCTCCCGGTCAAGGAGTGGCCGGACCGCGACCTGCGCGTCACCGCCGTGGACGCCGCGACGGGCGAGTTCGTCGTATGGGACCGGTCGGCCGGCGCGCCGCTGGTGCTCGCGGTCGCGTCGAGCTGCGCGGTGCCGATGGTCTTCCCGCCGGTGGAGATCGGCGGCAGGCACTACGTGGACGGCGGGGTCCGCTCCGCGACCAACGCCGACCTGGCGGGCGGAGCGCGGACGATCGTCGTGCTGGAGCCCCTCGGTCACCTGACCCCCAGGGAGGTGCTCGACGCCGAGTTGCTGAAGGCCGGCGCGGACGCCGCGTACACGGTGCATCCCGACGGGGCGTCGCGGGAGGTGTTCGGCGCCGACGTGCTCGACCCGCGGCTGTGGGGGCCGGCCTTCCGGGCGGGGCTCGACCAGGCCGCCGCCGTCGCCGCCCCGCTCGCCGGCATCTGGGCCTGACCCGGCTGAGGGCGGCGGCGGAACCGCGTCCGCGCGCCGCCCCCGCCCGGCCTCGGGTCATCCGGCCTCGCTGACCGCCTTGCTCACCGCGTTGGGGCCGTCGTACTCCCGGTCCGGGATGCGCTCCAGCGCGTTCAGGACGGTGTCGTCGGCCCCCTGGTCGCGGGCCGTGTTGATCAGGTCCGACTTGCCGGCCGGGTAGTCCACGCCCTTCAGGTGCTTCTGCAACTGGATCGGGTTCGGGGCGTCGGCCATGACCTGTCTCCCTTCGTCCGTGTCCTCTCACCTGCTCGCCTACCCGCTCGTCCGCCCGGCCACGCGGGACGCCGCGGCGGACGCCCGAAAGCCTTTACCGGGCCCTCACCTGCGGTTTTGTCACGATTGGGTATACACGAGCCCACTTTGTGAGACGGGGAGGCGTGAGGGTAGCTGGCGTTGCGTGCCTGATGCCCAATTGCTGGCCGCACAGGATCTGCGGCTCGACGTCAACCTCCTGGACTACGTGATCCTCGCCCTGTACTTCCTCGTGGTACTGGGAATCGGCTTCGCCGCGAGGCGGGCCGTACGGACGAGCCTGGACTTCTTCCTCTCGGGCCGCGCGCTTCCCGCCTGGATCACCGGCCTCGCCTTCATGTCCGCCAACCTCGGCGCCACCGAGATCCTCGGCATGGCCGCCAACGGCGCGCAGTACGGCCTGATGACCGTGCACTACTACTGGATCGGCGCGGTTCCCGCGATGGTGTTCCTCGGCGTCGTGATGATGCCGTTCTACTACCGGTCGAAGGTGCACAGCGTCCCCGAGTTCATGCGCCGCCGCTTCAACGGCGCGACCCAGCTGCTGAACGCCTCGACGTTCGCCCTCGCGCAGATCCTCATCGCCGGGATCAACCTGTACGCGCTCGGGCTCGTCATGGACGCCCTGCTCGGCTGGCCGCTGTGGCTGTCCATCATCGTGTCGGCGGCGATCGTGCTCGCGTACATCACGCTCGGCGGCCTGTCCTCGGCGATCTACAACGAGGTCATGCAGTTCTTCGTGATCGTCGCGGCGCTGGTGCCGATCGTGGTGATCGGCCTGACGCGGGTCGGCGGCTTCTCCGGCCTCGGCGAGAAGGTCAAGCAGGGCGTGCTCGGCGAGGGCGGCCTGCACACCTGGGCGCAGACCGGCGGCACCGACAACCCGATGAGCGCCAACTGGATCGGCCTGGTCCTCGGTCTCGGGTTCGTGCTGTCCTTCGGCTACTGGACCACCAACTTCGCCGAGGTCCAGCGCGCGCTGTCGGCCCGCAACACCAACGCGGCCCGGCTCACCCCCATCGTCGCGGCGTACCCGAAGCTCGTGATCCCGATCGTGACCGTGATCCCGGGCCTCGTCGCGGTGGTGCTGTTCGGCAACCTGGGCAAGGACGGCGGGCCGACGTACAACGAGGCGATCCCGCTCCTGATGAACGAGTTCCTGCCGAACGGCGTCCTCGGCATCGCCGTGACCGGCCTGCTCGCGTCGTTCATGGCCGGCGTGGCCGCCAACATCAGCGGCTTCAACACGGTCTTCACGTACGACATCTGGAAGTCGCACGTCAACGGCGGCCACTCGGACGAGTGGTACGTACGGCTCGGCCGGATCGCCACCACCGGCGGCATCGTCGCGGGGATCGGCGCGGCCTTCATCGCGGCGGGCTTCAGCAACATCATGAACTACCTGCAGTCGCTGTTCTCGTTCTTCAACGCCCCGCTGTTCGCGACGTTCATCATCGGCCTGTTCTGGCGGCGGATGACCGCGTGGGCGGGTTTCTGGGGCCTGCTGAGCGGCACCGTCTGCGCCTTCGCGTCGTACATCCTCTACAAGACGGGCGTGCTCGACTTCGGCACCGAACTCAACGCGAGCTTCTGGGGCGCGGGCATCGCCTTCGTGGTCGACGCGGTCGTCTCTGTCGTGGTCACGCTCGTCACCACCCCCAAGCCGCAGAGCGAGCTGCGCGGGCTCGTCTACGGCCTGAGCGACGCGTCCGTCTCTGACGACGCGCTGGCGGGAGACGCCGCCTGGTACCGCTCCCCCGTGATCCTCGGCGCCGGGGCGGTCGTCCTCGCCGCGGCGTTCTACCTGCCCTTCCTGTAGGAGGTTCCCATGGCCGCCCCGCAACGGCTCTTCGACATCCGCCGCGTGATCGGGGGTCTGTTCCTGCTGTACGGACTGATCCTCACGGTCACCGGCCTGTTCGACGGCGCCCAGGAGATCCAGAAGGCGGAGGGCATCCGCATCAACCTGTGGACGGGCATCGCCATGCTCGTGGTCGGCGGCGCCTTCCTGCTGTGGGAGCGCCTGCGCCCGTCCGACGCCCCCGCGCCGTCCGACGCCTCCTCCGGCGACGAGGAGTGAGGCCGATCCCCTCCCGGGACACGAGGGCCGCGGTCGTCCCGACCGCGGCCCTCGTCGTATCCGATGACGCATATCCGATGACGCGGTCAGCGCGGACGGACCACCGCTCCGGCGGCGCCTTCGGGAACGGCGGGACCGGCGGGACCGGCGGCTTCGGGACCGGCGCTCCGGGGTCCGGCCGCGGAGTCCTTCGTGACGACGACGGGAGGCACCAGCACGGCCGGGATCGAGGCCGTGGTGCCGTTGGACACGGTGGCCGTGCCGTACACGGTTCTGCCGCCCGCGACCTCGACGGCGAGTCTCGCCGCGGCGGCGGCCTCGGCGGCGACGTCGGCGCGCACGGTCGCGGTCGAGGCTTGCGTCGGCGCCCGCCGCGGGACACCCGTCCGCCCGCCCTGCCCGACCAGCGGGACCCCGGCCGCGCCCGCTCGCGCCAGCGCGGCCGCGACC
>QFZU02000052.1 GCA_003260025.2 Microbispora triticiradicis | reverse complement strand
GCCACGGGCTCGGCGGGCGCCGTCGCGGGCGCGGCCGAGCGGGAACGTTCCCTGCGGGTACGGGTGGGGCGCTCCGCGACGGCGGGCGCCGCCTCCGCGGCGGCCTTCGGCTCGGCCGCGGCCTCTCCCGCTCCGCCCTGCTTCTCCTGGATGGCCGCGATGAGCTGGCTCTTGCGCATCCGTCCGGTCCCCGTGATGCCGAGGCTGGTCGCCAGGGCCTGAAGCTCGGGGAGCACCATGCCTGCCAGGCCCGTGCCGGAGCGACGTCGCGGACGGGCCGGGGCGGATGTGGGGGTGTCGCCGGCGGCCTGGCCGTCGGAGAGGAGTTCGGTGGTGTCGCTCAACTAAGGGTCCTTCCCAGGGGTCGGGCGCCAGAATCGTGCGTCCAGGCGTCCCGGTGATGCGACCCGGCGGGACAGACCGGGTCGGGCTTCGCGAATCTCATGTGTCGGCGACCCTCGGGATTCGCGAGCGGTAGGTGCCCGGGGGCGATCCCCCGGATTGCCGCCACCGACCAGATGTCTTGGTGGTTCGAACGCGCATGTCTCCGAGCGCGCCGCCTCCGGTCATGCCACCCGAGGGTGTGCCGACTGGAAGAAACGGTTTCGGGGAAATCGCCTTGCCCGCGTCGCGGGACGCGAGACGAAGTGCAGCGATGTGCGAATGACAAGCACGCACCCAACACGGGGGCACCTGGTGCGGCTATCAGCCTAACATCACCAGCGCGCACAGCTATTCCCTGAAGGTCGAAGAAGTATCAGCGTGTCTCGGGAAACCGAACGAACGCACCAGACGGGTCGACGTTCATTGGCTGGATGTGCCAGTCATTACCCACTTCTGCCGCGATCAAATCCTTGGCATCCGTTGTCGTCAACGCGAGCACCGTCGGACCTGCCCCCGAGACGACGGCGGGCACCCCCGCCGTACGGAGCCGTCGCACCAGGTCGGCGGTGCGTGGCATCGCCGGCGCTCGGTACCTCTGGTGCAGGCGATCCTCGGTGGCGGCGAGCAGGAGGCCGGGTTCCGGTCTCTCCGTGAGCGCCGCGACGAGCAGAGCCGCCCGCCCCGCGTTGGCCGCCGCGTCCGAGTGCGGTACGTCCTTCGGCAGCAGCCCCCGTGCCTCCTCCGTGGACAACCGGAAATCCGGGATCAACGCCACCGGCCGGACGTCCTCGTGCGGAGTCAGTTTCACCATACTCGCCACCCCCGACTGGTCGGTCCAGGCGATGGTGAGCCCGCCCGCCAGACAGGGCGCCACGTTGTCGGGATGCCCTTCCAGCTCGGTGGCCAGCGCGAACACGTCAGCATCCGGAAAATCTTCCGCGCCGCGCCGCCGCGCGAGGGCGCGGGCGGCGAGGATGCCCGCGCAGATCGCGGCGGACGACGAGCCGAGCCCGCGCGCGTGCGGAATCCGGTTGCGGCACCGCAGTTCGATGCCGCCGGGCTGGGCGAACCCCATGCGGTCGAAGGTCGCGCGCATGGTCCTGACGACGAGATGGCCCTCGCCGTCGTCGAGTTCACCGGCGCCCTGACCCTCCACCGCGATCCGCACGCCGGGCGAGTCGGAGATCGCCGCCTCAACCTCGTCGTACAGGTCGAGGGCGAGGCCGAGGCTGTCGAAGCCCGGGCCGAGGTTGGCGCTCGTCGCGGGCACGCGTACGACGACGCCGTGACTGTCGGTCAATTCGTCACCTGGAGATGTGCTGAGTGTCAGAGGGCGGGTCAGGCGAGTCCCAGCGCCGCCGCGGCCGCGTAGGCGTCGGTCGGGATCGTCACCGGAGCGGGAGCGCCGGAGATGGCCCAGTCCGGGTCCTTCAGGCCGTTGCCGGTCACGGTGCACACGACCCGCTGTCCCGGCGTGAGCAGGCCCTGCTCGTGGGCCTGCAGCAGGCCGGCGACGCTCGCGGCCGAGGCGAGCTCGACGAAGACGCCCTCCTCCTGCGCGAGCAGCTTGTACGCCGCGGCGATCTGGCGGTCGGTCACGGCCTGGATGTCGCCCCCGGACTCGTCGCGGGCGGCCTCGGCGAGCCGCCACGAGGCGGGGTTGCCGATCCTGATCGCCGTGGCGATCGTCTGCGGATGGGTGACCGGCGAGCCGCCGACGATCGGCGCCGCGCCGCTGGCCTGGAAGCCCAGCATGCGGGGCCGCTTGGTGGCCACGCCGTCCTCGGCGTACTCCTTGTAGCCCATCCAGTACGCCGAGATGTTGCCGGCGTTGCCGACCGGGATGCAGTGGACGTCCGGCGCGTCGCCGAGCGCGTCGACGATCTCGAAGGCCGCCGTCTTCTGCCCCTGCAGGCGGTGCGGGTTGACGGAGTTGACCAGCGCGATGGGGTAGGTCTCCGCGAGCTTCCTGGTCATCTCCAGGCAGTCGTCGAAGGAGCCCTCCACCTGGAGCAGCTTCGCGCCGTGGACCAGCGCCTGGGCCAGCTTGCCCATCGCGATCTTCCCGCGCGGCACGAGGACGGCGCAGGTCAGCCCGGCCCGTACGGCGTACGCGGCGGCCGAGGCGCTGGTGTTGCCGGTCGAGGCGCAGATGACCGCCTGGGCGCCCTCCTCGACGGCCTTGCTGATCGCGAGGGTCATGCCGCGGTCCTTGAAGCTGCCGGTGGGGTTGAGCCCCTCGACCTTCAGATGGACGTCACATCCCGTGATCTCGGACACCCGCCTGGCGGGGACGAGCGGCGTACCGCCTTCGAGCAGGGTCACCACGGGCGTCGTCGCGGAGACCGGCAGACGGTCGCGGTACTCCTCGATAAGGCCACGCCAAGCCCTGAACATGGTTGCTCCTCCCACGCGTGTGTACGCGTGTCACCAGGGGTATCGGTCACCGAGTCTACGGCCAACCGTTTGACGTGCGGACTCCGTTGTCCACCGACTGGACATATTGGGCGTCACCTTAGGGAACCGTCAGTGGCTTTCGCTAGTGTGGGCGAGCCCTTTGACCATCGCTGTGAAGGATGAGGAGTGGCCCACCTGACGGGCGTCGAGCCCCGGCCGAGGATTCGCCACAACGACTACTCTCCGCTCACGCCGCCGCCCCTCGGCGGTTGGAGCCCCACGCTCGGCGCGAGTGTCGTGATCCCCGCGCACGGCGGGCAGCACCGCCTCGATCTGACGCTGGCCGCGCTGGCCGCGCAGACCTATCCCGCGCACCTCACCGAGGTGATCGTGGTGGACGACCGCAGCGATCCCCCGCTGCGCCTGCCCGAACTGCGGCCCGAGAACACCAGGATCGTCTCCGTGCCGGACGGCGGGTGGGGCGCCGGGCACGCGATGAACGCCGGCATCGCGGCGGCCGAGGGGGAGATCGTGCAGCGTCTCGACGCCGACATGGTGATCTCGCGCGAGCACCTGGAGGCGCTGTTCCGCTGGCACCACCTCACCGACTACCTCGTCACCATCGGCGGCAAGAGGTTCGCCGAGGAGCCGGCGCTCACACCCGGCCGGGTCCACGACGCCGTACGGCACGGCTCGCCGGAGGACCTGTTCGACCCGTCCGCGCTGGTGTCCAGTTCGACCGAGGAGACCATCCGCCGCCTCGACGGCCTGCGGGCGAGCAAGAACCCCTACCAGGTCTGCACCGGGCCGACGGTCTCCCTGCGGCGGGCTCTGCTGGACGAGGTCCGGGGCTTCGATCCCGAGGTCGTGCGCGGCCAGGACACCGAGTTCGCCTACCGGCTCGCCCAGGCGGGGGCCGTCTTCGTCCCCGACCCGGAGGCCCGCGCCGTCCACCTCGGCCTGCCCGCGCAGCGCGGCGAGCACGGCAGGGCGATCGTCCGGCTGGTCGAGGCTCATCTGGCGCACCGGGTGCCGCTCCGCCGCGATCTGCGCAAGGAGCCCGGCCGGCGGTGGCGCGTGCCGTACGTCGAGGTCGTCTTCGACGTGACCGGGGCGGACGAGCCGCGGATCGTCGCGGCGGTCGACGCCGTGCTGCGCGGCACGCTCACGGACGTCGCGGTTACCCTGACCGGCCCCTGGACGCTGCTCGACGGGGGCCGCAGGTGGGCGCCGGGGACGGAGGCGTTCGACCTCGCCCTGGTGCGGGCGGCGTTCGGGCACGACGCGCGGGTGCGGTTCGCCGAGAGCGCGGCGCCGACGGCCGCGCCCGTCCCCTTCCGCTACACCGCGCCGATCGACGCGCCGCCCGCCCCGGCGCTGCTGGAGCGGGCGGTCAAGGCGATGCTGGAGGAACGCATCGGCCTGCTGGTGCTGGAGGCGCCCGGCGGCCGTACGGCCACGTTGGAGCGCACCGAGGCCGCGGCCCGCGCCCGCCTCCTCGCCGCGCCCGGAGAGACGATCGCCGACGTGATCGCGCAGACCCACGGCGTACGGCACGCCGCACCGGGCGAGTTCGACGAGGCCCCGACGACCGGCCGCGAACCGGCCGCGCGACCAGCCACCCGATCCGCGCAGCCCGCCCAGCCCGCGCAATCCACACAGTCCACCCGGTCCACCCAGTCCGCGCAGCCCGCCGGGACGGCGCGGGCGGGGAACGGCACGCCGGGCGGGAGCGACGGCCCGGGCGGGAACGGCGCGGCGCGGCCGGAGGACCGGGC
>QFZU02000051.1 GCA_003260025.2 Microbispora triticiradicis | reverse complement strand
GCGACGGCTCCGCCACGCCAAGCCGCCCGCGCCCCCGCCCCCGCGACGGCCCCGCCACGGCGACGGCCACGGGCGCCGGCCGGGCCGTCGGGTGAAGGCCGCCGCGGGGAAGGCCGTCGGTCAGATCACCTCCTTGCGGAGCACGCGGATCAGGCCGGCGGTCATCGGGACGACGATCCACAGAGTGGCCGACGCCGCGAGCCGCGCGCCGTCGCTCCAGGTCAGGTCGCCGGTCATCAGGGGCGCGGACGTGGTGCCGAGATCGAGCCATCCGGCGAGGGCCGCGCCGCCCGGGCCGAGCCGGGCGGCCGCGCTCCAGAGCATCGGAGCCGTCAGGCAGATCACGATCGCGCTCGGCGCGTTCAGGAGCAGGGCGCCGAGGGCGAGCCCCGTCGCGGTCACCAGGACGTTCGCCCCGGTCCAGCCGAGCAGCGCGGCGGGATCGACGTCCCAGACGGCGGGAGTGTTCCGGACGCCCGCCGCGACGGCCGTCACCGGCACCGCGACCAGCATGGCCAGCAGCGAGAGCAGCACGGTCGCGGCCAGGGGCGGCACGCACTTGGCCGCGATGACGCGATGACGCCGTGGTTCGAGCGCGAAGGTGGTCAACGCGGTGCGGTGCGTCCACTCGCCGGTCATCGTGAGGATGCCGAGCACCGGGAGCAGGGTGCCGAGGGCGATCCCGGCCGTGAAGATCAGCCTCTGCGGTTCCGGGCCCACCACGGTGGCGCGTCCGGCGACGGACGCGACCACCAGCGCGACCAGGAGCACCGCGATGACCATTCCGCTGCGGGTGTCGGCGAGCTTGCGGGTCTCGGCCCGCAGCAGCCTGCGAAAGGGGATGGGCAGGTCCTCGGTCGTCGTGCCGTCCTCCGTGGCCGTGGCGTGCGGGTCTTCGGGGCGGTGCGTGCGGGTGGTCATCCTGTGGTCCTCCGTAACCGGGCCGTGTGTCACTTGGGGGGCGCCGTGCGGGCGGTGTTCGCGGTCAGTTCGAGGAAGGTCCGTTCGAGGCCGCCGCCCCGGCCGAGTTCGGCGGCCGTGCCCCGGGCGAGCACGCGGCCCCGGCCGATCACGACGATGTGGTCCGCCACCTGCTCCACCTCGTGCAGGAGGTGTGAGCTGAGCAGCACCGCGCACCCGGCGCCGGCGAGGTCGCGCAGCAGGTGGCGCATCCAGTGGATGCCCTGGGGATCGAGACCGTTGACGGGCTCGTCCAGGACGAGCACCTCGGGACGGCCGAGGAGCGCGTGCGCGATTCCGAGCCGCTGCCGCATGCCGAGTGAGTAACCGCCGACCCTCTGCCTGCTCTCCCGCTCGGTCAGCCCCACCAGGCCGAGCACCTCGCCGACCCGTGCGCGCGGCAGCCCGAGGGTGACCGCTCCGAGCGTCAGCACCTCCCTGCCGGTGTGGCCCGGGTGCCGGGCCCCGGCGTCGAGCAGCGTGCCCACCCGCAGCCCCGGGCAGGCCATCTCGGCGTACGGGCGGCCCAGAACGGTCGCCGTGCCCGAGGAGGGGCGGGCGAGCCCGACCAGGATGCGCAGGGCCGTCGACTTCCCGGCGCCGTTGGGGCCGAGGAAGCCGGTGACGCTCCCGGGCTCGACGGTGAAGGACACGTCGTCGAGCGCCTTCACCTTGCCGTAGTCCTTGCTGACGTGCCTGAACTCGATCACGGTGCCAGTTCATCGCGGGCCGGGCGGCCGCCGCATCAGACCCGGGGCCGCCGGCGGCCGACGTGAGGCGGTATGCCGGCGGTGACAATCGATACCTTCGGCTGCCCACACGTCGACCCAGGTCGCTGAACACCAGCTCAGCGCGGTCTCTAGGCTGTGGGGCTGTGCGTGCCCGACCGGAGTACCAGCCGCCCCTGGACAGGAGGGGCGTCGCGCTGCGCTACCTGTGCGCCGTGGTGCCCATGCTGTTCCACGGGGCGGTGCTGGCCTGGCTCGTCGCGCAGGACGGGAGCCGCCTCGCCCAGGCGCTGACCGACGTGGGGCTGGGCGTCCTCGGTCTGGTCCTGATCCGGTGGCGGCGCCGGTGGCCGTGGCAGATCGCGGTGGCGACCGTCCTGCTGACCGCCGTCTCCGCCACGGCGACCGGTCCCGCGCTGGTCGCGTACGTGTCGCTGGTGACCCATCGCCGGTGGAGCCGGACGATCCCCGTCGCGGTCGTGTCGGTGCTGTGCCTGCTGGCGGGCGCCGTCCAGGACGGGATCACCCAGGCCACCTACGTCTCCACGGTGTCGGGGGTGACGATCCTCGGCGCGCTCACGGTCTTCGGCCTCTACCTGCGCGGACGCCGCGACCTGGAGCTCTCGCTGCGGGAGCGGGCGCTGGCCGTCGAGCGCGAGCAGCGTCAGCGGATCGAGCAGGCACGGCTGGCGGAGCGCGTCAAGATCGCGCAGGAGATGCACGACGTGCTCGCGCACCGGATCTCCCTGCTGGCGATGCTGGCCGGAGGACTGGCGTACCGGACGGACCTCACACCCGAGCAGACGCGCGAGGCCGCGCTGGCCATTCAGGAGAACGCGCACCAGTCGCTCAACGAGCTGCGCACGGTGCTGGGCACCCTCCGCGACGACGGCGCGCTGGAGGCGCCGCAGCCCGGCCTGGACCACCTGGACGCGCTGTTCGGCGAGGTCCGCGCCGCCGGTCAGCGGGTGGAGGTGGACGACAGCGTCGACGGCCGGGACCGGCTTCCCGCGCCGACGGGCCGGCACGCGTACCGGATCGTGCAGGAGGCCCTCACCAACGCGCGCAAGCACGCGCCGGGCAGCCTGGTCACCGCGGAACTCGGCGGCCGGCCGGGGGAGGGCCTGCGGATCCGGGTGACGAACCCGGCCAGGCCCGGCTCGTCCCCAGGGCCGGGTGGCAGGCTGGGCCTGGTGGGCCTGGCGGAACGGACCCGGATGGCCGGCGGCACCCTCAGCCACACGATCCGGGATGGTCGTTTCATCCTCGATGTCCGATTGCCATGGGAGAGTGCGGAGCGTGACCCGACTGGTGCTGGTGGATGACGACCCGATGGTGCGGACCGGCCTGCGCCTGATCCTCGGCGGAGAACCCGACCTGGACATCGTCGGCGAGGCGGAGGACGGGCGGCGGGCCATGGAGGTGATCCGCGACCTGGGCCCCGACCTCGTGCTGCTGGACATCCGGATGCCCGGCCAGGACGGGCTGACCACCACCGAGATGCTGCGAGCCTGGCCGGAGCCGCCGCGGATCCTCGTGCTCACCACGTTCGACGCCGACGAGATGGTGTTACGGGCGCTGCGGCTCGGCGCGGACGGCTTCCTGCTGAAGGACACCCCGCCGCCCCGGATGATCGAGGCGGTCCGCGCCGTCGCGAGGGGCGAGCCCGTGCTGTCCCCGAGCGTCGCCAGGCAGGTGATCGCTGCGGCCACCGCCGGACGGGAACCGGCCCGTCCGCAGGCGCGGACGGAACTCGGCAGGCTGACCGAGCGGGAACTGGAGGTCGCGGTCGAGGTGGCCCGGGGCAGCTCCAACACCGAGATCGCCGAGCGCCTCTACATGAGCGTCGCCACCGTGAAGGCGAACGTGACCAGGATCTTCGCCAAGCTCGGCGCCGAGAACCGCGTGCAGGTGGCGATGAGGGTACGCGACGCGGGCCTCCTGGGAGACACCGCGGATTGAGAGTTCTGCCCCGGCGAACGGGGAACTTCACCGGGGAAGCCTAAACGGATGGTTCAACGATACCGTTGAGATCATGGACATCAATGACTTAGCCCGCCCGCTCGACGGCGCGGCCGTCTCGGCGTTCCTCCGGTCGCTGCCGGCCGAACCCCTGCTGCTCGGACTGGGCGAGGCCAGGCACGGGGTGGAGGCGTTGCTCGAACTGCGCAACGACATCTTCCGGCATCTGGTCGAGCACGAGGGCTACCGGTCGTTCGCCATCGAGAGCGACTGTCTCATGGGCCTGGTGGTGGACGGCTACGTCACGACGGGCGCGGGCAGCCTCGACGACGTCATGGAACGCGGCTTCAGCCACGGCTTCGGCGCCTACCCGGCCAACCGCGAGCTCGTCCGCTGGATGCGCGCCTACAACGAGGAGCACGACGAGAGGCTCCGGTTCTTCGGCTTCGACGGCCCGCTGGAGATCAGCGGCGCCGCGAGCCCGCGCGAGGCGCTCACCGGCCTGTACGGCTATCTCGCCGAGCGGCTGGACCCCTCGTTGCTCCCCTGCGCCCCCGAGACCCTGGACGAGCTTCTCGGCCCGGACGACCGGTGGACGAACCCCGCCGCCGCCCTGGATCCGTCCCAGTCGATCGGACGGTCCGCCGAGGCGCAGCGGCTGCGGCTGATCGCCGACGACCTGGTGGCGTTCCTCGACGCGCAGGCGCCGCAGCTCGGCGGGCCGGACGAGGACCTGGCGGCCCTGTACGGACGCACCGCCACCGGCCTGCTCCGTTACCACCACTGGATCGCCGACACGTCGCCGGCCCGGCTCACCTGGCTGATGAGCCTGCGCGACCAGATGATGGCCGCCAACCTGCGGGCCGTCGCCGGGCACGGCCCCGCCCTGGTCTTCGCGCACAACCGTCACCTGCAGCGGGACAAGAGCTTCCTGCTCCTGGGCGACGCGCCGGTGGAGTGGTGGAGCGCGGGGGCCATCGCGGGCGTGGGCATGGGCGACCGGTACGCCTTCCTGGCCTCGGCCTTCGGCACGGTCGGCGGCGACGTCCCGCCCCCGGACACCGTCGAGGGCCTGCTGTCGGAGGTCCCGCCGGGCCGCTCCCTCGTCGACGCCCGCCGCCTGGCCGAAGCCCTCCTCGAGCCGAGCCCGCGCGTCTCGCGGGACTTCGCCTACTTCCCCCTCGACCCCGCCCAGCTCCACACGATCGACGGCATCGTCTTCCTGAAGGAGACCGGCCGCCTGGACTGACCCGCCCGCACCGAGATTAGCCGTCTCGCGCGTACGCCGGGGGAGCCCGGTCGCGGCCCGTCGTTCAGGCGGCCAGGAGATCGAGGATCCGGGTGGCGTACGCGCGGGGGTGGGTCGTGTTCCCGTTGTGGCCGCCGGGGAACTCCCGCGCCTCCACGCCGAGGAGGGCGGCGAGCTCGTGCGCGCACCGGTAGTCGAAGACGTGCCGGGGCGTGGTGCGCCCGAAGGCCGGGATGACACGGACCGGCGTGTCCCCGAGCGCGGCGACGTCGAGCGTGTCGCGGACCACGGCGCCGAAGTCGTTGCGGATGAAGAAGTCGAAGCCGGCCCGCCTCCGGTCGTCCAGCGGATGCGGGGTCAGTCCGGGCTCGGTGTCCTGGGCCACGGGGTCGATGCCCAGCGCCGCGGCGATCTCGCCGAAGGCCTCGGCGAGGCCGCGCTCGCGGTAGAGGTCCTGTAGTTCCTCCAGCTCCCGGATGTGGCGGACGCGTTCGGGAGCCGGGAGGAGGCCGGGAGCGACCGGCTCGTGCGCGATCAGGGTGTCCAGCTGCTCCGGATGCTCGACGGCCAGGTGCAGCCCGATGACGGCGCCGAAGCTGCATCCGAGCATGTGCGCCGGCCGGTCGGTCACCGCGGCGAGCAGGCGATGGACGTCGTCCACGTGGTCGGCCATGCTCGCCCCCCGGTCCGGGTCGTCCAGTGCGCTGCGAGACAGCCCGCGCCGGTCGTAGGTGATCACGGTGTGGTCCCCGGCGAGGTGCCGGACCAGGTCGGTGGTGCGATCGGCGTCGCCCTCCCCGCTCTGCGAGATCAGGAGCACGGGACCGGTGCCGTGCACCTCGTAGTACAGGGTCGCGCCGTTCGCGCGCAGCAAGCCGCTCATCTGGTCATCCCTTCAGGACAGGTGGCCTCGACGCACACCATAATCCATCAAATTTGATGTATCAAGAATGATGTATTGTGGGAGAGTGAACGGAGTAGACCTCTTCCTGCTCGGCAGGACCCTTATGAAGATCGGCGAAGAGGCCATGCCGGTCGAGGACATCACCCCGTCGAGAACGACGCAGGCCGCGAGTCTCCGGACGGTGCTGGTGGTCGTGGCCGATCTTCGCGCCCACCCGGAGACCTCCGTCGGGGAGATCGCGACGCGGACGGGACTGCCACAGAGCGCTGTGTCGGCGGCCGTCGCCCGACTGAAGGAGGCCGAGGCGGTCGTGACGGCCCCCGATCCGGCCGACCGCCGCCGGGTCGTGATCAGGACGGCGCCCGAGGTCTCGGACCGGGTGGAGGCCGTGCGGGCGGCCGGTGTCGAAGGGCCCCTGGCGGCGGCTCTGGGGACGGAGGATCCGGCGCGGGTCGCCGAGGTCGTCGCGGCGCTCGAGTTTCTCGCAGGCCGCCTCGCTCCGGGATCGGCCCCGCGCCGTCCCTGACGGCGGGAGGCCGGCGGTCGCCGGGCTCTGCCCCGTTCGTCGTCGCGTTCACACCCGAGCGCGGCATCAACCCCGGCCGCTACCGGGCCATGTACCCGCCTACCACCAATTTCGGTGGTCGCGGGCCGCCATCGAATGGTTTCGGCATTCCCGCCTGGATATGAGTTCCGAGTTCATGAGGCGGATCACCTTCTGTTCGGGATCGCCTCGGCTTTCAGTACGACGCGCTTCTCCTCATGCCCGACCGAAAGGCCGGCGCGAACTCGTTGGATTCGACGCGGAGAGCCGGTGCGCGCAGGAGCCGCTGAAGCGATTTCGGGCTGCTGAGTGCGGGTGTGACAGGCCCTGATATGGGCCGACGCCGCTGCCGTCCGGGACCGGAAATATATCGGTCTTTCTTAGTCCTCCGTTTTCGGATGAGTCCGCGATTCGCCGCGAAGCGTGACGGAATGCGACCTTCCCGATAGTGCTGCCATCGACGATTGCGGTGGTCCGTTGCCTTTTCGAGCGCCGGGTTGACTGATCCTTACACTCAATATTAAGGTATATGTCAGGATTGTCGGTTTCGTTCCCATCCCTTCGGTCCGCGTGGCGCGGCAGGGCTGTCGAAGTATTCGGGGGTTCCATGACGAGGGAAAAACGCGTGCGTCGGCGTCCGTACGACGATGAATTTCCTGAATTCCCTCCCGCGACGCGCCGGGGCATCGCCCCCGTGATCCACCCTGTCTGTGCGGAGGGGGAGATCTGATGGCCGGGAACCGGCTGACGACCTCGCTCGGCTGGGACGACGGCGCGGTGGTCGCCGTCGACCAGCGCGCGCTTCCCCATGAGTACCGGTTGCTGCGGCTGGAATCGGTCGAGCACCTGGTCGAGGCCATCCGATCCCTCGCGATCCGCGGGGCCCCGGCGATCGGGCTGGCCGGAGCGCTGGGAGTGGCGCTGTCCGTGTGGCGGCATTCCGACGGGGAGACCGTCGACGTGCGGGCCGTCCACCACGACGCCACGCTCCTGGCCGAGGCGCGGCCCACCGCGGTCAACCTCCGCTGGGGGGTGAGCCGGGCGTTGCGCCGTCTCCCGGACGGCCCGGAAGGCGTTCTGGCCGAGGCGTTGGCCATGCTCGACGAGGACGCCGCGACCAACCGGTCGGCCGCCGGACGGGCCGCGGATCTGGTGATCTCCCTGACGGCGGATCGCCCCGCCCGGATTCTCACCCACTGCAACACCGGCCGCCTGGCCACCGCCGCGGTCGGCACCGCTCTCGGCGCCATCCTCGAACTGGCCGGCCGGGGCCGGGTCGAGGAGGTGCTGGTCGACGAGACCAGACCCCTGCTCCAGGGGGCGCGCCTCACCACCTGGGAGCTCGGCGAGGCGGGCGTGCCCCACAGGCTGTGCGTGGACGCCGCCGCGGCCGCCGCCATGGCGCGGGGACTGGTCGACTGCGTGCTCGTGGGGGCGGACCGGATCGCGGTGAACGGCGACGTCGCCAACAAGATCGGCACCTACGGGCTCGCCCTGGCCGCGGCCCGTCACGGTGTCCCCTTCATCGTCGTCGCGCCGGAGTCCACGTGTGACCCGACCCTGGCCGACGGATCGGGGATCGTGCTGGAGGAGCGGGGCCCCGAGGAGGTGACCGGCTTCGGCGGGGTCCAGGTGGCCCCCGCCCGCTCCGCGGTGTTCAACCCCGCGTTCGACGTCACACCCGCGGAGCTGATCACCGCCATAGTCACGGAACGGCGGGTGATACGCCCCCAGGGTGACGGAGACGGCGACCGGGGTTCACTGGCGGAGCGGGTGGCGGCACAGACCCGGGAGGTCGCCGACTTCCCCTTCCCCGGAGTCCGCTTCCAGGACCTGTCGGGCGTCTACGCGCAGCCCCGGTTGGTGCGGGACCTGGCGCATGCTCTGGCCGGCGCGTACAGGGGACGCTTCGATCACGTTCTCGCCGTCGAGGCGCGCGGATTCCTGCTCGGCATGGCGGTGGCACAGGCGTCGGCGAAACCGCTGACGCTGTGCCGCAAGCCCGGCAAACTCCCCGGCCCCCTGCACACCGTCTCCTACGACCTGGAGTACGGGACCGACACTCTGCAGATACAGCGCGATCGGATCCCTCCGGACGCGCGGGTGCTCGTCGTGGACGACGTGCTGGCCACCGGGGGGACCCTGGCCGCCGCGGAGAAGCTGGTCACGGCCGGCGGGGGGCGGGTCTGCGGGCACGGAGTCGTACTGGAGATCGCCGCGCTGGCCGGGCGGCGGCGACTCTACCCGTCGCAGGTCTTCGCGGTGCACACGGTGGGCGGTGCCAAATGATCACAAACGTGGACCACGACGTCGCCGCCCGGTCCCTGGCGGAGACGGCCCGTGAACTGTACGCGCGAGGCTGGATGGAGGGAACGGCGGGCAATCTGTCCACGCGCCTGCCCAACGAGGCCGGCCATGCGCTGATAACGGCCAGTGGCCGCGGCAAGGGCAGGCTCACGGCGGCCGACACGGTGGAGGTCCGCATCGCGACGGGGGCGCCGGTCAGGCCGGACGCGCCCCGGCCCTCGGCGGAGACCGCGATCCACATGGCGCTGTTACGCCTCTTCGGCGATTGCGGCGCGGTCGTGCACGCGCACCCGCCCTACGCCACCATCGCCGCGGCCCATGCGTGGGAGAGCGATACGGAGGCGGAGATTCCCCTCATCCGCTTCCGCGACTTCGAGCTCATCAAGGGGTTCGGGGTCCGTGATCCGGCCGAGGTGGCGGTCCCGGTGTTCCCCAACTGGCCTCGGGTCGCCCGGATCGGCGAGGACATCGAGACGCACTTCACCGGCCTGACACCGGGATTCCCCACCGTGCTGCTGATCGCCCATCACGGGGCGACCGCCTGGGGGCCCGACCTGGACAGCGCCCGTGACCGGCTGGAATGCCTGGAAGCACTGTGCCGGCTCCGGTATCTGAACTCCGTGGCTACAACGATTCAGGAGACTCCATGACCATGCTCCGCGTCTTCGCCGAAGACGGCCGTCCCCTCTCCCAGACCAGGGATCAGAGCGAGATCGCCCGGCGACTGGCACCTCTGGGAATCCGATTCGAGCAGTGGGCCGCCGCCGCCCGGCTGTCCTCCACCGCGGGCCAGGACGAGGTGCTGGAGGCCTACCGCGCCGACGTCGACCGGCTCAGCGCGGAGAACGGCTACCGGTTGGTGGACGTGGTGCGCATGCACCCCGGAGAGGCGGACGCGTCCCGGGAGGCGGAGATCGCCCAGGCGAGGGAGAAGTTCCTCAGCGAGCACGCCCACGCCGAGGACGAGGTGCGCTTCTTCGTCGAAGGGCGCGGCTGCTTCTATCTCCACCTGGACGACCGGGTGTACGCGGTGGTCTGCGAGGCCGGAGACCTGCTGGGAGTGCCGGCGGGCACCCGGCACTGGTTCGACATGGGCCGGGCGCCGCATTTCTGCGCCATCCGGTTCTTCCAGGAGGAGGACGGCTGGCTCGCCGAATTCACGGGGAACCCGATCGCCACCCGGATCCCCTACCTCGACGAGCTGCTCGCGCCGGTCCCGTGAGCGACGCCATCGTGGTGGACATCGAAGGAACCACGAGTTCCGGCTCCCATGTCCACACCCAGCTCTTCCCCTACTCCCACAGGCGCGTCCCCGAGTGGATCCGGAGACCGGACCCCGGCGTCGCCGCGATCGTCGAGGAGGTTCGCGCCGTGGCCGGTCGTCCGGGAGCGTCCCTCAGCGAGGTCGCCGCCATCCTCCGCGGCTGGATCGACGCGGACGTCAAGGCGGCTCCGCTCAAGACCCTGCAGGGGCTCATCTGGGAGGCCGGATTCACCTCCGGCGAACTGACCTCGCACCTCTACCCGGACGTGCCCCACGCCCTGCGGGACTGGCACGCGCACGGGCGCCGACTGTACGTGTACTCCTCGGGGTCCGTGCTCGCGCAGCGCCTGTGGTTCCGCCATACCCCGTACGGCGATCTCTCCCAGTGCCTCTCGGGGTACTTCGACATCCGCAACGCCGGCCCCAAGCGAGAGGCGGCCTCCTACGCCGCCATCACGGCCGCCATCGGCGTTCCCGGCCCGCGGACGCTGTTCCTCTCCGACACGCCGGACGAACTGGACGCCGCCCGGCGGGCGGGCTGGCGGACGGCACAGGTTCTCCGTCCCGAGGAGGGGGCGGCCCCGGCACCGGGGCACGTCCAGGTGACCGGCTTCCACGAGGTGGCGGAGGCGGCGGCCTGGTAGCCGCGCCCTCCCCTCCCCGCTACGGCGGCCGCGTCCCCTCCCACCCTCGGGCCGCGTCCGACGACACCCCCTGGAAAGGTGATCATGGTTGACCACACCACTGCGCGGGGCTCCGGCGAGGCTCCCGACGCGGAGATCGCCGTCATCGGCGGCAGCGGCTTCTACTCCTTCATCGAGGACCCCCAGGAGTTCCGGCTGACGACCCCGTACGGCGAGCCCTCCGACGCGGTCGCCATCGGCAGGGTCGGCGGACGAATGGTGGCCTTTCTCCCGCGCCACGGCCGCGGCCACGAGCATCCTCCGCATCGCATCAACTACCGGGCGAACATGTGGGCGCTGCGGTCGCTCGGGGTCCGGCAGGTCCTCGCGCCCTGCGCGGTCGGCTCGCTCCGGCCCGAGCACGGCCCCGGCACGCTCGTCGTCCCCGACGGACTCGTCGACCGCACCAGCGGCCGGGCCCAGACCTACTTCGACACCGGCGCCGTCCACGTGCCGTTCGCGGACCCGTACTGCCCGGTCGGCCGCGGCATCGTGGTGAAGACGGCCACCGAGTCCTGGGGCGAGATCGTCGACGGCGGCGCCATGGTCGTCGTCGAGGGGCCGCGTTTCTCCACCCGCACGGAGTCCCAGTGGTACGCCCGGCAGGGGTGGTCCCTGGTCAACATGACCGGCCACCCGGAAGCCGTCCTCGCCAGGGAGCTCGCGCTGTGCTACACGCCCGTCGCGCTCGTCACCGACTTCGACGCCGGCATCGACGCGGAGAGCGCGGTGAGCCAGGCGGAGGTCTTCCGTGTCTTCTCGGCCAACATCGAGCGGCTGCGGGGTCTCCTGCGCGAGGTCGTGCGGGCGCTGCCCACCGAGAGGAACTGTCTCTGCGCGCACGCCCACGACGGCATCGAACTTCCCTTCCCGCTGCCAGGCCGGCACTGATCGCCGCGTGGTCGCCGGGCGAGGCCTCGCCCGGGGTGCCGGTCGTGACGGGATCGATGTGACCGTGGTGACCCACCCGCACCCGTCCGTCCCAACTGAGGAGTGTCGATCTCACGTGTCCACGCTCGACCTGGATCAACCCTCGATCGAGTTCCACCGGATGATCGCGCGGAAAGACGTCGTCGGCCTCGAACTGCTGAGCACCGCCGAGGCGGTGCAGGCGCACCTCGCCGACGCCGCGAAGCGGTGCACCGGCGAGGTGCTGGCGGTCTACGCCTGCGGCTTCCCCTCGCAGAGCGTCCTGCGCGGCTCGGCCGAACGGGACTTCGGCGCCGTCGCGCGAGGCGCTCGGATGAAGGTCTGCTGGCAGCACTCGATGATCGCCAGCACCCGCCTGACCTGGTACGTCGACGCCGCCCGCGGACTGGGGGCCGAGATCCGCGGCTGCGACCAGTCGCCCCACCGTTTCGTCATCTACGACGACGTGGTCTTCTTTCCCCGGGACGCGCTGGCCGAGGACGAGCCCGGCGCGGTCATGACGCGGGCTCCCGCCGCGGTCGAGTACTTCCGGGCGCAGCACCGCTTCTACTGGTCGGGAGGCAGGCCCGTCGCCGCGGCGGGGGAGGCGGGCGAGGCGGACGAGTTCATCGAGAGCGACCTCGCGCGGGACATCGTCCGGCTGCTGGCCCAGGGTGAGAAGGACGAGGTGGTCTCCCGCAAGCTCGGCATCTCCCTGCGTACCTGCAGGGCGCACGTCGCACGGATCATGAAGGTGCTCGGCGCCAGGAGTCGCTTCCAGGCGGGGGTGTACGCGGCTCGGACGGGACTGGCCGGGGACTCCTCCCGCCGGCGGTGAGGCGGTCGCCGGCGCGACGGACGGCCGCCACCGCGATGCCCGCCGCGATCAGCGCGGCGCCCGCCACGTGGAAGGCGTGGATGCGCTCCCCGAGGGCGAAGAAGGCCAGCACCGCCCCGAAGACCGGCATCAGATGGAGGAACTGCCCCGCCCGCGCCCCGCCGACGAGCTCGACTCCGCGGTTGTAACAGAAGTAGGACAGGATCGAGGGGATCAGAGCCACGTAGGCGACGGCGGCGACGGCCCCCGCGGTGACGTGGACGACGTGCCCGCCGGCGGCTTCGGCCACGGCCAGGGGCGCCAGCATGAGAGCGCCGAGGCCGAACGTGGCCGTCAGTAGGCTCACCGGGTTCACCTGGGGCCTGCGGCGCAGCAGGGCGGTGTAGAGGGCGTAGCTCACCACGGCCACGAAGATCCATCCGTCGCCCGCCCGCAGCCGCAGGCCACCGGACCCCAGCGGACTGCCCTGGGTGACCACGAGCCAGACCCCGGCCAGGGAGACGACGAGCCCTGCCACCTGGGCGACGCCCGGCCGCTCGCGGAACAGCGCGAACGCGAACACCACGATCAGTAGCGGCATGACCGACTGCATCAGCAGCGCGTTGATCGCCGTGGTCGTCTGCAGCCCGGTGTAGATCAGGGTGTTGTACGCGGCGACGCCGAAGATCGACAGCGCCAGCACCGTCACCCAGTGCCGGACGAGGATCCGCCGATCCTGCCGCAGCTTCCGCCATCCGAACGGGAGGAGGACGACGAACGCCGTCAGCCAGCGCAGGAAGGCCAGGGTCGCCGGCGGGACCGAGTCGTGGACGAGCCTCCCGACGATGAAGTTGCCCGACCAGCCGAGCACGGCGAGACAGAGAAGCGGAACCGGGGATCCGTAAAGCCTTCCTGCCAGCCCGCCCGGTCGCATCCGTCTCCTCCATCCCTCGGCCGGCGGCTCGGCCGCGAGCCCCGTCGGCACGCGTCCGGTCACCCGCCGGCGACTCCGTACGTCAGGGAGCGGTGCTCGCTCGTCAGGAGCCGCTCCAGGACCGCGACAGCGTCCCATACATCGACATAGCGATTGAACAACGGAGACGGGGCCAGGCGCAGGAGTTCGGGCGACCGGAACTCCACCGCGATTCCATGGGCCGCGAGGCCCCGCGCGAGCCGCTCCGCGGCCGGGTGCCGGAGCGCGACGTGTCCGCCCCGGCGGGCGGGGTCGGCGGGGGTCGGCACCTCGACCGAGAGCGGGCCCAGCCGCCCGGTCGTCAGCTCGATGAGCCAGCCGGTGAGCGCGGTCGACTTGGCCCGCACCATGCCGGGATCGGCCTCGCCGGCCAGCGCGACACCCTCGTCGAGCGCGACGAGGCTGAGCAGCGGGGGACAGCCCGTGGTCAGGCGCCCGACGCCGGGGTCGGGGCGGTACTCCGCTTCGAAGGTGAACGGATCCGCGTGGCCGAGCCAGCCGGTGATGGGCTGCTCGAATCCGGGGAGCAGCCGCGAGGCGACGTACATGTAGCCGGGCGCGCCCGGTCCGCCGTTGAGGTACTTGTATCCGCACCCGACGGCCAGGTCCGCGCCGTCGGCGTCCAGGGCCAGCGGCAGCACGCCCGCGCTGTGCGACAGGTCCCACAGGACCAGGGCGCCCGCGGCGTGCGCCCGCTCGTTGATCTCCTTCATCGGCAGGATCTCGGCCGTCCGGTAGTCGGCGTGGCTCAGCATGACCACGGCGACGTCGTCGTCCAGCGCGTCGAGGAGATCCGGGGCGGGGACCCGGCGCACCCGGGCGTCCGGGTGGACATGGGCGGCGATCCCGTCCGCTATGTAGAGGTCGCTCGGGAAGTTGCCGGAATCGGTGAGGACGGTCCGCCGGGTGCTGCTCCGCAACGCGCCGCAGAGCAGCTTGAAGAGGTTGACCGAGGTGGACTCGCCCACCACGACCTGCCCGGGCCCGGCGCCGACGAGCCGTCCGATGCGGTCTCCCACCGTACGGGGCAGGTCGAGCCAGCCGTGCTTCCACCAGCCGGAGTTCATGTCGTCGCGCCAGTCCTGCCCGACAAGTCTGGAGAGCCGGTTCCACGTGCTCTTGGGAGGAGCACCCAGCGAGTTCCCGTTGAGGAAGACGCGATCGCCGGGCAGATCGAACCTGGCGCGGAACGACGACAGCGGGTCGGCCTGGTCCAGGGCTTCGAAGAAGGATCTGTCGAGGGCCGCCATCGCTCAGTCCGTGATCTGCTGCATCATGCCGAACATGTCCTCGTTGTGCCACCACTCGGCGAGGTGTTCGCCGTCGAACCGCATGATGTCGATGCCGGTGAGCGACACCTTGCGGCCGGTCCCGGGGATCCCGGACAGCACCCCCAGGTGGGTGCCGCAGGAGACGTACCGGGCCACCAGCCTGTCGCCCTCCACGATCACGTCCTCGATCAGGAACCGGTAGTCGGGAAAGGCCTGGTGCCAGTCCAGGGCCATGGCGATGTGGCCCTCCTTGGTGTTCGGGAAGGCGTCGATCGGCCGGTGGTCGACGAAATGCTCCGCGAGTGCCCGGCCGCCCGCGGGGTCTCCGCGGTTCCAGAGCTCGCCGATCCAGATCTCCTCATATACGTGCCGCATAAGGCTGCGCTGTGCCGACGATACGGAACTGGGCATCAGAGAGCACACCTCTCGAAATACGTCCGGGAGTCCCGGGGTCTATTTAAGAAGGTCGAGTGATTCGAAGATCTCACCTTGCAGTCCGCCCTTCCCGCGCTCGAACCTGCGGGTGACCATTTCCGTGGGCCGGAAACCCGCGTCGAGGACGGGAAGCGCCTTGTCGGGCTGGGCGGAACCGCACATGAAGATGTCGATGGCGGCGAACCGGTATTCCGGCCAGCTGTGGATGCTTATGTGCGATTCGGCCAGTACGGCGACCCCGGTCACCCCTTCGCCACGGTCGAAGTGGTGCACGTAGACGTAGAGCAGGGACGCGCCCGCGGCCGTCACGCATTCGCGGAGCACCTTCTCGACGTGCTCGGGGTCGTCGAGTCTGCTGGCGCCGATCAGGTCGGCCAGGATGTGGATGCCGGCGGCTTCGTCTGAGGAAAGCGGACCCGCCGAGGCGTGCGACATCAGGGACTCTCCTTGAGGAGTTCACGGTCGTTTCACCGGCATGCCGGTGTGGAGGAGTGCCGGGTCACAGGGGGTTCAGCGAGAATCCGCAGACGTCCCGGACCGCCAGGTCGTCCCCCTCTGCCACGGTCACCGGCGTCACGTCGTGCAGACAGCGTGGATCTTCGAAGACGACGGTGTCGCCCGGCGTCTCGAGCTCCAGCGTCCGGTAGACGCGGCCGTCGAGGTCGGCGAACATGCTGCACCCGCCCTCGACCGACCTCCGGTCGACGAGTGTGATCGAGGTGAACGCGTGTCCGTCGTGATGCATCCCCTCCGGGGCCGGATAGCCCGGCTGACCGGGGCGGGCCAGGATGCGCATCAGGTGGACGCCGATCTCCCACTCCTTGGCCGCCGCCACCCGCTCGGGCGGCAGCACGGCGAGAACGTCCCACATGAGCCGGTGGAGAAAGGGGTTGGCGGCCGTGCGCTCGGCGAGCGGGGCGAATCTCCGCTCCATCCCGCCCGCGTACGGATTCAGGTCGACGCTCTGGAAGAACGGCCTGTCCTCGAGCCGCTCCACGCGGTGACCGGCGGTGTCCACCTTGAACAGGCTGAACCGGCGCTGCCGGAAGACGTAGTCGGTCTTGAGCCAGAGATCGTCGGGCAGATCCTCGAAGTCCTCGCAGAGCTCGTGCAGTCCTGCTCCCAGGCTTCCCCGGAACGCGGCGGCACGGCCGGGGAGAAGGATGACCGGATCGTCGACGAAACGATCGGGGGAGAGTGGGCCGAAGAGTTCGGTGCTCGTTGCCATCTGTCGTCCTCATTCGCTGTGGCGGGCCGCGGTTCCGGTGAGTCCCCTCGGGGACCCGCGAGTCATGGCACGTAGTCGAGGTAGGCGTCGAAGTCCCAGGAGGTGGTCGTCGCCAGGAAGCGCTCCCATTCGTCCTGCTTGTGGTCACGGAACACCGAGTAGAGGTCGCCGTGGAGCGCGGAGCGGACGAGCGCGTCGTCGTGGAGCGCGGCCAGCGCCTCGCCGAGGTTCATCGGCAGCCGGTCGGCTCGGGCGGCGTCCGACTCGTAGGTGTTCGCGGTGGTCGGCTCGCCCGCGGGCAGCTTGGAACGGAGGCCGTCGCCGACGGCGGCGAGCAGCCCGGCCGCCATCAGGTACGGATTCACCATCGAGTCGGCGGCCCGGTACTCGATCCGGTCCGGCGCGGACACCCGGAGAGCGCACGTCCGGTTCTGGTGTCCCCACCCACGGGTGAAGGGCGCCCACAGCCCGCTGTCCCACATGCGGCGGTAGGAGTTGACCGTGGACGCGGCGAGCGCGGTCAGGGCCGGGAGATGCGCGAGAACCCCGCCGATCGAGTGCAGCGCCTCCTCGCTCAGGCCGGCGCCGTCCGCGCGCGGGAAGAGGTTGCGGCCGCCTCGGCGATAGGCGGCGACGTTCCTCCCGACGGCGTCCGGAGCGTCGGCCATCGGAGCGTCCTCGCCACCGCTCCAGAGCGAGAAGTTGTGATGACAGCCGGACGCCGAGAGTCCCATGAAGGGCTTGGTCATGAAACACGCGACGAGATCGAACTCGCGGGCCACCTGCCGGCAGATCTGGCGGTAGGTGATCAGCCTGTCCGCGTTGCGGAGCGGCTCGTCGAAGGCGAAGTTGAGCTCCAGCTGCCCCGGCGCGTCCTCGTGGTCACCCTGGATCATGTCCAGGCCCATCTCCCGCGCGTACCGCAGCACCCTGAGCATCACGTCGCGCAGTTCCTCGAACTGGTCGATGTGGTAGCAGTAGGGCTTCGAGGCGCCCACCAGTTCCGCACCCTCGCGGCGCAGCCACATCATCTCCGGCTCGGTCCCGATCCGCAGTTCGAGCCCGTGCCGGTCCGCGAAGCCGGCCGTCATCCGGGCCAGGTTGCCCCGGCAGTCGGACGTCAGCGGGGCGCCCGGCTCGTGCTCCTCCTCCCGGTTGCGGAAGAGCCTGGCGAAGACCCTCGCCACCCGGCCGTCCCAGGGGAGCCGCGCGAAGGTGTCGGGTTCGGGGACGGCGACCAGTTCCGAGGCCTCCGGACCGTAACCGAGATAGCGTCCGGTCCGGCCGGCCGAGACGTTCGCGGTCGAGCCGTAGACGAGTTGCACTCCGCGCTCGGCCACCCGCTCCCAGTGCGCGGCCGGCATGCCTTTGCCGACCACTCTGCCCGTCACCGTCACGTACTGCACATAGATGTATTCGATTTCGAAAGTGTCGATGAGTTTGCGGGCGTGGGCGACGTCGTCCGCCCGGCCCTGCCTGTTCAGGAAATCGTCGATTCCCGTCATCGCCTTTCCTTCCGAGGCGTGGGGTTTCCCGCTCCGGCGAGTGACGTGGACATGGTCCGGCTGGAGATTTGCGCCTCCGGGGGGGAACGGTGGTTGTCAGCGACAGTAAATATCCAAAGTCGGGACACGAATCCGCGTCAAGGAGTTCCCCATTGCAGCTTCCTGCGGCGGGCCTTTTCGCCGTGTGTTCCGGCGGCGCCGCAGGCATTAGTCATCCGGACGGCGGAGCGCCGCCCCCCGCGGGCGGGGAGCGGCGCTCAGGGGCACAGGATGCGCGGGAGACGTCAGATCTCCGCTCCCACGGCGGCCTCGCCCGGCTCGTCCAGGGAGAACACGGCCGTCCGCCCGCCGGCCGACACCTCGTACTCGCCGAGGAAGCCGGTGAAGCGCACCCGGCCGTCGTCGTCGGTGACCATCGTCGTGGGCGGCAGCCACCACTCGCCCTTGACGAGCGAGCGCAGCGCCTCGTACGACGGCTTGGGCGTGCCGTCGACCCGGACGAAGCCGCCCGGCGCGCCGAGCCAGCCGCCGTCCGACAGCCCCCAGTAGGTCATCGCCTCGACCGACGGGTGCGACAGCAGCGTCTTGTAGTGGCGCACGACCTCGTCGGCCTGGCGGGCCTCCCCCTCGGGGGTCGTCGGCCACTCGGGGATCTGGTAGTCGTTCAGGTCGACGATCTCCTCGGGCATGATGTGGCCGGAGACGATCGTCGTCTCGGTGAAGTGGATGGGCAGGCCGTACCGCGCGAAGCGGTCGATGGTCGCGAGCGTCTTCTCCTCGCCCCAGTAGCCCTGGTGCATGTGGCTCTGCAGGCCGAGCACGTCGATCTCGACGCCCGCCTCCAGCACGCCCTCGATCAGGCACTCGTACGCCGCGGACATGTCGAAGTCGTTGAGCAGGAGCGTGGCGCGCGGGTTGGCCTCGCGGGCCGCGTCGAAGACCATCCGGACCAACGGGATGCGGCCCATCTCCCGGCAGATCCGGGTGATGCCGTTGTCGTACTTGTCGAAGATCGGCATGATCACGACCTCGTTGACGACGTCCCACATGTCGATCACGCCGGCGAACTCGGTCACCTCGCGCCGGATGCGGTCCGCCTGCGCCTTGGCGATCTCCGCGTTCGGCAGGTCCATCAGCCAGTCGGCCGTCTCGGTGTGCCAGGCCAGCGGGTGCCCCTTCACCACGCACCCCCGGTCGGCGAACCACCGCGCGGCGGTGAGTGTCCGCTCGGTGTCCGGACGGCCGCGTTCGGGCTCGAACCACCCCCAGTAGAAGGGCAGCGTGGCGAAGTTGAAGACGTCGAGCCACAGGTCGGCGACTGCCTGGGAGCCGGTGGCGGGCGGCTGGTCCGGCGCGGGGGCCTCGCCGTTCGCCAGCGGGATGAAGTCGCCGCCGATGCAGCCGAAGAGGAACCTGTGCCGCCGCTGCGCGACGACCACCTCCTGACCGGCCAGCGGCGCGCCCTGCGCGGTCACGGTGAGCGTGGCGTCCGCGGTGCGGTGCTTCCTGATCAACGGGTCGGGGTCGAAGGCGGAGGGGTCGAAGCCGGAGGGGTCGAAGGCGGGGCGCGACGACATGGGCGGCCTCCAGGGAGTGCGCGGGGCGGAGGACCCTCTCCGAGAGCCTCCACGCTCCCGCCGGAGGGGTCTCATGATCCAGATCACAGTATCGCCTGTCTCCGGAAAGGCCCAGGCTGTCTGAAAGGTGCAGACAACAGTCGGAATGCGCATTGCGCTATCGCCAGAAAGTTCACCCGCTGTCACGATGAGCGCATGAGAGTCCCGGCCGGGTGGCGGCGTGCCGCCCTTCCCTCCGCGGGGCTGGTCGCCGTCGGCGGCCTCGGCTACGGCCTGACGAAACTCTCCGACTCCGACGCCGCGGCCAACTGGGCCCAGCTCGCGAGCGTGGCCCTCGCCGTGTTCGCCCTGGTCCCGCCCTTGATCAGCAGTTGGAGGCAGCGGCAGCCGGGCGGGACGAGCACGATCGAGCAGATCGACCGCGCCGAGCGGACGCTGCGGGTGCTGGTGCGGGAGCAGTGGCGCGAGGAGATCGTCATGCGCGAGCTCGACCAGCCCGCCCGGCTGCCCGTCCGCTGGAAGATCTCCGGTCTCGACGTGATGGACCAGGACGAGCGGATCGACGGGGCGCGGCTGCTGCGCTCCTGGTTCGGCCTCGGCAGGGTGCGGTTCGACGGGCGCACCGACCGGATGCCCGAGATGGCCGGACGGTTCCGCAAGCTCGCGCGGCGCCGGCTCGTGATCATCGGCGAGGTCGGCATGGGCAAGACCACGCTGGCCGTCCTGCTGCTCAGCGAACTGCTGAAGGAGCACCGGGAGGGCGACCCGGTGCCCGTGCTGCTGTCGATGTCCGGGTGGGACCCGTCGGACGAGCCCGTCCACCGCTGGCTGGCCAGGCGGCTGCGGGAGAACTACCCGGCGCTGCGCGCGTCCGGCTTCGGCCCCGACGCGGCGCGCGGCCTCGTGACGTACCGCCGGATCCTGCCCGTCCTCGACGGCCTCGACGAACTGCCGCGCCCGGTGCGCTCCAAGGTGGTCGACGCCCTGAACGACGCCTCGGCCGTCGAGGCGCTCATCCTCACCTGCCGTACGTCGGAGTACCTGGCCGCCGTGAACGGGGGCGGTGGCGCGCCGCTGGCCGGCGCGGCCGTCATCGAGCCCAGGCCGGTGAAGAGCGCCGACGTCATCTCCTATCTCCTCGACCGGCTCGCGCCCGGCCAGCGAGCCGGCTGGGCGGAGCTGCTGGCCGCGCTGAAGAGCGAGCCGGACGGCCCGCTGGCCGAGGCGCTGTCCACGCCGCTGGTCGTGTGGCTGCTCTACAAGGTCTACATCGAGACCCGCGCCAACCCGGCGCCGCTGTGCGACTCCGGACGCTTCGACACGGCGGACGCCGTCACCGAGCACCTGCTCGACAACCTCGTCCAGGCGACGTTCTCGGCCGCCCCGCCGGACGACGACCCCGACGAGCGGCACGAACACGACCATCCGTTCCGCCCGCAGCGGTCGTGGGACCCGGAGGAGGCCCGCGGCCGGCTGGCCTTCGTCGCGCACCACATGTCCGAGACCGGCAGCAGGGACTTCCGCTGGTGGCACCTCCACCGGTCGGTGCCGCGGCGTACGAGCATCCTGATCGGCGGCGTGTCCGTCGGCCTGACGGTCGGGACGACCGTGGGACTGGTCAGCGACGCCGTCGTGGCGCTGCGCAGCCCGCACGCGGGCAGCCTGCGCGACGCCCTGCTGTTCGGCCTCGCCGGTGGACCGGTGGGCGGCCTCGTGGGCGGGCTGACCGGCGGGATCATCCTGGAGCGCCTCAAGGGCTACTCGCTGGAGCCGGCGTACGCGAACCTGCGCTGGCGGGGCAACGTCACCGGCCTCGCCGGGCAGCTTGCGCTCGGGCTGGTGACGGTGCTCCCGGTCGGCATGGTCGCGGCGTTCGCCCTGTGGCGGGTCGCGGGCATGTCCTCCGAGGTCGGCGGCCTGGTCCTCTACGGGCTCGTCGTGGGAGCCATCGGCGGCGTCACCCTCGGGCTGAACAAGTGGGTGACGACCCCCCTGACGAACGACCGGCCGCAGGGTCCGGTGACCACGCTCCGGCGGGACCTCCGGCTCGTGTACGGCAGGTCCCTCACGTTCGGCACGGCGCTCGGCCTCGCCTTCGGCGTCGCCGGCACGCTCGTGGACGGGTTCTCCGGGCTGCTGCGCGGGGCCGAGGCCGGGATCGCCTTCGGCCTCGCCGGCGGCGTGGTGTTCACGCTGACCTTCGGGTTCACCGGCGCCAGCTCGACCTACCTGGTGGCCGTCGCCATGCTCCGCGCCCGGCGCCGCGTCCCGCTCCGGCTGATGACCCTCCTGGAGGACGCCCATCGGGTCGGCCTGCTCCGCCAGGTGGGGCCGGTGTACCGGTTCCGGCACGAGAGGCTCCAGGACCGCCTCGCCCACCTGCACCGTCACCCCGGCGAGAACCGGTGATCACACCGCTCGGCGGGTGAAACGGGCGCTGGGCTCGCCGCGCAGCCGTCCTTCCGGCAGCCTGCGGCCGGACAGCACCAGGACCAGGTCCTGCGCCGCGCCGGTGAGCGGGACGCCCGACCCGAACGACCAGTCCACGTCGTCGGCCCGCAGTTCGATCCCGTCGAGATCGACGCCGAAGTAACGGCGGGCCCTCGGCGACAGCGCGCCGTCGAGCAGCACGCGCAGCCGCTCGCCGGGAACCCGCCGGTCGACGCCCAGAGCCACCGTGATGTCCATCCCGTGGATCACGTCGTGCGACAGCGCGCCCTCGAAGCCGCCGCCCGGGGGCCGCCACGGGTGCTCGGCGTTGTCCCGCAGGCACGCGGTCAGCTCCTCCGCGGTCAGCGACGCCGTGTCGCGGCGGGCGAGCCGGTCGGCCAGCCGGTCGAAGTTCCCCCGGGCCGCGACCAGGCCGGCCAGCACACGCGGCCCCGAGTAGCGGTAGGGCAGGGTCAGGTGCGCCACCACCTCCCGGACCCGCCAGCCCGCGCACAGCGACGGCGCGTCCCACGCCCGCGGCGGCAGCCCGCTCAGCAGGTCCGCCAGCTCGCGGCGCTCGGCCGCGATCAGCCGCCGTATGTCCGTTCCCATCTGTCCGCCGTCCTTCCGGTCGTCCACCTTTACGTCCTGCCGACGAACGGGAACGGCCCGGACGGACACCTACTCCAGGGCAGCGAGGCGGCGGGCGAGATGGCGGCGTTCCGCGCCGGTCGGGGCCAGGCCCATCGCCTCCCGGTAGGCGTCGCCCGCCTCGGCCGTACGGCCCAGGCGGCGCAGCAGGTCGGCCCGGGCGGCGGGCAGCAGGTGGTAACCGGCCAGCGCCCCCGACTCCCGCAACGCGTCGAGCACCGCCAGACCGGCGGCGGGACCGGCCGCCATCCCCACCGCCACCGCCCGGTTGAGCTCCACGACGGGGGACGGGACCAGGCCCGCGAGCCGCGCGTACAGGACGGAGATCTGGGCCCAGTCGGTGTCCTCCGGGCGGGCGGCGGTGGCGTGACAGGCGGCGATGGCGGCCTGCACCTGGTAGGGGCCGGGACGGCCCCGCCGCAGCGCGCCGTCCAGGAGGGCGACGCCCTCGTCGATCCGTGCGGCGTCCCACAGGGTGCGGTCCTGCTCCTCCAGGACCACCAGGTCGCCGGCCCCGTCCAGGCGGGCGGCGCGGCGGGCGTGGTGCAGCAGCATGAGCGCGAGCAGGCCCGCCGCCTCCGGCTCGTCCGGCATCAGCCGCACCAGCACCCGGGCCAGCCGGATCGCCTCGGCGGCGAGGTCCGGCCGCATCAGGCCGGCGCCGGACGTCGCCGAGTAGCCCTCGTTGAACAGCAGGTACAGCACGGCGAGCACCGCCGGGAGGCGCTCGGGCAGCAGATGCGCCGGCGGCACCCGGTAGGGGATCGCCGCGTGCCGGATCTTCTGCTTGGCCCGGGCCAGGCGCTTGGCCATCGCCTGCTCCCCGACCAGGAACGCGTGGGCGATCTCGGCGGTGGTGAGCCCGGCGAGGGTCCGCAGGGTCAGCGCCACCCGGGCCTTCGGCGCGAGCGCCGGGTGGCAGCAGGTGAAGATCAGCCGCAGCCGGTCGTCGGGCACGTCCGGCTCGTCGCCGGGCTCCGGTCCGTACGGCACGCCGTCCTCCCGCATCGCGCCCGCGACCTCCCGCAGTTTGGCGGCGCCGGCCGCCTCGCGGCGCAGCAGGTCCACGGCCCGGTTGCGCGCGGCGGTGGTCAGCCACGCCCCGGGCCGGCGCGGCACGCCGTCGCGCCGCCAGGCGCGCAGGGCCAGGGCGAACGCGTCCTGCACGCACTCCTCGGCCAGGTCCCAGTCGCCGGTCCGGCGGATGAGCGTCGCCACGAGCTGCCCCCACTCCTCCCGGAACGCCTCGGCGACGGCGGCCTCGACCGGGGACGGTGCGGCGCCGGCCGCCGTGGCTCCGGGTGGGGTGGTTCCAGGCGGTGCGGTCCGGGGCGGGGTGGCTCTCGGTCTCATCTCGGGGAACGCCTCACGGCGACACGAGCGGGCGGATCTCGATCGTCCCGTACGCCGCGGCGGGGTGGGCGGCGGCGACCTCGATCGCCTCGTCGAGGTCGGCGCACTCGATCAGGCAGAACCCGCCGATCTGCTCCTTGGTCTCGGCGAACGGCCCGTCCGACAGCAGCACCTCGCCGCCGCGCACCCGCAGCGTGGTGGCGTCGTCCGGCGGGCGCAGCCCCGCCCCTCCCCGGAGCACGCCGCGCTCCAGCATCGTCTCCGACCACCCGCCGCAGCCGTCGGCGGCGTGTTCCGCCGCCGACTCGTCGCCGCAGATCAGCAGCACGTACTTCATCCGTCCTCCTCGGGCCGTCGTCCCATCCTGACCGTACGACGAACGGGACGGCCCGGAACGGACACCGCCGGCGGGAACCCGGCGGGGGAACGGGTCGTTCCGAGCGGTGTACGCGAACGAAGGGAGTGATCGGTGTTCCGTAAGCTGATGGCCGCGCTGGGATCCGGGGTCGAGGTCGACACGGTGCTGCGTGACCCGCACGTGCGCCCGGGGGAGACCCTGTACGGCGAGGTCCGTTTCCGGGGTGGTTCCTCCGACCACAAGGTGGAGGGGATCACCGTCGACTTCACCGCCGTGGTGGAGGTCGAGCGCGGCGACGAGGAACACCACGTCACGTACAGCTTCCTGCGGGCGCCGGTGTCCGGGCCGTTCGACCTGCGGGCGGGAGAGGCGCGCACGCTGCCCTTCGCGATCCCGGTGCCCTGGGAGACGCCGGTCAGCGCGATCGGCGGGCGTCCGCTGCCCGGCATGCGTCTCGGCGTGGCCACCGAGCTCGCGCTCGCGGGCGCGCTCGACAAGGGCGACCTCGACCCGCTGCACGTCGCCCCGTTGCCCGCGCAGGACCACCTGCTGGGGGCGCTCATGCGCATTGGCTTCCACTTCAAGCGGGCCGACCTGGAACGCGGGACGATCCGGGGCTCGTCCATGCCGTTCTACCAGGAGATCGAGTATCACGCGGGCTCCGAGTGGCGGCGCCACTTCAGCGAGCTCGAGCTGACCTTCATCGCCGGGCCGCACTCGATGGACGTGATCCTGGAGGCCGACAAGAGGGGCGGCTTCCTCACCTCGAGTCACGACGTCTACAACCGGTTCCGGGTCGGGTACGGCGACCATCCGGGCGCGGTGGAGCAGGCGCTGCGCGACGGCCTGGCGTCCATGGCCCGCCACCGCGGCTGGTTCTGACCCTTCGGCCGCCTCCGGCGGGTCAGCCGGGCCGGCCTGCCGGGTGGTGGTCGTGACGGCGATCCTGCCGGTGGTCGCGCCGGTTCTCGTGCCGGTGGGTCCGGCGGTGGTCCTGGGGGTGATCCCGGCGCTGGTCCTGCCGCTGGTCCCGCCGCTGATCCTGGTGGTGGCCGTCGAGGACGGCGTGGTGGTCCACGCCGTCACCGGGCGACGGATCGGGGTGCACGATCGCGGCGGTCAGCCGGGGCACGGCGTGGATCAGGTTGTGCTCCGCCTCGACCGCGACCCGGTGGGCCTCCACCACGGTCGCCCCCGCGTCGACGATCACCTCGCACTCGGCCCTCAGCCGGTGCCCGATCCAGCGCAGCCGCACCTGGCCGGTGCCCAGCACGCCCGGCGTGCCACGGAGGGTCGCCTCGGCGAGGTCCACGAGAGCGGGGTCGACGGCGTCCATCAGCCGCCGGTACACCTCCCGCGCGGCCTGCCGCAGGACCGTCAGGATCGCGACCGTGATGAGCAGCCCGACGGCGGGGTCGGCCCAGGTCCAGCCGAGCGCGGCCCCGCCCGCCCCGGCCAGCACGGCCAGCGAGGTGAGACCGTCGGTGCGGGCGTGCAGGCCGTCGGCGACGAGCGCCGCCGAGCCGATCTCCCGGCCGACCCGGATGCGGTGACGGGCGACCAGTTCGTTGCCGGCGAAGCCCACCAGGGCCGCCGCCGCTACGGCCCCGAGGTGGGTGACCTCCCGCGGCTCCAGGAGCCGGACGATCGCGGCGTACGCCGCGGCGGCCGAGGAGGCGGCGATCGTCAGGACGATGGCCACGCCCGCGAGATCCTCGGCCCGCCCGTAGCCGTACGTGTAGCGGCGGGTCGGCGGACGGCGGCCGAGCAGGAACGCGATCCCGAGCGGCACCGCGGTCAGGGCGTCGGCCGCGTTGTGCAGCGTGTCGCCGAGCAGCGCCACCGACCCCGACAGCACCACGACCACCGCCTGGACCAGCGTCGTCGCCCCCAGACCGGCCAGTGACACCCACAGCGCCCGCATGCCCCGGGCGGAGGACTCCATCGCCGGGTCGACCTTGTCCGCGGCCTCGTGCGAGTGCGGCCGCAGCAGGTGCGCGACCCGCCCCCGCAACCCGCCCCCACCGTGCCCGTGCCCATGCCCGTGCCCGGCCTCGTGCCCGCCGTCCTGTCTGTGCTCGTGAGCGTGCCCAGGACCGTGACCATGTCCGGGACTACGCCCGTGCCCATGCCCGTGGCCGTGGCCGTGGCCGTGCTCGTGCCGGGGACCGGGACCGGCCTGTTCCTGGCTCATGGCACCACCATGCCTCGGAAAAGCCGTCGCAGCACCTCGACAACAGCGTGCCCGGCGCAGTTGCGAGCGTTCCGCAGCCGCACCCGGTCCGCGACGGGCGCCGAGCTGGAGAGTCAGCCGGGATCAGCCGCCCGAGATCTCCCGTACGAGGGCCTCGCTGCGGCGGACGAGATGGGGCAGGCCGAGCCGGCGATGGGCATCGCGCGCCGCCTCGGCGTGCGCCAGCGCGGCGGAGGTGTCGCCGGTCCGGTGCAGCAGCCCGGCGACCACGTCGTGGAGTGTTCCCCAGGCGACGCAGCCGGTGCCCATGATCACCAGCTCGTGGGCGATGGGCCGCAGCTCCGCGAGCATGGCGTGGGGGTCGGGACGGCCGAGCCGCGCGGCGACCAGACCCCACTGCCAGGCGACGAACTGCCACGTCCAGTCCTGTGGCGCCACGGTTCCCCAGCGGTCGATCAGCCGGTGGGCCAGGTCATGGTCCCCCGCCTCGACCGCCGCGAGCACGGCCGTGGGGCGCGCGATCAAGTTGGACTCGTCGGCCGCGGAGTCGACGAGCTCGGCGAGGAGGTCACCGCCCCGGCCCTGGCCCCATTCCACGAAGAACGAGTTGATCTGCTTCAGGACGTCCGGCCCCCAGAGGCTGGTGCGACGGTAACTCCCGGTGCTGAGGTCGGCGAGGCGCTTCGCCTCCGCCCAGTCGCCCGCCAGCAACGCTCGGCCGGCCGCGGCGTACGAGACCTGTGTCTCGATCTCCGGCATTCGCACTTCGGCGGTGAGCCGCAGGCAGCGGGCCAGCTCCGCGTCGTAGTCGGCGATCAGGCCCGCCTTCAGGAACCTGGGCATGCGGTGCAGGCGGGCGATGATCTCGGTGGCCCGGGGGAGGCCGGGAAGGCCCAGCATCTCCTCCGCCGCGCGGTAGCGTGCCTCCTCGTTCTCCGGCGTCCAGGCCGCGATGACGAAGTTGTTCAGCGTGCGCGCCAGCAACCGGGTGTCACCCGTACGGCGGGCCAGCTCCACGGCCTCCAGGGCGTGCCGGCGGCCCTCCCCGCGCCGCTCGCCGTAGTACAGCTCGACGGCGAGCGTGCCGAGCAGCTCCGCCCGGGTGGCGGCGGCGTCCGGATCCAGCCGGGAGAGCTGGTCCTCCAGCACGGTCACCATGCGCTCGTCCACGACGCCGTACGAGCGCCAGTTCCACAGCGTGACGCCGCCGAAGACCGTGGCCGCCTCGATGACCGCCGCGTCGTCGCCGAGGGCGGTGGCGAGCGTCACCGCCTCGTCGAGCGCGCTCCGCGCGCCGTCCACGTCGCCGGTCACCCGCCGGGCCCTGCCCAGGCCGATCAGCAGCGAGCACCGGGTGGCCGGGGGCCCGGCGGCGCAGGCGTCGAGCGCCTGCTCCCAGTAGAGGACGGCCTCGTCGTAGGCGAGCCGCGCCGCCGCCTGCCCGGCCGCCTCCACGGCGTACGCGACCGCCTTGCCGGCGTACCCGACCCGGGCGGCCAGCGCGAAGTGGTGGGCCAGCGCGGGCAGCCGCGAGGCGGCCTCGCCCCACCGCAGGCTCTCGATCGCCTCGCCGACGCGGCCGTGCAGCTGGGCACGCTGCCTCCGGCTGAGCCCCGAGTACAGCGCCTCCTGGACCAGGGCGTGCGAGAAGCGGTAGTCCCAGCCGCCGTCCACCTCGACCAGCAGCCCGGTCGCGACGGCGGGTTCGAGCAGCATCATCACCCGGGACCCGCCGATGCCGGTCGCGGTCTCCAGCACGTCGGCGTCCACGTCCCGGCCGATGACGGCGGCGGCGCGCAGCAGGGTCTGGGAGTCCTCCGGCAGCCGCGACACCCGCTGGTTGATCACGTCGCGTACGCCGTCGGGCACGGCGGTCTCCAGCACGTCCGCCGCGCCGACCCGGCCGCCGGTGTGGGTGCTGGTCAGCAGGCGCAACAGCTCGCCGAGGAAGAACGGGTTCCCGCCGGTCCTGTCGTGCAGCGCGCGGGCGAGCTCGGGCCCGGACCCGTCCCGGCCCGCCTCCCGCAGGTAGTCGATGATCTGCTCGGGGGTGAACGGCGCGACGCTCATCCGCTCGGTGCCGCGCTGGCGGGTCAGCTCGCCGAGCGCCTCGGTCAGCGCCTGCCTGCCCGTCGCGGGCTCGGGCCGTACGGTCGCGAGCACCAGCAGCGGGAGGCGGTGCAGGTCGGCGCCGAGGAAGGTGAGCAGCTTCAGCGACGCCGCGTCGGCCCAGTGGAGGTCCTCCACCACGACCAGGACCGGCGTGGCGGCGGCCCGCCGCGCCAGCGCCCGCGCCACGGCGTCGTGCAGCAGGAACCGGGCGGTGTCTGGGTCGGCCGTGTCCGTCGGGTCGCCTGTCCGGTCGCCTGTCCGGTCGCCTGCCCGGTCGTCTGCCCTGGCGTCTGGCTGGTCGCCGTCCGACAGGCGGTGGGCGAGGCGGGCGAGGTCGCCGTCCGTCTCAAGGGCGTGCAGCGCCTGGATCCAGGGCCAGAACGCGGGAGCGCCGCTTCCCTCGACGCACCTGCTCCAGGCGACCACGGCTCCGCGTCCGGCCGCCATCGCCGCGGCGGCCTCCGCGAGGCGGGTCTTGCCGATGCCGGACTCCCCGCTGACCAGGAACACCCCGCCGACGCCCCGGCGCAGGTCGTCGAGCCGCTCGGCGATCCGCCGCAGGTACGGCTCCCGCCCCACGAGGCCCGGCGTTCCGGAGGCCTGCGCGAACGCGTCCGCGCTGTCCACGGTGTCCGGGGCGCCGGGCGCGGTGGCGTCCCTGTCCGAGGAGACCGGCGGGTCCGGTGCGAGCCCGGCGGGCCGCGCCGGCGCCGCGGCGGGTGGCCACGGGCCCGCCGGCGACTCGTCCTGGTGCAGGATGGCCTGCTCCAGCCGCCGCAGCTCCGGGCTCGGGTCGAGCCCCAGTTCGTCGTCGAGCAGCGCACGGCAGCGCTGGTAGGCCGCCAGCGCCTCGGCCTGGCGGCGTTCCCGGTACAGGGCACGCATGAGCAGCGCCCACAGGCCCTCGCGGTAGGGGTCCCGCTCCAGCAGGCGCTCGGCCTCGACCGTCACCTCGGCCGCCCGTCCCAGCGCGAGCCACGCCTCCGCCCGTACGGTCAGCGCGGAGAGGCGGGTCTCGGTCAGCCGGGAGATCGTGGACCGGGCGAACGGCTCGTCGGCGAGGTCGGCCAGCGGCTCGCCGCGCCACAGGGCCAGCGCGGGCCGGAGGATCCGGTCGGCCTCCTCGGGACGGCCGGCGGCGAGGGCGGCGTGCGCGGCCTCGGCGGCCCGGGTGAACCGCTCGGCGTCGATCTGGTCCGGCTGCAGGTCGAGCAGGTAGCCGGGCTCCCTCGTGCGCAGCACCTGGGCGGGCGAGCGCGGGCTGCGCAGGGGTTCGAGCGTTCTGCGCAGGTGCGAGATGTACGCCTGGAGCGTTCCCGTGGCGCTGGAGGGCGGCTCGTCGCTCCACAGCCGGTCGATGAGCTGGTCGAGCGGCACGACGTGGGGGGCGTTCAGCAACAGCAGCGCCAGCACGGCGCGTTGCTTGCGCGGGCCGAGGTCGAGGACCGTTCCGGCGGCGTCGGCGACCTCGACCGTGCCGAGAAGGCGGAAGTCCAGGGCGGAGTTCCGCCGGTCGGCCCGGGCCGGGCGAGGCGCCGGTAATCGCCCGCCGTCGATGCTTGTCCGCATCACAACTCCCGAACAAGCCATACGGCCCTAAGTCGGATTTCTGGCTCATCATACTCAGATGTCCGGTGATTCTCGCCAGCGAACGGGGGGCCGGTCCGCTCGGTGAAACCGGCGTCCTCCAGGAGGGCGCGCACCGCGGCGCCCCCGGTTCCGTTCCCGGTGCCGTCGCCGGGGATGGCGCCGGGGACGTCGCCGGGGACGGCCTGGAAGACGACGGATCGGATCCCGTCTGCGCGCAGTTCCATGAGCAGGTCGTCGAGCAGTCGGTCGAGCAGGCGGCGGACGAGGCCCCCGCCGCATACGTGACCTCGATCCGGCGGGGCGACGGTGAGGGCGCGCAACAGGGCCCACCGCCCGCCGCCCGCCGCGTCGCCCCCGCCGGACCGGGCGCGCGAGGGCTCCGCCGTCTCCAGCAGCGCGGCGGCCAGGGGCGCGGCGGCGGCCGGGTCGGCGAGGTCGGCCAGCACGTAGAGGCGGCAGCGGGCGGGCGGGACCTCCCGCAGGGCGAGCGGCAGC
>QFZU02000050.1 GCA_003260025.2 Microbispora triticiradicis | reverse complement strand
GACAAGCCCAATCCTCCCAGCTCAAAGGCACTTTTCTCATGTAAACGATCAAGCCCGCTCAAACTCGCCGCGAAAGCCCGAGGTTAGGGTGGCCGGGTGGGGGCCTACACGGATCTGCCGGCGGAGCTGGTGACCGAGCGGCTGCGGTTGCGGCGGTGGGTGCCGTCGGATGCCGAGGAGTACCGCAGGTTATGGCTTGAGCGGGGTCCACGAGCGGTACGGCGGATCGACGCCGAGGGACGCCCGACGGTCGAGGACATGCGCGACCGGCTTCTTCACAATCCGCTGATGGCGGAACCGGGGCTCGGGTTGCTGCCGATCGAGTTGCGAGACAGCGGTGAGTTCATCGGGTACTGCGGACTGACTGTCGGCCAGGCATCTTTCGACGAACCTGAGATCGCGTACGAGCTGGCGCAACGAGCTCACAGCCGTGGTTACGCGACAGAGGCCGCCCGTGCGGTCGTCGAAGCCGCGACGCGAACAGGACGTCGACGTCTCTGGGCGACCGTGCGGGAGTGGAACGCACCCTCGTTCCGGGTCCTCGAGAAGCTCGATTTCTACCGAAGCGACCGCATCACCGAGGACGCCGAACGCGGCGACACGATCTGGATGACGCGCGTGCTCGATCCACGGTGAAGACCGAGCACAAGCCGTACCCGAGCGACTTATCCGGCGAATGGTGGATCATTGACAGCAACGGTCACGTCAAGGCCGGCTCTATTAGTACGGCGTGACTGGAGCCGGTGATTACGAACACTCGTTCACCTTCGGCACTGAGATGGGAGATCAGGCGGACCAGATACCTGTCACGTTGATCGTTGGAATCTTCGGTCAGTTGCTCGAGATAGCCGGGGAGATCGGTCTCGTCGGACACGTCCCGCCAGTCTTTGCCGCCGGCGAAATCGCGCTGCCAGATGCGGTCGATGTCGGCGATGCTATTGATCTCTCCGCGTATCGCTGGATGATCCGCCCGGCCGAGGAACTCCTCCACGAAGGCCTCCGGCGACTCAGGTTTGCCAAACCGCAGGTTACTGAAGTAGGGCCGCAACACCATGAAGAGCGCTACCCGGTCCTTCGCGTGCACGCGGGCGAGATCGGTGATGTGCTCGTCAAGCGGCTGCTCCCACGTGTACGCCTGCACATCGTCCTTCTTCGCCAGCGCGTACACGTGACCTGACTCGCCATAGTGCTCCACCGGATCCATGAAGCCCGGCGCGAGGAATCCCAACCTGCCTTCGACCAGGGCAACGGTGGGGCGCAGCTCCCGCCACATCTCGTCGATCTGCCGGAGCTGCAGATCGACGGATGCGGGTTTGTGTTCAGCCCCGAAGACGACCACGTTGCCATGGCGGTAGGTGTAGGGACGGCGGTGCTCTTCGGAGTACTGCGACCGTGGAATGATGCGCGTTTCCGTGGGGGAGGCCGCCAGCGGCCGCGGGTAATAGGCCGGCGAGCGCCAGAAGTAGGTGAACGTCAGCAGCGCGAGCATTGAGGCCGCCACCAGCAAGGACGCGGCCGTCCACAGCAGAACTCTTCGCACGTCAGCTCACGCTGCGGAGCAGTTCGTGGATCCCGCCCGTGTCCGCTTTCACCGCGGCCAACTCTGAGCGCAGCGCGGCTATCTCGTCCGCCTGCGCCTGCTGGGCGGCGACGGACTTCACCGCCAGATCACGCAACGCGTTGTCGCGGTCGACTGCGGCCCGGGCCTCCCACGCGCGGCGCCACTGCCTGGTTACGTAAACCGCCAGCAGGGCTACCACGGCGAGTGTGATCAAAAATGCGAAGGTGCCCTGCCAAGCCACCAGATCGATGCTCTCGTCCACCGATTGAGTCACTTCTCCTCCATTGTTCGTACCGCGTCCTGGATCGCTTCCGGGGTGAGCTGGTAGGCGAACGGCGCGACATCGAAGAACCGCATCGCCTTGCCGTCGGCGGACAGCTCCATCCGGCCGATGACAAGCCCCACTTCTTCCAGTCGGCGTAGGTGCATGTGCACCAACGGCCGGCTCAGCTGGAGTTCACGAGCCAACTGACTGACGTAGTTGCTGCCACTGGCCAGCGCTGCGATCAACCGCAGCCGCTGCGGGCTCGCCAGCGCTGCCAGCACCGCAACAAGATCGGAGCTCATGATGCTCCCTTCTGGCTTGTGCTGACACGTGTCAGCATTAGCTTACATATGTCAGTCCTTTGTGGCGTTACGGTCGGTCGTGCGACACCTGACCGGGTGACGACAATTCGGAGGCGACCGCGTCCTCGGCGAGATGCGCGTGGGCACGCCCGTCAAGGGGGGCTCGTCCGTAAGCTGAAGGTGTGTCCCCTGAACTCGTCCTGCTCGACGGCGTCCGCTGGCGGGGTGCGCGCGTGGTCGGCTTCCGTGCGCAGACCCTGCTGGCCGTGCTCGCCACGCACGGGCGTGCGGGGGTTCGTGACGAGCGCCTGATCGAGGAGCTGTGGCCTGAGGAGGCGCCGGCCAATCCGGCGAAGGCGCTGCAGGTGGTCGTCTCGCGGACCAGGGCGGCGACCCACGCCGATGTCGTGGTCCGGATTCCGCGTGGTTACCGGCTCGGGCTCACGGCCGACCAGGTGGACGCGCTGCTGCTCGCCGCGCTGGTGGAGCAGGCACGCGCCGCGCTGGGCGAAGGCGATGTGGCGCTCGCGCGCAGCCGCGCCGAAGAGGCGATCGATCTCGGGAAGAGCGGATCGGACGGCGCGACGGGCCCGCTGGCCGAGCTCAGGGGCGCCGCGGCGGGGTGGGCGGCCGAGGCGCGACGGGTGGCGGCGATCGCGCGCGGCCGGAGCGGCGCACACGAGGGCGCGCTGCCGCTGCTGGAGGAGGCCGCCGCCGATCGGCCGCACGACGAGGAACTGCTCGCCTGCCTGCTGCGCAGTGAGGCCGCCGTACGGGGTGCCGCCGCCGCGCTGGAGCGCTATGAGCGGTATCGCGCGGCCGTGGTGGAGCGGCTCGGCGCGGAACCCGGGCCCGAGCTCACCCGCGTGTACGCCGAACTCCTCGTCGCCGACCGGCCGGTGCGTGAGGGCATCCTGTTCGACGGCTCCTCGCTGCTCGGCCGCGACGGCGACATCCGCGCGGTGCACGCCCTGCTGCGGACCAACCGGGTGGTCTCCATCATCGGCCCCGGGGGGCTGGGCAAGACGCGGCTGGCCCACATCGTCGGCAGGAACGCCGCGCAGCCCGTCGCGCACTTCGTCGAGCTCGTCGGCGTCTCCTCGCCGGAGGGCGTGGTGGGCGAGGTCGGCTCGGCGCTCGGGGTCCGCGACTCGGTCAGCGGGCGTCGTGCCCTGACCGCCGAGCAGCGCTCCGACGTCCGCGCCCGCATCGCCCAGCATCTCGGCCAGGCCCCGGCGCTGCTCATCCTGGACAACTGCGAGCATGTGATCGAGGCCGTCGCCGACCTGGTGGGTTTCCTGACCGTGACGACCCGCGACCTGCGGGTGCTCACCACCTCGCGCGCCGCCCTGTCGATCCCGGCCGAACGCGTCTATCCGCTCGGCGCGCTACCGGCGCGCGACGCGGTCGAGTTGTTCCGCCAGCGCGCCACCGCCGCCCGCCCCGGCGTACGGATCGACGAAGGCGTGGCCGAGGAGATCGTCGCCCGCCTCGACGGGCTGCCGCTCGCGATCGAGCTCGCCGCGGCCAGGGTGCGGGTGATGTCGGTGGAGGAGATCGCGCGGCGGCTCGCGGACCGGTTCGCCCTGCTGCGCGGCGGTAACCGTACGGCCCCCGACCGGCACCAGACGCTGCTCGCGGTCATCGACTGGTCGTGGAACCTGCTGGACGAGCCGGAACGGCGGGCGCTGCGGTGGTTGTCGCTGTTCGGCGACGGCTTCACGCTGGCCACGGCCGAGCAGGTGCTCGGCCCGGACGCCCTGCACGTCCTGGCCGCGCTGACCGAGCAGTCGATGCTGAGCCTCTCCGAGACGACGTACGGTCTCCGTTACCGGATGCTGGAAACCGTCAGGGAGTTCGGGCGGATGCGGCTGAGGGAGGCCGGCGAGGAGACGGACGCCCAGGCGGCGCAACGGGCCTGGGCGACGGCGTACGCGGTCGAGAACGGCCGTGCGATGTTCACCTCGGCCCAGTTCGCGGCGGTCGACGCGATGCGGGCGGAGGAGGGCAACCTCGCCGATCTGCTCCGGCAGGCACTCGGCGAGGCCGATCCGGTCGCGACGGTCCAGTTGCTGGCCGGCCTCGGGGCGCTGTGGTCGATCCGCGGCGAGCACTCCCGGCTCCTCGTCCACCTGGACGCGATCTGTGAGGTGGTCACCGCCTGGACGCCGCCCCCGCACCTCGTCGAGGTGACCAGGGGCGCCATGCTGATCACACTCATGAACAGCATGGTCACCGATCGACGGGTGGACCCGGTACGTGACGTCATCCAGACGCTGCCCGTCGGCCCCACGACCGACCCCCGGCTGGCGGCGATGGCCACGGTGCTGTTCGCGTGTCATGCGGGCGACGGGGTCGAGATACACCGCCGGCTGATGGAGCTGCGCCGGAGCCGCGACCGGCACGTCGCCTCCATGGCGACGCAGATGAGCGTCTACATCCTGGAGAACGCGGGAGACGTGACCGGGGCGATCGAGGCCGCCGAGCAGACCCTGACGATGCTGCCCGTGGACGACGGGCCGTGGCTCGCCGCGATCCTGCACGCCGCGCTCGCCCACCTGGTGCTGCGCCGCGGCGATCACCGGGGGGCGGTCGAGCACGCGCGAACCGCCATTCCGGTGTTGCACCGGCTCGCGGCGACCGAGGACGAGACCCAGCTCCGTACGGTGCTGCTGGCCTCCGCCCTCGCCGGCGGCGATCTCGGCACCGCCGAGGCCGAGCTCGCCGAGATCACCCGGATCAACGCCCGAGAGGCGGTGCTCGGAGTGTCGGCGATCGCCTCGATGTGCTCGGCCGAGCTCGCCCTCACCCGCGGCGAGACGGCCGCCGCTCTCGGGGAGTATCGCCTGGCCGTCGAGCGGGCGCGTGACCTGCGCCTGCCGAAGAGCAACCAGCCGGCGGAGACGCCGTGGGTGATCATCGCGGTGTCGGTCGCCCTCACGGCGTACGCGTACCACGCGTCGCCGGAGGACGCCGGGTACGGCGAGACGCTGTTCTCCATCGCCCAGGGCTACAACCCGCTGGCCCTGGCGGGGTCCTTCTCCGACACCTGGGGCCCTGCCCTGTGGAGCGTGGACGACCCCGCCTTCGACTACCCGCTGTGCGGCACGGTGCTCTTCGGGCTCGGCGCCTGGGGGCTGCTGCGGGGAGCGATGGCTCCCCATGAGGCGATCGGATTGCTGGTGCTGGCCGAGCGGTTCACGTACCACAACAGCATGCCCAGCATGGCCATCGAGCTGATAGAGCCGTACGCGGAGCGGGCCGCGCCCGGGACGATCGCCGCCGTCCGGGCCGAGTACGGCGATCGGCGCGGTGCCGACCTGCTCCCCGAGGCGCGGAGCCTCGTCGAGCAGGTCTTCGGCCGCGACGGACGAACGTCACATGTGCCGCTTGTAGCTGCGTACCGACAGCGGCGCGAAGATCGCGATGACGATGGCGCACGCGAGGAGCGTCCAGCCCACCTCTCCGCTGACGAGTGCGTGGTTGGCGAGGTCGCGGGTGGCCGTGACCAGGTGTGAGACCGGGTTGATCCGGACGAACGCGGCCAGCCAGCCGGGCAGGGTCTCGACCGGGACGAACGCGTTCGACAGGAACGTCAGCGGAAACAGGATCATCATCGAGATGCCCTGCACGGCCTGGGCGCTCCGGGCGATCGTGCCGACCCAGGTGAAGGCCCACGCCAGCGACCAGCCCGTGACGACCGCCAGCAGGATCGCGGCGAGCACTCCGGCCGGCCCGCCGTCCGGGCGGTAGCCCATCACCAGGCCCATGGCGAAGGTCAGCGTGGCCGCGATCGTGTAGCGCAGCAGGTCGGCCACCATCGGGCCGGCGAGCGGCGCGATCCGGGCGATCGGCAGCGACTTGAACCGGTCGAAGACGCCCTTCTCCATGTCCTCGCGGAGCTGGGTGCCCGTGGCCATGCACGTCGTCAGCACCGTCTGGGCGACGATGCCGGGGATCATCAGGGGAAGGTAGCTCGCCACGTCGCCGGCGATGGCGCCGCCGAAGATGAAGGCGAACATGGCCGTGAACAGGAGCGGCTGCAGCGCCACGTCGAAGAACTGCTCCGGGTTGCGGCGCATCTTCTTGAGCGCCCGCCAGGCCATCATCAGGGTCTGGCTGAGCGTGTCGCCGATGGAGACACGCGGCCGGGCTGCCGCCACGCGCTCGGCGGCCCGGACCACCTCGCGGGAGGGTGCGATCACGGTACTCATCGGTTCTCCTTCTTGCCGTTCTCGGCGTCCCCGTCCGTCCCGTGGCCGGTGAGGGCCAGGAACACCTCGTCCAGGCTGGGCTTGTCCACGCTCACCGAGGTGATCGACACCCCGGCGGAGCGCAGCGCGATCAGTACGTCCGCGGCGAGGTCGGCCTGGTCGAGGGCGACGTTGAGGCGGCCCTTCTCCGGGCTGAGGACCGGCTCGGATCCGAGGACGCGCCGTACGATCTCCACGGCGGCGGGCACCTCGCCCGGATCGGCGAGCAGCAACTGGAGGGTGGAGTCGCCGACGGCGGTCTTCAGCTCGTCGGGGGTGCCCTCGGCGACCTTGCGGCCGTGGTCGATGACGGCCACGCGGTCGGCGAGCTGGTCGGCCTCGTCCAGGTACTGCGTGGTCAGCAGCACCGTGCAGCCGTCGGCGACCAGGCCGCGGATGGTGTCCCACATCTGGCCGCGCGTACGGGGATCGAGACCGGTGGTCGGCTCGTCGAGGAAGATCAGCGGTGGCCTGGTGATCAGGCTGGCCGCCAGGTCGAGACGCCGGCGCATGCCGCCGGAGAACTGTGAGATCGGTTTGTCGGCGGCGTCCTCCAGGCCGAACTGGCCGAGCAGCTCGGTGGAGATGCGCCGGGCACGGGGCGCGGCGACGCCCTGCAGGCGGCTGAAGAGCCAGAGGTTCTCGCGGGCGGTCAGGTTCTCGTCGACCGACGCGTACTGCCCGGTGACGCCGACCAGCTGCCGGATCACGTGCGGGTTGCCGGCCACGTCGACCCCGAAGATCTCGGCACGGCCCTCGTCGATCTTCAGGAGGGTGGCCAGCATGCGCAGCGTCGTGGTCTTCCCGGCGCCGTTCGGGCCGAGCACGCCGAAGATCTCACCCGAACGCACGTCCAGGTCGATGCCGTCGACGGCGCGGTGCTCGCCGAACGTCTTCACGAGCCCTCTCACCCGTACGGCCAGATCGGTGCCCCCGGCCGCGGACGGGCCGCCCCCGGAAGGTCGGAATTCTGTGATGCTCATGGCATCACTCTCGGCGGCCCGGGTTTCACGGCGCCTTCGACCAGGTTTCACCGGTTGCCGTGGCCCTCACCCCGCCGGGGGCACCGAAGGCGTACGGGTCAGGCGTTGATTTCCAGGGCCACGCGTACGGCCGACTCCAGGGCGCCCTCGATCCAGGAGTGCTTGAGCGAGGTGTGCTCCCCGGCGAAGTGCAGCGGGCCTTCGGGCACGGCGATGGCGGGGTGGATCTCGGTCATCTGGCCGGGGGTGAAGACCGCGGCCTCGCCGAAGGCGTAGCGGTTGCGCATCCAGCTCTGGGTCTGGCCGTGGCCGGTGTAGAACTCCGCGATCCGGTCGCCGTGCACCTCCTGCAGCCCGCGCAGCGCGTAGCCGTACCGCTCCTCGTCGTCCATGGAGTCCCAGCGGGTCGCGTCGTCGGCCCACGAGTAGCTGGCCAGCACGACCCCGCCCTCACTGCCGGACACCGGATGCGAGGGGAAGTACATGAACCGGTTGGCGTTGTCGCAGACCGATCCGCCGCCCGTCACGTGGGTCACGGGCCCGGGGCGGTAACGGCCGCCGAGTTCGCGCTTCCAGTCCTCCTCGGTGAACTCCCACCACCGCCTGCCGAACTCCAGCAGCACCTTCGTCGCGGAGTCGTAGTGCAACTCCATGATCGAGCGGCGCTTGGCGTACGACAGAGCCGGCGCGATCTCGACGTGGCGCAGCGCGGAGAACGGCACCGTGATGATCGCGACGTCGCCCTCGAACGTCTCGTGCCGCCCCTGCCGGGTGAACTCGTCCTCGGTGCTGCCCGCCTCGCTGACGGTCGAGATCCGCACGCCCCGGCCGGAGGTGTCGATGCGCATGGCCCTGCGGTCCATGCGGATCTCGTCGCGCAGCCCGGGCTCCAGCGCGTACGGCAGCGATCCGCTGCCGCCGGCCATCTCCCAGTAGGTCACGCCGGGGTTGACGAGGCTGCGGGTGAGGAACGTGTGCATGAACGACAGCGGCAGGCGGGAGGTCAGGTTCTCCAGCGTGCCGATGGCGTCGATCGCCTCGTCGCTCAGCTTCGCGTGCTCCTTCAGGTAGGCGTACATCGAGTAGCCGTCGAAGTCGTGCAGCAGCCGGGCCCAGCCGTCGACCAGCTCCGGCAGCGGCTTGTCGACCCGGTCGCCGCCCCGGACCACGGAGAAGTAGTCCCTCGCCGGGTCGAGCGCCTCGTCGAGGATCCGGGCCGCGGTCCGGCTGTCCTTGAGCCCGAACGTGGCGTTGATCCTGCGCGGGTCCGCGGCGTACTCGTCCCGTCGCTGGGTGACGCCGTTCACGTGGACGAACGTGTGGTTCATCCGCGGCGGAGCGGTGAAGTCGCCCTTCGGCGGGGCGGATCGCCACACCTGTCCCTGCCGCGAGGTGTAGACGACCGGCGGCACCGGTCCCCTGGGCGGGACGCCGGGCGTCACGTCGACGTTGTAGAAGGGGCGGCGGGTGATCCCCAGCTTGTCGATCAGCGCCAGCGTCAGCGGATGGAAGTCGGGGATGCGCATCGCCCCCGCCTCGGCGTACTGGCGCCGGTCGCGGAACCCCGTGCGGAAGGTCTTGATCCGGCCGCCGATGCGGTTCCCGTTGGCCTCGATGACGGTGACCCGGTGCCCCGCCTGCTTGAGCAGCCTGGCGGCCACGAGCCCGGAGATGCCGGCCCCCACGATCAGCACCCTCTTGGACGTACGGGCCCGGGGGAGACCCTTGTCGATGAGCACCTGAAGGTACCGGTGCTTGAGGTCGGTGCCGTTCTCCTCCACGAGCAGGAGATCGCGCGCCACCCGAAGACAGGTCTGCCGGCGCTCTCCCGCGTACGGCGCCCGCGCCGCCGATGCGGGGGCGGCCGTGCCCAGGGACGGACTGACGACGGACGTCACCGCGCCCAGCCCAGCCAGCTTGGCGAATCCTCGCCGGTCGATTGTGACCACGAACTCCTCCTCCACGTGATGGTTGCGGAGAGTGAGTTTCAAAGTCGTGGCCGTGCGGCGGCGCGCGACGCGCCGCGAAAAGGTAACTGGTGCCCCAGGAAATGGTCAGGCGCGGGTCAAGGGCGGCCCCTCGTCGAGTAGCCGTTCCCAGAAGATCTCGTCTCGCCACGCGCCGTCGACGAGGATGTGCGCGTGGGCGATCCCCCAGGGCCGGAAGCCGTTGGCGCGCAGCACGTGCTGCGAGGCGAGGTTCTCCAGTCGCGTGTGCGCCTCCGCGCGGCGCAGCCCGAGGTCCCGGCGCATCACCGCGAGGGTCTGGCCCACCGCTCGGGTCGCATGCCCTTGGCCCTGGCTGGCCGTCGCGACCCAGTAGCCGAGGAAGCCCTTGCCGAAGGGGCCGCGCAGGATCGTGCTCACGGTCACCTGGCCGATCACCTCGCCTTCGGCCACGATGACGGCGGGCCACCGGTCGCCCCGGCGATGGTCGGCGAGCAGTCCCTCGATGCGGGCCCGCTGCCCGGCCGTCGTGTAGAACTCGTCGGGCTGCGCGGGCTCCCACTGCGCGTACGCCCGCCTGTCGCGGGCCCGATGCGCGGCGATGATCTCGGCGTCGTCCACCCGGACGAGCCGGATCGAGGTGGTCTGATCCGCCATGCGGTCTCCTTCTCCGAATCGAAACGTTCTCCGCTTCCGCCGGCGGCGCGGATTCCGCCGAGTACGGGACCGCATTGACAGGGGGAGAACGGGCCGGTTCTAATGATCGGCGTGCCGCGTGGCGCCGATCAAATGGACGCTGCCCCAGGGAGGCAGCGGTAGGCCGATCGGCAGCCGGGTCGCACCTTCGTGAAGGGACCTCCGCCGTGAGTACACACTCCGCATCTCCCGCCTGACGCCGCGCTCCGTGCTCGCACGTCGCGGCTGAGCCGCCGCGCCCGTGTACGCCATGGGCGAGCGCACTCCCACGCCGTCGCCGGCCACGGCCGCTCGTCCGCTGGCCTGCCGTTCGTGAGCCGTCGTTCCTCACGGTGAGCGCCGTGCCGTCGAACCGGTCCTTTTCCGGTCCTCTGACGTCCGGGAGTCTCCGCCTGCCGGCCTTTCCGCGCGCGGACGCGCCCCGAGCGGCATGCCGGCACGCGCCGTCACCGCGCCCGTCTTCGTGTTCATTCTTTCGATCTCTTGGAGTTCATTCAGTGCCCGAATCGTTCAACCAGTCCGTCATCGACGAGTTCCGCGCCAACGGCGGCAGGGTCGGCGGCCCTTTCGAGGGCGGCGACCTGCTCCTGCTGACCACTGTCGGCGCGAAGTCGGGAAAGGAGCACACCGTTCCGCTCGGTTACGTCAGCGACGGCGACCTGTTGCTGGTCGTGGCGTCCGCGGGTGGCGCGCCACGCCACCCCGCCTGGTATCACAACCTGCTCGCGCGTCCGGCCGTACGGGTCGAGGTGGGAGAGGAGGTCTTCGACGCGATCGCGGTGCCGGCCGAGGGCGCGGCACGCGAGCGGTTGTTCGAGCACGTCGTGCGGGTGGCCCCGGGGTACGGCGACTACCAGGCGCGTACGGCCCGCACCCTGCCGGTCGTCGTGCTGGAGCGCCCGGAGGTGCCCGCCGAGGTGCCCGAGGACGTCACCACCATGGCGGGCAAGCTGCTGGAGATCCACGCCTGGCTGCGCGCCCAGCTCCGGCACGTACGGGAGGAGGCCGAGGCCCACTTCACCGCGCAGGCACACAGCCGGGCGGAGCGAAGCGACCTCGGGCTCGGGTTGCGGCTCAGGCAACACTGCCTGGCGTTCTGCCAGGGGCTGGCGCTCCATCATCGGGGTGAGGACGCCGCGGTCTTTCCCACGCTCGCGGACCGGCATCCCCACCTGCGCGACGCCCTCGACCGTCTCGGCGAGCAGCACCAGGTGATCGCACGCGTCCAGGGGGAGCTGGTCGCCCTGCTGGACGGGATCGGCACGGCCGAACCCCGGCGGTTCATGGCGGAACTCGACCGTATGTCGGAGGAACTGCGGGCGCACCTGGACGACGAGGAGCGGTCACTCCTCCCGGTCCTGGCGCTGATCCCGTTTCCGCCGGTGCCCGACGCGCCGCCGTTCCGTGCGCCGGCCACGCCGGAGGACTGACGGTCGCGCCGCACGACCGGCGGCTGCGCCGCTCCTCCCGCGCTCGGGGACCGTACGGTTCCCGAGCGCGGGTCCCCTGGCGTCGCTCCGTGCGGCAGCATGACGGAGGTGGAAGGGAAAGGATCACCGCTGTGGCGTGACCGGAACTTCATGGTCTTCTGGGGATCGCAGACGCTGTCGGTGGCGGGGGACTCGTTCGCCCTGATCGCCGTCCCGCTGCTCGTGCTGCACGTGACCGGGTCGGTGGCGCGGATGGGGCTGCTGACCGGCCTCGCGAGCGCGGCGTCGGTGGCGGCGGGGGTCTTCGCCGGGATCCTCGCCGACCGGCTGGACCGCAGGCGGCTGCTGATCTGGTGCGACCTCGCCAGGATGGCGTTGTACGGGATCGTGCCCGTCGCCTGGGCGTTCGGGCCGAAGATCTGGCTGCTCTACGTGGTGCTGCCGGCCGCCGAGGCGATCGGCATGGTCTTCCAGGTCACGTACGTCACGGTGGTGCGCAACCTGGTCGAGCCGAGCCGGATCACCGAGGCGAACGGGCGGCTCGGCGCCACCTCCGCCGCGGCGGGGATCGGCGGGCCGCTGCTGGCCGGGGTGGTCGCGGGCTGGGCCGGGCCGACGGCCGCGATCACGGTCAACGCGGCCAGTTTCGGGATCTCCGCGCTCGGCATCCTGCTGATCAGGTTCGGGCGTCGGCCGCTACCATCCTCGCCGGAGGCGTCGGGGGCAGGGGAGGGCGGCGAGGACCGGGAGCGCCATGAGGCCCGGGGGCACTGGCGGGAGTTGCTCGCCGGGGCCCGTTTCCTGTGGCGGCAGCCGGTGCTGCGCGCCCTGACCGTGCTGCTGTCGTTCTTCATCTTCCTGACCCTCGGGCTGACCGACGTGCTGATCTACCACCTCAAGCACGACCTCGGCCGGCCGGACGGGGCCGTCGGAGCCGTGCTCGCGGTCGCCGCGCTCGGCACCGTCGCCGGATCGCTCCTCGTCGGCCCCGTACGCCGCAGGCTGGGGTTCGGCGCGTCCTGGATCGGGGCGATCGCGGTCGCCGGGCTCGCCATCGTGGGGCTCGGCGCGTCGGGCGGTGTCGTGGGGGCCGCGGTGGCGGCCGCGGTCTACCTCGGCTGTGTCAGCGTGGCCGGGATCGCCTCGATGTCGCTGCGTCAGCAGGTCACCCCCGATCACCTGCTCGGCAGGGTCACCTCCGCCTTCTGGACCATCCACTTCTCGCTCGGGCCGGCGGGGGCGGCCGTGCTGACCTGGGGCGCGCAGCGCCACGGGGTGGCGGTGGTCTGCCTGCTGGCGGGGGCGGCCTGCCTGCTGATCGCGCTCGCCGCGTTCTTCACCCCGATCCGGCAGCCGAACCCCGAGCTGTCCGGCGCCGCGGGCTGACGTTCACCCCTCTCAGCCCCCGGCGCCGGAAGAGGTGCCGGAAGGGGCGCCGAACGCGGCGGTCAGGGCCGCGCGCAGGGCGTCACGCTCCTTCTCGCCAAGCCGGGGCGAGTCGGAGGCCCAGGCCACGTAGCAGTCGGGCCGCACGAGCAGCACGGCAGGGGCGTCCCGGTCCGCCTTGCCGGTGACGAGGTCGACGCGGTCGCGCCACCCCTCCAGCGCTCCGTCCAGTGCTCCGTCCAGCGCGGCGGCCGGCGCCGCGTCCGGCGTCAGGTTCAGGAGCAGCGGGCGGGCCCTCCTGGTCAGCTCGGCCAGCCGTACCGGGCCGGTCTCCGTCTCCAGCGTGAGGTCGGGGGCGGGCCGGCCGGCGAGAGGGTGGTCCCCACCGAGGTCGTACCTGATGTCGGCGCCGGACATCATGTCGGCGATGTGCTTGATGGTGCGCTCGTCCCGCAGCAACTCGGTGAACAGCACGCGCAGCGCGGTGACCTCCGGCCCGGGCGCGATCAGCGCCGACTGGGCCTGCGTGTGCATGACGACGCGCTCGGCGGCCGGCCGCCGCTCGGTCTCGTACGTGTCGAGCAGGCCGGGCGGCGCCCACCCGCGGATCTCGGCGGCCAGTTTCCAGCCCAGGTTGATCACGTCCTGGAGACCCAGATTGAGGCCGGGGCCGCCGATCGCGCTGTGCACGTGGGCGGCGTCGCCGGCCAGCAGCACGCGGCGGTCCTGGAACCGCTCCGCCAGGCGGGTGTTGCCGCCGCTCAGGCGGCGCAGCAGGTGCGGGCCGTCCCCCTCGGGCGGGCCGAACGGCAGGTCGGCGCCGAGCACCCGGCGTACGCTCTCCCGCAGTTCGTCGAGCGTCGGCGGCCGGTCGCCGCCGCCGTCCCGGTTCCACTCCGTGGTGTTCACGAGCGTTCCGGTGGGGAACGGCGCGTACACGAACAGGCCGTGATCGGTGCGGTGGTGCATGAACGGGGGGATCAGCCCGTAACCGGGTACGTTCAACCCGCCGGTGGCCGCGTCGACCAGCTCCGCGGGCACGGTGACGTGCGCGCCGATGGAGACCGAGCCGTCCCTGGTCACTCCGGGAAAGCCGATGCCGCACAGCTTGCGGACGCGGCTGTGTCCGCCGTCCGCGCCGACGAGGAACCGGGTACGCAGCGTGTAGGGGCCCTCGGGCCCGGCGATCTCCACGGTGACCCCGTCCTCGTCCTGGGCGAGCCCCGTCAGCTCGTGGCCGCGGAGGATCTCCACGCCGAGTTCCCGGGCGCGCTCCTCCAGGACCTGCTCCACTCGGCGCTGCGGCACCGCCAGCCCGTACATCGGGTTGTCGTCGAGCCTGCTCAGCTCCAGGGGCAGCGCGCCGAAGACGAAGGCCGGGCTCGGCCGGGGCGGCTCGGCGCCGCCGCTGAGGCGCTCGTACAGGCCGCGCCGGTCGAGGGCCCGTACGACCTGGCCGACCAGCCCGTTGGCCCGGTTCTCCTTGGTGTTGTCCGGCAGGCGCTCCAGCACGATCGGCCGTACGCCGCCCAGGCTCAGCTCGCAGGCGAGCATCAGCCCGTTCGGTCCGGCTCCGGCGATCAGGACGTCGACGGTCATGGTGGTCCTCCTGGTTTTCCGGGCATGACGAAGTTTTCGTGCATGGCGAAATTTCTGGGCATGGCGACGATTTCGGGCATGGCGCATCGAGCGGGCGGCACCGGTGGACGACGGTGCCCGCGGATCAGGGGATGGGGAACGGCCGGGCGGCGTGCCGGAGACACGGCACGTCGCTCACCTGGGGTACGGCCGTTCCGGCGCTCCTAGAACAGGATCGGTGAGATCCGGCGGCCTGCGGATCTCCGGTGACGACTACGACGATCGGGGTTCGGGCAGGCCGGCGGCGAGCAGGCCGAGCGCGTTCTCGACGAGTGGTCTGACAGGTACGGGCGGGTCGGCCCGCAACCACTGGTCCATCGCCACCCTGATCGCGGCCCCCGCCGCGCCCGCCACCAGGCGTGGGTAGAGGTCGTGGGCGATGTCGGTGCCGGTCCGCTCGGCGATGGCGGCGGCCAGTTCCTCCTCGGCGACGGCACTGGCCTTGAGCATCTCGCCCTGCAGCGAGGGTTCGCCGATCATGAGCCGGATGCCGGTCTGCCACTGCTGGTCCGGCCGCCGGTCGTCGTAGTCCGCACCCATCGCGAGCTGGGTGATCACGGCGCTCGTGATGGCCTCCCACAGGGGCTCCGACACCGGACGGCGGCGCAGCTCCTGCGCGATCAGGCGGGCGCGGTCGAGGTGCCTGGCGGCGATCGCCTCGCCCTTGCTGGAGAAGTAGTTGTTGAAGGTCCGCGGCGCCACCCCCGCGGCCGCCGCGATGTCCTCCACCCGAACGTTCTCCAGCCCGCGCTCCGCGACAAGCTTGATCGCCGCCCAGCTCAGCGCGATGCGCGTCTCCTGCTTCTTGCGCTCGCGCAGCCCCGGCCGCCCCTCATCCCCGCTCACACGGACCACCATACAACTACTTGCGCGCTACGCAAAGATGCATAGCGCGCAATTTTGCGGAATCCGCAATTGGTGCGGGGGTGTCAGTCGCGGGCGCCGGCCAGTCGGACGAACTCCTCCAGGGAGAACCGGCCGTCGGCGTCCACGTCGGCGTCCCGGTCCAGCGCGGCGATCGCCTCCGGCGGCAGGCCGGGGAAGTAGGAGAGCAGCTCCGCCTCGGTGATGAAGCCGTCGCCGTCGCGGTCGATCGCGTCGAATTCACGCTTCAGGGTCTCGAACCGCTCGTGGCTGAGCTCGTGAGTCACAGTGACCTGCCTTTGCCGTCAGTTGGCTGGAACTCCAGACAACCTATGCCGTGGCCTGCCAAAGATCGACGGCCGGTTCCCCTGCCGGGCCCGGTGACGCCGTCCCGGAGAGGCGTGACGCGCCGGGTAAGCGGCGCAGGCGCTGTTCGCGAGGGTCAGGGGCACATAATGAAAGGTGATGGACACGGAGAGTGATCGGCGCGTCGGCCGGGGAGCCCGCGGGATGATCGACGTCAGCGTCGTCGTCCCGGCGTACAACTGCCGGGCGTCCCTCGACCGCTGCCTCACCTCGCTGCTGGTCCAGCGGGTCGCGAAGGAGATCGTCGTCGTGGACGGCGGTTCCCGCGACGGGACCCGCGAGCTGCTCGACCTCTACGCCGCCTGTCACCCGCGAGTGATCACCGTGATCCACGACCGGCACCCCTGCACTCCGGGCGCCGCCCGCAACAGAGGGCTCGCCCGCGCGGCCGGGCGGTACGTCTTCTTCTGCGACGCCGGGGACCGTCTCGCGCCGGACGCGCTGACGCCGCTGGTCGCCGCGGCCGACCGGAACGGCTCGGACGTCGTCGTCGGAAGGGTCTCCGGCGCTCGCGACGGGCTGCGGGACAGCGCCGACCGGGCCTCCTTAGCCGCGGTCTACGACGACCTGACGTGTTTCAAGCTCTTCCGCCGGACCTTCCTGGAACGGCACGCCCTCCGCTTCGACGAGACGCAGCGGACCGGCGAGGACATGGCATTCACCGTGCACGCCTACTGTCACGCCCGGGTCGTCTCCGTGGTGGCGGACCACGACTGCTACCACGCCGAGGCCACCGGAGCGGAGGGCGCGGGAACCGGAGGCGCCGAGGCGGGGTGCGTGGCCGACCCCCTGACCCGGCTGCGCCTGGTCCGCACGCCCATCGAGGTGATGGCGCGGCACGTGCCGCCGGGCGCGCTGCGCGACCGGCTGCTCCTGCGGCATCTGCGCCGTGACGTGCTGGCCCGGCTGGGAGCGCCGTTCCTGGACGACGACGAGGCGGACCGCGAGAAGATCGCCGTCGAGGTGGCCGACATCTGCGGCCAGTGGCTGACGCCTGGTGTGCGGGCCGCCCTCGACGACATGGACGTCGCCAGGCTCGCCGCGCTCGACGACACCGCCCGTCTCGTACGGCTCGCGCGGGTCGAGGCCGCGCCGCTGCGCCACCGCCTGACCGGCGTCTCCTGGCAGGGAGATCATCTGGTGGTCGGCGGACATGCCTGCCTGGCCGGACCACCCGCCGCCACCGCACCGGACGAGGGCGGGGTGGTGGGGCTGGTGCTGCGTGAGCGCCTCTCCCGGGAGGAGCGGGCGCTTCCCGCGCTCCACGCCACCGGCTTCTTCACCGTCCTGATCGACGTGGCCGCGTTGCCGCCGGGCGTGTGGGACGTCCACGTGTTCGTCGAGTGCGAGGGCGTGCGCAGGCCGGCCCGGTTCGGCTCCAGCCGCGACCCGGGGGCCGGCGTCCCGGGCCCCCGTCTGGTGAACGGCGTCGCCGTGGTGCCCTTCCTCACCCGGTCGCACGGCCACCTGTCGATCGACGCCGGAGGGCACGCGGCCGGCGTCCCGGCCGCCGCACGGCTTACCCGGGCCCGCCGGCGGGCCCGGCGGCTGCTGGTCGAGGGGCACGTGCGGGTCGGCGAGGAGCCCGCCGCCCCGGCGGTACGGCACCTGGTGTGGCGTGAGCGGGGGCCGGGACGGGAGTACCGGGAGCGAGCGGTGGCCGTCTCGCCAGAGGGGTTCGCGGCCGAGACGGACGTTCCGCCGCCCGGCACCTGGGACGCCTACCTCGAACTCGACCTCGGTGGGCCGCCGGTGCGCCTCCCGGTCAAGGTGGAGGCCGCGATGGACGCTCCCGCCCGGACGATGCGGTGGTGGCGTGGCCCCCTGCGGTGGACGGCCAGGCCGTACGCGACGGCGGTCAACCGGCGGCTCAGCCTGTCGGTACGCGTGGACACCCCGCTGACCCTGGTCAAGCGGGTGATCCGGGCCGTGCGCCGGCGCTAATTGCGAATTAGTTGCAACTACAACCCCGTGCTCTAAAGTGGGATTGAGAACTGCCCGTTTCAGAGGGGTTTGATCGTGCACGTACCCGATGGGTTTTTCGACGTTCCCGTGTCCGTCGGCGCCGGCGTCTTCGCGGCGGCCGGCGTGGCCGTGTGCCTGCGGGGCGCCCGCCGGGAGCTCGACGACCGCACCGCTCCCATGGCGGGCCTGGTGGCCGCGTTCGTCTTCGCGGCGCAGATGCTCAACTTCCCCGTCGCCGCGGGCACCAGTGGTCACCTGCTCGGCGGGGCGCTGGCCGCGATACTCGTCGGGCCGTACACCGCCGTGCTGTGCGTCGCGGTCGTGCTGCTCGTCCAGGGGTTCTTCTTCGCCGACGGCGGGCTGACCGCCCTCGGGGTCAACATCACACTCATGGCGATCGTCACCTCGGTCGTCGGCTGGGCGGTGTTCCGGCTGGTCACCCGGACCGGCCCGCGCCGGCGCGGCACGCTGGTGGCCGCGTCGTTCCTCGCCGCGCTGGTCTCGGTGCCCGCCGCGGCGCTCGTCTTCACGGTCCTGTTCTGGCTCGGCGGCACCGCGCCGATCGACCTGGGCGCGGTGGCCGCCGCGATGGGCGGCGTCCACGTGCTCATCGGGCTGGGGGAGGGCCTCATCACCGCGCTCACCGTGAGCAGCGTGCTGGCCGTACGGCCCGACCTCGTCTACGGCGCGCGCGGGACGGCCGGGCCGCTGGTGCTGCGTACGGCCGAGGGGGAGGTCGAGGTCGGCGGGCGGCCCGCCGAGAAGCCCTCGGCGGGGATCGGGCTGCGTCCGGTCCTGGCGGGTGGCGCGATCGTGGCCGTGCTGCTGGCCGGCGTCGTGTCGTTCTACGCCTCCAGCGCCCCCGACGGGCTGGAGAAGGTGGCGTCCGACAAGGGGCTGAGCGCGCAGGAGAAGCCGCACGCGGCGGAGGACGCCCCGCTGGCCGGATACTCCGTGAGGGGCCTGAGCGACCAGCGGCTCTCCGGCGGCCTGGCCGGGGTCGCGGGCGTCGCGCTGACCGTGGCGGCCGGAGGCGGGGTCTTCTACGCCGTCCGGCGACGCAGGCGCCCGACCGGCGGGGTGTCGCCCGCGGGCGCTCTGGCGAAGTGACGGGCGCCGGATGAGCGCCGGGCACCATCATCCGATCTACCGGCCCGCCGACACGCCCGTCCACCGGCTGCCGCCCCAGTGCAAGCTGGTGGCGGTCGTCGCGTTCGCGGTGTGCGTGGTCGCCACGCCGCGCGAGCGTTTCTGGGCGTTCGCCGTCCACGCGCTGCTGCTGGCCGCGGTCGCGGTGGTCGCGCGGGTGCCCGCGGGGGCGATCGCGCGGCGGATGGTGATCGAGGTGCCGTTCGTGCTGTTCGCCCTGGCGATCCCGGTGATCGGCACCGGTGAGCGGGTCCAGGTGCTCGGGGTGTCGCTCAGCCTCCCCGGCCTGTGGGCCGCCTGGAACATCCTGGCCAAGGCGACGCTGGGCGTGGTCGCCTCGATCCTGCTCGCGGCCACGACCGAGCCCCGGATGACGCTGCTCGGCGCCGAGCGGCTGCGGCTGCCCCGGCTGCTCGTGCAGATCGCGACGTTCATGCTGCGCTACCTCGACGTGATCCTCGACCAGATGCGGCGCATGCGGGTCGCCCGCGAGTCGCGCGGATTCGTCGCCCGGGACCTGCGGCAGGCGCCGGTGCTGGCGAAGTCGGCCGGCGCCCTGTTCATCCGGGCGTACGAGCGGGGGGAGCGGGTCCACCTCGCGATGCTGAGCCGGGGCTACACCGGCGAGATGCCGACGATTAGGGATATATCGGCGTCTGGGCGAGACTGGGGGACGGCGGCTATCCTTCCCTGCCTCGCCGCGGCGACGGCCCTACTGGCGTGGAGCACCACATGACCTCCGGCAGCCCCTCGCTCGTGGTGAGCAGGCTCGCGTACGCCTATCCCGACGGGACGCAGGCGCTGTACGGCGTGGACCTGACGATCCGGCGGGGGGAGCGGGTGGCCCTCCTCGGCCCGAACGGCGCGGGCAAGACCACGCTGGTCATGCACCTCAACGGCATCCTCACCGCCGGGCACGGCACGGTGGAGGTGGGCGGCCTTCCGGTGCGGGCCGACACGCTGCGGGAGATCCGTCGCCGCGTTGGGCTGGTGTTCCAGGATCCCGACGACCAGCTCTTCATGCCGACCGTCCGCGAGGACGTCGCGTTCGGGCCGGCCAACCTCGGCCTGCGCGGCGCCGAACTCGACCGCCGCGTCCGTGACGCCCTGGAGCGGGTCGGCATGCTCGACGCCCTCGACCGGCCGCCGCACCACCTGTCCTTCGGCCAGCGGCGCAGGGTGGCCGTGGCGACCGTGCTGGCGATGGAGCCGGAGATCCTCGTGCTCGACGAGCCCTCCTCCAACCTCGACCCCGCCTCGCGCCGCGAGCTCGCCGAGATCCTCAGAAGCCTGGACGTGACCGTGCTGATGGTCACCCACGACCTGCCGTACGCGCTGGAGCTGTGCGAGCGGTCGCTCGTCATGTCCGATGGGGTGATCGCCGCGGACGGGCCGACACACACGCTCCTCGCCGACGGGCGGCTGCTCGCCGACCATCGGCTCGAACTGCCGTACGGCTTCGCCGTGCCCGCTCACCCCGGGTGATGGATAAGTAAAGTGGGCGCAGCGGAGGAGGTCACACGTTGAAGCTGCGGCTCGCGCGCCAATCACTGTCCAACGCCGTCGTGGTGGCCGTAGAGGGTGAGCTCGACCTGTTCACGGCGCCGTTCCTGCGCGACGAGGTGCGTGACGCCATAACGAACGACAACCCGACCCTCGTGCTCGACCTCGGCGAGCTGTCGTTCATGGACTCCAGCGGCCTGAGCGTGCTGATCGAGGCCTGGCGGCTGGCCACGAGCGAGGGCGGCGGGGTGAGCCTCGCCTCCCCGCAGCCGCCGGTCGCCCGCATCCTGCGCACGACCGGGCTGGACCGGCGGATCAAGGTCTATCCGGACGTCGATACCGCGATTTTGCGCCACCCCGAGTAGAACTTCATTCGGTTATCGCGTTAGGGTCCGGCTATGGATCTGAACGGAGCAGCAGCAATCATCTCGGGCGGCGCCAGCGGCCTCGGCGAGGCGACCGCCCGCGAGCTGGCCCGTGTCGGCGCGACCGTGGTCGTGGCCGACCTGAACGCGGAGCGCGGCAAGGCGCTGGCCGACGAGATCGGCGGCGTGTTCGCCCACACCGACGTGGCGGACGAGGCGTCGGTGCAGGCCGCGGTGGAGACGGCGGTCGCCACCGGGAAGCCGTTGCGCGCCGTGGTCAGCAGCGCGGGCATCGGCTGGGCCCAGCGCACCGTCGGGCGGGACGGCTCTCCGCATGACCTGGCGTCCTACCGCAAGGTGATCGACGTCAACCTGATCGGCACGTTCAACCTCATGCGCATCGGCGCGGCGGCCATGGCCAGGACCGAGCCGGCGGACGAGGACGGCGCCCGCGGCGTCGTGGTCAACACCGCGTCGGTGGCCGGTATCGAGGGCCAGACGGGCCAGGTCGCCTACTCCGCGTCCAAGGGCGGGATCATCGGCATGACCCTGCCCGCCGCCCGCGACCTCGCCGTGGTCGGCGTCCGCGTGCTGACGATCGCGCCGGGCATCATCGACACCCCCATCTACGGCAAGATCGGCGACCAGGACGCCGAGGCGTTCAAGGCCAAGCTGATCGGGCCGGTGGCGTTCCCGAAGCGGCTGGGCAAGGCGTCCGAGTTCGCCCACCTGGTCCGCACGCTGATCGAGAACGACTACATGAACGGCGAGGTCATCCGCTTCGACGGCGGCATCCGCTTCCAGCCCAAGTGACAGGTGAGGTCAGGTTGTCCGAGGTTGACTCCGGGCCGGCCGCCGCGCCGGACGAGGTGCTCGTAGAGATCGTCGACGGCGGGGTGGCCGTCGTCACCATCAACCGGCCGAGGGTCAGGAACGCCGTGAACGGCGCGGTGGCGCGCGGCATCGCGGCCGCCCTCGACGAGCTCGACGCCAGCCCCGAGGTGTCGGTGATCGTCCTGACCGGGGCCGGTGGCACGTTCTCGGCGGGCATGGACCTGAAGGGGTTCCTCACCGGCGACATGCCCACGGTCGAGGGCCGGGGCTTCGGCGGCATCACCGAGGCGCCGCCGAAGAAGCCGATCATCGCGGCCGTCGAGGGGTACGCGCTGGCCGGCGGGTTCGAGCTGGCGCTCGCCTGCGACATCGTCGTCGCCTCCGAGGACGCCAAGTTCGGCCTGCCGGAGCCCAGGCGCGGGCTCGTGGCCGCCGCGGGCGGGATCATGCGGCTGCCGCGCCGGATTCCGTACCACGTCGCGATGGAGATCGCGCTGACCGGCGAGCACTACCCGGCCACCCGGCTGTACGAGCTGGGGCTGGTCAACCGGGTCACCTACCCGGGCGAGGCCCTGCACGGCGCGCTCGAACTGGCCCGCACGATCGCCGCGAACGCGCCGCTGGCCCTCGCCGCGACCAAGCGGGTCGTCGTCGAGTCGGCCGACTGGTCCAGGGAGGAGATGTTCCGGAAGCAGGGCGAGATCATCGGCCCGGTCTTCACGTCCGGTGACGCCATGGAGGGCGCGGCGGCCTTCGCGGAGAAGCGCCCTCCCGTCTGGAAGGGCGAATAGCCGCCGACAGGCATGATCGGGGTGGTTCCGGGCAGTCCGCTCGTCCATGGGCGTGACTGCGTACGGTGAATCCATGAGTGTATCCGAGCCCGGGCTGCCCCCGTCCGGCCGGTCGATGCGGGAACGCGCGTCCGAGCTGCTCACCGGCGCCCTCGGCAGCGCGATCCTGATGATCGTGCTCGTGTCGGCGATGTGGGCGATCGAGATCCTCGACTACGTCGAGAACAACAGACTCGACAGGTACGGCATCGTCGCCCACGAGCCGGACGGGCTGCCCGGGATCTTCTTCGCCCCGTTCCTGCACGCGGGTTTCGCCCACCTGATGGCCAACTCGGTGCCGCTGCTGATCCTGGGGTTCGTGGCGGCCATCCGGGGCATCGGCCGGTTCCTCGTCGCGAGCCTGATCGTCATCCTGGTCAGCGGCATGGGCGTGTGGCTCACCAGCCCGCCCGACACGCTCACGATCGGCGCGAGCGGCCTCGTCTTCGGCTACTTCGGCTACGTCGTGGCCCGGGGCCTGTTCGACCGCCGGGCTCTCGACATCGTCCTCGGCGTCGTGGTCGCCGTGCTGTACTACTCGATCCTGTGGGGCGCCCTGCCCACCCAGCCGGGCGTCTCCTGGCAGGGCCACCTGTTCGGCCTCATCGGCGGCGTGATCGCCGCCTGGCTGCTCCGCCGCCGCCGGGCCTACTGAGGCGCGGGCTCAGGACCCGGGCGGCGGCCGCCGGGAAGAACCGTCAGAGGCGCTCGACCACGTAGTCGACGCAGACGGTCAGCGCCTCGACGTCGGCCGGGTCGACGGCCGGGAACATCGCGATACGCAGCTGGTTGCGGCCGAGCTTGCGGTACGGCTCGGTGTCCACGATGCCGTTGGCCCGCAGCACCTTCGCCACCGCCGCCGCGTCCACGGTGTCGTCGAAGTCGATGGTGCCGACGACGTTGGAGCGCTGCGCCGGGTCGGCCACGAACGGCGAGGTGTACGACGTCTTGTCGGCCCAGGTGTACAGGCGCGAGGCGGAGTCGGCCGAGCGGGCGGTGGTCCACCCGAGGCCACCCTGGCCGTTCATCCAGTCGATCTGGTCGGCCAGCAGGAACAGCGTGGCGACCGCCGGCGTGTTGTAGGTCTGGTCCTTGACCGAGTTGTCGATCGCGGTCGGCAGGCTGAAGAACTCGGGGACGAACCGGCCGCTCTCGGCGATCTCCGTCACCCGGGCCAGCGCCTTGGGCGAGAACAGCGCGATCCACAGGCCGCCGTCGGAGGCGAAGCTCTTCTGCGGCGCGAAGTAGTAGACGTCGAAGTCCTCGGCGGCGACCGGCAGGCCGCCCGCGCCGCTGGTGGCGTCCACGAGGACGAGCGACCCGTCGTCACCCACGCGCTTGATGGGCATGGCGACGCCGGTGGAGGTCTCGTTGTGGGTGAGCGCGTAGACGTCCACGCCCTCCTCGGCGACCGGCAGCGGGTGGGTGCCCGGCTCCGACTTGATCACCGAGGGGTCGGCGAGCCAGGGGGCCTTCTTCGCGACCGTCGCGAACTTCGAGGAGAACTCACCGAAGTTCAGGTGCTGCGACTTCTCCCGGATCAGCCCGAAGGAGGCGATGTCCCAGAACGCCGTGGTGCCGCCGTTGCCGAGCACGACCTCGTACCCCTCGGGGAGGGAGAACAGGTCGGTGAGCCCGGCGCGGACGCGGGCGACGAGGTTCTTGACGGGCTTCTGCCGGTGGGACGTGCCCATCACCTTCGCGCCTTCGCCGGCGAGGGCGGCGAGCTGCTCGGGGCGTACCTTCGAGGGCCCGCAGCCGAAACGGCCGTCAGCGGGCTTGATGTCAGCGGGAATCACGATGTCAGCCACGGTTCAAGCGTAGTGAGACCTGCGAATGCTCTAGACCATGGTCCGGATGATGAGACACCTCACGACCTCGGCAGCGGACCGTCGCTTGAGGCGAAGGGGGCATGCCGTCCTTGACCGGGCTTGTCTTTTGGTCTCCCGCGGGCCCTTTCCTGTCTTCTCATCTTCCAGGCATTGGATGCCGAGTGCTGTGATACTGGTCGTGTGACTCGTCGAGTGCCTACCTCCCCCGGCATTCCGCTGTACTGCACCGCGGTACGGACGCGCTCGTAGGGCGAGCGGCCGTGCGTAGGTCTTTCACATTCCTGTTGCGCCCGACCCGCCATCAGCGCATTGCGCTCGCCGCGTGCCTGGAGGATCACCGGCAGCTTTACAACGCGGCGCTTGAGCACCGTCGTACGGCCTATCGGATGGCGGGGGTGAGTGTCGGGTACGGCGACCAGTCGGGGGAGCTGAAGCACATTCGCGCCGACGACCCCGATGGGCAGGGCCGGTGGTCGTTCTCCTCTCAGCAGGCCACTCTGCGCCGGCTGGAAAGGGCGTTCGCGGCGTTCTTCCGCCGTGTCGAAGCCGGTGACAAGCCCGGCTTCCCGCGGTTCAAGGGCCGCGGGTGGTTCGGCACGGTGGAGTGGCCCAAGGACGGCGACGGCTGCCGGTGGGACTCCCAGCCTGAGCACCCGACGGCGACCTACGTCCGCTTGCAGGGCGTCGGCCACGTCCGCGTCCACCGGCACCGGCCCGTGCGCGGGCGGGTGAAGACGATCGCGGTGAAGCGGGAAGGCGACCGCTGGTACGTGGTCGTGGCGTGCGACGAGGTCCCCCTAGGACCCCTGCCGGCGACCGACGCGGCCGTGGGCCTGGACATGGGTGTGGCGTCCCTGGTCACCACCTCGGACGGGGAGCATCTGGCCAACCCGCGTCATCTGGCCGCGTCCGCTGACAAGCTGGCCGCCGCTCAGCGGGACCTCGCCCGTGAAAAGCGCGGCTCCCATCGCCGTCGTAAGACTGTGGCCAGGGTTTCCGCCCAGCATGCGAAGGTTCGCCGTCAGTGGCTGGACGGCGCGCACAAGGTTGCGCTCGGGCTGGTAGGAGCCTACGGCGTGATCGTGCACGAGGACCTGCGGATCGTGAACATGACCCGGTCGGCGTCCGGCACGATCGAGGTCCCAGGCCGGAACGTCGCCGCCAAAGCCGGGCTCAACCGCGGCATCCTGGACGCGGGTTGGGGGGTGTTCCTGCGTGTGCTCGCGCACAAGGCTGAAAGCGCCGGTCGCGAGCTGATCGCGGTGAACCCCGCCGACACCTCCCGCACGTGTGCCCGCTGCGGGCACGTCGCCAAGGAGAACCGCCACACCCAAGCCAAATTCACCTGTACGGCCTGCGGGCATACCGCGCACGCCGACGTGAACGCGGCAACCAACATCCTCAGGGCAGGGCTTGCCCTTCGCGACGCCGTACAAGCGGCTTAGCGAGAAGCCGCTCCCTTCGGGGAGCGGAGGAGTCACGGTCGAGTTTCAGAAGCACGCACCACCCCGAAAACGGACTCCGCCTCCCGGGAGACACCCACGTGGCCGACGTGCACGGCGTCATCGAGAAACTTGTCCGCAGGCCGTTCTTCTGGCTGCCGGACCAGCCGCTTCCCCTGGTGTTCGTCGTCGAGCGGGACGGCGACGCGTTCGAGGCCGCGCGCCGTCTCGCCGCGCCGTTCGAGGACTGCCTCCCGTACGCGTCGGTGGCGGCCGGCCGGTACGGCACGCTGCACGAGCTCGTGGACGCGCTGGCCGGGGAGCAGGGGCAGCTCGGCCGGCCGGTGGGCGGCTCGTTCCTGCCGCCGCCGCGTTTCTCGCTGGTGCAGTTCGTGCTGTGGGCGCGCAGGCAGCGCGGCCTGCCTCCGGAGCCGGACCGCGGCGGGACGCCGCCCCCGCGCTGGCCCGACCCGCAGTCGCGGGGGAGCCTGGAGGAGTTCAAGGAGCGGCTCAAGCTCTGGCGGGGCGGCAGGCACGGGGGGCACCAGGGCCGCAGGACGGCGGCCGACTTCTTCGGGCGCGCGGCGACGACCTGGCTGCCGGTGGGCACCCTGGCCGCGGTGCTGCTGAGCACCCAGGTGGCCGGCGACCACGCGCCCTGGTGGCTGGACAGCGCGCCGGACCTGGTCGGCGTGCTCCCGTGGGCGCTCGGCCTGCTCGTCTTCGCGGCCGGCACGGTCGTCCAGGGGCTGCTGTCGGTCCGTGGATCGTTCTTCAACGGCTGGTTCCGGCGGCAGCCGTACCTGACCAGGAAGCCGTTCGAGCGGCTGTCGCAGTACGCGCTGCGGGTGGCGAGCGCGAGCGACGAGGACGCCGACCGGTTGCTGGTGCACGCGTTGTGCCAGGACCTCCACCAGGCGTACCAGAAGTGGATCATCCCGTGGCCGAGCTGGGGCCGCGGCCTGTACGGCCTGCTGGTCCTGGACGCCACCCTGCCGGGGTGCGCCAACGAGCGGTTCCTGCGCGTCCTGGAGGAGACCACCGAGGAGACCGGTCTCCTGCCGCCGATGCTGGTGCTGGCCGCGGTGCCGGAGTCGAAGGCCGCGGAGGCGAGGGCGGTCACGGGAGGCCGCCTGACGGAGTTGCCGGCGCTGGCCGAGGCCTGGCGGGCCCGGGTGCGGCGGCAGGTGCCGCCGCTGCGCCTGCTGGCCGCCACGTCCGGCCCCGCGCCCGACGACGACCACCGGCCGCGGCTGCTGCCCAGCCGGATGCGGGCGATCGGGTACTGGTGCGTGATCGCGCTACTCGTCGTCGGCCCGGTCACCCTGGCCTGGAGCATCTACCAGGACCAGAAGGCACACTGTGGCGGCCTGTCCTGGGCCGAGCTGGTCGGCGACGAGTGCGTCGGCGTCGTCAACGCGGACGGCCGGGCCCCCGAAGACGTCTTCGGCAGGAACATCGGCGCCGTCGTGAAGCGGATCGACGAGAACAACGCCGCCGCCCGGAACGTCGGGGCTTACGTGAACGTGGTCCTGTTCGGGGAGTACTCGATCAGGAGCCCGCGGCCGGACGGCGAGCCCGCCGAGCCCGGCGAGGACGCGCCGGAGGAGGACAGCAGGGTGTCCGGGGCGCTGGCCGAGCTGAAAGCCGTGGAGCAGTACCAGCGCACCGTCCGGAACGTTCCCCGCCTCCAGGTCCTGATCGCCAACGCCGGGGCGGACTTCCGCCAGGGGCGCCGGGCCGCCCGGCTGGTCAGCAGGCTGGCGGCCGAGGACCCGCACACGCTCGGCGTCATCGGCTTCCCGCGCAGTGTCAAGGGCGTCGAAGAGGCGATCAGCGTGCTGCACCAGGCCAAGATCCCGATGCTCTCCACCACCGCGACCGCGGACGACCTGGGGTACGTGCCCGACGTCACCGGCGCCGGCGAGATCGGGACGGCGCCCAGGCGGCCGTCCCCCTACTACTTCCGCATGGGCCCGACGAACTGGCGCGAGGCGCAGCTCGTCGCCCGGTTCATCCGCCGGACGCTGCTCCCCGGGAAGTCCTCGCCCACCGCGGTGATCGTCCAGGACCGGTCACCCGGAGACAGCTACACCAACAACCTCGCCCGCGACTACAAGGAGGCAGCCCGCGACCAGGGGATCGAGATCTCCGAGCGCGACGAGGTCTACTACACCGTGGACGGCGGCGGGATCGCCGAGGCGACGTCGGTCGCCTGCGGGCGCCATCCCGACGTGATCCTGTACGCGGGCCGGGCCACCGAGTTCCTCGGCTTCGTCGACGCCGTCGAGAAGTGCAGCGACGGCCAGGTCAAGGTGATCGCGGGGGACGACGTGATCAAGGTGGTCACCGACCACGGCAAGGAGATCGGCGACTACGGGCGCGTGCAGGTGTACTACGCCGCGCTCGCGAGCCGGGAACTGTGGCGGGATCCGTCGCGGGACCACGGCACGCAGCCGACCGGATTCATCCAGGCCCTCTTCGGCCGGACCTCGACCGAGTCGGAGGACAACCTCATCCTGGGCTACGACGCGGTCGAACTCTTCTACGATTCGGCCAACCGGGCGTACCAGGGCAGGAGGCTGCCCAGCAGGGGAGACCTCCTCTACCGGCTCGCACTCGTCTCGGGGCGGCTGGCCAGGAACGGTTCGAGCGGAGTGATCGACTTCGGCGGCCGGGAGGCCCACGACCCCGTGGACAAGACCATCGCGATCATGCGGGTGCAGGCCGGTGGCGGCGTGAAGGTGGCGGTCCGCTGCGGGCGCCTCAGCCTGCGGGAGTCCGCGCCGCCCGGAGGAGTCTGCGACCGCCTCCCCGACGTGTACGGCGAGGACGGCGAGCCCCGCCGCTGAGCCCGGACGCTGAGCCCTGACGTTGAGCGGGGCGGGCGCGGGGGACGGCCGAGGGTCCGCGGCCCTCTCGGAAAGCCGCGGGCCCTCGGCAGCCCCTCGGGCGGCTCAGACCCTGCCGACGACCTCGCCGGCGCCGGGCACGTCGTTGATCGAGCGCTGCTTCGGGCCCACGTAGTTCGCGCTGGGGCGGACCAGCCTGCCCGTGCGCTTCTGCTCCAGGACGTGGGCGGCCCAGCCGGCGGTGCGGGCGCAGGTGAACATCGAGGTGAACATGTGCGACGGCACCTCGGCGAAGTCGAGGACGACCGCGGCCCAGTACTCCACGTTGGTGGCGAGAACCCGGTCCGGCTTGCGGGCGTGCAGCTCCTCCAGCGCGGCGGTCTCCAGCGCGGCGGCGACCTCGTAGCGCGGCGCGCCCAGTTCCTTCGCCGTACGGCGCAGGACGCGGGCACGCGGGTCCTCGGCCCGGTAGACCCGGTGGCCGAAGCCCATCAGGCGGTTGCCCTTGTCCAGCTCGCTCTGGACGTACTTGCGGGCGTCGCCCATCTGCTCGACGCCTTCGATCATGTGCAGCACCCGCGCCGGGGCGCCGCCGTGCAGCGGGCCGGACATCGCGCCGACCGCGCCCGACAGGGCGGCGGCGACGTCGGCGCCGGTGGAGGCGATCACGCGGGCGGTGAACGTCGAGGCGTTCATGCCGTGCTCCGCGGCGGACGTCCAGTACGCGTCGATGGCCTTGACGTGCTTGGGATCGGGCTCACCGCGCCAGCGGACCATGAAACGTTCAACGATGCTCTCGGCCTCGTCCACGCGCTTCTGCGGGACCATCGGCAGCCCCAGGCCGCGGGCCGACTGCGCGACGAACGACAGGGCCGTGACCGAGGCGCGTGCGAGATCGTCGCGGGCCTGGTCGTCGTCGATGTCGAGCAGCGGGCGGAAGCCGTACGCGGGCGCCAGCATGGCCAGCGCGCTCTGTACGTCTACTCGGATGTCGCCGGAATGGACGGGAACGGGGTACGGCTCCGCCGGGGGCAGACCCGGCTGGAACTTGTCGTCGACGAGCAGGCCCCAGACGTTCCCGAAGGAGACGTTGCCCACGAGTTCTTCGATGTCGACGCCCCGGTATCGCAGGGCGCCCCCTTCTTTGTCCGGTTCCGCGATCTCGGTCTCGAACGCCACCACGCCTTCGAGCCCGGGTTTGAAGTCGGACATTCTCGGCCGCCTCCCTCTCTTGTGAAGTCCAGAGCCTTGATGTCGAGATACCGGCGGGTCAATTTAACCCGCAGTGTGACGCTGTCGTGTCGCCGCCCCTCCCCCACGCCGTTCCCCCTGTTGGGGGCCACCGGGTGAGAAGTGCGCCGGGCGCGCGACAATACCTTTCCGTGGACAGCGCTTCGCACCTGCCCGGGCTCCGGCACAGCTACGAGGGTGAGCCCCTGCTCGAAACCGGCATGGCCGACGACCCGGTGACGCAGTTCGCGCTGTGGTTCGCGGACGCCGTCGCCGCGGGCCTGCCCGAACCGAACGCCATGGTCGTCGCCACCAGTTCCGCCGGTGGCCGTCCCTCCGCCCGCACCGTCCTCCTCAAGGGGTTCGACGAACGCGGGTTCGTCTTCTTCACCAACTACGAGTCTCGCAAGGGCCGCGACCTCGCCGAGAACCCGCGGGCCTGTCTGTTGTTCCCCTGGCATCCGATCCGGCGGCAGGTCCGCGTGGAGGGCCCGGTCACCCGGATCTCGCGCGAGGACAGCGCGGCCTACTTCCACTCCCGGCCGTACGGTTCGCGCATCGGCGCGTGGGCCTCCCGCCAGTCCGCCGTGGTGGAGTCGCGTGAACGGCTCGACGCCCGCTACCGGGAGCTGGCCGAGCGCTGGCCCGAGGACCCGCCGATGCCGGACTTCTGGGGCGGCTTCCGGGTGGCGCCCGCGGAGGTCGAGTTCTGGCAGGGTCAGACCGATCGCATGCACGACCGGCTCCGGTACCGGCTGGCGCGCGGCTCCTGGGTCATGGAGCGCCTGGCCCCATGACCCCGGAGGCGGCGGTGCGGGCCGCGACCGTGAGGTCGGCGAGGAAGCCCGCGTACGCCTCGTCCCGGTCGGGCGCGCGCAGGATCGCCGAGGGGTGGATCGTCGCGACGTAGTAGGCGCCCTCCCGCCGGGGGACCGGCTCGCCCCGGTGGCGGGTGACCCGGAAGTCCGGGCCCAGCAGGGCCCGGGCGGCGGTGGCGCCCAGCACCACGGTCACCTCCGGGTCCACCAGGCGCATCTCGGCCTCCAGCCACGGCCGGCAGGCATTGATCTCCCCGACGGTCGGTTTCTGGTGGATCCGGCGCTTGCCGCGTGCCGTGAACTTGAAGTGCTTCACCGCGTTGGTGACGTACACCGCCTCGCGGTCGATGCCCGCCTCCTCCAGGGCCCGGTCCAGCACGCGGCCCGCGGGCCCGACGAACGGCGCGCCCTCGTGGTCCTCCTGGTCGCCCGGCTGCTCGCCGACCAGCATGAACCGTGCGTCGGGGACGCCCTCGCCGAAAACCGTCTGAGTGGCGTCGCGGTAGAGGTCGCAGCCTTCGCAGTGGCGCGCGGCCTCCCTGAGGGCGGGCAGACTGACCTCGTCAGGAAGGAATCGCTGGGCTCCGATGTTTCCCATCCTGGGTCGCTTCCCCAATAGGGTCGGCTGCGAACGCGGGGGAGGTCGTAGCATCGTTGTAGTAGTGGAGGAGCCTTGACCGCACACGGCCTGATCGACACGACGGAGATGTATCTCCGCACGATCTTCGAACTCGAAGAAGAAGGCATCGTGCCGCTCCGGGCCCGGATCGCCGAACGCCTGCAGCAGAGCGGCCCGACCGTCAGCCAGACAGTGGCGCGGATGGAACGCGACGGCCTGGTCAAGGTGCAGGGGGACAGACACCTCAGCATGACCGATCTTGGCCGTACGCTCGCGATCCGCGTGATGCGCAAGCACCGCCTGGCGGAGTGCCTGCTCACCCAGGTGATCGGCATGCCCTGGGAAGAGGTCCACATCGAGGCGTGCCGGTGGGAGCACGTGATGTCGGAGTCGGTGGAGACCCGGCTCGTCGGCCTGCTGCAGAACCCCCGGTTCTGCCCCCACGGCAATCCGATCCCCGGTCTCGACGAGCTGGGGGTGCCGCAGCCCGGTTCGGGCGGGGATGAGATGGTGTCTCCCATGGTGACCCTCGCGGGTCCGAGCGCCGTGCCCGTCGTCGTGCGGCGAATCAGCGAACAAGTGCAAAGCGACCCGGCTGTGATGCTTAAACTCAAGCAAGTTGGGATACAACCCGGACGCGAGGTGACGCTCGCGGCGAGCGACAACGGTGTACGGGTGACAGGTGATGGTGAGGTGGGTAGCACGACCGCGGACCTTCCGCGCGATGTGGCCTCTCACGTTTTCGTCACCAGACGATGACGGAAAGAGTTGTGCCTGGTTGAATCCCGTAGGGAGTCCTTCATTTCTCGCGACCCAGCCTTCGCAGGAGCGCCCGTGCCCGGCATAGCGAACCCGCCTCGTCAAGGGATGGTCGTGGCATGAGGCGCTGGGGAGACTTGTCACAGGACGCGGACGACCGCCTCACCGCCGGCTCCGTGCTGGACCACGCGGAGATGGCCGTGGTCGTGACCGACCGGTTCAGCAACGTCCTCTACTGGAACCCCTTCGCCGAGCGGTTGTTCGGCCGGGTGGGCGCGAATCCGGGCCGGGAGTCGCTGCGTACCCTCGGGATCTCCGACCACGACCACCCGCTCGCGGCCGACCTCGCCAAGCAGGTGCTGCGGGGCGGGGTGTGGGAGGGCACCTTCGACGTGGTCCGCGGCGACGGCACGCTGATCTACGTACGCGCCCAGGCCGTGCCGCTGCGGCATCCCTCCGGCTCGATCACGGGCATCGTGATCACCGCGCGCGAGGCGATGCGCAGCAACGAGCGCGAGAAGGACCGCTTCGGCCTGCTGGAGCGGATCGGCGAACGGCTGGCCGGCTCCCTCTACGTCGAGGAGACGCTCAACCGGGTCGCGGAGTCGCTCGTCCCGCAGTTCGCCGACCACTGCTTCATCGAACTGGCCGAGGGCGACCGCCTGGTCCGCAAGGTCTCCACCCACGTGAGCGGCTGGACGCCGCCGCCGGGCTCCTGGCCGCCGGTGGGCGCGGAGATCGCCTACCCCCTCGGGCACTACGCCGACACCGCGCTGCGCCGCCAGGAGACGATCCTGGTCGAGGACTTCTCCCAGGTCAGCTATCCGGCGCCGAGCGAGGGCGAGGCCCGCCTGTTCGCCGAGATCGGGGTGACCTCCGCCATCGTCGCCCCCCTGTGCGTGCGCGGCGAGACGCTCGGGCTGATGTACCTGCTCCTGTCCAACCTCACGAACCGGCACTCGCCCCACTACGACACCTTCGACCGCGACTTCGTCGGCGCCATCGCCACCCGCGTCGCGCTCGCCGTCGACAACGCGCTGCTGTTCGAGGAGGAACGGCACACCGCCGAGTCGTTCCAGAAGCACCTGCTTCCGCGTGTGCTGCCGTCGTTCGACGGGCTGGAGATCGCCCACCGCTACTTCCCCGCCGCCCCGCTCGCCACCCACGGGCAGGGCATCCAGACCCAGGTGGGCGGCGACTGGTACGACGTGATCCCGCTGTCGGCGGGCCGGGTCGGCATCGTGATCGGCGACGTCGAGGGCCGGGGCGCCAAGGCCGCAGCGGTCATGGGCCAGCTCAGGGCCGCGCTGCGGGCCTTCGCCCAGGACGACAAGCCGCCCGCCGACATCCTCGCCCGGCTGGACGAGTGGACCCGTGTGGTCGCCTCGCCCGAGCACGACGACTTCGGCGCCGACATCACCAACCCGCCGATCGTCACCTGTCAGTACATGGTGTACGACGCCTGGTCGAGGCAGCTGTGGTTCGCCAACGCCGGGCACGCGCCACCGCTGCTGCTCGTGGACGGCGAGGTCAGGGACCTGGAGATCACCGAGGTCGGCCAGCCGCTCGGGGTGCGGGCCAAGGGCATGCACGCCGACCTGGTCTACAAGGAGGAGACCAGGATCCTGCCGGCCGGCGCGACCCTGCTGCTCTACACCGATGGCCTGGTCGACCGCAGGCCGCCGCGCGACGCGGCCGCGGGTGTGTACGACGACGAGACGCTGACGGTCCTCCGCGAGAAGCTGGCCAAGTCCTCGGGGGAGTCCGTCGAGCGCATCGCCGACCTCGCCACCGGCGCGGTCCCCGGCGAGATCGACGACGACATGGCCATCCTCGTCGTCCGCGCGGCCGGCACCGAGCTGCAGTCGCAGGAGCGGACGTTCCCGGCGCAACCGATCATGGTGAGCGAGGCCCGGCGGATGGCGTCCGAGGCGTTCGAGGCGTGGCAGGTGCCCGAGGAACGCGCGGAGCTGGCCTGCCTGCTGGTCTCCGAGGTCGTGACCAACGTGGTCCTGCACGCCGCGAGCGCGGGCGTGCCACGCCGCGAGCTGGTGCTCGACGGGCCGCCGCTGCCGTTCGACGAGTCGTGGGACGTGCCGGGCTTCGAGGAGGAGATGGCCGGCGACAAGGAGTTCACCCTCCGGCTGCGCCGGGGCGGGGAGTCCGTCTGGGTGGAGGTCTTCGACCAGGACCTGCGCCTGCCGCGCATCCGCAGCGCGGGGGAGAACGACGAGGGCGGTCGCGGCCTCTACCTCGTGGACCAGCTCGCACGGCGCTGGGGTTCCCGTCCGACCCGGGAGGGCAAGGCGGTCTGGTTCGAGATCCCCATCGGCGGCCGGTGACCGATCCTCGTCGGCGGCCGGTCGCCCTCCACGCTCGGCGCGCACGGGCGCGGAAAGACGCGCATACTGATCGTCATGGACCCCGGACTCATCCTTCTGGTCTTCCTGGCGTTCCTGTTCGCGTGGTTGCTGAACAAGGTGCGCCGGTTCTTCCGGCTGGGCACGGTGGCCTACGCGGGGGTGATGATCGTCTTCGTGCTGGTCATGCTGCTCCTGTGGGGCCAGCAGCACCGCTGACGCACGTCGCGGCGACCCCCTCCAGCAAACAGGCCAGCCCGAACTCGAACCGCTCGCCGTAGGTCTGGTCCCGGGCCTCGACGACCCGCCGGGCGAACTGCGGGTAGGCGCCGCTCTCGATCACCTCGCGGATGTACGGGCCGACCCTGGCCCGCCACTGCTCCTCCGTCAGGCCGGTCCTGCGCTGCGCCTCCTGCTCGGCCGCCTCGCGGGAGACGGCTCCCGCCACGTAGTCGCCGACGAGGGCGACGACGCCGGCCGCCAGCGTGATGTCGGAGGTGAGCTGCCCGGCGGCGGCGAGCGCGTGCTCCATGCCGCGCAGGGAGTTCGGGCCGAGCGCGGGCCGGGTCGCCATCACCGCGCCGAGCCAGGGATGACGCAGAAGCGTCGCCCGATGCGCGCGCGCCATCGCCGCCAGGTCGGCCCGCCAGTCCCCGGTCAGCGGAGCGGGCTCCGTCTCGCCCGCGATCGCGTCGACCATCAGCTCCAGGAGCTCGTCCCGCCCGGTCACGTACCGGTAGAGCGACGTCGTGCCCGAGCCGAGATCGGCGGCGACGCGCCGCATGGAGAGCGCGTCGAGCCCTTCGGCGTCGGCCAGCGCGATCGAGGCCTCCACGATGCGCCCGACCGTCGGCGCCTGCCGCCGCGGCGTGGGCCGTTCCCGGCCCCACACCCGGCCTGGAAGTGAGCTCTCCGCACCCATGGCGCCCATCGTACCGGTGCGGGTACGGTGTTCCCATAACGGGAACAGCGTGCCCGAAACTGGAGGGAGACCTATGCGTACGACAGAGGTGCTGGTCGTGGGAGGCGGCTCTGTGGGGCTGGCCACGGCGGTCTTCCTGACCCACCACGGAGTGAGGACGCTGCTGGTGGAGCGAGACGAGGGTCCGCGGTCGCACCCACGGGCCACGGGAATCGGCGTCCGGACGGTGGAGATGCTCCGGGAGACCGGCCTGGCCGGCGCGGTGGACGCGGTCGCCCTCGACTGGTCGGCGGGAGCCCTGGGCAAGGCGAGGGCGCGGACCCTGGCCGACCTGGCGGAGACCGCCCCGCCCGCGCCCGCCGTCCCCCGGCAGGTGCCCTACAGCCCCGCCGCGTTACGCGGCCCCTGCCCGCAGAACCGGCTGGATCCCGTACTGCTCGCCGCCGCCCGCGAGCGTGGCGCGACCGTGTCGTACGGCACCGGGCTGGTCTCGTTCACCCAGGACGAGGAGGGCGTCACGGCCGTGCTGTCCACGGGAGAGCGGGTGCGGGCCCGCTACCTGGTGGCGGCCGACGGCGTCCGCAGTGAGGTCCGGGCCGCGCTGGGCATCGGCCTGACCGGTCCGGGCGCGCTCACGGAACCGGGGCAGAACATCCTGTTCCGCGCCGACCTGCGGGAACTGGTCCGCGGACGGCACTTCGTCGCCTGTGAGATCACCGATCCGGCCGCGCCGGGCATGCTCATCACGATCGACGGCGAGAAGGAGTGGGTGTTCCTCACCGGACTCGACCGGGAACCGGCCCCCGCGCTGATCCGCGCCGCGACCGGCGTGCCGGATCTGGACGTGGAGATCCTCAGCACGCTGGTCTGGCGGGTGCGGGCCCAGGTCGCGGAGCGGTTCGCCCAGGGGCGGGTGTTCCTGGCCGGAGACGCCGCGCACGCCGTGCCGCCGCTCGGCGCCTTCGGCCTCAACACGGGTGTCGCCGACGGGCACAACCTCGCCTGGAAGCTGGCCCTCGTGCTCCGCGGCGAGGCCGGCCCCGCGCTGCTCGGCACCTACGACGCCGAACGCCGGCCGGTGGCGTCGCTCACCATGGAGCAGGCGCTGGTGCGGATGTCCGACCCCGCCCTGCACTGGGGCCACGGCCCCGCCGCGGCGGAGGCGCGGGCGGCGGCGGGCGCTCTCAACGCCCCGGTCGTGCACCTCGGCCAGCGGTACGTCTCCGCGGCCGTGATCGACCCACGGCCCGAACTGCCCTCGGCCGAGGACGTGGTCGCCTGCCTCGACGGTTCCCCCGGCTCCCGGATGCCGCACGCCTGGGTGTCCGAGGGCGTGTCCACTCTCGACCTCGTACGGTCGCGGTTCACCGTCTTCACCAGGCGGCCCGGCGGAGACCGTGACGAGGCGGGCGGGGCCGCGTGGCCGGCCGAGGCGGCCAGGCTCGGCCTGAACGCCCACGCCGTCGATCTGGCCGAGATCCCGCCGGGCGGCGCGCTGCTGGTGCGCCCCGACGGGTACGTCGCCTGGCGGGCGGAAGGCGGGCCCGAACGGCTCGGCGGCGTGCTCGACCGCCTGCTGGCCCGCGGGCGGGACGGCTAGAAGTCGAACGACCTGCCGATGATCTCCTTCATGATCTCGGTGGTGCCGCCGTAGATCGTCTGGACCCGGCTGTCCAGCCAGGCCTTGGCGACCGGATACTCCAGCATGTAGCCGTAGCCGCCGTGCAGCTGGACGCACCGGTCGACGACCTTGTTCTGCAGCTCGGTCGTCCACCACTTGGCCTTGGCCGCGTCCACCGCCGTCAGTTCCCCGGCGTTGAGCGCGCGTACGCACTTGTCCAGATAGTGGCGGGCGATGTCGACCTCGGTGGCCAGCTCGGCCAGCACGAACCGGGTGTTCTGGAACTTGCCGATGTTCCGGCCGAAGGCGGTGCGGTTGCGGCAGTACTCGATCGTCTCCTCCAGGACGGTCTCCGCCGCCGCCACGGCCGCGACCGCGATCGACAACCGCTCCTGCGGCAGGTTGTTCATCAGCTGGAAGAACCCCTGGCCCTCCTCGTCGCCGAGGAGGTTGGCCACCGGCACCCGGACGTTCTCGAAGAACAACTCGGCCGTGTCCTGGGCGTGCATGCCGACCTTCTCCAGGTTGCGGCCGCGGGTGAAGCCCTCCATGCCGCGCTCCACCATCACCAACGACGTGCCGCGGGCGCCCGCCGAGGGGTCGGTCTTGACGACGACCACGACGAGATCGGAGTTGATCCCGTTGGTGATGAAGGTCTTCTGCCCGTTCACCACGTAGTGGTCGCCCTCGCGGACGGCGGTGGTCCGGATGCCCTGCAGGTCGCTGCCGGCCCCCGGCTCGGTCATCCCGATCGCCGTGATCAGCTCGCCGGACGCGAAGCCCGGCAGCCACCGCTGCTTCTGCTCGTCGTTCGTGAGGTCGACCAGGTACGGCGCCATGATGTCGTTGTGCAGGCCGAAGCCCAGGCCCGTCGCGCCGACACGGATGATCTCCTCGACGATCACCGTGTTGTAGCGGAAGTCGGAGATGCCCGAGCCGCCGTACTCCTCCGGCACCGAGAAGCCGAACATGCCCAGCTCACCGGCCTTCTTCCACACCTCGCGGGGGACGATGCCGTCCTTCTCCCACTGCGCGTGGTGGGGGACGACCTCACGGGCCATGAACTCACGGACGGTCTCACGGAAGAGGTCGTGCTCCTCGTCGAAGAGGTCTCGCCGCATCAGGTACGCCTCCGGGGCAGGATCGGTCAGCGGCACCAGAATACGATTCTGGTGGCACCCCGGTCGATCCGCTCTCTCTCGTACGGCGGGTCACAACTCCGACAACATCGCCATAACGACCCCTTTGACCACTTCCGTACCTCTAAGATCTAGCTCGCGTTTGCTGTAGGCCCGCCAGGGCGCGGACCTTTGATCGGAGTATGTGGTGAAACGGTGGAGAGCGGGTCTCCCTAGGACCATGGCCGCCTTGGCCCTCGGCCTGGCCGGCACGGCGGCGATCGTCGTACCGGCGGTGACGGCCACGGCCAGTACCGCCGACCTCGTCGTCGACTACGCCTGTAACCAGGGCATCGCGGGGACGGGATCGGGCACGGTCTATCTCCGGACCAAGCTCACTGTTCCCACGACGCTGAACGTCAAGGATCCCCTCAACGTCGCCTGGAACCTGGCGTACCGGGACGCGACGCGTTTCGGGGCGCCCACCCTGCTGCCCAACGGCGGCAGGATCTACGTGACCGGAGAGGTCAACCTCAGCGACGGCTGGCAGGGACAGTTGCAGCCGGTGGGGAGCATCGACCAGACCGAGGCGATGAAGAAGGGCACCCCCCTCACCCTGCCGACCACGATCTCGGACTTCGCGTACACCACGAGGGCCGGCACGGTGACGGTCAAGCCGGGCAACCTCTATGTGGACTTCCGGCCGCCCGCCTCAGAGATCATGGTCAACGACGACGACCTCTCGATCACCTACAGCCCGGGCGACTGGAACAACGTCGACGACCGGCCGAGCGAGGACAACGACTACCACCTGGACTTCCACCGGACCACCAAGGCCGGCGCGTGGGCGTCGCTCACCTTCACCGGCACCGGGATCGAGTACGTCACGCAGCGGGACCGGCGCGCGGGACCGGTCGAGTTCTGGGTCGACAACCAGTTGGGGACGCCGCCTCGGGTCAACCCCTCCCGCAACGACGACGACACGCTGGTGAACGACTCGAACGTCGGGGGCCAGACCCTGTGGAGCTTCAAGGGGCTCGACTACGGCCAGCACACGATCACCATCAAGAACGTCGAGGACAAGCGGACGCTGCTGGACGCCTTCCGCGTCATCACCGGTGAGCTGCCCGGCCCGCCGCCGCAGTACCGCGCCACGTGCACGCTCATCAGCGCTCCGGTCGCCGTGCAGGTGACCATCGGCGGCGGTGACACGCCGGGCAGTCCGTCTACGTCGCCTGACACGTCTCCGTCCGTTTCGCCGTCGACGTCGCCGTCGACGTCGCCGAGCGGCACGCCTGACGGCAACAGCCCGTCGCCGTCTCCGTCGGTGTCGCCGAGCACGACGCCGAGTTCTTCTCCGTCGGCGGCGGCGACGCAGAGCTATCTGACGAGCGTGATAGTGAAGGGCAGCCCGTCGCCGACGGCGACGCGTACCGTGACGCTGACCGCGACGCCGACGGTGGCGCAGGTGGCGGTCACCCCGCAGGGCGGCGCGCAGACCGGTGAGGCTCCGGAGCGGATGGCCGCATCGGGCCCGCTCCTGCTCGGCTCCGGCGGCGCGCTACTGATGATCGGTGTGCTCAGTGGCGTGGCACTGCTGCGGCGCAGGGCGGCGCACGCGGGCGAGCGGGGCTGAGGAGGATGACGATGAACCCGACTCCTGAGGGCGGCACCCCCGCCCAGGACCCACAGAGCGGCCAGGGCGCGCAGAGTTCCCAGAGCGTGCCGGACGCGCACGGCGGCACGAGCCCGCAGGGCGTCCAGGGGGACGCGGCGGGGAAGCGTAGGGGCCTTCCGCAGCCGGTTCTCGCGACGCTGCTCGTGGCCGGGTCGTTCGGCGGCATCGCCGCCGTGATGGCGGGCATGCTCGCCGTGCTGTCGCCCGGCGGCTCCCAGGACGCCGGTCAGACGCCGGGCGTGCAGTTGAACGTGCAGGACGCCGGAAGCGTGGCGTTACTGCCTCCGACCGTAGGCCCGGGCGGGCCGGGCGTGCCGCTGACGGCGGCGAACGCGACCGCGCCGCCGCCGCAGCCCGCCATCCAGCCGATCGGCCCGCTGACCCTCACCACCACCACGGCCTCGTCGTCCTCCTCGCCGGTGTCCTCGTCCTCGAACACGGCGAAGACGAGCACGGCGAAGACGGCGACGGCGAAGAAGGTCACCGGCAGGCCACTGAAGATCAGCATTCCGTCGATCGGCGTGAAGGCCGCCGTCGGCTCCGTGGGAGTGCAGAAGTCCGGCGCCATCCAGGCGCCGCCGCTGAGCAGGCCGAGCCTCACCGGGTGGTACCGCTTCGGGCCCGCCCCCGGCGACCAGGGGCCGGCGATCATCCTCGGGCACGTCAACACCCGTAAGGGCGCGGCCGTGTTCAGCCGCCTGCGCGAGCTCAAGCGCGGCAACAAGATCGCCGTACTGCGCGCGGACGGCAAGACGGCGATCTTCACGGTGGACGGGATCGAGCAGGTCAGCAAGTCGGCGTTCCCGACCAAGCGGGTCTACGGCAACACGATCACGTCCTCGCTGCGGCTTATCACCTGCGGCGGCGTCTTCAACGCCAAGCAGCACAGCTACACCGACAACATCGTCGTCTACGCCACGCTGACGGCGACCAAGGGCAAGGGTAGGTAACCCCCCGAGTCCGCTCGCCCGTGAGGGGCGCCGTCGCGCCCCTCACCCCGGCGGGTGGTCAGCCCAGCCCGATCACCTCCTCGCCCTCCCGCACCTCGCGCTCGGGCGGGTCGACCGGCTCGCGGCGTCCGGCCGCACGCGCGGCCCGGGCCGCGCGCTGGACCAGCAGCGTTCCGGCCACCGCCGCGAGGGCCACCACGACCAGCGCGTACGGCTGCCGCCAGGGCGGCGAGCCGCCGTCGTCCGCGGCCGCGACTCCGCTCGCCCGCATCGCCGCGGGTTGTGAGGACGGCGGCGCGAGTCCTGTCTGCCCGGCGGCCTGCGCGGTCGCCTGCCCGGCCTGCTGCTCGGGCGAGGAACCCGGCGGGGTGGAGAACGGCGCACGGGCGGGGATCACGGTCGCCGCCTTCCAGGGGAACCCCGGCGGTTTCACCCGGCCCCAGTAGTCCGTGATCTCCGATCCGGCCTGCATCGCGTACTGCGGCGGGGCCGGCTTCAGCGTCCCCGGCACGGTGAGCGTCCCCACCTCGTAGGGCGCGAACTTGCCCTGCACGCCCTGCACCCGCCACCGCCCGGCCGGCACCGTGATCGTCGTCGCGTAGTGGGCGGGATCCGGCAACGGCGTCCCGCCGAAGCTCAGGCTCGTGCCGTCCTCTCCCGTCAGCAGCAGGCCGGTCGGCCCGAGCGCGCCGTTGTCGTCGTACGGATGCGTGCCGTGCTGCAGCACCCAGTAGCCGACCGTGTAGGACACACCGGGCCGCAGCGTCGCGGGCAGCGGATCGAGTTCGGTGACGGCCCAGAACCCCGCGCGGGCGTGTGCGGGCGGCGCCGTCACCAGGACCGCCGCCAGCGCGGCGAGTGCCATGATCAGTCGTCTCATCTCAGTCAACCTCCGTCCTGCTTACCGCCGGAAGTCCGTGAGGGTTCCCTGAGAATTTCCTGACTTCCCGCTGCATGTGGTTATGGCGGTGGTCAACTCCTGGAAGACTGATGGCCAACCTGTACGCGACTGAGGTGGCGGGAGAGACGGCGTGGCCGACCCGAGCGTCCGGCAGCGGAGTGGCCGGCGACGAATCGCGGCGCGGGTGGCGGTGGGAGCGACGGCGGCGTTCGCACTGATGACGTGGCCGGTGCTCGCGGCGAGCGAGACCAAGACCGTCCCCTACTCCTGCACCGTGATGGGCGGCGGCCAGGGGACCTACCCGGTGAGCGTGACCCTGCTCGGGCCCGACAGTCCGACGGTGGGCGGCAACGTCCCGGTCACCTGGCGGATGGCCCCCGCCACGACCGCCGAGGGGCAGACGCCGATGCTCGCGCCGACGGCCGTCGCGTCCGGCGACGCCGTGGCCGCGGAGGGCGTGATGAAGGTGACCGGCATCCCCGTGGTGAGCGGGTCCCCCTCGCCGTCCCCCAGCGCAAGTACGAGTCCCAGCGCCAGCGCGAGTGCCAGTGCGAGTGCCAGTGCGAGTGCCAGTGCCAGTGTGAGCCCCAGCGTCAGTCCCAGCGTCAGTCCCAGCGCGACTCCGAGCCCGAGTCCGCCCGCCGGTGACACGGATCCGCAGGGAGACACCGACACGACGCCGTCCCCGGACGAGTCGGATCCGGCGACGGGGTCCCTCGCCGCGGAAGGCGGCCGCACGCTGAGCCCTTCGGCCAGAGTGACGGCCGAGACGCCTGTGGCGGCGCAGGCCACCCTGTCGCCGATCCCCGATCTGGTCGTCACGCTGACCCCGACGGCCACCGGGGTCGTCGGGGTGGAGGCCGGCGACTTCACGCTGCGGCTGCTGCCGTCGGGGACCGGCACGGGAGCGGCGCTCTACACGTGCACCCTGCCGGCCTCCGCGACCGGGGCCTCGCTCGCGCTCACCGTCGCCGCCTCGGCGTCGCCCTCCGCCTCTTCGTCCGCGTCGCCGAGCCCGTCGGACACCGATGACGACGACACGACCACGACGCCCAGCCCGACCGAGACCACGACGACGACGGCGACCGCGACCGCGACGGTCACGCACACCGCCACGGCCAGGGCCACCACGACCGTCTCCCACACGGTGACCGCGCAGGTCAGAACGACCCCGGTCGGTGGCGCGCAGACGGGCGCGGGCGGAGACGCGGGCCCGGACGCCCGGGTCGTCGTGCTGACCGGCCTGCTGCTGATGGCCGCCTCCGCGGCCGGAGGCCTGCTGCTCCGCCGGCTCGGCCCGGGCGCGCGTCCGTACGGCGGGCGGTAGCGTGGCGTGACGCGGATATGACGAAAACATGACCAGGTTTGGGGAATCGGCGGCGACGATGGGGCTTTTGTCCGTAAAATCTCTACCCTGTCGTGACCGTACTCTGGAATGCTGGTACGCCTGTTCATCCTGAGCACAAGTAGGGGAGAGAAGTCAGTGCTGAAGTCCAAGGCGCGGGGCCGTGTCGCCGGGAGGGCCGCCGCGGCCGGAGTAGTCAGCGCGGGCGTCCTCCTCGGCCTGACCGCGCTCGGCGCGCAGGCCGACGTGAAGACCGTCAGCTACACCTGCACCCCATCCGCCACCGGGGCCACGCCCGTCAACCATGACTTCACCGTGTCGCTCACGGCGAACACCGCGGCGACCGGCACGCAGTACACCGCGACTTTGAGCATCGCGGCGGTCACGCAGTCGCCGTTCCCGGCGCCGGTGGCGATCGAGAGCGGCGCGTCGATTCAGCTGCAGCCCAGCGTGGCGGCCACGGTGCTGCCCGCCACGGCGACCGCGGGCGTCTCCACGCCCTCGCCGACCAACTCGGTGACCGCGAACGTGGCGGCCCAGGGGTCGATGCCCCCGCTGCCGGTGGCGACGCTGACCGTCACCCCGTCCACCGGGGCCACGTCCGTCGCCCTCACGGCGAAGAACTTCACGATCAACATGCTCGCGCCCGCCGCGACGGGCACCGTCACGACGACGCCCACCCTGCTCTACACGTGTGCGATCGCGGCGTCGGGCACCAACACGACGCCCGCGTCGGCGACGATCGCGGTGACGGCCTCCTCCAGCGCGACCCCCACTCCCAGCCCCTCCGCCACGCCGAGCGCGACGCCCACGCCGCGCGGTACCCGCACCGTGTACGAGACGGTCACCGCGAACACCGCGACCGACAAGGCGACGACCAGGCAGGAGCAGGTTCCCCACACGCCCGCGGGCGGTGCCGCCACCGGTGGCGGAGGAGACGCCGGCCCCGACGCGCGCCTGTTCGTGCTCACCGGCACCGCGCTGATGCTGGCGGCGGCGGGCGGCGGGCTCGTGCTCCGGACCCGGCGCAGGCCGGCGCGGCAGTAGGACGGTGCCATGACGACCCCGCCACCTGGACAGTACCCGCCGGGCCAGCCGTACGGCATGCCTCCCGGGCCGGGCGGTCAGGGGTACCCGCAGCCGGCCTACGGCCAGCCCGTCTTCCAGCCGGTCGTGCTGCCCCCCCAGATGCAGCCCGTACAGCAGCAGCCGCAGCCGCGGCAGGAGCCGCCCACGGGCGGCGCCGCGCAGACGGCCCGCCGCGTGCTGATCACGGCGGCCATCGTGGGGCTGGTCACCGTGCTCGTGGGCGTAGTGATCATGGTGAACCACCCGGACGAGTACGCCCCGTCGAGCCGTACGTCGCTGAAGATGGTGGTTCCGCAGAACGGCCTGGCTCCGTCGGTGGGGCCGGGCGGCGTGGGGCAGCCGCTGACACAGGCGGTCGCGGGCGCCCCGGCGCCGTTGCCGAAGCTCCCGGCCGCCCCGGCGCTGCAGCCGTCCACGCCCAAGCGCCTTGTCATCCGGAAGATCGGCGTGAACGCGCCGATCAGCTCGGTCGGTCTGGATCGCGCCGGCGCGATCCAGACCCCGCCGATCAACAACCACAACCTCGTGGGCTGGTACCGGGGCGGCCCGACCGTGGGAGAGGCCGGTCCGGCCGTCATGCTCGGACACAAGGACACCGTCTCGCGCAGCGCCGTGTTCAGCCGCCTGCACGAGCTCGCATACGGCGACACGATCGAGGTCCTCCGCATGGACGGAACGATCGCGGTCTTCACCGTGGGCGGCATCGAGCAGGCCGACAAGCAGACGTTCCCGACGAACCGGGTGTACGGCCAGGCCGCGGACGCCGAGCTCAGGCTGATCACCTGCGGCGGCTCCTACAATCGCACGACCGGTCACTACACCGACAACGTCATCGTCTACGCCCTGATGACCGGCACCCGCCTGGCGAAGTCGAAGTCCTGAACCGGGCAGCCCGCCGGAAAGGGTCGTGGAGAACGCCCCAAGAGGGCTATCGTCTCTTCGACCGATCATGAGGAGGGCCTTGTGGGCTGGTTGTCGAATCTCCTGCTCCCCGGCCGGCTGCGCACAGGCCCCACGGCACTGCTGCCCGCCCGGCCGGACCCGAAGACACTGCTGGCGATAGCGCAGCTCGCCGATCCCGAGGCGAGGCCGGACGGGGACGACGTCCTCGCGGGCGGCTCACGCGTCCAGCCGCCGATCGAGCTCGGCCCGGACCTCCTGGCCAAGCTCGGCGTCCCCGGCGAGGAGCCGCTCTGGGCGTGCCGGATCGCCGCCGACGGCCCGCTGCCGGTGGACTTCTTCGACAAGAGCCTGGCCGAGGGCATCGCGTACCGGCTGGGCGGCTGGTCGGTCTGCCAGGGCGAGCCGGTCGACCCCGCCGAGGAAGACGGTGGCGATCCGGTGGTCTACCTGCCGGCCGTACCGGAACCCGAGGAGGTCCTGCCGGTCCTGGCGGGGCTGCTCCACGCGGACGCCGTGGACGGTGCCAGGTGGCCGGAGGGCGAACTCGTCGACGGCGTCGTCCACGTCCCCGTGCGCCGGGGCAGGGTGGCCGACGTGTACGCGGACGACGACCTGGTGATCACCATCGAGGAGGGCCACCGCGTCCCGCCCGTCGCCCAGGCCCGCTGGCCGTACCTCACCGAGATCGCCGTCGCGAGAGTCTCGCCGGCCGGCCGTACGGAGGAGACGCGGCCCGCCGCCGAGGCGACCGGAGGCACGGGAGACACCGAGGACGCCGACGACACGGCCGCCGTCGCCTCCGGCGACGAGGTTCCCGTCGCGCCGGGCGAGGAGACCGCGCGTCCCGAGGACGTGGATGATCCGGACGCCCTGGAGAGCGACGCCGCGGAGACCGGTGCTGCGGAAACCGGGGTGGCGGAAGGCGGTGCCGGGTCCGGCGACGACGCGGTCGCCGTCGCGCGGGACGCGCTCGTCGGGCGGGCGGCGGTGGCACTGGAGATCGCGCAGCGGCTGCAGGGGATCGCCGCCGACAGCCGGGGCTTCCAGCTCGCCGAGCCCGCCGACGTGCTGCCCGGGGGATATGCCGGAGCCCCGCTCGCCTGAACCCTGCTCACCTGAACCCTGCTCACCTGAATCCTGCCCGTACCGCGCCTGCCCCGACGAAAGCTCTGGTGTAACCTCTCACTAACCGAACATTGCTCGGTTTTGCTCGGGAGGCACTGTGGCAGAGGCGTACATCGTCGGGGCGGTCCGCACTCCGGTCGGCAGGAAGAAGGGCGGGCTCTCCACGGTCCATCCGGTCGACCTCGCCGCGCACACGCTCTCCGCGCTGGTCGAGCGCACCGGGGTCGACCCCGCCGCCGTCGACGACGTGATCATGGGCTGCGTGATGCAGTTCGGCCCGCAGTCCATGGACATCGCGCGCAACGCCTGGCTGAGCGCGGGACTGCCGGAGACGGTGGCCGGGGTCACGATCGACCGGCAGTGCGGATCGTCGCAGCAGGCCGTCCACTTCGCCGCGCAGGGCGTGCTGTCGGGCACCCAGGACCTGGTCGTGGCGGCCGGCGTGGAGTCGATGTCGATCGTCCCGATGGGGTCGAGCATCACGGCCGCCCTGGAGAAGGGCATGCCGTTCCCGTTCGGCGACAAGTGGGTCGAGCGGTACGGCACGCAGGAGATCTCCCAGTTCCGCGGGGCCGAGCTGATGTGCGAGAAGTGGGGGCTCACGCGGGAGGACCTGGAGGTCTACGCCTACGAGAGCCACCAGCGGGCGGCCAAGGCGATCGCGGGCGGCCACTTCAGGGAGCAGATCGCCCCGGTCGGCGACGTGGCCGACGACGAGGGGCCGCGGCCCGACACGACGCTGGAGAAGATGGCCGGGCTCAAGACGCTGCGCGAGGGCGGCCGGATCACCGCGGCCACCTCCTCGCAGATCTCCGACGGCTCCGGCGCGCTGCTCATCGCGTCCGAGCGGGCGGTGCGCGAGCACGGACTCGTCCCGCGCGCCCGGATCGTCACCCTGGCGCTGGCCGGGGACGACCCCGTCTACATGCTGACGGCCCCGATCCCGGCCACCCGTAAGGCGCTGGACAGGGCCGGGCTGTCGATCGGGGACATGGACGTCATCGAGATCAACGAGGCCTTCGCCCCGGTGCCGCTGGCCTGGCTCAAGGAGATCGACGCCGACCCGGCCAGGACCAACCCCAACGGCGGCGCGATCGCCCTGGGACACCCGCTCGGCGGCACCGGCGCGATCCTCATGACCAAGCTCCTGCACGAACTGGAGCGCACCGGCGGCCGGTACGGCCTGCAGACGATGTGCGAGGGCGGCGGCCAGGCCAACGTCACCATCATCGAGCGACTCTGACCCACCGCCCGGCATGCCGGTGGAGCTCACTATTGATCCGACGGTGCTCGTCTCGGTCTGAGGCGACCGCCGGGCGGCGAGAAGAAGGGCACTCCGGGCCGGCCGGAGTGCCCCTCGATCTGTGGACGGCCTACTTGGCCTTCGGGAGCCGCCGAGGCTGCCGTACGGGCCTCATGGGCGGCGCCGGGATCTGACGCGGCGGGGGCGGGAAGGAACGCCTGGGCTGCGGGGTGCGCGGGTTCTGCTTGCCGCCGTCACCGCTTCTGCCGGACACGCGAGTACGCATAAAGGGATCTCCTGGTACGTCGAGACGCGGCACCGAGGTGCCGTCACTCAGCCGCCGCGTCGGATGGACAGGGCCGGAAAGCTGAGCGGATCAGCGTGGGCTGATCAGCGGTCGCCGTAGAGAATCCACATGCCGGTGACCCTAACAAGGCGGCGCAACCGGGCACAAAGGATTTTTCGCGCGCCTAGTCATGACCAACTGCGGGCTGCTGGCGTACAAGCGGAGTCCAAGTCGACTCCCAGATCATCCCAAGTCCGGTCGTGTCTACTCATATCCGTCAGAGAGACACAGTCCACCAGGAGTGATCCCAGTGAAGTCCATCAAGCGCGCCGCCGCCGTCCTCGCCACCACGGCCGTGGCCGTCACCACCTTCGGCGTCCTGTCCGCCCCGGCGCACGCGATGCAGCCCGGTGACGGCTGGTACCGCTGCTACGTCTCGGGCTACGGCTGGATGTGGTGCTACGACGTGTGAGCCCACCCGGCTCATCCCCGCTCCACGGGCCCGGCCCCGTCCCGCAGCGTCGCGGGGCGGGGCCCGTCCCGTTTCCGGGCGAAGTCGTTCAAACGGGCCGAACGGCTCAGCCGATGCGGCGGTGCACGTCGTCGAACGTGGCCGGTCCGGTGCGCTGCGAGGCGATCCACGGCCCTTCCAGCGACGGGTCCACGATTCCCTCCTCCATGAACGTGTACCGGCCGTCGAGCACCCGCCGGGCCAGCCGTACGTCCTCGGCGTCGGTGTTCTCCCACAGCCGGTCGAACAGCGCCTCGACCCGCGTCCGGGCCTGATGGCAGAAGGTGTCGGCCAGTTCGTACGGCTTGAGCCCGAACTCGGCTGAGTCCTCCTGCGCGCGCACGCAGACCGCGGTGATCGCGAGCAACTCCGCGCCGATGTCCACGATCCGCGCCAGGAACCCCTGCCGGTGCTCCAGCCGTCCCTGCCACCGGGACATCCCGTAGAACGTCGATCTCGCCAGCTTGCGGCTGGTCCGCTCGACGTACCGCAGGTGCCGGGCCAGCGGGCCGAACTCCGCGTACGACGTGGGATTCTGGCCCGGGCCGGTGACCAGGCCCGGCAGCCACTTGGCGTAGAAGGCGCCGGCCCGGGTGGCCGCCCGGCCCTTGGCCCGCAGGTCGGACTTCGGGTCGATGAGTTCGCCCGCGACCGACAGGTGGGCGTCCACCGCCTCCCGGGCGATGAGCAGATGCATGATCTCGGTCGAGCCCTCGAAGATGCGGTTGATCCGCAGATCGCGCAGCATCTGCTCGACCGGCACGCCGCGCTCGCCGCGGGCGTGCAGCGACTCGGCGGTCTCGTAACCGCGGCCGCCCCGCATCTGCACCAGGTCGTCCATCACCCGCCAGCCCATCTCCGAGCCGTAGAGCTTGGCCAGCGCCGCCTCGATGCGGATGTCGTTGCGCTCGTCGTCGGCCAGCCGGCCGACCAGGTCGACCACCGACTCCATCGCGTACGCGGTGGCGGAGATGAAGGCGACCTTCCGGGCGACGGCCTCGTGCTCGCCGACGGGGCGTCCCCACTGGACCCGCGCCCGGCCCCACTCCCGGGCGATCTTGGTAGCCCACTTCGCCGCGCCGACGCAGGTGGCGGGCAGGGAGAGGCGTCCGGTGTTCAGCGTGGTCAGGGCGATCTTCAGGCCCTGGCCCTCGCGGCCGATGAGGTTCTCGGCGGGCACGCGCACCTGGTGGAAGCGGGTCACGCCGTTCTCGATGCCGCGCAGCCCCATGAACGCGTTGCGGTGCTCGACGGTGATGCCACGGGAGTCGGCCTCGACCACGAAGGCGGAGATCTTGGCGCCGGTCCGCGCCATCACGACCAGCAGGCCGGCCACGACGCCGTTGGTCGTCCACAGTTTGACCCCGTTGATCACATAGTCGTCGCCGTCCCGTACGGCGGTCGTCGACAGGCGGGCGGGGTCGGAGCCGACGTCCGGCTCGGTCAGCAGGAACGCCGAGATCTCCCCGCGCGCGCATCTGGGCAGGAAGCGCCGCTTCTGCTCCTCGGTGCCGAACAACCGCAGCGGCTGCGGCACCCCGATGGACTGGTGCGCCGAGAGCAGCGCGCTCAGCGCGGGGGAGCACGAGGTCACGAGGGCCAGCGCCCGGCAGTAGTACAGGTGGCTCAGCCCCAGCCCGCCGTACTCCTCCTCGACGGTCATCCCGAACGCGCCGATGGCCGCCAGGCCCTTGATCACCTCGTCCGGGATCACGGCGGTGCGCTCGATGAGCGCGGAATCGACCTTCTCCTGCAGGAACGTCCGCAGGACGCGCAGGAAGTGGTCTCCCTTCTTGATCTCCTCCTCGCTCAGACGGGGAGCGGGGTGCACCAAGTCCAGCCGGAAGTCCCCGAGAAAGAGCTGCCTGCCGAAGCTCGGGCGGGTCCACTCCGTCTCGCGCGCCTGCTCGGCCACCTCCCTGGCCCTGGCGTAATCGGTCGTCATGGTCGACCTCCTCGGCGGTGAAGCGAGCTGTGCTCGTTAACTACCCACCAGTAGCCTTTTGCACCACCGGGAGCCCGATATGTACGGCCGTGCCTCCGCCGGGGGAGGAGATGATCCGGCACCGGCCGCTGTGCGCCTCCACGATGGCCTTCACGATCGACAGGCCGAGCCCCGCGCCGCCCGACAGGTGGTCCTCCCCCCGCTGGAACCGGTCGAAGGCGCGCTCGGCCTGCTCCGGGCTCATGCCGGGGCCGGTGTCCGACACCTGGATCGTCACCGCGCCGGGGGCGCGCAGGATCCGTACGGTGGCCTTGGTGTCCTCGGGGGTGTGCGCCCGCACGTTGCCGAGCAGGTTCACCAGCACCTGGCGGATCCTGGCCTCGTCCACGACCGCGACCAGCGAGGAGGGAGCGTCCACGGTCACCGGGTACGCCGGGTCGAGGGCGGCCGAGTCGGCCGCGACCTCCCGGGCCAGCTGCGCCAGGTCGGTCTCGGCGAGGGCCAGGGCCGCGCCGCGGTCGAGCCGCGCGAGTTCCAGCATCTCGCCCACGAGGCGGCCCATGCGGTTGGCCTCGGCCTCGATCCTCCCCATGATCTTCGGAAGGTCCCCGGACGGGATCGCCCCCGCCCGGTACAGCTCGGCGTACCCGGAGATGGTCGACAGCGGGGTGCGCAGCTCGTGGGAGGCGTCGGCGGCGAAGCGGCGCACCCGGTCCTCCGACGCCTGGCGGTCCCGGAAGGCGTCCGCGATCCGGTCGAGCATCAGGTTGATCGCCGCGCCGAGCCTGCCCACCTCCGACGACCCCTCGGGCATGCGGGCCGACAGGTCGCCTCCCTCGGCCACCAGGTGGGCGGTCCGCGCCATCTTGCCCAGCGGAGCCAGACCACCGGCGATCAGCAGCCGCCCGCCGGCGGCCAGCAGCAGGATCAGCACCCCGCCGGTCGCCAGTTCGCTGACGAGAAGGTGGCGCACCGGGTCGTCGACCGCGTCCAGGGGCACCGCGACGACCATCAGCCGCAGGCCGCTCCGGGACAGCGCGGCCGCCGCGATCATCTCGTTCTCCCCGCCGGGATCGAGGTCGAAGGTGTCACCCTGCGCCGCGTACGCCAGCAGCCGGCTCCTGCCCAGCGCCTCTGCCAGCCCCGGGACCGCCGCGGCGTTGGCGGCGTCGCCGCTGACCAGATGGGCCCTCCCGGCGGCCATGTCGTAGGCCGCTACGGCGTAGGTGGAGCCGGTGAGCGCCTGCGCCAGCGGGTCGTCCTCGACCACCCGCCGCGCCGCCGTGACCGTCGCCGCCTGCACCTGTCCCTCCAGGCGCGTACGCAGGTGCCCACGCAGGACCACGACGCTGGCGAGGGAGAGCACGACGAGCAGGACGGCGCTGACGCCGAGCAGCCCGGCGAGCAGCCGCGTCCGCAGCGACATCACGAACCCTGGGGCGGGCGGAGCGCGTACCCGATGCCGCGCTGGGTGTGGATCAGTGGCGGCCCGAGCGGGTCGAGCTTGCGCCGCAGGTAGGAGATGTAGGTTTCGAGCACCTGGGAGCTCCCGCCGTAGCCCCAGACCTCCTCCAGGAGGCGCCTCTTGGTCAGCACCAGCCCGGCGTTGGCCATCAGGAACGCCAGCAGGCGGAACTCGGTCGGCGACAGGTCCACCGGCACGCCGCCGCGGCGCACCTCCCACCGCGCCTCGTCGAGCTCCAGGTCGGCCACCCGGAGGGTCGGCCCCTGTCCCCGCTCGGCCGCGGCGGGCACGGTCGTACGGCGCAGCACCGCACGGATCCGGGCGACCAGCGCTTCGACGGAGAAGGGCTTGGTCACGTAGTCGTCCCCGCCGAGGCCCAGCCCGCGCACGGTGTCGGCGACCGCGTCGCGGGCGGTGAGGAAGATCACCGGGGGGTGGACGCCGTCCACGCGGATCCGCCGGCACACCTCGAAGCCATCGATGTCGGGCAGCATGACGTCGAGGACGACCAGGTCGGGCTGGTCCCTGCCGACCTCGTCGATCGCGGCCGCCCCGGTGCCGACGGCCGTCACAGTGAAACCGTGGAACCGGAGCGCCACTTCCACGATGTCTCTGATGTTCGGCTCGTCCTCCACGACGAGGATCCTGGTTTCACTCATTGGGGACCCATTGTGCAGGTCTACGTCCTTGGTCGCATTTCGCCGGTCGATTCCGAGACGCGAGCGACTTCCTTCAGGACGTGTGCGACTTAACGCGGCACGCGGGCGACGCAGAACACGGTCTGGCCGAACGGCGGGGTGACGAACCGCTCGATGAACCGGGTCACCGGCACCACGGTCCGGTCGTAGATCTTGACGAGCCGGGGGTCGGGGTAGCCCACGCCGCCCCGTCGTACGGCCGCCCACCAGGCGATGCCGCCGAGGAAGTTGATCGGCTTGAGCACCTCGACGCCGAGGCCGGCGTCGGTGACCGTCTTGCGGAGCGTGGCCGGGGTGTAGCGGGTGACGTGTCCCACCTTGCGGTCGAAGTCCCCGTAAAGCTGCATGTAGCCCGGCACCCAGATGACGATCCGGCCGCCGGGGGCGGTCACCCTGGCCAGGGACCGCAGCGCCTCGGCGTCCTCCTCGATGTGTTCGAGGACGTTCATCATCACGACCGTGTCGACCGGTTCGTCCAGCGGAATCCGCGTCGGCAGGCCGAACTGCAGCACCGACACGTCGTCGCGGTCGGCGAACCGCTTCCGCAGCTGCTCCACGCAGTAGGGATCGAAGTCGCTCACCACGAGCCGGTCGAGACGCGGCAGGAACTGCTCCGCGAAGTGCCCGAGCCCCGAACCGATCTCCAGCAACGACCGCCCGACGTGCGGCGCGACCATGTCGAACTCGTACTGCCGGTAGTTCTTGGCCTCGTCGCCGCCGAGGTGGTTCTCCAGAGCCTCGTCGCCGGCGGCCGGCTGGACTACTCGGTCATACCCAGACATAGAATCCTCGTTTGCAGCGCTGACGATCGTGGAAAGTGTAGTGCCCGTCCTATCGGCCGGTATCCGCTTCGCGCGGGGGTGGGCCGGGACACGCTTCGGGGTTCTCGACGGTCTTTTCCCCGTAGTTCGTGGACGGATCATCCGTCCCCCCATAGTCTTCACCTTCCCGACGCCCCCCGAGCGACATTTCCCCCGATGGACGACGACGAGGCTGTGACCCGCGCGCTGGCCGGTGATCTCGGCGCCTACGAGGTGCTGGTCACCCGCTACAGCACGATCGCGCACCGTACGGCGAGCCTGCTCGGCGCGGGCGACGAGGCCGAGGACGTCGTCCAGGAGGCGTTCGTCAAGGCGTTCCGCCATCTGCGGAGCTTCCGCAGGGACGCGTCGTTCCGCCCGTGGTTCCTGCGGATCGTGGCCAACGTGACCCACGACCTCACCCGGTCGCGTGGCCGCCGCTCCGACCTCGCCGTACGGCTGGGCCGGGAGCGGGAGCGGGAGCCGTACGAGCCGGACGGGCCGGACGACCCGGAGAGCGCGGCGATGGGCGCGGACGGCAGGAGCCGCCTGTACGAGGCGGTGCGGCGGTTGCCCGACGGGGAACGCGAAGCGGTGGTGTGCCGGTACTTCCTGCAGTTGTCCGAGGCGGAGACGGCCGAGGTCCTCGGCGTACGGCTCGGCACGGTGAAGTCGCGGACGTTCCGGGCCCTGCGACGCCTGCGGGAGGAGGTGGGCCGTGAGCATCTCGGATGACGGCCGTCCCGGCGACCCCGAGACCCCGGAGACGCCGGACGCCCCCGACGCCTTGGACGGCCCTGAGACGACGGAGCCGGCGCAGACGACCGTGGAGGCGCTGGAGGAGCGGCTGCGGGCGCTCGGAGAGCACCTGGGCGCTTCCGGGCCGCCTCCCGCCGACGTGGCGCTCGCCGTCCGGGCCCGGCTGGAGAACGACGACGCGCCGATCCTGCCCACTCGCCGGATCGGCTGGCGGCCCAAGTGGTGGCTCAGGCGGCCGTCGCCGCGCCTCGCGGCCGCCCTGGTGGCGGTGCTGGTGGCGACCCTGCTCGGCGCGACCCCGCAGGGACGGGCCGCGGTGGTGTCGGTGCTCCGGTTCGCCGGGGTGGAGATCCACGTCGGCGGCGCGGGGCCGCTGCCGACGGGACTGCCCGGCCCGCTCCCCGGCGAGCGCCGGGTCACGCTGGCCGAGGCGCGGCGGGCCGTGCGGTTCCCCGTCGCCGTGCCGTCCGCGCTGGGCGAACCGGCCGACGTCCGCGTGGCCGACGGCGGCCGGGTCGTGACGCTGCTGTGGCCGGGCATCCGGCTCGACGAGTACGACGGGACGCTGACCGTCGTCTGGCACAAGGAACTGGGCGAGCCGTGGCCGGAGCAGGTGAGCGCGGTCGGCGGCTGGTGGATCTCCCGGAACCACGGGGTGTCGTACGTCTCGGCGGAGGGCCGGGCCCGGGAGGAGCGGGTGGCCGGGCCCACGCTCATCTGGCAGCACGGCCTGGTCGGGCTGCGCCTTGAGGGCCCCGGCCGCGACGAGGCCGTACGGATCGCCTCCTCCGTCCGCTGAAGCGGAACGCGCGGGGGAGCAGCGGAGGGGGCCGGCTATCGGCCGCCGCCGCGCTGCACCTGCCGCGACGGCTCGTCGAGCTCCGCTCCCGGCGCGGCTCCCAAGGCGGCGACCTCGCGCGCCAGCCGGTCACGATCCTCTCGTACGGCCGTGAGCCGGGCGCGCAGCCGGTCGGCGCGGCGGCGTGACAGGTGCGGCTCGGGCGTGGACTCGCCCCGCCACAGGCGCAGCGTCGCGTCGTTGCCGCCGGTGGCCAGCAGGTGACCGTCGGGGTGGAAGGCCAGCGCGCGGACGGCGCCGCTGTGGGAGAGGGGCTCGCCGACCGGCCGGTGAGCGGACACATCCCACAGCCGCACGTCCCCGTCCTCCAGCCCGGCTGTGGCGAGCAGCCGGCCGTCGGGGTGGAGGGCCGGTTCGGAGACGAAGCCGATGTGTCCCATGAGCGGGGAGCAGACCGGTTCGCCCGTCATCACATCCCACAGCCGTACGGTCGCGTCGTTGCCGGTGGACACGAGCAGATGACCGTCCGGATGGAAGACCACCCCGGTGACCTCGCTCTTGTGCCCGACCAGAGGTCCGCCGACCGGTTCGCCGGTGATCACATCGAACAGCCGTACGGTCGCGTCGTTGCCCGCGGTCGCCAGCAGCCGGCCCTCCGGGTGGAAGGTCAGAGACCGGATGGCGAAGACCGGATGTCTGTGGCCCGTACGGACGTCGCCGGCGGGTCTGCCGGTGGTCACGTCCCACAGCCGCACGGTGTCGTCGCCTCCGCCGACGGCGATCAGTCGGCCGCCGGGGTGGAAAGCAACCGTCTGGTGGCCCGTGGAGTGGAGGGTCAGGGGGGCGCCGACCGGTTCGCCGGTGGTCACGTCCCACAGGCGCAGCGCCGCGTCGCCCGCGGCCGCGAGAAGGTGTCCGTCCGGGTGGAAGGCCAGCTCGTGGACCCAGCCGTTGCGAGTGGTGAGGGGGTCGCCGAGAGGACTGCCGGTGGCCACGTCCCACAGTCGCACCGTCGCGTTCCTGCCCTCGGTGCGCGTGGCCAGGAGACGGCCGTCGGGATGGAACGCCACGCCGCCGATCGCTTCGGTATGAGGGAATGCGGTGCCGGTCGGCCGGTACGGCCCTCCGAGTCGCGCCGGGGCGCTCGTGCCCGCCGCTGCCGAGTCCGCTTCGTCGGCGGCGAGCCACAGGGCCTGGTACGCCTCCGGGTCGCCGTCCAGAGCCTCGACGACGAGTTCGAGCTGGCCGAGCCGCGGCAGCTTCCGGCAGTGGATCACCATGCCGACCGTGGTGTGGCTGAGCGCCTGGCCGGTCAGCCTGGCCAGCTCGCGGTAGCTGGGCCTGCCTCGGCGCCGGTACAGCTCCTGTAACCGGTCGCGCAGCGCGGCCAGCGCCTCCTCACCGGAGGTGGGTGACGAGTTCTCGGACATCGTGGACCGAGCATCCCAGACCATCGCACAACACACGGCGTTTCGCGTGACGCCACCGCCGCAGGACGTACGGCGCCTGTCAGGGGGCGTACGACTTCGTCCGGTGGTGTCAAAGATCGGCCGTAACCGTCAACGGGCCTCCGGCGTCTTTCACCCTGGGATCACCGCCGGATCACCGGCGGCCGGCTGTCGCCGTGCGGGCCCGCGGGATGACCGCCGGTCCCCGCGGCGCACGCCGCCTACGCGAAGGGATCCACCCATGACGATCCTGTCCCAGCTGACCGCCATCGGCGTCGCCGGCCTGTCGCTGCTGGCCGCTCTCACGGTGGTCTACCTCTTCTCCGCCGACTCCGCCCGCCGTGCCCGGGCCATGCGCGTGCTGCGACTGCTGCTGCGGCGCTGATGCCTCGGGCCGGATGGGGGAGATCAGGCGGGAGCGGCGAGCCAGGCGTCGATCTCGGCCAGGAGCTCCTTCCGGACCGGTTCGGGGGCGGCCGACGATCGGATGGACTGCCGGGCGAGCTCGGCGACCTCCGCGTCGGCGAAGCCGTACACCTCCCTGGCGAGCTCGTACTGCGGCAGCAGCCGGGCGCCGAACAGCAGCGGGTCGTCGGCGCCGAGCGCGATCGGCACTCCCGCCTCGAACAGCCGCCGCAGCGGCACGTCCTCGGGCCGCTCGGCGACCCCCAGCCCGACGTTCGACAGCGGGCACACCTCACAGGTGATCTGCCGGTCGGCCAGCCGTTCCATCAGCCGGGGCGACTCGGCCGCGCGCACCCCGTGCCCGATCCGGTCGGCGGCCAGCTCGTCGAGGCACTCGGCGACGCTCGCCGCCCCCAGCAGTTCGCCCCCGTGCGGTACGGCGAGCAGGCCACCGCGCCTGGCGATGCGGAAGGCGTGCTCGAAGTCCCTGGCCCGGCCCCGCCGCTCGTCGTTGGACAGCCCGAAGCCCACCACGCCCCGGCCCTCGTACTGCACCGCTAGCCGGGCCAGCGTCCTGGCGTCGAGCATGTGCCGGGTGCGGTTGGCGGCCACGATCACCGCCATCCCGATCCCCGCCGCCCGCGCCGCCTTCTCCGTCGCGTCGAGCATCAGCTCCAGGGTCTCGGTCAGCCCGCCGAAACGCTGCGCGTACCCGGAGGGGTCGACCTGGATCTCCAGCCAGCGTGAGCCTTCCCTGGCCTCGTCCTCGGCGGCCTCGCGCAGCAGCCGGTACACGTCCTCCGGGCGGCGCAGCACGGACCGCGCGATGTCGTACAGCCGCTGGAACCGGAACCAGCCCCGCTCGTCGGTCGCCCGCAGTTTCGGCGGCCAGTCCTGCACCAGCGCGTCGGGCAGGTGGACGCCTTGATCCCGGGCGAGCTCGATGAGCGTCGAGTGCCGCATCGAGCCGGTGAAGTGCAGGTGCAGGTGTGCCTTGGGGAGCGTTTGGAGTGGGCGTGCCATCTCCATATCCTGCCGTATCCGCTCTCAACCCGCCGCCGGGCTCGCGCGTTGTGGACGGGAGAAAGGGGAGCTCATGACCGATGAAGACGAGGCGGCCTTCGACGAGTTCCTGGCCGCGCGCAGCACCGCCCTCCTGCGCACCGCGATCCTCGTCTGCGGCGCCTCCGCCACCGACGCCGAGGACATGGTCCAGAGCGCGTTGGAGAAGGTCTACCGCCACTGGCCGCGCATCCGTCACGACAACCCGGAGGCGTACGCGCGGCGGGTCGTGGTGAACGGCGCGATCAGCAGGGCCAGGCGGCGCAGGGTGATCAAGGAAATCACCTTCGCCCAGCCGCCGGAGACGCCGGTCGAGTCGCCCGACCTCGGCCTGCGGGACGTGCTGGTCGCCGAACTCAGGAAACTGCCGGCCCGGATGCGGGCCGTACTGGTCCTCCGCTACTGGGAGGACCTGTCGGAGGCCGAGACCGCCGCGCTGCTCGGCTGCTCGGTCGGCACCGTCAAGAGCCAGGCCGCCCGCGGCCTCGCCCGCGTGCGGGCACGAATGGAGAACCTGGAAGGAGTGTCGGCATGAACGTCGAGGAGGCGCTGAGGGACGCGATGGCCGCGCGCGTCGCCGGTGTGCACGCGCCGCCGTCCCTGGGCCAGGCGGTGCGGCAGCGCAGCCGTCGTGCAGCCGTCCGGTTTCGTACGGCGGGAGCCGCCGTGCTCACCGCGGCGGTCGCGGTGGGGGTGCCCGTGGCGCTGACCGGCCAGCCCGGCACCGACCCGGTCGCCGGCGGCCTCGCCGGCCCGGGGAGCGGGGCCGGTGCCGGCATCACCACCAAGAAGACGGCGGCCCCGGTCGAGACCGGCTCCGGTGACACGGTCGCCGTACCCGAGGGCGTCGTCCCCGACGTGGTCGGCAAGAGCGCCGAGGACGTCATGACCCTCCTGGACGACGCCGGATACACGGTGCGGATCGTGAAGGTCGTCACCGGCGACGCCCCGGAGGGGACGGTCATCGCGCAGACGCCGTCCCCCGGGACCACCGCGCCCGCCGGGGCGGCGGTCATGATCACCATCGCGACGACGGTCGTTTCGACGTCCGACACCGCGCCGGACGCGCAGACCTCGTGGACGCCGCAGGACCTCGGCGACCTCGGGGACGGCCGGACCCTCGGCGGCGTCCACGTCGGTTACCTGCCCAAGGACCTCGAATGGGGCAAGTGGTCAGGCAAGGACGGGTTCGGCACCGAGAGTTACACCACGAGCTGGGTGGAGCCGGGGCTTGAGCCCGGCGTGTACAGCGTCCAGATGATCGTCTACCGCAAGGCGGCGGCGAGCCTGTTCGCGAAGCGGCTGAGAGGCTACGCCGGGCAGGGCGCCAAGCCGATCGACGTCGACGGCAAGAGGGCGTACCTGATCAGCCTGTCGGAGGGCGGCGACGAGATCAATGACGGGGGCACCCGGACGATCACGTGGACCCTCGCTCCCGGCGTCGGGATCGAGGTGATGATGAGCCCCGACTACGAGGCGAAGCTCGGCCGGGCCGCGGCCGACCGGGAACTGCGGAAGATCGCCGCCGGCGTCGCCCTCGACCGCTGACACTCCGCCCCGCCACGCCTCCGGCCGGCTCTCCGAACCGGAGGCGTCGCCCGCCCCCGACTGGGTCATCGTCGCATCGCGACGTGGGTCAAAGTTGTACTCAGAGCTGGGGGAGATTGGTGCTGAGCACTGGGTCAAATTGGTAATGTGCCTGCGTGAGCCGTGATTCCTACATCCCGCGCATGGTGGATCCGATCATCGACGAACTCTTTCGGACGCTACCCGCGATCATGCTGGTCGGCCCGCGGGCCACGGGCAAGACCACCACGGCCGTCCGGCACGTCAAAACCGTGGTGCGGCTCGACCGGGACAGGGAGAACGCCGCCTTCCTCGCCGATCCGGATGCGGCCCTGGGACGGCTTGCGGAGCCGGTCCTGCTGGACGAGTGGCAGATCGTGCCGGACGTGCTCGGAGCGGTGAAGCGTGCGGTGGACGGCGACCACCGCCCGGGCCGATTCATCCTCACAGGCTCCGTATGGTCCGACTTCGGCGGCCGGACCTGGCCCGGCACGGGACGGGTGGTCCGCATCGACATGATGGGACTCGCGGTCAAGGAGCTTGAGCGCAACACGAGGAGACCCGCTTTCGCCGATCTGCTCGCGCAGGGACGGGTGCGGGAACTCGCCACACCGGCGCAGCCGCCCGATCTGGCCGACTATGTGGATCTGGCGTTGCGCAGCGGCTTCCCCGAGGCTCAGTGGATGCCGCCTTCGGTGCGGGCCCGGTGGCTGGACAGCTACATCGAGCAGACCTTGACGCGGGACATCGAGACACTCGACGGACGGCGCGACCCGGTCCGCCTCCGGGCTTACATGGAGGCGCTGGCTCTGAACACCGCCGGTGTGGTCACGGACAAGACGCTCTATGACGCGGCCGCCGTGAACGCCCGTACGGGAGAGGCGTATGAGCGCCTCCTCCGCGATCTCCTTGTCGCTGACAAGGTTCCCGCCTGGTTCAGTAATCGCCTGAAGCGGTTGATCCGCGGGTCCAAGCGCTATCTCGTCGACCCTGCACTGGTCGCGGCCCTGCTGCGGGTGGACGAACGAGCGATCCTCCGCGACGGCGATCTGCTCGGCCGGTTGCTCGACACCTTCGTGGTTCAGCAGTTGCGCGCGGAGGCGCCGGTCTGCGACAGCCGGCCCCGCATCTACCATCTGCGGCAGGACCAGGGACGGCACGAGGTCGACATCATCCTGGAGCTCGGCATGGGACGAGTGATCGGGATCGAGGTGAAGGTCGCCGCCACCCCGCGTCACGACGACGCGAAGCACCTGCGGTGGTTGCGGGACGAACTGGGCGATCGCTTCGTGGCCGGTGTCGTGCTGCACACCGGTCCGCGTGTCATCGAGATGGACGAGAGGATCGTCGCGGCGCCCATCTGCGTCCTCTGGTCCTGAACGCGGCCACGGCGGTTCGGCCGCAACCCGTCGTTTCACCTTGCCGCCGGCATGGCGAAGGCCCGGTCCCGCGTGGTGGGGGCCGGGCCTTCGTGCCGGGTGGGCGAAGTGCTAGTGCGCCTCGGACAGGAGCTTGGCCAGCCGGCTGACGCCCTCGGCCAGGTCGTCGTCGCCCAGGGCGTAGGAGAGGCGGAAGTAGCCCGGGGTGCCGAAGGCCTCACCCGGCACCAGCGCGACCTCGGCCTCCTCCAGGATGAGCTCGGCCAGCTCGGCCGACGACGCCGGGCGCCTGCCGCGGATCTCCTTGCCGAGCAGCGCCTTCACCGACGGGTACGCGTAGAACGCGCCGAACGGCTCGGGGCAGACCACGCCGGGGATCTCGTTGAGCATCCGGACCATGGTCTGGCGGCGCCGGTCGAAGGCCGTGCGCATCTCGGCGACGGCCGACAGGTCGCCGGAGACCGCGGCGAGCGCGGCGGCCTGCGCGACGTTGGAGACGTTCGAGGTGGCGTGGGACTGCAGGTTGGTGGCCGCCTTGACCACGTCGGACGGGCCGATCAGCCAGCCCACCCGCCAGCCGGTCATCGCGTACGTCTTGGCCACGCCGTTCAGCACGACGACCCGGTCGCGCAGCTCCGGCACGGCGGTGGCGATGCTGGAGAACTCCGTCCCGCCGTAGACCAGGTGCTCGTAGATCTCGTCGGTGACGACCCACAGGCCCTTGTCCAGCGCCCAGCGGCCGATCTCCTCGACCTGGGCGGGGGAGTAGACGGCCCCCGTCGGGTTGGACGGCGACACGAACAGCAGCGCCTTCGTGCGGTCGGTCAGCTTCTCCTCGAACTGCTCGACCGAGGCGAGGTAACCGGTCGTCTCGTCGGTGACCACGTCGACCTGGACGCCGCCCGCGAGCTTGATCGCCTCCGGGTACGTCGTCCAGTACGGCGCCACGACCAGCACCTCGTCACCGGGGTCGAGCAGGGTGGCGAACGCCTCGTAGACCGCCTGCTTGCCGCCGTTCGTCACCAGGACCTGGGCGGCCTCGACCCGGAACCCGCTGTCACGCAGCGTCTTGTCGGCGATCGCCTGCCGGAGCTCGGGCAGGCCCCCGGCGGGCGTGTACTTGTGGAACCTGGGGTTCCGGCACGCCTCGACGGCCGCCTCGACGATGTAGCCGGGAGTGGGGAAATCGGGCTCGCCGGCGCCGAAGCCGATGACCGGCCGACCGGCCGCCTTCATCGCCTTGGCCTTGGCGTCCACGGCCAGAGTCGCGGACTCGGAGATCGCGGATATGCGTGCGGAGATGCGAGGTCGGGTCATGCCTCCATCGTTCCAGACGCGCCGCGCGGTTTCGCATCCATATCCGGCCCGCGGGCGGGTCCGCACGGTAACTTTGGGTCCGAACCGGAGCGCTGCCGGGGCGTCTCCGGACGGCGTGCGAGCGTTCTGGTTCGACGGAGTGGTGATTCCCGCGTACACTTCACCGACTAGTGGGCCACGTGAGCAACGGACGGATGCGTCATCGCGTTTCTCGGGTATCGTGGTGCACGGCCTAGGGCACTAGCGCAATTGGTAGCGCACCGGTCTCCAAAACCGGCGGTTGGGGGTTCGAGTCCCTCGTGCCCTGCGGAGTGCGGTCCGCGCAACAATGGCGTGAAAGCGCGCCGCAAGCTGCGACGGACACGACGGATCAGGTGAGGACTGTGGCGATCGACACCCGCGGCGAGACCGCTGGAAAGCCCGGTAAGCCAACCGGCGAGAAGAAGGCAAGGCGTACCTCGCCCGCTCTGTTCTACCGGCAGGTCGTCGCCGAGTTGCGTAAGGTCATCTGGCCGAGGCGCACTGAGCTGATCTCTTACACGGTGGTCGTCCTGGTCTTCGTCGTGATTATGGTTGCGCTCGTTTTCGGGATCGACACCGTGCTGGGTAAGGCTGTGCTGTGGGTCTTCGGCGGATCCTGATCCGGCCCGAGACGTCGTAGCACGTCCACGACACCAAGCGAAGAAGGAAGAGTCCCGTGTCCGAGTCCCCGATGCCGGCCGACCGCTCCCATGACGAGCATGACGAGTGGGGCACCGAGCAGGACGAGGCCGTAGAAGAGGTCGAGGAGACCACGGCCGCCGACTCTGACGGCGGTGACGGCGGCGAAGACTCGGCCGAGGCCGCCGCGCAGGTCGACGAGGACGGCGACGTCCTCCCCGATGTCGACCCGGTCGAGGAGTTCAAGCGCCAGCTTCGCGGTCAGTTCGGCGAGTGGTACGTCATCCACTCCTACGCCGGTTACGAGAACCGCGTGAAGCAGAACATCGAGAGCCGTATCGGGTCCCTCAACATGGAGGATTTCATCTTCCAGGTCGAGGTGCCGACCCACACGATCACCGAGTTCAAGGGCGGTAAGAAGACTCCGATCAAGGAGCGGGTGCTTCCCGGCTATGTGCTGGTCCGGATGGAGTTGTCCGACGAGTCCTGGGCCGCCGTGCGCAACACGCCCGGTGTGACCGGCTTCGTCGGGCTGTCCAACAAGCCGAGCCCGCTGAACCTCGACGAGGTCGCCAAGCTGCTCGCCCCGGAGCCGTCCGAGGAAGTCAAGAAGGCCGCGGCCAAGACGACCACCGCGACCGTCGACTTCGAGGTCGGCGAGTCGGTCACCGTCATGGACGGGCCGTTCGCCACGCTGCCGGCCACGGTGAGCGAGATCAGTGCCGAGTCGCAGAAGCTCAAGGTCCTCGTCTCCATCTTCGGCCGGGAGACCCCGGTTGAGCTGTCGTTCAACCAGGTCTCGAAGATCTGACCGGCTCGCGTAGACTCGATAGCCGTCCTCACGCACGCCGTGTTCCGGCGTGCCGTGAGGCTTTTGTAGGACCAAGGACCCGGAGAAGGACTAATGCCTCCAAAGAAGAAAGTCGCGGCCCTGGTGAAGGTCCAGCTTCCCGCTGGCCAGGCCACCCCCGCGCCGCCGGTCGGTACCGCGCTCGGTCCGCACGGCGTCAACATCATGGACTTCGTCAAGCAGTACAACGCGGCGACGGAGTCCCAGCGGGGCAACATCATCCCCGTTGAGATCACCATCTTCGAAGACCGCAGCTTCACCTTCATCACGAAGACGCCGCCGGCGCCCGAGCTGATCAAGAAGGCCGCCGGTCTGCAGAAGGGCAGCGCGAACCCGCACAAGGACAAGGTGGGCAAGCTGACCCGCGAGCAGCTTCGCCAGATCGCCGAGACCAAGTTGCAGGACCTCAACGCCAACGACGTCGAGGCCGCCGAGAAGATCATCGCCGGCACCGCCCGCTCCATGGGCATCACCATCGCCGACTGACTCTCACCGGCGAATTCGAACGCTGTGGGAGGGCCGATGCGCGGCCCGGACCACGATCTCCTTAGGAGTATGAAGTGAAGCGCAGCAAGAGCTGGAAGAACGCGGCGGCCGAGGTCGACCGCGCGGCCCTGTACGCCCCGCTGGACGGTGTGCGGCTGGCCAAGAAGACCGCGACCACGAAGTTCGACGCCACCGTCGAGGTGGCCCTGCGGCTGGGCGTCGACCCGCGCAAGGCCGACCAGATGGTCCGCGGCACCGTCAACCTCCCGCACGGCACCGGCAAGACCGCCCGGGTCCTGGTCTTCGCGACCGGTGACCGTGCCGAGGAGGCCCGCGCGGCGGGCGCCGACATCGTCGGCTCCGACGAGCTGATCGACGAGGTGTCGAAGGGCCGACTGGACTTCGACGCGGTCGTCGCGACGCCGGACATGATGGGCAAGGTCGGCCGCCTGGGCCGCGTGCTCGGCCCCCGTGGCCTCATGCCGAACCCCAAGACCGGCACCGTGACGCCCGCCGTGGCCAAGGCCGTGACCGACATCAAGGGCGGCAAGATCGAGTTCCGCGTCGACCGGCACGCGAACCTGCACTTCATCATCGGCAAGGCGTCCTTCGACGACCGCCAGCTGGTGGAGAACTACGCCGCCGCGCTGGACGAGGTGCTTCGTCTCAAGCCGTCGGCCGCCAAGGGCCGCTACCTGAAGAAGGTCACCTTCACCACGTCCATGGGCCCCGGCATCCCGGTCGACCCGAACGTGACGCGGGCGATGACCGCCGAGATCGACGCCTGACCGTTCCACGACGGCCGGACAGGCCGCCGAGCCTGACGGAAGCCCCCGCCCGAGACATCGGGCGGGGGCTTCTGTCTGTCCATGCGCATGTGGAGGTTTTGTGCACATGTCATGAGGGTTGCGACAGGCGCGACGCGCAGAGGGCGTTAGGCGAATAGGGTCAAGGGCAGGTAAAGGGGGAACCCAGAAAGGGATGGAAAAATGCGACGACTACTAGTGGCCGCGGGGGCGGTTGCCGCGATCACGGTCGCGGGATGCGGGACGACCGCGACTCCGTCTCTCGAGAACGTCACGCTCTCGGCGTCCGAGGTCCTGCAGCAGAGCGCGCAGAAGGCCGACGACGTCAACACGTACGCCGCGGATCTCGTGGTCAACGTCACCGACGCCAAGGGCGCCCAGGCGGGGCTCGTGCAGGGCACGATGCTCTACCAGAAGAGCCCGCAGGTCGCCACGGACATCAACCTGAGCCAGGTGTCGTTCAACGGCCAGAACCTGCCCGGCGGCGTGCGCGTCATCGTCGACGGCGAAGTGGCGTACGTGAAGGTCGACATGCTCAAGAACCTGCTGGGCGCGACCAAGCCGTACATCAGGCTCGATCTGAAGCAGCTCGGCTCGCAGGCGGGCGTGGACGTCGACCAGTACCTCGCCCAGGCCCGGCAGTTCGACCTGAAGACCAGCACCGCGCTGCTCACGGCGTCCAAGGACGTCAAGTCGGTGGGCAGCGAGCAGGTCGGCGGGGTGGACACGACCCACTACGCGGGCACGTTCCCGGTGGACGAGGCGGTCAAGCAGCTGTCCGACGACCAGCGCTCGCAGCTGCGCGGCGAGCTGGCCGGCGCCAAGGACGTCAAGTTCGACGCGTGGATCGACGCCCAGGGCCTGCCGCGGAAGGTCGAGCTGAACGGCGGCAAGCCGGACGCCGGCGCGTTCAAGGCCACGGCGATGTTCAAGTCGTTCAACGAGCCGGTCTCCATCAAGGTGCCGGCGGCCGACCAGGTGGGCGAGCTGCCGCAGCGCGCCACCGCCGATTTGCCGTCCTGACGGTTGACAACGTAGTCTGTCTCCTGCCGAAGACCGCCGGTCGTCACCGGGCGTGCAGCCCGATGACTGAAGGATCCACGTGAGTGGACGGCCCGCGTAGGTGTGGAGACGCTTGAGGACGTGTGACTTCTGCCCAAGCCCCGTGCGCCTGCGCCGGGGCTTGTCTGTTTTCCAAGGGCCTTCCGCCGGCGGCACATCTGGAAGGAGGCCCATGGCGAAGGCGGAGAAGAGCGTCGCGATCTCCGAGCTCAAGAGTGAGTTCGAGGGATCCAGCGCCGCCGTTCTGACCGAATACCGCGGTCTCACCGTCGCGCAGCTCAAGCAGCTGCGTGTTTCTCTCGGTGGGAATGCGAAGTTCGCCGTGGCGAAGAACACGCTGACCAAGATCGCGGCCAACAACGCCGGGATCACCGCTCTGGACGACCTGTTCCAGGGCCCGACCGCCATCGCGTTCGTCAAGGGCGACGTGGTGGAGGCGGCCAAGGGGCTGCGTGACTTCGCCAAGGCCAACCCCCTCCTGGTGATCAAGGGTGGCGTCGTCGACGGCAAGTCGATGACCCCCGACGAGATCACCAAGCTTGCCGACCTTGAGTCCCGTGAGGTGCTCCTCGCGAAGCTGGCCGGTGCGCTGAAGGCCAAGCAGTCCCAGGCTGCCGCCACCTTCGCCGCGCTGCCCACCACCATGGCTCGACTGGCCGAGGCTCTGCGCGCCAAGCGCGAAGAGGCCGGCGAGTAGGTCCGCGCAGCGGGCGGGGGAAGCGCGCACCGCGGTCCCCTTACACGTTTTCTGCTAGATCCACTGGAGGAACATCATGGCGAAGCTCAGCACCGACGAGCTGCTCGAGACCTTCAAGGAGATGACTCTCCTTGAGCTGTCCGACTTCGTGAAGGTCTTCGAGGAGACCTTCGACGTCAAGGCCGCCGCCCCGGTCGCCGTCGCCGCCGCCCCGGCCGCCGGTGGCGCCGGTGCCGCCGCCGAGGAGGCCGAGGAGCAGGACGAGTTCGACGTCATCCTCGAGGCCGCCGGCGACAAGAAGATCCAGGTCATCAAGGAGATCCGGGCCCTGACGAGCCTGGGCCTCAAGGAGGCCAAGGACCTCGTGGACGGCGCTCCGAAGCCCGTCTTCGACGGCAAGGTCAACAAGGAGCAGGCCGAGAAGGCGAAGGCCGCCCTGGAGGGCGCCGGCGCGACCGTCACGGTCAAGTAGTTCTCACGCTTCACCGAAGGGGCGGGTCCATCCAGGTGCCGGATGGGACCGCCCCTTTCGCGTGCCCGGACCCCTACGGAATCCAGACCCTATGGGCAGGGCGGGCCCGTTGATCTATGGTCGGGACGTAGGATCCGGCGCGACGTGATCAGGCCGAGACGGTCGGGTGCTGGGGGAGGTGGACGGGGATGCGGCGCGCGCTGACCGTCGGGCTCGTCCTCGTCGCGGTCGTGCTGGCCCTGGTGGTCCAGCGCCTCGCCGGGGCCCGTACGGAGGCCGAGGCGGCCGTGCAGGACCGGCAGATGGCGGTCCGGGCCGCCATGGCGCACGCGGTGAGCCTCATGACGATCGACCACCACCGCATCGACGACGACATCAAACGCGCGCTGGCCACCTCCACCGGCACGGAGAGGGCGCGGTACGCCGCGGGTCAGGCGGCCCTGAGGTCCGCCACGCTGAAGAACAAGGCCGTCCAGACGGGCGTCCTGCGGGCGTCCGCGCTCGCCTCCATCGCCGGAGACCGGCGTACGGCGCAGGTCCTGGTCGTCGCCGACGCGGTGATCCACTGGGAGGACGGCAGGAAGGCCGCGCCGGAGGAGCGCTTCTTCCGCTGGCGGATGGACGTGACCAAGGCGTCGGGTCTGTGGCTGGTCTCCCGGGCGGAGCTGGTGCAGTGAGGCGCCTGCTTCGGGCGCTGCCGGCGCTCGTCGCCGTGGGGCTGGCCGTCGCCGCCGTGTGGCTGCTGCTCGACCTGCGCCGTCTCCAGGCCGCCGACACGGCCGCCCGCGAGGCCCTCGCTGCCGCCCGGTCGTACGCCCCCGACATGCTGTCGTACGACTACCGTACGATCGACCGGGACATGGCGCGGGCGGGCGGCCACGCGACCGGGGAGTTGGCCGAGCACTACCGCACGCTCGCGGCGACGCTGGGCCCGGAGGCGCGGGAGCGGCGGACGGTCCAGCAGACCGTCGTGGCGGCCGCGGGCGTGGAGTCGGCGACGCCCGACGAGGTCCGCGTGCTGCTGTTCGTGAACATGGTCACGACACGGTCCGGCGGGGGCGAGGAAGAGCCGAAGCAGCAGGTCAGCCAGGGCAGGGCGCGTCTGGTGATGGTGACGCAGGGCGACGGCTGGCGGGCCTCCCGGCTGTCCACCCTTCTGGGGGACACGCCCGCCCCCTGAGCGCGTGGCTAAATTGTTAGCAAAGAAGGCGTTTGAGCCAGGGTTGTAGATGGGTATTCAAGGGCACGGCAGCGTAGACCCACGGTCAGCGTTAGGCCGTTCGCGTGACTGAGCGTTACCCGTCTCCGGTCCCGGGTAGGGACTGGATCCCCGGCGTTCGCTATGGTCCCGAGGGCGGGAAAACCCAGCGTGACCCCTGTCGGTTAGGCGAAATGTCGGCTCTCGGGCTTGACGTTTCGGCGCGGACGGGTGATGCTGCCAGCAACGTGGAGCGCAGAGCGAGAGCGGAGTGGACAGGTGTATGCCGATCGGCTACACTGCCCCTTTGCGCTGCCCTTTGACGACCGCTTCTCTGAGTAACCTCTGATCTTGGTCGTCTGGCGTGCGTGTAGTCAGTCCGCGAGCCCTCGGAAGGACATCTGTTGGCAGCCTCGCGCAACGCCTCCGCCGTACCCGCCGGTCCCCGTACCGTGTCGTTCGCACGAATCGAGGAGCCGCTCGAAGTACCCGACCTTCTCGCCCTGCAGACCGAGTCGTTCGACTGGTTGCTCGGGAACGAGAGATGGAAGGGCCGGGTCGAGGCGGCTCGCCAGGCCGGGCGCAAGGACATTCCGACCCAATCAGGTCTCGAAGAGATCTTCGAGGAGATCAGTCCCATCGAGGACTTCTCCGGAACCATGTCCCTGTCGTTCCGGGATCACAGGTTCGAGCCGCCCAAGTACTCCGTAGATGAGTGCAAAGACAAGGACATGACCTACTCCGCCCCGATGTTCGTCACGGCGGAGTTCATCAATAACACCACAGGTGAGATCAAGAGCCAGACGGTGTTCATGGGCGACTTCCCGCTCATGACCTCGAAGGGCACCTTCATCATCAACGGCACCGAGCGCGTGGTGGTCTCGCAGCTCGTCCGGTCGCCGGGTGTCTACTTCGACCGCTCTGTGGACAAGACCTCCGACAAGGACCTGTTCGGCTGCCGGGTGATCCCGTCGCGCGGCGCGTGGCTCGAGTTCGAGATCGACAAGCGCGACAGCGTCGGTGTGCGCATCGACCGCAAGCGCAAGCAGCCGGTCACCGTGCTGCTGAAGGCGCTGGGCTGGACCAGCGACCAGATCCTGGAGCGTTTCGGCCAGTACGAGTCGATGCGGGCCACCCTGGAGAAGGACCACACCTCCGGCCAGGACGACGCGCTGCTCGACATCTACCGGAAGCTGCGGCCGGGCGAGCCGCCGACCAAGGAGTCGGCGCAGGCGCTGCTGGAGAACCTGTACTTCAACCACAAGCGCTACGACCTCGCCAAGGTCGGCCGCTACAAGATCAACAAGAAGCTGGGCGTCGGCTCCGACATCACCCAGGGCACGCTGACCGACGAGGACATCGTCGCGACCATCGAGTACATCGTCCGGCTGCACGCCGGCGAGGAGACGATGGGCGAGAACGGGTCGGTCGTCGTCGAGACCGACGACATCGACCACTTCGGCAACCGCCGTCTGCGCACGGTGGGCGAGCTCATCCAGAACCAGGTCCGGCTGGGCCTGGCCCGCATGGAGCGCGTCGTCCGCGAGCGCATGACGACCCAGGACGTCGAGGCGATCACGCCGCAGACCCTGATCAACATCCGCCCGGTCGTGGCGTCGATCAAGGAGTTCTTCGGCACCTCCCAGCTGTCGCAGTTCATGGACCAGACCAACCCGCTGGCCGGCCTGACGCACAAGCGGCGTCTGTCGGCCCTCGGTCCCGGTGGTCTGTCCCGTGAGCGGGCGGGCTTCGAGGTCCGCGACGTGCACCCCTCGCACTACGGCCGCATGTGCCCGATCGAGACGCCGGAAGGCCCGAACATCGGTCTGATCGGCTCGCTGTCGTCCTTCGGGCGGGTCAACTCGTTCGGCTTCGTCGAGACGCCGTACCGCCGCGTGGTGGACGGCCGGGTCACCTACGAGATCGACTACCTCACCGCCGACGAGGAGGACCGGCACGTCGTCGCCCAGGCCAACACGGTCCTGAACGCCGACGGCAGCTTCGCCGAGTCCCGGGTGCTCGCCCGCCGCAAGGGCGGCGAGTTCGAGGCCGTCCACCCGTCCGAGGTGGACTACATGGACGTCTCGCCGCGCCAGATGGTGTCGGTCGCGACCGCCATGATCCCGTTCCTCGAGCACGACGACGCCAACCGCGCGCTCATGGGCTCGAACATGCAGCGCCAGTCGGTGCCCCTGCTGAAGAGCGAGGCCCCGCTGGTCGGCACCGGCATGGAGTACCGCGCCGCCACCGACGCCGGTGACGTCATCAGCGCCGAGAAGGCCGGTGTGGTCGAGGAGGTCTCCGCCGACTACGTCACCGTGATGAACGACGACGGCACCCGTACGACGTACCGGGTCGCGAAGTTCAAGCGGTCGAACCAGGGCACCTGCTTCAACCAGAAGCCGATCGTGGCCGAGGGCGACCGGGTCGAGCAGGGCCAGGTCATCGCGGACGGCCCGTGCACCGACAACGGCGAGATGGCGCTCGGTAAGAACCTGCTCGTGGCGTTCATGCCGTGGGAGGGCCACAACTACGAGGACGCGATCATCCTGTCCCAGCGCCTGGTGCAGGACGACGTGCTCTCCTCGATCCACATCGAGGAGCACGAGGTCGACGCCCGCGACACCAAGCTGGGCCCCGAGGAGATCACGCGGGACATCCCCAACGCCTCGGAGGACGCGCTTGCCGACCTCGACGAGCGGGGCATCATCCGCATCGGCGCCGAGGTGGTGACCGGAGACATCCTCGTCGGGAAGGTCACCCCCAAGGGTGAGACGGAGCTGACCCCCGAGGAGCGCCTGCTTCGCGCGATCTTCGGTGAGAAGGCCCGCGAGGTCCGCGACACCTCCCTGAAGGTGCCGCACGGCGAGTCCGGCAAGGTCATCGGCGTCCGGGTGTTCAGCCGCGAGGAGGGCGACGAGCTTCCCCCGGGCGTGAACGAGCTGGTCCGCGTGTACGTGGCGCAGAAGCGCAAGATCACCGACGGCGACAAGCTCGCCGGCCGCCACGGCAACAAGGGTGTCATCTCCAAGATCCTTCCGGTGGAGGACATGCCGTTCCTGGAGGACGGCACCCCTGTCGACATCGTCCTCAACCCGCTGGGCGTGCCCGGCCGGATGAACGTCGGCCAGGTGCTGGAGACCCATCTCGGGTGGATCGCCGCCCGCGGATGGGACGTCAGCGGCATCGAGGAGGCCTGGGCCGAGCGCCTGCGCGAGAAGGAGATGGACAGGGTCGAGCCCTGGACCAAGGTCGCCACGCCGGTGTTCGACGGCGCCCACGAGGAGGAGATCGTCGGCCTGCTCGACAGCACACTGCTCAACCGGGACGGCTCCCGCATGGTTGGGGAGAACGGCAAGGCCCGGCTCTTCGACGGCCGCTCCGGCGAGCCGTTCCCGCACCCGATCTCGGTCGGCTACATCTACATCCTCAAGCTGCTGCACCTGGTCGACGACAAGATCCACGCTCGCTCGACCGGCCCGTACTCGATGATCACCCAGCAGCCGCTGGGTGGTAAGGCGCAGTTCGGCGGCCAGCGCTTCGGCGAGATGGAGGTGTGGGCCCTCGAGGCCTACGGCGCGGCTTACGCCCTGCAGGAGCTGCTGACGATCAAGTCCGACGACGTCCTGGGCCGGGTGAAGGTCTACGAGGCCATCGTCAAGGGCGAGAACATCCCAGAGGCGGGCATTCCCGAGTCCTTCAAGGTTCTCATCAAGGAGATGCAGTCGCTCTGCCTGAACGTCGAGGTCCTTTCGAGCGACGGCATGTCGATCGAGATGAGGGACACCGACGAGGATGTCTTCCGCGCGGCAGAAGAGCTTGGCATCGACCTGTCCCGGCGTCCCCACGAGGGCGCGATGACCGTCGACGAGGTCTGATTCAAAAGGGGATTATCTAGTGCTCGACGTCAACTTCTTCGACGAGCTGCGCATCGGCCTCGCGACCGCCGACGACATCAGGCAGTGGTCGCACGGCGAGGTGAAGAAGCCGGAGACCATCAACTACCGCACCCTCAAGCCGGAAAAGGACGGGCTCTTCTGCGAGAAGATCTTCGGTCCGACCCGGGACTGGGAGTGCTACTGCGGTAAGTACAAGCGCGTCCGCTTCAAGGGCATCATCTGTGAGCGCTGTGGCGTCGAGGTCACGCGCGCCAAGGTGCGCCGTGAGCGGATGGGCCACATCGAGCTGGCCGCCCCGGTCACCCACATCTGGTACTTCAAGGGCGTCCCGTCGCGCCTCGGCTACCTGCTCGACCTGGCCCCGAAGGACCTGGAGAAGGTCATCTACTTCGCGGCCTACATGATCACGCATGTCGACAACGAGATGCGTGACCGCGACCTGCCGTCGCTGGAGGCGAAGATCTCCGTCGAGCGGCAGCACGTCGAGCAGCGCCGTGACGCCGACATCGAGGCTCGCCAGAAGAAGCTCGAGGCCGACCTGGCCGAGCTGGAGGCCTCCGGCGCCAAGGGCGACGCCCGCCGCAAGGTGCGCGAGGGCGCCGACCGTGAGATGCGCCAGCTCCGCGACCGGGCCCAGCGCGAGCTGGACCGGCTGGAGGAGGTCTGGAGCCGCTTCAAGAACCTCAAGGTCCAGGACCTGGAGGGCGACGAGCTGCTCTACCGCGAGATGCGCGACCGGTTCGGCCGCTACTTCCGCGGTGGCATGGGCGCCCAGGCCATCCAGGAGCGGCTTGGCGGCTTCGACCTGGAGGCCGAGGCGGAGAACCTGCGGGAGACCATCCGCAGCGGCAAGGGCCAGAAGAAGGCCCGCGCCCTCAAGCGGCTCAAGGTCGTCGCGGCGTTCCTCAACACCCGCAACTCGCCGAGCGGCATGGTCCTCGACTGCATCCCGGTGATCCCGCCGGACCTGCGGCCGATGGTCCAGCTCGACGGTGGCCGCTTCGCCACCTCGGACCTGAACGACCTGTACCGCCGGGTCATCAACCGGAACAACCGGCTCAAGCGTCTGCTCGACCTCGGCGCGCCCGAGATCATCGTGAACAACGAGAAGCGGATGCTCCAGGAGGCCGTCGACGCCCTGTTCGACAACGGCCGCCGCGGCCGTCCGGTCACCGGCCCCGGCAACCGCCCGCTGAAGTCCCTGAGCGACATGCTGAAGGGCAAGCAGGGCCGTTTCCGGCAGAACCTGCTCGGCAAGCGCGTCGACTACTCCGGCCGTTCGGTCATCGTCGTCGGCCCGCAGCTCAGGCTGCACCAGTGCGGCCTGCCCAAGCAGATGGCGCTGGAGCTGTTCAAGCCGTTCGTGATGAAGCGCCTGGTCGATCTCAACCACGCGCAGAACATCAAGTCCGCCAAGCGGATGGTCGAGCGGTCCAAGCCGGTCGTGTGGGACGTGCTGGAAGAGGTCATCACCGAGCACCCGGTGCTGCTCAACCGCGCGCCCACGCTGCACCGCCTGGGCATCCAGGCCTTCGAGCCGCAGCTGGTCGAGGGCAAGGCCATCCAGATCCACCCGCTCGTCTGCACCGCGTTCAACGCGGACTTCGACGGCGACCAGATGGCGGTGCACCTGCCGCTGTCGGCCGAGGCCCAGGCCGAGGCGCGGATCCTGATGCTGTCCACCAACAACATCCTCAAGCCGGCGGACGGCAAGCCGGTGACGATGCCCACCCAGGACATGGTCATCGGTCTGTACTGGCTGACCACCGAGAAGGAGGGCGGCCAGGGCGAGGGCCGGGTGTTCACCACCGTGTCGGAGGCCCTCATGGCCCACGACCGGCACGAGCTGGACATCCAGGCCAAGATCCAGGTGCGGCTCAAGGACGTCCCGCCGCCGCGCGGCTGGGAGGCCCCGGAGGGCTGGGAGGCCGGCGACGCGATCCGGCTGGAGACCACGCTGGGCCGGTGCCTGTTCAACCAGACGCTGCCCGCCAACTACCCCTTCGTGAACTACCAGGTCGGCAAGAAGCAGCTCTCGGCGATCGTCAACGAGCTGGCCGAGCGGTACCCGAAGGTGGACGTGGCCAACGCGCTCGACGCGCTGAAGGACGCCGGCTTCCACTGGGCGACCCGCGCCGGTGTCACGATCTCCATCGAGGACGTCGTGGCGCCGCCGAACAAGGCCGCCATCATGGAGTCGTACGAGCGGCGCGCCGACAAGGTCCAGCGGGAGTACGACCGTGGTCTGATCACCGACGAGGAGCGCCGTCAGGAGCTCATCGAGATCTGGACCCACGCGACGGCGGACGTCGAGGCCGACATGGTCAACGCGTTCCCGGCGACCAACCCGGTCTGGATGATGGTCAACTCCGGCGCCCGCGGCAACCGCATGCAGGTGCGGCAGATCGCCGGCATCCGCGGCCTGGTGTCCAACACCAAGGGCGAGACGATCCCGCGGCCGATCAAGTCCTCCTTCCGCGAGGGCCTGTCGGTGCTGGAGTACTTCATCTCGACCCACGGCCAGCGGAAGGGTCTGGCGGACACCGCCCTGCGGACCGCCGACTCCGGCTACCTGACGCGTCGTCTCGTCGACGTCGCCCAGGACGTCATCGTCCGCGAGATCGACTGCGGCACCGACCGCGCCGTCCCGCTGCACGTGGGCGAGCGCGACTCCCAGGGCGCCCTGGTCAAGGCCGAGAACGCCGAGAGCAACGTGCACGGCCGCATCCTGGCCGAGGACGTCGAGGTGGACGGCAAGCTCGTCGCCGCGGCGGGTGTCGACATCAACGACGACATCGTCACCGCGCTGGTCAACGCCGGCATCGAGACGGTCCGGACCCGCAGCACGCTGGTCTGCGAGGCCAAGATCGGTGTCTGCGCGACCTGCTACGGCCGCTCGCTGGCCACCGGCAAGCTCGTGGACGTCGGCGAGGCCGTCGGCATCATCGCGGCCCAGTCGATCGGTGAGCCCGGCACCCAGCTGACCATGCGTACCTTCCACACCGGTGGTGTGGCGGGCGCGGACATCACCCACGGTCTGCCGCGTGTCCAGGAGCTCTTCGAGGCGCGCATCCCCAAGGGTGTCGCCCCGATCAGCGAGGTCGCGGGCCGGGTGCGGATCGACGAGACCGACAAGACCCGAAAGATCGTCATCACTCCGGACGACGGCTCCGAGGAGATCGCGTACCCGGTCTCGATGCGGTCGCGGCTGCTGGTCTCCGAGGGACAGCGCGTGGACGTCGGTCAGCTGCTGATCGCCGGTGCGCGCAACCCGAACGAGGTCCTGCGGATCCTCGGCCCGCGGGCCGTCCAGCTCCACCTCGTGGACGAGGTGCAGCAGGTCTACCGCTCGCAGGGTGTGTCGATCCACGACAAGCACATCGAGGTCATCGTCCGGCAGATGCTCAAGCGCGTGAACGTGCTCGAGTCGGGCGACACGGAGCTGCTGCCCGGCGAGCTGGTCGAGCGGCCGCGCTTCGAGGCGATGAACCGGCAGACCGTGGCGGAGGGCGGCCAGCCGGCCTCCGGCCGTCCGGTCCTGATGGGCATCACCAAGGCCTCGCTGGCCACCGAGTCCTGGCTGTCGGCGGCGTCCTTCCAGGAGACGACGCGAGTCCTCACCGACGCGGCGATCCACGCCAAGTCGGACTCGCTGCTCGGCCTCAAGGAGAACGTCATCATCGGTAAGCTCATCCCGGCCGGTACGGGCATGCCCCAGTACCGCAACATCCGGGTGGAGCCCACCGAGGAGGCCAAGGCCGCGATGTACACGGTCGGCGGCTACGACGGCTCCGCCGCGGACTACACCTTCGGCTCCGGCAGCGGCGAGGCCGTCCCGCTGGAGGAGTACGACTTCGGCCAGTACGGCCGCTGAGTCCCGGGGACGGCTGAGTCCCGAACGCCGAACCGCCCGGAGAGCACCCGCTCTCCGGGCGGTTCTGTGTTTCCCGCTTCGCTCGTCGGGGCGCTCGGTGTTTCCCGCTCAGGTGGCGTGGGGTAGGGCGGAAATGGTGAGGGGAGGGGTGGTGGGCGAGTACACTCATCCCGAGCCCTCTGGCTGTCTGCCACCAGGCAGGCGGCGGGAACCATGACACGGACCCGACGATCCGGCGGCGGTCGTTTTGACGACTTGCGAACCGCTGGGTAGTCTTTTCCTTCGTGCCCATGGGTTCGTGGGCTCGCATGCGTGCGCTTGACAGCCGCTCTCCCATGTGGGAGGCGGGCGGGGGCGCCGTGTGAATCCTCCAGATCGACCGGGTCTGTCCGGGTGTGGGGCGCGCAGAGCGCGACACGCCCGAGCGCGTGGGTCGGCGGGGATGAAAAATCCGCAGGTCATGACACCGGCAGCACCTGCAAACCCGTGAGGGGCGGCATCGCCAGGATCGGGACGACGTATCACCGGCTAGGCACGAAACGGAGACGCGGTGCCCACCATTCAGCAGTTGGTCCGCAAGGGCCGGCAGGACAAGGTCAGCAAGACCAAGACTCCTGCCCTCAAGGGGAGCCCGCAGCGGCGCGGCGTTTGCACCCGCGTTTACACGACCACCCCCAAGAAGCCCAACTCGGCGCTGCGCAAGGTGGCCCGTGTTCGGCTCACCAACGGCATCGAGGTCACGGCTTACATCCCTGGGGTGGGTCACAACCTCCAGGAGCACTCGATGGTGCTCGTGCGTGGTGGTCGTGTGAAGGACCTGCCGGGTGTTCGCTACAAGATCATCCGTGGTTCGCTGGACACCCAGGCCGTCCGCAACCGCAAGCAGGCCCGCAGCCGTTACGGCGCGAAGAAGGAGAAGAGCTGACATGCCGCGCAAGGGTTCCCCTGGCCGCCGCCAGCTGGTCGCTGACCCGGTGCACAACTCGCCGCTGGTCACCGCGCTCATCAACAAGGTTCTCCTGGACGGCAAGCGCTCCCTCGCGCAGTCGATCGTCTACGGCGCCCTCGAGGGCTGCAAGGACAAGACCGGCAACGACCCGGTCGTCACCCTGAAGCGCGCTCTCGACAACGTCCGGCCGACGCTCGAGGTGAAGAGCCGCCGTGTCGGTGGCGCCACCTACCAGGTGCCCGTCGAGGTGAAGGCCTCGCGCAGCACCACGCTGGCCCTGCGGTGGCTCGTCCAGTACTCCCGGGCGCGCCGCGAGAAGACCATGACCGAGCGGCTCATGAACGAGCTTCTCGACGCGAGCAACGGCCTCGGCGCCAGCGTCAAGCGGCGCGAGGACACGCACAAGATGGCCGAGTCCAACAAGGCCTTCGCCCACTACCGCTGGTAGTGAGCACCGACGACGAGTTAAGGACGCGAAGAAGTGGCCACCACGACCGCTCTTGACCTGGCCAGGGTCCGCAACATCGGGATCATGGCCCATATCGACGCGGGCAAGACCACGACGACTGAGCGCATCCTGTTCTACACCGGCATCAACTACAAGATCGGTGAAGTCCATGAGGGCGCTGCCACCATGGACTGGATGGAGCAGGAGCAGGAGCGCGGCATCACCATCACCTCCGCCGCGACCACCTGCAGCTGGCTTGATCACACGATCAACATCATCGACACGCCCGGACACGTGGACTTCACCATCGAGGTCGAGCGGTCGCTGCGTGTTCTCGACGGCGCCGTCGCGGTGTTCGACGGCGTCGCCGGCGTGGAGCCGCAGTCCGAGACGGTGTGGCGTCAGGCCGACCGCTACGGTGTGCCCCGGATCTGCTTCGTCAACAAGATGGACCGGGTCGGTGCGGAGTTCCACCGCTGCGTCGACATGATGATCAGCCGTCTGGGCTCCACCCCGGCGGTCATCCAGCTTCCCTGGGGCGTCGAGGCCGACTTCAAGGGCGTCATCGACCTGGTGAAGATGAAGGGCCTGCTCTGGAGCGCCGAGGCGGCCAAGGGCGAGATGTACGACACCGTCGACATCCCGGCCGACCACGCCGACGCGGCCCGTGAGTGGCGCGACAAGCTGGTCGAGACGGTCGCCGAGAACGACGACGAGCTCATGGAGCTCTTCCTGGAGGGCGTCGAGCCCACCGAGGAGCAGCTCGTCGCGGCCATCCGCCGGGCCACGGTCTCCGGCGCGATCAACCCGGTCTTGTGTGGCACCGCGTTCAAGAACAAGGGCGTGCAGCCCCTGCTCGACGCGATCGTCGCCTACCTCCCCGCCCCCACCGACATCCCGGCCTTCAAGGGCCACGCGGTGGGCAACGAGGAGGAGATCGTCGAGCGTCACGCGGACCCGAGCGAGCCCTTCGCGGCGCTGGCGTTCAAGATCATGAGCGACCCGCACCTGGGCAAGCTCACCTACATCCGCGTCTACTCCGGAACCCTCGAGACCGGCACCACCGTGGTGAACTCGGTCAAGGGCAAGAAGGAGCGGATCGGCAAGATCTACCAGATGCACGCGAACAAGCGCGAGGAGCGCCCGTCCGCGACCGCTGGTCAGATCGTGGCCGTCATGGGCCTGAAGGACACCACCACCGGCGACACTCTGTCGGACCCGGCCAAGCAGGTCGTCCTCGAGTCGATGACGTTCCCCGCGCCGGTCATCAACGTCGCGATCGAGCCCAAGACCAAGGGCGACCAGGAGAAGCTGGGCACCGCGATCCAGCGGCTGGCCGAGGAGGACCCGTCCTTCCAGGTCCGGCGGGACGAGGAAACCGGCCAGACGGTCATCTGGGGCATGGGCGAGCTCCACCTGGAGATCCTCGTCGACCGGATGCGCCGCGAGTTCAAGGTCGAGGCGAACGTCGGCCGCCCGCAGGTCGCCTACCGCGAGACCATCCGCCGCAAGGTGGAGAAGGTCGAGTACACGCACAAGAAGCAGACCGGTGGTTCCGGCCAGTTCGCTCGCGTGATCATCAGCCTGGAGCCGCTGGGCGAGGGCAACGACGGCTACGAGTTCGAGAACAAGGTCACCGGTGGCCGCATCCCGCGGGAGTACATCCCGTCGGTGGACGCGGGCGCGCAGGAGGCGGCCGAGTTCGGCGTGCTCGCCGGCTACCCGATGGTCGGCGTGAAGGTCACGCTCCAGGACGGCGCCTTCCACGAGGTCGACTCGTCGGAAATGGCGTTCAAGATCGCCGGCTCGATGGCCTTCAAGGAGGCCGCGCGCAAGGCGGACGCTGTACTCCTCGAGCCGATGATGGCCGTCGAGGTCACCACGCCCGAGGACTACATGGGAGACGTCATCGGCGACCTCAACGGTCGTCGCGGACAGATCCAGGCGATGGACGAACGGTCCGGCGCCCGTGTCATCAAGGCGCTTGTGCCGCTGTCTGAGATGTTCGGCTACGTGGGCGACCTGCGCAGCCGCACCCAGGGGCGGGCGAGCTACAGCATGCAGTTCGACTCCTACTCGGAGGTGCCCCCGGGCATCGCCAAGGAGATCGTCGCGAAGGCTCGGGGCGAATAGTTCCGCTCGGTGCACGGCGGGGGGAGCGATCCCTCCGCCGCGCACAGCCTGAGTTGCAGGACGCAAGTCAAGTCAGAATCTCTAAGGAGACAGACCAGTGGCCAAGGCCAAGTTCGAGCGGAACAAGCCGCACGTGAACATCGGCACCATTGGGCACATCGACCACGGCAAGACCACTCTGACCGCGGCGATCACCAAGGTGCTTCACGACCGTTTTCCGCAGCTCAACGAGGCGACCCCGTTCGACAAGATCGACAAGGCGCCCGAGGAGAAGGCCCGCGGAATCACCATCTCCATCGCGCACGTCGAGTACCAGACCGAGAAGCGCCACTACGCCCACGTGGACTGCCCCGGTCACGCCGACTACGTGAAGAACATGATCACCGGTGCCGCCCAGATGGACGGCGCGATCCTGGTGGTCGCCGCGACCGACGGCCCGATGCCGCAGACGAAGGAGCACGTCCTCCTGGCCCGCCAGGTCGGCGTTCCCTACATCGTCGTGGCCCTCAACAAGGCCGACATGGTCGACGACGAGGAGATCCTGGAGCTCGTCGAGCTCGAGGTCCGCGAGCTGCTGTCCGCCCAGGAGTTCCCGGGCGACGACCTGCCGGTCGTGCGCGTGTCCGCTCTCAAGGCCCTCGAGGGCGACGAGAAGTGGGGCGACTCCATCATCGAGCTCATGAACGCCGTGGACGAGAACGTCCCCGAGCCGGTTCGTGACACCGACAAGCCGTTCCTCATGCCGATCGAGGACGTGTTCTCGATCACCGGTCGCGGCACCGTCGTCACCGGTCGTATCGAGCGCGGTGTCGTCAAGGTCAACGAGACCGTCGACATCATCGGCATCAAGGAGAAGAGCACCACGACCACCGTCACCGGTGTCGAGATGTTCCGCAAGCTCCTCGACGAGGGCCAGGCCGGTGACAACGTCGGTCTGCTCCTCCGTGGCATCAAGCGCGAGGACGTCGAGCGCGGCCAGTGTGTCATCAAGCCGGGCACGACGACCCCGCACACCGAGTTCGAGGCGCAGGTCTACATCCTGTCCAAGGACGAGGGCGGCCGCCACACGCCGTTCTTCAACAACTACCGGCCGCAGTTCTACTTCCGTACCACGGACGTGACCGGTGTCGTGAACCTGCCGGAGGGCACCGAGATGGTCATGCCCGGTGACAACACCGAGATGACCGTCCAGCTCATCCAGCCGATCGCGATGGAGGAGGGCCTCAAGTTCGCGATCCGCGAGGGTGGCCGCACCGTCGGCGCCGGCCGTGTGACGAAGATCATCAAGTAGTAGCACCGCTGGGTGGCGGTCGGGCCCGTGAGGGCCTGACCGCCGCACCACGAGGGGCCGGCAACGGCCCCCCACGGACGACGAGACCGTGATCTCGCAGTGCTTTCGGCCGCACTTCGACCGAAGCCACTGCCAGATCACGGAACACCGGACAAGTTCCGGGGCGTCGGTCGCGTGGAAACGACCTGCGGCACCAGGCCGCGTGAAGCTTAATAGGACGACAGCGAAGGACACCGAGGCCATTATGGCGGGACAGAAGATCCGCATCCGGCTCAAGGCGTATGACCACGAGGTCATCGACAGCTCGGCCAAGAAGATCGTCGAGACGGTGACGCGGACCGGCGCCAAGGTCGCTGGCCCGGTGCCGCTGCCGACCGAGAAGAACGTGTACTGCGTCATCCGGTCGCCGCACAAGTACAAGGACAGCCGCGAGCACTTTGAGATGCGTACGCACAAGCGGCTGATTGACATCATCGACCCGACGCCGAAGACGGTCGACTCGCTCATGCGTCTCGACCTTCCCGCCGGTGTCGACATCTCGATCAAGCTCTAAGGAACGCACTGACATGGCTAAGCAGATCAAGGGCGTCCTGGGCAAGAAGCTCGGCATGACCCAGGTCTTCGACGAGACGAACCGGGTGATCCCGGTCACCGTCGTCGAGGCCGGTCCGTGCGTGGTGACCCGGGTCCGCACTCCGGAGAAGGACGGCTACTCCGCCGTCCAGCTCGGCTACGGGCAGATCGACCCTCGTAAGGTCAACAAGCCCCTGGGCGACTACCTCCGCAAGCACGACATCACGCCGCGCCGCTACTTCGCCGAGGTCCGCACCGACGACGCCTCCGAGTACACGCTCGGCCAGGAGATCCTCGCCGACGCCTTCGAGGCCGGGCAGTACGTCGACGTCACCGGCAAGAGCAAGGGCAAGGGCTTCGCCGGTGTCATGAAGCGCCACAACTTCCGCGGTCTCGGCGCCTCGCACGGTACCCAGCGCAAGCACCGCTCCCCGGGTTCCATCGGCGGATGCGCCACCCCGGGCCGCGTCTTCAAGGGCCTGCGCATGGCCGGCCGGATGGGCAACGTGCGCACGACGGTCCAGAGCCTCAAGGTGCACGCCGTGGACGCCGAGAAGGGCCTCATCCTGATCAAGGGTGCGATCCCCGGCGCCAACGGCAGCCTGGTTCTCCTCCGCACCGCCGCCAAGAAGGGGGTTGCTGCCAAGTGACCACGACCATCGACGTCCTCGACGCCAGCGGCGCCAAGGCGGGGACCGTCGACCTCCCCGAGGAGGTCTTCGGCGCCAAGGTCAACGTCCCGCTGATCCACCAGGTGGTCGTCGCCCAGCTCGCCGCGCGCCGGCAGGGCACCCACGCCACCAAGACCCGCGGCAACGTCTCCGGCGGCGGCAAGAAGCCGTACCGGCAGAAGGGCACCGGCCGCGCGCGCCAGGGTTCGACCCGCGCTCCGCAGTTCGCCGGTGGCGGCGTCGTCCACGGCCCGCAGCCGCGCTCGTACGAGCAGCGGACGCCCAAGAAGATGAAGGCGGCGGCCCTGAAGGGCGCGCTGTCCGACCGCGCCGGCGGCGGCCGCGTCCACGTGGTGAGCGGTCTGGTCACGGGTGACACGCCCGGGACCCGCGCCGCCCTGGAGGCGCTGCGGAAGATCACGCAGGCCCGCAGCGTTCTCGTCGTGGTCGACGAGAACGACGAGCTCACCTGGCTCAGCCTGCGCAACGCCCCCGAGGTCCACCTGCTGGACTCGGGGCAGCTCAACACCTACGACGTGCTCTGCCACGACGACGTGGTCTTCACCCGTGAGGCCTACGACCAGGTCGTGGCGCGTCTGGCGAACAGCGGGAAGGAAGAGGCCTGATGCAGAAGATCGCCGACCCGCGTGACATCATCCTCAAGCCGATCGTCTCCGAGAAGAGCTACGGCCTGATCGATGAGCACAACAAGTACACGTTCCTGGTGCGCAAGGGTGCCAACAAGACGCAGGTGAAGATCGCCGTCGAGCAGATCTTCGGCGTCAAGGTGACCGGCGTGAACACGATCAACCGCCAGGGCAAGCGCAAGCGGACCAAGTACGGCTACGGCCAGCGCCCGACCACCAAGCGCGCGATCGTGAGCCTGGCCGAGGGCGAGCGGATCGACATCTTCGGTCAGATCGGCTAGCACCTGCCGCAGCGGGGAGAGGGGCCCCTCGCCACCGTGCGAGGGACCGGCCCCGGGAAAGAGAGCACCGGGGGGACCGCCGTGAGGCGGACCCCGACCGGTACGAACCGACGAAGGATGAACGAAAAAGATGGGCATCCGTAAGTACAAGCCGACGACTCCGGGTCGGCGCGGCGCGAGCGTCTCGGACTTCGCCGAGATCACGCGCAGCACGCCGGAGAAGTCGCTGCTTGCCCCACTGCACAGCAAGGGCGGCCGCAACGTCCACGGCCGGGTGACCGCCCGGCACCAGGGAGGCGGGCACAAGCGCGCCTACCGGATCATCGACTTCCGCCGCCACGACAAGGACGGGATCCCGGCCAAGGTCGCGCACATCGAGTACGACCCGAACCGCACCTCCCGCATCGCGCTGCTGCACTACGCCGACGGCGAGAAGCGCTACATCCTCGCCCCGGCCGGCCTCAAGCAGGGTGACCAGGTCGAGAACGGCCCCACGGCCGACATCAAGCCGGGCAACTGCCTGCCGCTGCGCAACATCCCGACCGGTACCTTCATCCACGCGGTGGAGCTTCGCCCCGGTGGCGGCGCCAAGCTCGGTCGCAGCGCCGGCGCGCAGATCCAGCTGCTCGCCAAGGAGGGCATGTACGCCACGCTGCGTATGCCGTCCGGAGAAATGCGCCAGGTCGACGTGCGGTGCCGGGCCTCGGTGGGCCAGGTGGGCAACGCCGAGCAGTCCAACATCAACATCGGTAAGGCCGGCCGCAACCGCTGGAAGGGCAAGCGCCCCACGGTCCGCGGTGTCGCCATGAACCCGGTCGACCACCCGCACGGTGGTGGTGAGGGCAAGACCTCCGGTGGTCGCCACCCGGTGAACCCGAAGGGCAAGCCCGAGGGCCGCACGCGCCAGCCGAACAAGCCGAGCGACCGGCTGATCATCCGTCGTCGGAGCAAGAGGAAGAAGCGGTAGGAGCAGCCGATATGCCACGTAGTCTTAAGAAGGGTCCCTTCGTGGACGACCACCTGCAGAAGAAGGTGGACGCCCAGAACGAGAAGGGCACCAAGAACGTCATCAAGACGTGGTCGCGGCGCTCCATGATCGTGCCCGACATGATCGGCCACACGATCGCCGTGCACGACGGCCGTAAGCACGTCCCGGTGTTCGTCACCGACTCGATGATCGGTCACAAGCTCGGTGAGTTCGCCCCCACGCGGACGTTCCGCAGCCACGTCAAGGAAGACCGCCGCAGCCGGCGGTAAGCGCCTTCAAGCCAGCAGTTAGAGGAGAAAGCGATGGAAGCCAGGGCACAGGCGCGGTTCGCGCGCCACACGCCCCGGAAGGCCCGCCGTGTGGTGGACCTCATTCGCGGGCTGCCCGCTTCGGAGGCGCAGGCCGTGCTGCAGTTCGCTCCCCAGTCGGCGAGCGAGACCGTCTACAAGGTGCTCTCGAGCGCGATCGCGAACGCTGAGCACAACTTCAAGCTCGACCGGGAGACGCTCTTCGTGAGCCGCGCGTGGGTCGACGAGGGGCCGACCCTCAAGCGTTTCCGCCCGCGCGCCCAGGGTCGTGCCTATCGGATCAACAAGCGGACCAGCCACATCACCGTGATCGTGGAGTCCCGCGAGCCGAAGGGAAGGACCCGCTAGTGGGCCAGAAGGTTAACCCGCACGGGTTCCGCCTCGGCATCACGACCGACTTCAAGAGCCGGTGGTACGCCGACAAGCTGTACAAGTCGTACGTCGCCGAGGACGTGGCGATCCGTCGCATGCTGCAGAAGGGCATGGAGCGGGCCGGCATCTCCAAGGTCGAGATCGAGCGCACGACCGACCGCGTCCAGGTCGACATCCACACCGCCCGGCCGGGCATCGTCATCGGCCGCCGCGGCGCGGAGGCCGACCGCATCCGCGGCGACCTGGAGAAGCTGACCAAGAAGCAGGTCCAGCTGAACATCCTCGAGGTGAAGAACCCCGAGATCGACGCGCAGCTCGTCGCGCAGGGCGTGGCCGAGCAGCTGTCCAGCCGCGTCTCGTTCCGCCGGGCCATGCGCAAGGCCATGCAGTCCGCCATGAAGAGCGGCGCCAAGGGCATCCGGGTGCAGTGCGCCGGCCGTCTGGGCGGCGCCGAGATGTCCCGCTCGGAGTTCTACCGCGAGGGCCGCGTGCCCCTGCACACGCTCCGCGCGGACGTCGACTACGGCTTCTACGAGGCCCGTACCACCTTCGGCCGGATCGGCGTGAAGGTGTGGATCTACAAGGGCGAGGCTCCGACCAGCCGTTCCGAGCGGGAGGCGGCCGCGGCCGGCGCCCGTGCGGGCCAGCGTCGTGAGCGTGACGACCGTCGTGGTGGCGCGGGCGACCGTCCCCGTCGCGGTGGCGGCGACCGTCCCCGTCGTGGCGGTGCCGGTCGTCCCGACCGCGCACCCAGGACCGAGGCGGCCGCGCAGGCCGCCCCCGAGACCGGCCCGGCGGAGCAGCCGGGTGCTGAAGGGAGCTGACCATGCTGATCCCGCGCAGGGTCAAGCACCGCAAGCAGCACCGGCCCGACCGCAGCGGCGCCGCCAAGGGCGGCACCAGGGTCGTCTTCGGCGAGTTCGGCATCCAGGCGCTTGAGCACAGCTATGTGACCAACCGCCAGATCGAGGCCGCGCGTATCGCCATGACCCGGCACATCCGCCGTGGCGGCAAGGTGTGGATCAACATCTTCCCGGACCGCCCCCTCACGAAGAAGCCGGCCGAGACCCGCATGGGTTCCGGTAAGGGCTCTCCGGAGTGGTGGATCGCCAATGTCAAGCCCGGCCGTGTCATGTTCGAGCTTTCCGGCGTCGCCGAGCCCGTGGCCCGCGAGGCCATGCGGCGCGCGATGCACAAGCTCCCCATGAAGTGCCGTTTCGTCAAGCGTGAAGTGGGTGAGGCGTGATGGCTAAGGGTCTGACCGCCGCGGAGCTGCGTGTCGAGGACCAGGAGGTCCTGGTCCAGAAGCTGAAGGAAGCCAAGGAGGAGCTGTTCAACCTCCGCTTCCAGTCGGCGACGGGGCAGTTGGAGAGCCACGGGCGGCTGCGCGCCGTCCGCCGCGAGATCGCCCGTATCTACACCGTGATGCGCGAGCGTGAGCTCGGCATCGTCACGGTCGAGAAGGAGCCGAGCGATGTCTGAAGCAACCGAGACCCAGACCACCGACGCGAGCACCGACGCCACCGTGGCGCGGAACTACCGCAAGACCCGTGAGGGCCTGGTCGTCAGCGACAAGATGGACAAGACCGTCGTCGTCGCCGTTGAGGACCGCGTCAAGCACCCGCTGTACGGCAAGGTCATCCGTCGGACGACCAAGTACAAGGCCCACGACGAGCAGAACGTCTGCGGCGTCGGCGACCGCGTCCTCCTGATGGAGACCCGGCCGCTGTCCGCCACCAAGCGGTGGCGGGTCGTGGAGATCCTCGAGAAGGCCAAGTAACACACACAGACGCGCCTCGTGGGGGGTGGGAGACCACCCCCCACGACGGTGTCCAAGGGGCGGGGCCGTTCATCGGCCCGGTCCGCCCGCGGCGGCGGTCACAGGCTGTCGCCGGGGGAAAAAGACCACATCGGGTTCGGCCAGGCTCACCACAGGGTGAGAACCGGCACGACACACAGGAGTAGACGTGATCCAGCAGGAGTCGCGGCTCAAGGTCGCCGACAACACGGGTGCCAAGGAGATTCTCTGCATCCGCGTGCTCGGCGGCTCGGGTCGGCGCTACGCGGGAATCGGCGACATCATCGTGGGCACGGTGAAGGACGCCATTCCCGGCGGAGGCGTTAAGAAAGGCGACGTTGTCAAGGCTGTCGTGGTGCGCACCGTGAAGGAGCGCCGCCGCCCCGACGGCTCCTACATCCGCTTCGACGAGAACGCCGCGGTCATCATCAAGGACAGCGGCGACCCGCGGGGCACCCGCATCTTCGGCCCGGTGGGCCGTGAACTGCGCGACAAGAAGTTCATGCGCATCATCTCGCTCGCGCCGGAGGTGCTGTGATGCCGAAGCTGCACGTGAAGAAGGGCGACCTCGTCCAGGTCATCGCCGGCAAGGACAAGGGCGCCAAGGGCCGGATCATCGCCGCGTACCCCGACAGGGAGCGCGTGGTGGTCGAGGGCGTCAACATGATCAAGAAGCACTCCAAGGTCACCAACCAGGGACCGCGCGGCGCCAAGGAAGGCGGCGTGCAGACCATGGAGGCTCCCATCCACGTGAGCAACGTCAAGAAGCTCAAGGATGACGAGAAGAAGCCCGAGAAGAAGGCCGCCGCGAAGGGCGACGCCGAGGCGACGGGTGAGGACAGCTGATGACCGCCACGACTGAAGAGCGCACCGTTCCGCGCCTCAAGCAGCGCTACCGCGAAGAGATCATCGCGAAGCTGCGCGAGGAGTTCGGCATCGAGAACATCATGCTGGTGCCCACGATCACCAAGATCAAGGTGAACATGGGCGTCGGCGAGGCCGCTCGCGACTCGAAGCTCATCGAGGGCGCCGTGCGCGACCTGACCGCGATCACCGGCCAGAAGCCGGCCGTCGCCCGCGCCCGCAAGTCCATCGCGCAGTTCAAGCTGCGCGAGGGCATGCCGATCGGCGCGCACGTCACGCTGCGCGGCGACCGCATGTGGGAGTTCCTCGACCGTCTGCTGTCCCTGGCGCTGCCGCGTATCCGGGACTTCCGGGGCCTGTCGCCGAAGCAGTTCGACGGCAACGGCAACTACACCTTCGGTCTCACGGAGCAGGTCATGTTCCACGAGGTCGACCAGGACAAGGTGGACCGGCAGCGGGGCATGGACATCACGGTCGTGACCACCGCGAAGAACGACGAGCAGGGCCGGGCGCTGCTGAAGCTCCTCGGTTTCCCCTTCAAGGAGGCCTGATCATGGCGAAGACGTCGCTGAAGGTCAAGGCAGCGCGCAAGCAGAAGTTCGAGGTCCGGGCGTACACTCGGTGTTCGCGCTGCGGCCGTCCCCGCGCTGTCTACCGCAAGTTCGGGCTCTGCCGCGTGTGCTTCCGCGAGATGGCGCACCGGGGCGAGCTGCCCGGCATCACCAAGTCCAGCTGGTAAGCCCTCGCGGGCCAGCCGTACAGAAGTCTTATCAACCGGGCGCTGACCACAGCGCCCACGACCGCACCGAAGGTCCCATCGGGGAAACCGCGGTGAGGAAGGCCACCGGCCATGACGATGACCGACCCGATCGCAGACATGCTGACGCGTCTGCGGAACGCGAACTCGGCCTATCACGACACCGTGAGCATGCCTTACTCCAAGATCAAGGCACACATCGCGGAGATCCTCCAGCAGGAGGGCTACATCCAGGGCTGGAGCGTCGAGGACGCGAAGGTTGGCAAGAACCTCGTGATGGAGCTGAAGTTCGGCCCCACCCGCGAGCGCTCCATCGCCGGCCTGCGCCGGGTGTCGAAGCCCGGTCTGCGGGTCTACGCAAAGAAGGACAACCTGCCCCGCGTTCTGGGCGGTCTGGGCGTCGCGATCATCTCGACGTCCGGCGGTCTCATGACGGACCGGCAGGCGAGCAAGCGTGGAGTGGGCGGGGAAGTCCTCGCCTACGTCTGGTAACGAGGGGAGGAACCCAGCATGTCGCGAATCGGACGGCTGCCCATCCCCGTACCGGCGGGTGTCGACATCACGATCGACGGCCGGGCGGTCCAGGTCAAGGGACCCAAGGGCACGCTCACGCACACGGTCGCCGAGCCCATCGAGGTCTCGCGCGGTGAGGACGGCAACATCGCCGTCTCCCGCCCGAACGACGAGAACCGGGTCCGGGCGCTGCACGGTCTGTCCCGCACGCTCATCGCCAACATGGTGGCGGGTGTCACGCAGGGCTACACGAAGACGCTGGAGATCGTCGGCGTCGGTTATCGCGTCGCGGCCAAGGGCCCGACGCAGCTGGAGTTCTCGCTTGGCTTCAGCCACCCGGTGATCATCGACGCTCCCGAGGGCGTCACCTTCCGCGTCGAGAGGCCGACCCTGTTCCACGTGGACGGCATCGACAAGCAGAAGGTCGGCGAGGTCGCCGCCAACATCAGGAAGCTGCGCAAGCCGGACCCGTACAAGGGCAAGGGCGTGCGCTACCAGGGCGAGGTTGTCCGCCGCAAGGTCGGAAAGGCTGGTAAGTAGGCATGGCTGGAAAGACTGCGTTCGGCAAGCACACGGCCGCCCGCACGGTCTCCCGGGCCCGCCGTCACAACCGCGTCCGCAAGAACGTGTTCGGCACCACCGAGCGTCCGCGTCTGGTCGTCAACCGGTCCACGCGTCACCTGTTCGTGCAGATCGTCGACGACACCCAGGGCCACACGCTGGTGAGCGCGTCCACCATGGACGTCTCGCTGCGCGGGTCCGAGGGTGACAAGACCGAGAAGGCGAAGAAGGTCGGCGAGCTTCTCGCTCAGCGGGCCAAGAGCGCCGGGATCACCGCCGTCGTGTTCGACCGCGGTGGCAACCGCTACGCGGGGCGTATCGCCGCTCTCGCGGACAGCGCCCGTGAAGGCGGGCTGGAGTTCTGATGGCTCCGGTCCGGAGGCCGCGACCGGCGGCCCGTCCCAAGAGCAACGAGAAGAGGAACCACTGATGGCTGCAGCTCCGCGTCGCGGTGCCGGCGGCGGTGGCGAGCGGCGTGACCGTCGTGATGACCGCCGCGGTGGCGCCGCAGACAAGGGCGTCTCGTACATCGAGCGCGTCGTAAAGATCAACCGTGTGGCCAAGGTCGTCCAGGGCGGCCGGCGCTTCAGCTTCACCGCGCTGGTCATCGTCGGCGACGGCAACGGCCTCGTCGGGGTCGGCTACGGCAAGGCCAAGGAGGTGCCCGCGGCGATCGCCAAGGGCGTCGAGGAGGCCAAGAAGCACTTCTTCAAGGTCCCGCGGATCCAGGGCACGATCCCGCACCCGGTGCAGGGCGAGGACGCCGCCGGCGTCGTCCTCCTGCGTCCGGCCTCGCCCGGTACGGGTGTCATCGCGGGTGGTCCGGTGCGCGCGGTCCTGGAGTGCGCCGGGATCCACGACGTGCTGTCCAAGTCGCTCGGCTCGGACAACCCGATCAACATCGTGCACGCCACCGTGGCGGCTCTGAAGGGCCTCAGCAGGCCCGAGGAGATCGCCGCCCGCCGTGGCCTGCCGATCGAGGACGTCGCCCCCAAGGCGATGCTCAAGGCCCGCGCGGAGGGTCTCGCCGAGGCCGCGGCGGCCGCCAAGGCGGTGAGCTGACGATGGCACGGCTGAGGATCACTCAGACCCGGTCCAAGATCGGTGGCCAGCAGAACCAGCGTGACTCGCTGCGTTCGCTGGGCCTGAAGCGAATCGGCGACGTCGTCGTCAAGGAGGACCGCCCGGAGATCCGGGGCATGGTCGCCAAGGTGTCGCACCTCGTCGAGGTTGAGGAGGTCGACTAGTCATGACCGAGAACGCTCCGCTCAAGATCCACGACCTTCGTCCTGCCCCCGGCGCCAACAAGGCCAAGACCCGCAAGGGCCGCGGCGAGGCGTCCAAGGGCAAGACGGCCGGTCGCGGCACCAAGGGCACCAGGGCCCGCACCTCCGTGATGCCGGGCTTCGAGGGTGGCCAGGTTCCGCTCCAGCGGCGGCTGCCGAAGCTGAAGGGCTTCTCCAACTCCCTGTTCAAGACGACCTACCAGGTCGTCAACCTGGACAGGCTCGGGGAGCTGTTCCCCCAGGGCGGCGACGTCACGCTCGACGACCTGGTGGCCAAGGGCGCGGTTCGCAAGAACCAGCCCGTGAAGGTGCTGGGCACCGGTGACATCTCCGTGGCGGTGAACGTGCAGGCGCACGCCTTCTCCGCCAGCGCGAAGGAGAAGATCGCCGCGGCCGGTGGCTCGGTTTCCGAGCTGTAGGCATGAGGCTGCACGAGGCGCGGAGGTTCGTTATGAGCCTCCGCGCCCGTAGTGCGTTAGAGTTCGCCTGGCACACGGCTCCGACCGTGGCCGAACAAGCTCTTTGGCAAGAAGTTTCGTCGATGGACGCCTCGCGGGCCATCGCCGACCGTTACCGCGTCACAGGCGCGCAGGAGGGACCGTGCTGACCGCGATTACCCGGGCTTTCCGGACGCCGGACCTGCGCAAGAAGCTGCTCTTCACTTTGGGCATCATCGCGCTGTTCCGGCTGGGCTCGGTGCTTCCCACTCCGGGCGTCAACGCCCAGAACGTCGCCCTGTGTCTCGACCAGGCCCAGGCAGGGGACGCCGGCAACATCTACGGGATGGTGCAGCTGTTCAGCGGCGGAGCCCTGCTGAAACTTTCAGTCTTCGCACTGGGCATCATGCCCTACATCACCGCCAGCATCATCCTGCAACTGCTGACCGTGGTCATCCCGCGGCTCGAGGCCCTGAAGAAGGAGGGCCAGGCGGGCACCTCGAAGATCACGCAGTACACGCGGTACCTGACCATCGGGCTCGCGGTGCTGCAGTCGACCGCGTTCATCGCGCTGGCCCGCAGCGGGCAGCTCTTCCCGAGCTGCAAGGAGCAGGTCCTCCTCAGCCAGGAGATCTTCCCCCTCGTGACCATGGTCATCACGATGACCGCCGGTACCGCGGTGATCATGTGGCTGGGCGAGCTCGTGACCGACCGGGGCGTCGGCAACGGCATGTCGATCCTGATCTTCACTCAGGTCATCGCCGTCTTCCCGTCCGAGCTGATCAACATCTACCGGCTCAGCCCGTTCAAGTTCGTCGTGGTGATGGTCGTCGGTGTCGTGATGATCGGCGTCGTCGTCTTCATCGAGCAGGCGCAGCGCCGCATCCCGGTGCAGTACGCCAAGCGCATGGTCGGCCGCAGGATGTACGGCGGCACCTCGACCTACATCCCGCTCAAGGTGAACCAGGCCGGCATCATCCCGGTCATCTTCGCCTCGTCGCTGCTGTACCTTCCGCAGCTCCTGGTGACGCTGTTCGGCAACAGCAGCCAGCCGAACGCGGTGATCGAGTGGCTGGCCCAGAACATGGTGCGGGGCGACCACCCGATCTACATGACCGTGTTCTTCCTGCTGATCATCTTCTTCACGTACTTCTACGTGTCCATCACTTTCAACCCCCCGGAAGTGGCTGACAACATGAAGAAGTACGGTGGGTTCATCCCGGGCATCCGTCCGGGCCGGCCGACCGCCGAGTACCTCAACTACGTGCTCACGCGGCTCACGGCCGCCGGCGCTCCGTATCTGGGTGTCATCTCGCTCATCCCGATCATCGCGCTGGCGGTGGCCGGAGCGAGCCAGAACTTCCCGTTCGGAGGGACCAGCATTCTGATCATGGTTGGTGTGGGTCTGGACACGGTCAAGCAGATCGAGAGCCAGCTCCAGCAGCGCAACTACGAGGGCTTCCTGAGATAGTGCGCGTCGTCCTGGTAGGGCCCCCCGGAGCGGGTAAGGGGACGCAGGCCCAGTTCATCGCATCGCACCTGTCGATCCCGAAAATCTCGACAGGCGACATCTTCCGTGCCAACGTCTCCGGCGGCACGGAGCTCGGCAGGCTCGCCAAGGAGTACATGGACCGCGGCGACCTCGTCCCCGACGAGGTGACGGTCGCCATGGTCCGTGACCGGCTCTCCGAGGACGACGCCAAGGAGGGCTTCCTCCTCGACGGCTTCCCCCGCAACGTGCCCCAGGCCGAGGTCCTCAAGAAGATGCTGGCGGAGTTCGGCACCACGCTGGACGTCGTCCTCAACCTGGTCGTCGAGGACGACGAGGTCGTACGGCGCCTGGCGGGCCGCCGCACCTGCCGCTCCTGCGGGAAGGTGTGGCACCTGGTGTTCGACCCGCCCGCCGCGGAGGGCGTCTGCGACGCCTGCGGGGGCGAGCTCTTCCAGCGGGACGACGACCGCGAGGAGACCATCAGGCGGCGCCTGGAGGTCTACCAGGAGCAGACGGCGCCACTGATCTCCTTCTACGCCGACGAGGGCATCCTCCAGGGCGTCGACGCGACCGGCCCGGTCGAGGAGATCACGCAACGGGCGATGTCGGCGCTGCGGCGGTTCGCCGACTGAGTCGTTACCACGGCCGGGAACGCCACCCCACATCATGGGGTGGCGTTCAGGCTTATATGGGACAATTTCGAGAGGGGGTGCGTTACGTGTTCAAGAAGAACAGACACGGCATTCAACTCAAGAGCGCCGCGCAGGTGGAGAAGATGCGGGCGGCCGGCCTGGTCGTCGCCCGTACGCTCGAGCTGCTGCGGACGACCGTGCAGCCCGGCATGACGCCGCTGGATCTCGACGTCGTCGCCGAGGAGGCCATCCGGAACGAGGGCGCGATCCCGTCGTTCAAGGGCTACCAGGGCTTTCCCGCCACGATCTGCGCCTCCGTGAACGACGAGGTCGTCCACGGCATCCCCACCGACCGCCGCAAGCTCCGCGAGGGCGACATCATCTCCATCGACTGCGGCGCGATCCTCGACGGGTGGCACGGCGACTCCGCGATCACCGTGGGGATCGGAGCGGTCGACCCGGCGCTGACCGAGCTCATGCGGGTGACCGAGGAGGCCATGTGGCGCGGCATCGCCGCCCTGCGGGTCGGCGGGCACCTGTCCGACATCGGCTTCCAGGTCGAGCGCTACGTGCGCTCCCAGGGCCGCTACGGCATCCCCCAGGAGTACGGCGGGCACGGGATCGGCACGGAGATGCACATGGACCCGTGGGTGGCCAACCACGGCCGTCCTGGGCGCGGGCCCCGGTTCGAGGCGGGCATGTGCTTCGCGATCGAGCCCATGGTGAACCTCGGCACCGACAGGACCCGGGTGCTCGACGACGACTGGACGGTCGTCACCATCGACGGCAGGCCCTCCGCCCACTTCGAGCACAGCGTCGCGGTGACGGAGGACGGCCCGCTCGTGCTCACCGCACTGGACGGCGGCGCCTCGCGGTTCCCCCGGGCAGAGGCAGGGGTTACCCCAGAGACCGGAGACACCACTCCCTGATCGGCCCGCCGGGACGGCGCGTGAACCATAATGGGGCGTAACGTTCCGATGACCGGGAGATGGTGATGGCGGCTACGCCCGAGATGCGGGCTTCGGACGGCGACCGGGACCGGGTCGCCGCGGCTCTGCGGGAGCACGTGGCCGAGGGCAGGCTCAGCGTCGAGGAGTTCAACGACCGGCTTGAGCAGCTCTATCGGAGCCGTACGTACGGCGAACTGGCCACGCTGACCGCCGACCTGCCCGAGATCGACCTGCACCGCCTGCCCGCCGCCGCGGCGGCGGAGAGCGACAGGCCCCTGCCCGCCCGGCGTGACGACAAGGCGCGGACCGCGCTGAAGGCGGCCTGGGCCGGCTGGGCGGGGATCACCGCCGTGAACTGGATGGTCTGGCTGACCATCGGGGTCACCTCGGGGCATTTCGTCTATCCCTGGCCGCTCTGGGTCATGGGCCCATGGGGCACCGTCCTCCTCGCCGGCACTCTCATCGGCGTCGCCGCGAAGCCCCGGCGGCGTCGCTGATCCGCGCCCGGCGTCCCGCCGGGCATTGGCCGTACGCCCTCGCCGGGGTAGGCTGTGATCTGGTTGTGTCGGGACCCCTGCCGTCGTTTCGCATTTCGGCCCGGGTTGTCGTACACTCCTTTGTCGGTTCACTATGACCTTTCGCGCTCAGGCGACCTGGCTGGTCGCCGCTCTCTGGAAGCGCCCGAAGGTCGCGGCTGCTTAGTGTTCCGAAGCCTCTGACGATCCGATCAGCGAAACGCGAGGGCCATGGCCAAGAAAGACGGCGCCATCGAGATTGAGGGCACTGTTATTGAGTCGCTCCCGAACGCGATGTTCCGGGTGCAGCTCGACAACGGTCACAAGGTCCTGGCCCACATCAGCGGGCGGATGCGGATGCACTACATCCGGATCCTTCCCGATGACCGGGTGGTCGTGGAACTGAGCCCCTACGACCTCAGCCGTGGGCGGATCGTCTACCGGTACAAGTAGGCCCCTCCGTCTGTGGACGGGCCCGTATGCGGAACGAATAAGGACTATGAAGGTCAAGCCGAGCGTCAAGAAGATCTGCGACAAGTGCAAGGTGATCCGCCGGCACGGTCGCGTCATGGTGATCTGCGACAACCTGCGCCACAAGCAGCGCCAGGGCTGAGTTTCCGCTCAGACACGTCGCCACCAGGCCCGCAGGTGAGTCCGTCCACGTGACGGGCTCGACCCGCGTGAGGGCCGAACACTGTAGTCGCGTCTCGCACCCGCGCAGGCGGCGAAAGCCGTACCACGCGGGAGACCCCCGGTCGGAGGCCGGGGCCCTCGCCCGGGCATGGGAGGGGAAGCGAGGCGTAAGACCTCCGCCACATCGAAGGAGAATGCCCGACCATGGCTCGCCTGGTTGGCGTCGACCTCCCCCGCGACAAGCGGCTGGAGATCGCTCTCACCTACATTTTCGGAATCGGCCGCACCCGCGCCAAGGAAATCCTTGACGCGACCGGAATCAGCCCCGATCTGCGCGTCCACCAGCTCACGGACGCCGAGATCATCCCGATGCGTGACTACATCGAGGCGAACTACAAGATCGAGGGTGACCTCCGGCGCGAGGTCCAGGCCGACATCCGGCGCAAGATCGAGATCGGCTGTTACCAGGGCATCCGGCACCGCAAGGGCCTGCCCGTCCACGGTCAGCGGACGCAGACGAACGCGCGCACCCGCAAGGGCAAGAAGAAGACCGTCGCCGGCAAGAAGAAGCCCGGCAAGAAGTAGTCCTTAGGCCCCGGCCCGAGGATCTCGCCGGTGACACCGGTTGGAAGGTCCAGGGGATGGGGCAAGCAGCCACATTCCAGGAGACAGCGCTTAAATGCCGCCGAAGAGCCGCCAGGGCGCACCGAAGAAGGTGCGCCGCAAGGAAAAGAAGAACGTCGCTCACGGGCACGCCCACATCAAGAGCACGTTCAACAACACGATCGTTTCGATCACCGACCCGAACGGGAACGTGATCTCCTGGGCCAGCGCCGGCCACGTCGGGTTCAAGGGCTCCCGCAAGTCCACCCCGTTCGCCGCGCAGATGGCGGCCGAGAACGCCGCCCGCCGCGCCATGGAGCACGGCATGCGGAAGGTCGACGTCTTCGTCAAGGGCCCCGGTTCCGGCCGTGAGACCGCGATCCGTTCGCTGCAGGCGACCGGCCTCGAGGTCGGGTCCATCCAGGACGTGACCCCGGTCCCGCACAACGGCTGCCGTCCGCCCAAGCGCCGCCGCGTCTGAGCTCAGGAGAGTAGAGAGAAATGGCTCGTTACACGGGTCCGGACTGCAAGCTCTGCCGTCGTGAGAAGACGAAGCTCTTCCTCAAGGGCAAGAAGTGCGAGTCCGCCAAGTGCCCCATCGAGATCCGCCCGTACCCGCCGGGTGAGCACGGCCGCGGCCGTCCCAAGGAGTCGGAGTACCAGCTCCAGCTCCGTGAGAAGCAGAAGACCCGCCGGATCTACGGCGTCCTCGAGAAGCAGTTCCACAACTACTACGAGGAAGCCAACCGCAAGGCCGGCAAGACGGGTGAGAACCTCCTCCAGATCCTGGAGAGCCGTCTTGACAACGTGGTCTACCGCGCCGGCTTCGCCGAGTCGCGGGACGCGGCCCGCCAGCAGGTGCGCCACGGCCACTTCCTCGTGAACGGCAAGAAGGTCGACATCCCGTCGTACCGCGTGCGCGAGCACGACATCATCGAGGTCCGCGAGAAGTCGCGCAACCTGCTCCCGTACGAGGTGGCCCGCGCGACCGCCGGCGACAAGACCGTCCCGGCCTGGCTGGGCGCCTCCGCCGAGAACCTGCGCGTCCTCGTGCACCAGCTCCCGGTCCGCCAGCAGATCGACACGCTGGTCCAGGAGCAGCTCATCGTCGAGCTCTACTCGAAGTAACAGAGCCCGGCGACCTCGTGACGCCGTACGGCCCGGCGCATTCCCGGCCGTACGGCATCATTGGTTGTAGGCGAGCGGCGTCAAATAGCGGGCGTCGCCGTAACCGAGGGACCCCTCGTTCGGAGCGACACGGGGGATCCCGGTCAGGAGTAACCACATGCTCATCGCACAGCGCCCGAGCCTCCAGGAGGAGTCGCTCGAGGAGCACCGGTCCAGGTTCATCATCGAGCCGCTGGAGCCGGGCTTCGGCTACACCATCGGCAACTCGCTGCGGCGCACGCTGCTGTCCTCCATCCCGGGGGCGGCCGTCACCAGCATCCGCATCGAGGGCGTGCTGCACGAGTTCTCGACCGTGCCCGGGGTCAAGGAAGACGTCACCGACATCATCCTGAACCTCAAGTCGCTGGTCGTCTCCTCCGAGCACGACGAGCCCGTGGTGATGTACCTGCGCAAGCAGGGTCCCGGCGAGGTGACCGCGGCCGACATCGCGCCGCCGGCCGGCGTCGAGGTGCACAACCCCGACCTGCACATCGCCACGCTGAACGGCAAGGCGAAGCTGGAGATGGAGCTGACCGTCGAGCGCGGTCGCGGCTACGTCTCCGCCGCGCAGAACAAGCAGCCGGGCCAGGAGATCGGGCGGATTCCGATCGACTCGATCTACTCCCCGGTCCTCAAGGTCACCTACAAGGTCGAGGCCACTCGTGTCGAGCAGCGCACGGACTTCGACCGCCTGATCCTCGACGTCGAGACCAAGCCGTCCATGAAGCCCCGCGACGCGGTGGCCTCGGCCGGCAAGACCCTGGTCGAGCTGTTCGGCCTGGCTCGCGAGCTCAACGTCGAGGCCGAGGGCATCGACATCGGCCCGTCGCCGACGGACGCCGCCCTGGCGGCCGACCTGGCGCTGCCGATCGAGGAGCTCAACCTCACGGTTCGCTCCTACAACTGCCTCAAGCGCGAGGGCATCCACACCGTGGGTGAGCTCGTCGCCCGCAGCGAGCAGGACCTGCTGGACATCCGCAACTTCGGCGCCAAGTCGATCGAAGAGGTCAAGCAGAAGCTGCACGAGATGGGCCTCGCTCTCAAGGACTCTCCGCCCGGGTTCGACCCCTCCGCCGTGGCCGGCGGCGGGTACGACGACGAGGACGGCGGATTCATCGAGACCGAGCAGTACTGATCGCTCGTCTTCGAGCAGCGGCACCACCGTTTCGTGCCGCCCCGCGAGGCGGCACGAAACGGCGATGACAGTTACGACCGGCACGCCGGTCGGCCCGACCCCGGTACCTGACACGGCCGGGGCGGGTTATCCATGAGGAGCATGAAATGCCCAAGCCCACCAAGGGCCCCCGCTTCGGCGGCAGCCCGGCCCACGAGCGGCTGATCCTGGCGAACCTCGCCACCGCGCTGTTCGAGAACGGCCGGGTGCGCACCACCGAGGCCAAGGCGAAGCGCCTCCGCCCGCTCGCCGAGAAGCTGATCACCAAGGCGAAGAAGGGCGACATCCACAACCGTCGCCAGGTGCTGACGGTCGTCCGCGACAAGGGCGTCGTCCACCACCTCTTCACCGAGGTCGCGCCGACGTTCGCCGAGCGTCCCGGTGGCTACACCCGGATCACCAAGCTCGGCCCGCGCAAGGGCGACGCCGCCCCCATGGCGGTCATCGAGCTGGTGACCGAGCAGCTCAACCCGGTGCGGACCACCCGTACGGCTCCGGCCGCGCAGGCCGCGCCCGCCGCCGCTCCGGTGGAGGCGGAAGCCGAGGAGACGCCCGCGGCGCAGGACGAGGCCGCCGAGGCTCCCGAGGCCGCCGCCGAGTCGTCGGAGGAGACGGCGCAGGCTGAGAAGAAGGACGAGGCCTGATCCCACAGGCTCCGTGAGCGGGCTCAGTTTCCCTTCCGGGGGACGCTGGGCCCGTTCTTCGTTTTCCGGACCGGTACAAGGGATGTCGTGGAGCGAGAACTACGGCTGAGGCTGGACCTCGGCTACGACGGCACCGATTTCTCGGGATGGGCCCGGCAGCCGGGGCGGCGGACCGTGCAGGGGGAGATCGAGGACGCGCTCGGCCGGATCCTGCGTCTGGACCCCGCGCCGTCGCTGACCGTCGCGGGCCGCACCGACGCGGGCGTCCACGCGCGGGGACAGGTGGCGCACGTCGACGTGCCGCTCGCCGCGACCGTGGCGTTCGCGTCCGGGCGCGAGCCCGCCCCCGAGGACCCGGAGGAGGCGTGGCGTGAGCGCAGCGCTGAGCTGCTCGCTACGCTGACGCGGCGGCTGGCCGGTGTCCTGCCCCCCGATGTGCGGGTTTACGCCGTCAGCGTGGCACCCGAGGGCTTCGACGCCCGTTTCTCCGCGCTGTCCCGCCGGTACGGCTACCGCGTCGGCGACGCGCCGGGCGGGGTCGACCCGCTGCGGCGGCGCGAGGTGCTCTGGTACGCCCGCCCGCTCGACGTCGGCCTGCTGAACGCCGCCGCCGCCCGCCTGCTGGGGGAGCACGACTTCGCCGCGTTCTGCCGGAGGCGCGAGGGCGCGACCACGATCCGCGAGTTGCAGCGTCTCGACTGGGTCAGGGGCGAGGACGGGATCCTGCTCGCCACCGTGGTCGCCGACGCCTTCTGCCACTCGATGGTCCGCGCGCTGGTCGGCTCGCTGCTGACCGTGGGGGAGGGCAGGCGGCCCGTCGGGTGGCCCGGCGAGGTGCTGGCGAGAGCCGTACGGGACTCCGGGGTGCACGTCGCGCCCGCGCACGGGCTGACGCTGGAGGAGGTGCGCTACCCGGAGCCCGGGGAGCTGGCCCGGCGCGCCGCCGCCACGCGCCGGGTGCGTACGCCGACCGCCTGAAGCCGGGCTCAGCGGGTGGCGCGCTTCTGGATGATCTTGGTCATGTGGTCGCGGAAGGCGCCGCTGATCGGGCCGAGGTCCTTGTCCTTGGCGTCCGGCGTGTGGCCGTCGGCGTAGGTGGCGTAGCTGAAGGCGATGTAGCGTCCCCAGACCGTCGCCGCCGCGTAGCCGCCGGAGATCGTCACCTTGTCGGCCCCGCTCGCCTGCGTGCCGTTCAGGCCGCGGAACCAGACGTTGGCGCCGAGGTTCTTCTCCCGGTCCACCGTGAGCGCCGCCACCTTGCTGGGCAGCACCGCGATCCCCGCGGTGATCGCGTAGTCGCGCTTGCCGTCCACGTACGTGGCCCTGAGCACCCGCCGGCACTGCTGTTCGGTGAGGGCGGTGGCGAACGCGCCCGTGGCCGCCTTGCCGCAGTCGTCGGTCACGTCGATCTTGACGCGGCGGTAGGTGCGTCCGTCCAGCGTCACCTTCTCGTCGGGGAACGCCTCGCCGGGCTTGAGGGTCCGGGGGTCGGTCTGCTCCGTGTCCAGGATGGTGGAGGCGGCCGCCGTGCTCGGCTGCGGCGCGACGGAGGACGGAGCGGCGCCGGTCGGCGCCGTGCGGGGCGGCGGGCCGCTGTCCGGCTCGCCCGCGTACGCGAAGTAGGCCGCGGTGCCGATCGCGCCCACGACGACCGCCGCGCCGGCGATCATCAGGATCCGCTTGACCTTCCCGCCCTGGGCGGGAGGGGTGGTGGACCCGAGCGTCGCGGGCAGCGCGCCGCCGGGGGCGGCCGGGGCCGGTCCGAAGCCGGGAGGAGGGGCGGGCCTGCCCGCCTTGGCCGGGGTCACCGGCGTGAACGCGAACGGCGTCTCGCCGTTCGGCTGAGTGGAGGAGCCGGTTGTAGGGGAGGTCGTTGGCATCTGTCCTGAATCGGTGTCGGGGGAGGCCGCCCGCGGAGCGTCGCCGGTCTCGGACGGGCTCGCGGGCGGCGCGTCGTAGGGTGCCGTGCCGGGGTCCGGCGCGGCGGGCGGAGCGTCCCCGGGGGACGTTCCGGACGGTGCGTAGCCCGGAGGCAGGCCCGGGAACTGGCCCGGGAGGTGGTTCGGCGCCTGGCCGGGCGGCTGCGACGGCGGGGCGTAGGGGCCCTCGGGGGACGGCGGTGGCACCGGCCACGTCCCCTCCTGCGGGGAGGGCGGCGGGCCGCCGTAGGGGCCACCCTGGTCGTGGTGCGCGACGTGCTGCCCGGGGTGCGCGACCTGCGGGCCGGGCTCGTACGGTCCGCCCGGCACCTGGAACCCCTCGATCGGGGTCACCGCCTGGGCGATCTCCGCGCCGAAGCCCGCGGGCGGCCCGGCCGGAAGGGCGTACGGGCCCGGTTCGGCACCCGCGCCGTCGTCGGAGGCTCCGGGCGGCAGAGTGTCATGGGGGCCTTCAGCGGACGGCCGGTCGCCGGTGCGTTCGGGGTACGGCGTGGGATGCGAGGCGTCCCCGCCGCCCGAGGCGGAGCCCGGATCACCGGGCAGGGTGACAGCGCCCTCCGCCGAGTGACCCGCCGGGCCGTCCGAGTGGCTGGGGGCGTCGCCGGGTCCGGCGGCATGGTGCTGGTCGCTCGGCCCGCTCAGCTGACCGGACGCGTCGCCTGCCCAGCCGTCCGAGTGGCCGGGGGCGTCGCCGGGTCCGGCGGCATGGTGCGGGTCGCTCGGTCCGCCGGAGTGCCGACCACCCCGTCCGCCCAGCTCGCCTGGCACTCCGGCCTGCTCACCGGATGCCGCGGCCTCCGCACCGTGCTCGCCGGAAGCGCTGGTCCGGTCACCGGAGCCGCCGGTTCGCTCGGTGACGGCGGAGGCGCCGGCCGATCCGCTCCCACCGCTCCGGTCACCGCTTTGATCGCGGTCGTGGCCGCCTGACGGGTCGTTTTCGCCGCTTTCATGAGAGCCGCGGTAGACGCTTGAGGGCGGCCACGAGGTCCCGGCCCGGCCCTCGCCCTGGGGATCGGGCTCACCCGGCAGCCTCGGCGGCCACACGGGTATGTCACCGGGCTCCCCGGGGCGGACGGGCGCGGCGGAGGAGGCGTGGGCCTCGCCGTACGCGTCGCCCGGCTCGTCCGGTGCCGGGAGCGCGTCGCCGGGGCGCGTGGGCATGGGGGCGGCCGGCGCGTCCCGGGGCTGCGAGGGGACGGGTGCGGCGCCGCCGCTGACGTCCCGCGCCGGTTCCGCCGGCTGCGCCTGCCGAGAGTCGGCCGGGTGGGCCGGATGAGAGGTCGCGCTCCGGGCTCCCGGCTGACCGGGGTCTCCGGGCGTCCATGTCGCGTCCTCCGCCGACTGCTCCTCTGCAGAGCCCGGCGCCCACGCGGCGAACGACGGCACCCCGGGTGAGGGCTCGTCGGATCGCGGGGCCTCCGGCGGGTACGCCTGCGTCCCGTCCGGGCCCACCTGCCGCCACCAGGGCGCCTGGGACTCCTGCGGCGGCTGCCACGACGACGGGGGCGGTGCCTCCTGCGAAGGCTGCCATCCGGGGGTGCCGGGGTTCTGCTGGGGTGGGACCGGACCGGGGTGGGCCGTTTGCTGCCAGGCCGGTGGCCCGCCCTGAGCAGGAGGCTGCCACGGGGGTGTGCCCCCGCCCTGCGCGGGGGGCTGCCAGGCCGGTGGCCCGCCCTGGGCGGGAGGCTGCCACGGGGGTGTGCCGCCGCTCTGCTGCCACGGCGGCAGATCCGCCCCCGGCGCGGGCTGCCGCGGGACCCAGCCGAGGTCCGGCTCCGGGTGCGGCGCCGCCGGGCTGCCCGCGTACGGCCCCATCCTCGGATCCGTCTGTGGGCCCGTCTGTGGGCCGGGGTGCGGGTCCGGGTGTTGGCCCGCGTACGGACCGCCGGGACCGGGGCGGCCCAGGTCCTCCTCGGCGTCGCCCGGGCGGCGCGGCGCGGGGAGAGACCCCGCGTCCGGCTGAGGACCGGGCGGGACATGCCGAATACCAGGCAGGCCGGGCTGTGGGCCGGGTAGGCCGGGCTGCGCCCCCGGCGGAAGAGGGTGCGCACCGTACGGGCCGGACTGTCCGCCCGGCTGCGGGCCCGGATGGGGGCCGGGCGGAAGCTGGTGAGCGCCGGGCGGGGCGGGCTGGGGGCCAGGCGAGCTGTGCGGACCAGGAGGGACGGGGTGAGCGCCGGGCTGGGGGCCGGGTGGAGCGGAGTAAGCACCGGGCGGGCCGGGAGGGGCGGAGTAAGCGCCGGGAGGGGCGGAGTGAGTACCCGCCGGGGGCGGATAGGCGCCCTGCGGGGGCACGCCCCCACTCTCGGCCGGTGGGGCGTCATGCGCTGGGATGGCCCTGAACCTGTTCGTGTTCTCCGGGTCGTCATCGTCGTAGCCGTCCGGCGCCCGCAGGCCGCCCTGGAAGCCGTACCGGGTGGGATAGGGAACGGTCGGCGGCGTCCACGGGTTCGCTTCGCCCGCCGCCCTGGCGGCGTCGGGCGCCCAGGCGGTGTCCTCGTCCGGCTGCGGCCGGCCGTGGCCGGGCGGCGTCGTCTGCCCGAAGCTCGGCGGTGGCGTCGCGGGTGCCGCCGCCGAGCCCTCGGCGTCCGCCTCGCTGTGCGCCCACGCCGTGTCATGTTCGTGCTCGGAACCGGAATCCTTGCCACGCATAGCCGGAAGCGTAACGGCGCGGACCCGATCGGCGTGCCTCCATAGGTGTTTCGGTCTGCCTCCCCGGACGAGCCCGCGCCGCGCTCACCTCAGTGAACGTGTCGTCTCAGCTGGGGCCGCCGGTGAGCGCACGCGTGTCGAGGGCAGGGTAAACAGACGCGTCGGTGACGTCCGTCGCCGCCTGGTACAGCTTTTTGAGCTCGCTCTTGGTGGGTTTGTGGCCGTCCTTGAACTGGAACCACAACAGCACCGCGTAGTGCCCGTAAGTCCAGCCTCCCGCGGACGCCTCGCCGCTGCCGAGGTGCTTGGTGGCCTCGTCCTTGCCGGGGAGCGGCTTGAGGAAGTCCTTGCGTTCGTCGCCGGCTCCGGCGGAGGCGACCTTCTTCGCCATCGCCGAGGTCCTGAGGTTGGCGACCCCCACGGTGCCGATGATCGTGCCCTTGGCGTCCGCGAAGCTCGCGCGCAGCAACTGCGTGCAGCCGCCCGTCTTGAGCGCCTTGGTGATCTTCTCGCCGGTGACGCCGTCCGCGCACTTCTTCTCCTTGCGCGTCACCGTGCGGACGTACGCCCGCTTGTTGTTGACCGGTTTCGGCTTGCCGAAGACCTCTCGCAGCGACAGCGGGCTCTTGTCGGTCGCCCGCGAGGCCGCGTAGCCGTACTTGGTCATCGGACGGTCGGACACGAGCGGTGCGGGACGGGCCGCGGGGCCCGGGTCCGGCGCGGGCGGCTCCTCGTTGTGGGCGGCGTACCACAGGCCGGTGAGGAGCGCGCCGATCAGGGCCAGCAGGGCGAGGCCGAGCACCCAGGGACGACGCCACAGGGGACCGCGGTCGTCGGGGTCCCACTGGGGCTCCGGCGGGGGCGCCACTCGCGGCATGGGGGCCTCACGCCGCATCTCCCGGTTCTCCTGGTCCGGGTCCGGGCCGATCTCGCCCGCCCAGGGCGTGCTCCCGGCGTCGTACCGCCCGCCCGGCCCGCCGGGACCTGCCTCTCGCGGCGCGGGGTACGGCGACTGGTCGCGGCCGGAGTACGGCGAAGACTCCCGTCCCCCGTACGGAGGCTGCTCGCGGTTCCCGTAAGGGGGCTGCTCCCGCCCCGCGTTCGTGGGCTGCTCGCGGTTCCCGTACGGAGGCTGCTCGCCGCCGTAGGGCGCCTCGCGGCGGGAGGGGGAGCGGGGCGAGTCGTCCCCGGCCCCGTACGGCGGCAGGTCCCGCCTGCGGGGATCGGGGGGGAAGTGCGGCTGGCGAGGTGGTTGCTGGTCGCCGGGATAACCCATGGCGCTGAGATTAGTCGGCGATCTGGACAGATGAGGAAGGGTCAGGAATAACCGAAGTCCTCGGTCCACCAGGGGCCTCCGGGGCCCGCGCTCACGCCGACCCCGGTCGCGACCAGGCGGCAGTTGAGCAGCGTGGCGCGGTCCGTGGGCCCGGCCATCCAGCCGCGTACGACCTGCTCGGCGGTGTCGTAGCCGCGCGCGATCGTCTCGGCCCCGCCGTCGCGGTAACCCGCGGCGCCCATGCGGTCCCAGGGGGTGGCTCCTCCCGGAGAGGTGTGCCGGAACCGGTTGCCCGCCGCCATCTCCTCCGAGTGCGCGCGGGCGGATCCGACCAGGCGGGGGTCCACGCGCAGCGGCCGGCATCCGTGCCTGCGGCGCTCGACGTTCACCAGGCGCACGAGCTCGGCCTCCATCGAGGCGAAGCGCATCGGGTCCCCGCCGTAGGAGCCGCCTTCCCCGCCCGTCTCCGGGGTGAGCGTGGTGTACGACGAGCCGCCGCCGGAGCCGCCGATCATGGTCGACGGCCGGTCCCGCCGGGACCTGGGCACCGGAGTCGTCTCAGTGGTCACCTGGGGCGCCTCGGTGCGCCGCACGTGATCGAGGGGCGGCCGGTCCCGCCGCGCCGGCGCGAGGGCCTCCACACGGGGGGACGGCGGCCCCGGGTGCGACTCGCGAAGGTAGACGCTCCCGGCGCGGTCCGCGGCGGCGGTCACCCGGCCGATGACGACGCCGGTGAGAAGGACGGCGACGGCGCATGCCAGCAAACCCATCTGAGTCACCCGGAAGGGGCCCCGAAGGGTATTCCTTTTGTGAGGGGTCTGCCACATGCCGCAGCCAAATATAGGGACCTGCGGTATGGGGGAAGAAGGGGCGCGTGGGGATGGATTTGATGAACGTTCAATTGTGTCGTTCCAGACACCCCCTCCCGCCGCTGTTTTGACCACGCGGAACGAGGGCGGTAGTCTGCGAGTTCGTTGTGTGTGGATCGGTCTGCCCGCAGACCGGTGCACGGCGCGTCCGGCGTCTTCTCCCGTACATGTGGAGACGGAGGTTGTCGCCGTGCCTGCGCAACCTACCGAGAGTTCACATTCCGACAGAAGGCACTGCCGTGCGCACGTTCTCACCGAAGCCCAACGACGTCGAACGTCAGTGGTACGTCATCGACGCGACCGACGTCGTGCTCGGCCGGCTGGCCAGTCAGGTGGCGACCCTGCTCCGCGGGAAGCACAAGCCGATCTTCGCCCCGCATGTCGACACGGGTGACTTCGTCATCGTCATCAACGCCGGCAAGGTCGCTCTCAGCGGCAACAAGCTGGAGCAGAAGAAGGCGTACCGCCACTCGGGTTACCCCGGCGGTCTGCGCGCCGTCAGCTACGGCGAGCTCATGGAGAAGCGTCCCGACCGGGCCGTCGAGAAGGCCGTCCGGGGCATGCTTCCCAAGAACTCCCTGGGCCGGAAGATGGCCAAGAAGCTGAAGGTCTACGCCGGTGCCGAGCACCCGCACCAGGCCCAGCAGCCCGTGCCCTTCCAGATCACCCAGATCGCCCAGTAATCGCGAGCCAGGAAAGTTAAGAGGAGAACCGTGGCCGAGCCCACCGGTATCGAGACGCTCGTCGAGGGCGAGCCGGAAGACTACTCCCCGGAGGAGTTCCCCTCCGAGTACACCACCGAGTCGGCCCCGGCCGGCGAGGGCGCCGCGCGCAAGCCCGTCACCACGGGCAACTCGTACGGCACCGGCCGCCGCAAGGAGGCCATCGCCCGGGTCCGCATCGTGCCGGGCACCGGCAAGTGGACCATCAACGGCCGCTCGCTGGAGAACTACTTCCCGAACAAGGTGCACCAGCAGCTCGTCAACGAGCCGTTCGTCGTCCTCGGGGCCGAGGACGCGTTCGACGTCATCGCCCGCATCGACGGCGGTGGCGTGACCGGCCAGGCCGGCGCCCTGCGCATGGGCCTGTCCCGCGCGCTCGCCATCCTGGACGCCGAGGTCAACCGCCCGCCGCTGAAGAAGGCCGGCTTCCTCACCCGTGACGCCCGCGCCACGGAGCGGAAGAAGTACGGCCTCAAGAAGGCCCGCAAGGCTCCGCAGTACAGCAAGCGCTAACGTGTCGCGGGAGCCCGTAGGCGCCTCCTCCGGGGGGCGCCTCTTCGGCACCGACGGGGTACGTGGGGTCGCCGGGCGCGACCTCACCGCGGAACTGGCCATGGATCTGTCCGTGGCCGCCGCGCACGTGCTCGGAGACGCCGGGGCTTTTCACGCCAGTGTCGGGCGGCGCGGCCGCCCGATCGCCGTAGTAGGCCGGGACCCGCGGGCTTCAGGAGAGTTCCTGGAGGCCGCCGTGGTCGCCGGCCTCGCGTCGTCCGGCGTGGACGTCCTGCGACTCGGTGTGCTGCCCACCCCGGCGGTCGCGTACCTGACCAACGCCCTGGGCGCCGACCTCGGCGTCATGCTCTCGGCGTCGCACAACCCCGCGCCCGACAACGGCATCAAGTTCTTCACACGGGGCGGCTACAAGCTGCCCGACGCGGTGGAGAACGAGATCGAGCAGCGGCTCGGGGAGAAGTGGGACCGCCCGGTGGGTCCGGCCGTGGGCCGGGTCCGGGAGGCGTACGGCGAGGCGGACAGGTATGTCTCGCACCTGCTGACCACCCTGCCCCACCGTCTCGACGGGCTGCGGATCGTCGTCGACTGCGCGCACGGCGCGGCGCACATGGTCGCCCCGGAGGCGCTGCTGCGCGCGGGCGCGGCCGTGGAGACCATCGGCGCCGCACCCGATGGGCTGAACATCAACGACGGTGTGGGCTCGACCCACCTCACTCCCCTGCGGGAGGCCGTCGTCGAACGCGGCGCCGACCTCGGCATCGCCTACGACGGCGACGCCGACCGCTGCCTAGCGGTGACCGCCGAGGGCGAGGAGATCGACGGCGACCAGATCATGGCGATCCTGGCCCTGGCGATGCACGCCGACGGCCGCCTCGCCAAGGACACGGTCGTCGCCACGGTGATGTCCAACCTCGGGTTCAAGATCGCTCTGCGGGAGGCCGGCCTGTCCGTGGTGGAGACCACGGTCGGCGACCGGTACGTCCTGGAGGCGATGCAGGACGGCGGCTACAACCTCGGCGGCGAGCAGTCCGGTCATGTGATCATGCTGGATCACGCCACGACCGGCGACGGCCTGCTCACCTCGCTGCACCTGATGGCGGAGGTGGCACGGCAGGGCCGCTCTCTCGGCGAACTGGCGTCGGTGATGACGAAGCTGCCGCAGGTGCTCGTCAACGTGCGGGACGTGGCCAAGTCCAAGGCCTCGGCGCCCGAGCTGCGGGCGGCCGTCGCGGAGGCGGAGGCCGGGCTCGGCGAGACCGGCCGGGTGCTCATCCGGCCGAGCGGCACCGAGCCCATGATCCGGGTCATGGTCGAGGCCGCGTCGCAGGACCAGGCCAGTACCGTGGCGGACCGCCTCGCGCGGGTCGTCCGTGAGGTCTGCGGCTGACCCATGCCGGTGCGTACGGCGCGCTGACGCGCCTGACACCACGACACTCCGAGGACCCCGCCGGGCACCCGCCCGGCGGGGTCCTCGGCGCATACCGTCGCTGCTCGACGAGTCCCCTTCTCACGCACGGCACGAGCCCGATCCCCGTACCGCCGCCTCCGAGGAGTTCGCGCAGAAAAGGCTCGCCCCACTCCACGATGTGCAGCACCCAAGGTGCCTCGCGTCTGATGACCAGGTCGAGGAGAGCGTGCAGCTTCTTCGTCCGATCCCGCCGGTCACGGCCGTTCCCGAGTTGCGCGATGTGGTTGCCCGTCTCGATGACCGCCGTGACGGGCAGGATGAGATCACACCGGCGTCGCTTGAGCAGCAGCTCTTCCGCGATCTCCCGCTGATGCCAATCCCGCGGTGACGACGGAGCCGAGGTCTCCCTGGGCCATCAGCCGCGGGTATCCGTCCAGCTCGGGCAGGGGTGTGAGCGTCGACTCCTGCGTCTCCCGGTCCCGGGAACAGACGATGACGGACTTGTGGTCCTCGGCGGACAGTCCCGACAGCAGCGCGGGACTGTGCGTGGTGAACAATACCTGCGCTCCGTCGTCCTTGACCGCCCTGCGTACGAGTTGGAGGGCCTTGCCGGCCTGTGACGGATGCAGCCCGTTCTCCAGTTCCTCGGTGACCACGGTCACAGGGCGCTCGCGGTCCGGCATGCCGCCGAGATCCACGTCCCGGCCACGAGTGATCAGGGTCGTCGCGATGGCCATGAAGCGCAGCAGGCCGTCGCTCATCTCTCTGGCGGGGGTGACGGCACGGCCCTCCCGCAGCGCGAGCATGACGTCGTTCAACTCGGACCGGATGACCTCGATGCCGGTGACCTCGTGTTCGACGAGATCCCGGAACACGTCCTGGAGTGCCTCGATCATGTCCTCGGCCGCTTGGACGACATGCCTTTCCGTCTCGGTGTCCTGCGTCAGGCGGAGCGGAAGCTGAGCCGTGAGCAGCCGGGTGGAGCGGAAGGCGGCCGCGCGGTCGCGCCCGCGGGTACCCCGGTACCAGGTGGCCTCGATGCTGCCGCATTGACGAGGTCCGCGCCCGCGGCAAGCCGGGAGAGCACTTCCAGCCCGTCGAGGGCGTTCGACTTTCCGCTGCTGTTCCGCCCGATGAGCACGGTCATGCCGCCCATCCGCAGTACCGAATCGCTGCGGAAGGACTTGAACTCCATCAGGCGAAGTTGCGCCAGGCGCGGTGTCATGCGTCCCACCGAAGCGACAACGAGGGGCGTCGGCCGTGTGGTCAGTCGTCGCCGGTGAGGGAGAGGGAGCGCAGGCGCTGGCCGGTCCACAGGACCGCCCCGACGGTGACGATGACCATGGCCGGTACGGCGAAGCCCAGCGTCACCTCGGTGGAGAAGAAGGCCGAGGAGGAGATCTGGTCGGCGAGAGACTGGGCCCACTGCTGGATGGAGAACTTGCGCGCTCCGGGCACGTAGCCGCCGACGACGCCCTCCCAGACGAGGGCGTAGATCACGCCGATCGCGACCGCGTGCCTGGTGAGCACGCCCAGCAGCAGGAACACCGCCGCGTACGCGACCCCGCCGAACAGCGCCCCGAGCGTGAACCCGGTCGCGACGCCCGACTCCGTGCCGGTCAGGAGGTAGGCGGCGGCGAACGTGGAGACCGCCGCGAAGACCGCGATCAGGGAGGCCGCGACCACGAACTTCGTCACGGCGATCACCGGGCGGGAGATCGGCTTGGACAGCAGGTGGATGATCGTGCCGTCCTCGATCTCCGGGGCGATGACGCCCGTCCCGCCGATCAGACCGAGCAGCGGCAGCATCGTGCCGATCGCGAAGGTCTTCATCAGCGTCACCGCCGTCTGCTCGGACTCGCCGTTCAGGAGCCTGAGCAGCGCGGCGATCGCGACGAGCGCCACCGGCAGCAGCACCAGCAGCCAGATCCGCTTGCGTCCGAGCATGGCCCGGTACGTGATGTCGGCCACCACCGTGTTCATCGGGCGCTCCCGGAGATGAGGTAGGAGAAGACGCTTTCCAGGTCCTCGTCGGTGGGGGAGACCTGCCACAGGTGGACGTCGAGGTCGCGGGCGGTCCGGGGCAGCAGCGCGGTGAAGCGCGCGAAGTCGGTGACCTGCACCTCGATGCCCTGCTCCGTCAGCGATACGGCGCTGGAGGACAGATCGGCGATGAGCGCGGCGGCGAGCCGCCGGTCGTCGCTCGACCTGACCCGGAACCGGTGCGGCCGGTCGGCCATGCGCCGCCGGATCTCCCGGTAGTCCCCCGACGCGGCGTGCCGTCCCGCGACCAGGACCTCGATGTGGTGGGCCACCCGCTCGACCTCTTCGAGGATGTGCGAGCTGAACAGGATCGTCCGGCCCTCCTCGCCCATCCGGCGGACGAGGTCCATCAGGTGGAGCCGCTGCCGCGGGTCCATGCCGTTGAACGGCTCGTCCAGCAGCAGCACCTGCGGGTCGTGGACGAGGGCCGCGGCGACCTTCACGCGCTGCCGCATGCCCTTGGAGTACGTCTCGATGCGGCGGCCGGAGGCCTCCGTCATCTCCACCAGGTCGAGGGCCCGGCGGGCCGCGTCCGCGGGGGACGGCAGGCCGTGCAGCCGGGCCGCCGACAGCACGAACTGCCGGCCGGTGAGGAAGCCGTACACGGCCTCTTTCTCGGGCACCAGGCCGATCTGCCGGTAGATGTCGTGGTTGTGCCAGATCTGTCGGCCGTCGAGGGTCGCCGTGCCGTTCGACGGCGCGAGGAACCCGGCCATCATGTGCAGCAGCGTCGACTTGCCGGCGCCGTTCGGGCCGAGCAGGCCGGTGACCCCGGGGCCGATCGTCATCGTGACGTCGTTGACCGCCACGACGTTGCCGTACCAGCGGGAGACCTGGGCCAGTTCCAGCACGCCCTGGCGGGTGGTCACGGGGGGACTCGTGGTGGTCACGACGCCGCCTTCCGGTAGCGCAGGAGGACGCCCGTCACGGCCAGGGCGATCACGGCCAGCAGGATCAGGCACGAGGCGACGCCCGGGGGATATCCCTCGCCGGTCGCCGGATCGGTGCCGAACAGCGCCGACTGGACGGCGTCGACGAGGAAGAACGGATTGAGGAGCAGGGCCCAGGGGGCCACGTCGTCCCGGCCGGTCGAGGCGAGCACGGCGTAGAAGAGCCCGGAGACGGCGGCGGTGAACATGTAGAACGCGATCACCACGGCGACCCCGAGGCCGCGGCGCGGGGTGAACGACGCCAGCGCGACGCCCAGGGCGGCCAGCAGCACCGCGCGCAGGACCGTGCCGCCCAGCGCGCCGAGGAAGTCGCCCGTGTGCAGCGGCATCGGCATGTCGATCAGCATCTCGCCGACGAACTCGATCGTGATCGGGAGCGCCATCAGGCAGAACAGCGCGACCGCCAGCGCGGCCAGCTTCGCCACGACATAGTCGTTCACGGTCAGCGGGCGGGACAGGTACAGCGGCAGCACGCGGAACCGCAGGTCCGGCGCGACCAGGTACGGCGCCTGCGCGGCCAGGAAGACGGCGATCACCGCCTGCATGAAGACGGCGTACTGCGAATAGGGCATGACGAACTGCTTGGCGAGCGCCATCACACCGATCGACACGACCGTCGGCATCAGCATGATCGCGGCCAGCAGCAGCGGCATGATCTTGGCGCGGATCGTGCGGCCGAGCCCGAACACGCCGCGCAGGCTCTGCACGCCGAGGGCGAGCGTCGCCCGGCCGCGCCCGAGCCGTACGCCGTCGTAGTGGCGGTATCCGATGTCGTGGATGACCGCCGTCGGCTCGATCGTCATGCCACCGGCTCCTTGGCTGTGGACTCCTTGAAGACGTCCTCGATGCGGCCCCGGCGCTGCTCCAGTCGCAGGAGGCTGAGGCCGAGGTCGCTGACGGCGTCACGGACCGCGTCGTAGGTGCGGCCGGGGTCGTCGGGGGACACCTGCACCGTCAGCAGCCTGCCCTGCACCGCCACCGTCTCGCCGCCGCCCGTGAGGCGGTCGGCCAGTTGCCGCTGGCCCTCCTCGACCTCCACCGCGATCGTCTGCTCGGCCCGGGTGAACTCCCGGATCGCCGAAGAGCGCAGCAGCCGCCCCCCGTCGATGACGATCACGTGGTCGCACACCCGTTCGAGCTCGCCGAGCAGGTGGGAGGTGACCAGGACGCTGATGCCGAACTCGGTGCCGACCCGCCGGATCAACGCCAGCATGTCGTCGCGGCCCTGCGGGTCGAGCCCGTTGGTGGGCTCGTCGAGGAAGACGAGCCGAGGGTCGTGGACGAGGGCCTGGGCGAGCTTGACGCGCTGCCGCATGCCGGTGGAGTAGCCCCCCATCGGGCGGTAGCGCTCCTCGTCCAGCCCGACGTGGCGCAGCGTGTCCGCGGCGCGCTCGCGGGCCGCGGTGCGCGGCAGGCCGGACATCTGGGCCATGTGGACCACGAACTCGGTCGCCGAGATGTCCGGGGGCAGGCAGTCGTGCTCGGGCATGTAGCCCACGGTCCGCCGGATCTCCAGGCCCTGGGTGGCCGTGTCCAGGCCCAGCACCGAGGCGCTTCCCGAGGTGGGCGGCACCAGGCCGAGCAGGATCTTGATCAGGGTGGACTTGCCCGCGCCGTTGGCGCCGACCAGGCCGGTCACGCCGGTCCCGGCCGCGACGGTGAGGTGGTCGAGCGCCGTGACGCGGGGGAACCGCTTGGTCAGCCCCTCGGTCGCGAAGCAGGGAGTCGCGCTCGCTGTCATGACTGGCACCCTATCCGGCGGGGTGGCCGCCGGGCCTCCGTCTGATGGAGGAGCCGATCTACGTCTCAGGTATGCCTGTCACGCGCGACTTCCGCCGTACCGGGTCCACAGGCGGCGCTGGAGGAACAGCGTCAGCGTCCCGGCGACGACCATCCCGGCGATGTTGACGACGAGCTGCAGCGCCGACCCGCCGACGTCGTCCCAGCGGCCCAGCGCGAGGGCCGCCGCCATGTAGCCCGCCGCCGGGACGGTGGTGACCGAGATGAAGACACCGACCAGGGCGGACGACTTGCCCGCGGTGATCGACAGCACGCCGGCGGCCCCGGCGAGCAGCGCCACGATGAACGACCACCGGTCGGGCTTGACGATGAAGTGCACCTCGTCGTTGTGCCGGAGCATGTCCGGGGTGATCATGCCGATCCCGCGCGAGACCAGCGCGCAGGCCAGGGTGACGGCGGTCGCGACCGCGAAACCGACCGCGAGCGTGCGGACCGCCGCGCCGATGAGCGCCCAGTGGCGGCCGAGCAGGCCGAAGGAGACCGCCGCGACCGCGCCGAACTCCGGGCCGAGGACCATCGCGCCGACGATGAGGATCTGCGAGGGGATGAGCACGCCGATGGCCGCCAGTTGCGTGGCGATGGTGAGGAACGCCAGGAAGGCCCAGGTGATGCGGCTGTCGAGGGCGACCCGCGCCTCGAACTGGTCCCACACCACCGCGTCGTCGCCCTCGCCGGGGGCCCGCTCCTCCGCCTCGACGGCTCCACGGGAGATCGACAGCTCGATCTCCTCAGCCGTGATCGAGCCGTCCTCCTCCAGGCCGAGCGCCTTGAGGTCCTCGATGACGGCGTTGGCGGCCTCCCTGGCGACGTCGGCGAGGACCACGTCGCCCTCCGGCCGCCGGGCCGCCTTGGCCAGGACCACCACGTTGGTGACGCCCGGTGCGCGGTCGAGCGCCTCGACGACCCGGTCCGTACGCTCATAAGGGGCGATCACCCGCAGATGCAGCACCGGACGATTATCAGGTACGGCGGAGCCGTACGTGGGTGACCGAATGGTCGGAGCCCTTGTGGAGGATCAGGCCGGCCCGCTCGCGCGTCGGCGCGATGTTCTCCACCAGGTTGCGCTCGTTGATGTCCCGCCAGACGTTCTCGGCGAACGTGGTCGCCTCCTCGTGCGAGAGCGCCGCGATGTGCCGGAAGTAGGACTTCGGGTCGGCGAAGGCCGTACGGCGCAGTTTGTGGAAGCGCTCGACGTACCAGGTGCGGATGTCCTCCATCCGGGCGTCGACATAGATGGAGAAGTCGAAGTAGTCGTAGACGGCGAGGGCGTCCGGCGGCGCGGGCTGCAGGACGTTGAGCCCCTCTACGATCAGGATGTCCGGCCGGTCCACGACGTGGGTCGCGCCGGGCACGATGTCGTACTCCAGGTGGCTGTAGACGGGCGCCTCGACCGAGGGACGGCCCGCCTTCACGTCGGCCACGAAGCCCACCAGCGCCCGCCGGTCGTAGCTCTCCGGGAAGCCCTTGCGGTGCATGATGCCGCGCTCCTCCAGCACCTTGTTGGGGTGGAGGAAGCTGTCGGTGGTGATCAGGTCGACGCGGGGGTGCTCGGGCCAGCGGGCGAGCAGCGCGTGCAGCAGCCGCGCCGTGGTCGACTTGCCGACCGCGACGCTGCCCGCGATGCCCAGCACGTACGGCGGGGGCGCGTCGTGCTCGCCGAGGAACGCGCCGACGGCGGCGCCGCGCTGCCGCGAGCCGGTGAAGTGCAGGTTGAGCAGCCGGGTGAGCGGCAGGTAGACGTCGGTGACCTCGGACAGGTCGATCGGGTCGTGGACGCCGCGCAGCTCCCGCAGCTCCGCCTCGGTGAGCGTGAGCGGCGTGTTCCTGCGCAGGTCACGCCATTGCTCCCGGCTGAGCTCGACGTACGGGTCCCCATCTGCCACGTCGGCAAGCGTAGCCACGGCCGTTCACCGCGTCCGCGCGGGGTCGTGCACAGGCTGTGGACAAAAATCGATGGATTACTTTCGCGCGTGACGGGGAAGGAATGACGCCCCGTACGCTGGCGGGGTGATCGTGGGCATCGGGGTGGACGTGGTCGACGTCGCGCGTCTGCGCGCGGCGCTGGAGCGCACGCCCGGCCTGCGGCGCCGTCTGTTCACCGAGGCCGAGGCCGTCCTGCCGCCGGAGTCGCTGGCGGCGCGGTTCGCCGCCAAGGAGGCGGTCGCCAAGGCGCTCGGAGGCCCGCCGGGCCTGGGGCACCTCGACGCGGAGGTGGTGCGCGGCGCGCACGGCCGTCCCGAGGTGCGGCTCACCGGCAGGGCCGCCGAGGTGGCGCGGGGCCTCGGCGTGCGCCGGTGGCACGTCTCCCTGTCGCACGACGGCGGCATGGCCGTCGCCTACGTGATCGCCGAGTCCTGAGCGCAAGTCGCGCGGAAGCCAGGCGCGCGAAGCCCTGGCCGGGAGTTTTGAGCGGTTGTCCCGAGCGGTTGTCCCGAGCGGAGGTCCTGAACAGGAGCCCTGAACGGGAGCCTGAGGCCCTTCGCGGCGCCGTCACCCGTCCCGGCGCCCGTGGTGGTCCACCAGACGGGCGAGCAGCCCGGCGAGCTGGTCGCGTTCGGGCCGGCTGAGAGGGGCCAGCACCACGTCTTCGAGCTCGGTGATCAGCTCGTCGAGCCGGGCGAAGCGGGCGCGTCCCCGCTGGGTCACCGTGATGACGTTGCGGCGCCGGTCGCCGGGGTCCGGCGCACGCTCCACCAGGCCCCGATCGGTCAGTTCGTTGATGACGGCGACCAGGTCGCTGCGGTAGATGCCGGTGCGGCGGCTCAGTTCGGCCTGGCTGGCCGGGCCGGACTCCTCCAGCGTCGCGAGCACGGCGTAGTGCCACTTGCGGGCGTCGTTGGCGGCGAGCCCTTCGTTGACGAGCCGGTCCGAGTGCGTCGCCGCCAGCGACAGAAGGCGGGTCGGCAGGCTCCGCAACCGGGCCGGTCCGGTCCTCCCGTCCATGGGCGGGGCCGTGGGGAAGGCCGGGTCGGACTCGCTGCTGCTCATGCGGCCATCCTACCGGTTGTGTTAGTCCGACTAACGGTCTAATCTGTTCGTGTTACTAACGTTAGTCGGACGAACGAAAGTTGAGGACCTCCATGCCTTCGATCAAGGTGCTCGATTCGGAGATGTACTTCGAGGAGACCGGCAGTGGTGCTCCCATCGTCTTCCTGCACGGCAACCCCTCCTCGTCCCACCTGTGGCGCGAGGTCCTGCCCCGAATCCGCGCCGGCGCCCGCCTGCTCGCCCCCGACCTCATCGGCATGGGCCGCTCGGGCAAGCCCGTTGTGCCGTACCGGTTCGCGGACCACGCCCGTTACCTCGACGCGTGGTTCGAGCGGCTGGGGCTGGAGGACGTGATACTCGTCGGGCACGACTGGGGCGGGTCGCTCGCCTTCGACTGGGCGGCCCGCCACCCTGGCCGCGTCCGCGGCGTCGCCTTCTTCGAGACGATCGTGCGGCCGATGTCGTGGAGCGAGCTCGGCGAGGCGCCCCGCGCCCGCGCGGAGACCATCCGCGGCCCCGGGGGCGAGTCGCTGGTGCTCGACCGGAACTTCTTGGTGGAGACCGCCTTCACCGGAGGAGTGCTGACGCCCCTCGGCGCGGAGGAGATGCGGCCCTACCTGGAGCCCTATCCCACGCGGGAGAGCCGCCGCCCGCTGCTGGAGTGGGCGCGCTCGATGCCGCTCGACGGCGAGCCGGCCGACGTCGCCGAGCGCGTCGAGAAGTACGGAGGGTGGCTCGCGAGCAGCCACGACGTCCCCAAGCTGCTGCTCACCTTCGACTCCTCCCCGACCCTGCTCATCGGGCCGGAGACGGCCGCCTGGTGTGCGGAGAACATCGCGGGGCTGGAGGTCGAGCACTGCGGCCCGGCCGGCCATCACGCGCCGGAGGACCGGCCCGAGGCCATCGCCGCGGCGATCGGCGCATGGGCCGAGCGGCACGGCCTGACCGTCTGAGAGACCGCCGCCCGTGCGGTGGCGGCCCGTTCTCGCTGTCCGTGCCCGCCGTCCGGCTGTCCGTGCCCGCCGTCCCGCTGTCCGTGCCAGCCGTCCCGGGCGTGCGGTGGCTCGACCGGTGATCGCGATCGGGGTCGCGGGAGGCTACGGTCGGACGCATGCGGACCGCCTACACCTCCGACCAGATCCGGACCGCCGAGACGGCGCTGATGGCGGGGCTCCCCGAGGGGACCCTCATGAGCCGGGCCGCCGCCGGGCTCGCCATGGTCTGCGCCAACCTGCTCCAGGGCGTGCGCGGCCGGGTGTACGGCTCCCACGTGGCGCTGCTGGCCGGCGGCGGGGACAACGGCGGCGACACCCTGTACGCCGGGGCCCGCCTGGCGAGCAGGGGAGCCCGGGTGGAGGCCGTGCTGGCCGGCTCACGCGCCCACGAGGGCGGCCTCGCCGCGCTGCTCGCGGCCGGCGGCCGGGCGCGCCCCTTCGACGCCGCGCGGGCCGGTGACCTGCTCGCGCGGGCCGACATCGTGCTCGACGGCCTCGTCGGCATCGGGGGCGGCGGGGCGCTGCGGGAGCCGTACGGCACGCTCGCCGAGCTGACCGCCGGGGCCGCCGGTCTCGTCGTGGCGGTCGACGTGCCGAGCGGGGTGGACGCGAGCAGCGGACGGGTCGAGGGACCGGCGGTCCGCGCGCACCTGACGGTGACGTTCGGTGCCTACAAGGCCGGTCTGCTCGTCGATCCGGGAGCCTCCCACACGGGATCGGTCGAGCTGGTGGACATCGGCCTCGGGCCGCACCTGCCGGATCCCGAGGTGGCCGCGCCGACCGGCGACGACGTGGCCGGTCTGCTGCCCCGGCCGGGCGCGGAGAGCGACAAGTACCGCCGGGGGGTCGTCGGGATCGCCGCGGGCAGCGACACGTACACGGGGGCCGCCGTGCTCTCGGCCGGCGGCGCGGTGCGCGCCGGCGCGGGCATGGTCCGCTTCGCGAGCACGGCCGAGCCGGTGCGGCTGGTCAGGGCCCGCTGGCCCGAGGCGGTCACGACCGTGCTCGACCCCTCGGCGCCGGAGGGCCTGCTGGACGAGGTGGGCAGGGTGCAGGCGTGGGTGCTCGGGCCCGGGCTCGGCACCGGCCCGGAGGCGCACGCCGTGGCCCGCGCCGTGCTCGCGGCCGACGTGCCGGTGCTGGTGGACGCCGACGGGCTCACGCTGGTCGCCAAGGACCGGACGCTGCTGCGCAGGGCCGCCCCCACGGTGCTCACGCCGCACGCCGGCGAGCTGTCGCGGCTGCTCGGCGTGCCGAGGGAGCGCATCGAGGCCGCGCGGCTCGACCACGTGCGGCGGGCCGCCGCGGAGCTGGGGGCGACGGTGCTCCTGAAGGGCTCCACCACCCTCGTCGCGGAGGAGCACCGGCCGGTGCGGGTCAACACCACCGGAACGCCCTGGCTCGCCACGGGCGGCACCGGCGACGTCCTGTCCGGGATCACGGGCGCCCTGCTCGCCGCCGGCCTCTCCGGATACGACGCGGCCTCGTGCGCCGCGTACATCCACGGCCTGGCCGCGCGGATCGCCGCCAGGGGCGGCGCCGCGGGCGGAGGCGACGGGAGGCGCGGGGAGGCTCCGATCGCCGCCCTCGACGTCGCCGAGGCGGTCCCCGAGGCCCTGCGCATGCTCTGACGTGCGGTGTCCATCGGCGCATCCACCCGGGTCCACCTGACACACTGGGAAAATGAGCTTCTCGACGGCGGGTGCGGCCACCCCGGCTGAGGCACGGGTCGATCTGTCCGCGATCAGGCACAACGTGCGGCTGCTGGCCGAGCGTGCGGGCGGCGCCGAGATGATGGCCGTGGTCAAGGCCGACGCGTACGGGCACGGCCTGGTGCCGGTCGCGAAGGCGTGCCTGGAGGCGGGCGCGGCCCGGCTCGGCACCGCCTTCGTCCGCGAGGCGCTGGCGCTGCGCGAGGCGGGGATCACGGCGCCGGTCATGTCGTGGCTCATCACACCGGGCGAGCCGCTGGACGCCGCGCTGCTCGCGGACGTCGACCTGTCCGCCGGCGCCCCCTGGGTCGTGGACGAGATCGTCGCGGCCGCCCGCCGGACGGGCCGCACCGGCCGAGTGCACCTGAAGATTGACACCGGCATCTCCCGGGGCGGCGCCACCGTCGCCGACTGGCCGTGGCTGGTCGAGCACGCCCTCGCCGCGCGGGCGAGCGGCGCCGTCGAGATCGCGGGCGTCTGGTCGCACCTCGCGTGCGCCGACATCCCCGGCCATCCCTCCGTCGACGCCCAGCTCGCCACGTTCGACGAGGCGCTCGCCGTCGCGGACAAGGCCGGGGTGCCGGGCGACGCCGTCCGGCACATCGCCAACTCCGCCGCGGCCGTCACGCTGCCGCAGGCGAGGTACGACATGGTCCGCCCCGGCATCGCGATCTACGGGCTGAGCCCGATCCCCGAGCTCGGCGACTTCGGGCTCCGGCCCGCGATGACCCTCACGGCCAGGCTCGCGAGCGTGAAGCGGGTCACCCCCGGGACGGGCGTGTCGTACGGGCACCTGTACGTCACCGACCGGCAAACCACGCTTGGCCTCGTTCCTCTCGGGTATGCGGACGGCATTCTGCGGAACGGGACCAACCGGGCGGAGGTGCTGGCGGCGGGCCGGCGACGGCGGATCGCCGGCCGGGTGTGCATGGACCAGTTCGTCATCGACCTCGGCGACGACGCGGCGGAATCGGGGGACGAAGTGATCCTTTTCGGTCCCGGGGACGACGGCGAGCCTACTTGTCAGGAGTGGGCGGATTCCCTGGGCACGATTACTCATGAGATCGTGACGAGGATCGGATCCCGCGTGCCTCGCGTCCACACGGACGGACGCTGAGCAACGCGGCTGCGAGGAGGGCAGGCATGAGAACACGTCGCAAGGTCGGGATCGCCGGCGCGGTCTTCGGCGCGGCGTCGGCGGGGGTGGCGGCGGCCACGCTCGCCAAGAGGTACGCCGTGGGCCGCATCCGCCTGCGGCCCGACCTGGAGGCGGGCGAGCCCTTCGGCGAGCTGCGCGGACGGCCGGTGACGCTCACCACCTCCGACGGCCTCCAGATCCACGCCGAGGTCGACGGCGTGGAGGACGCGCCGCTGACCGTGGTGCTGTGCCACGGCTACTGCCTGTCCTCCGACTCCTGGCACTACCAGCGGCGCGTCCTGCGCGACTCCTACCGCCTGGTGGTGTGGGACCAGCGCTGCCACGGGCTGTCGGCGCGCGCGCCCGCGAGCGACTGCACGATCGAGCGGCTCGGTGAGGACCTCGCGCTGGTGCTCGACGAGCTCGTCCCCGGGCCCTGCGTGGTGGTCGGCCACTCGATGGGCGGCATGACGATCATGGCTCTGGCGGAGCGGCGGCCCGAGCTGTTCGGCGACAAGATCCGCGGTGTGTCCCTGATCGCGACCTCGGCCGGCAAGCTCGCCGAGATCACCCTGGGCCTGCCCGCCCTGGTCTCCAAGGTGGTCAACCTCGCGGTGCCGCCCGCCGTCTCGGTCATGCGCCGGAGCGGCGCGCTCGTCGACCGAGGCCGGCAGGCAGGCACCGACCTGTCGTTCCTCGCGCTGCGCCACCTCGCGTTCGGCGATTCCAAGAGCGTCAGCCCGACCGTCGTGGACTTCGTCGAGTCGATGATCCGGGCCACTCCCTCCGAGGTGATCGCCGACTTCTACCCGGCGCTCATGTCGCACGACAAGCTGACCGCGCTCGACGTGCTGAACAAGGTGCCGACCGCCATAATCGTCGGTGAGGGCGACTGGCTGACGCCGCTCGACCACAGCAGGGCGATCGCGGCCGCGGTGCCGACCGCCCAGCTCACGACGGTGCCGGAGACGTCGCATCTCGTGCAGCTCGAACGGCCCGACGCCGTGAACGAGGCGCTGCGCGAGCTGCTGAAGCGAGCCGAGAGGGAGAACACGTGACGACGGGTGAGTCCCGGGCCGCCGCGTCCGGGGTTGACGAGCTCCGGACCGCTGAGTTCCGGGCCGTGACCGCCGAGGAGACGCGGACGCTGGGCGCGCGGCTGTCCGCGCTGCTCGGGCCGGGAGACCTGGTCGTGCTGAGCGGGCCGCTCGGCGCGGGGAAGACCACCCTGGTGCAGGGCCTCGCCGAGGGCCTCAAGGTGCGCGGGCCGATCACCTCGCCCACCTTCGTGATCGCCAGGGTCCACCCGTCCCTGTCGGGCGGGCCGGCGCTGGTGCACGTGGACGCCTACCGGCTCGGCGGCTTCCCGGAGGTGGACGACCTCGATCTCGACGCCTCGCTGGAGGAGTCGGTCACCGTGGTCGAATGGGGCGAGGGCCTGGTCGAGGGGTTGTCGGAGGACCGCCTGGAGGTCCACATCGAGCGAGGCGCCGAGGGCGAGGAGCGGCTCGTACGGCTGTCCGGCGTGGGCCCGCGGTGGTCCGCCGTCTCCCTCGCCTGAGCCGCCTCCGCCGAGCGCGGCCGTTCTCGCCACAAACGACCGCAACCCAGACTCTGACGTGCGACAAGGACGCCCGGGGACAAGCCGGGCGTCGTCCGTGCGCGATTCAGACCGGTCCGCCACGCAGTCCTTGACGCCCGTCCGCGATCCTGTGGATCATCGGGGCGACGGAAGATCCTCCATCATGAATCGGTCAGGATTTTCTGGGTAAGGGACCTGGGTGGAAGAGGTGTGCCGTTGAGCAGGGTCACGCAGGTCGCCGTCGCGGGAGCCCTCATGGTCGGGGCGATGGGCTGCACCGCGCAGGCCTCGGTGCAGGCCGAACCGACCATGACGCTGACCCCGGCCCTGCCGACGCCGCTCGTCTCGATCGCGCGGCAGGACATCCGGGTGACGATCGAGCCGAAGCGGATCACCGGAGGCGCGACCAGGAGCGTCCGCGTCACCGCCCGCTGCCCCCTGTCGGAGGGTGGTCCGGAATACCGCGCGACCGCGCGTTCCGACGCGTTCACGGGGCTCGTCACGCTGGTGCCGCCGCCGGCGAAGTCCGGCACCCCGGCCTCGGCCACCGCCATGCCGCTGGTAACCGGCAGCGCCACCGTACGGTCCGGCGCTAAGCCGGGCGGCTACCGCGTGCAGGTCCGCTGCGAGGCCACCAACGACGTCGGCGAGGCGTCGTTCCGGATCGTGGCGCCGCAGGAGGAGCCCGACCGCACCGAGGACCACACGAGGATTCCCACGAGGGCCCCGCACGCGGGCGGCGGCGGCACGGCCGCCGGAGGCCCCGAGGACGCGTCCGGCCCGCCGGTGGGCGTCACCGTCGTCGTGCTGCTGGCCGCGCTCGGCGTCGGCGTCGGGGTGGCCCGCAGGCGCTCCGGAGCCTGACGTTGGCGCTGTCCACCCGGGGGGTGATCGTCGCCGGAGTGGTCACCGGGCTCGTCTTCGCCGTGATCACCGGGGGTGGGGACACGGGCGACCAGGCGGAGGTCAGGACCTCCGTCGTCCCCAAGCGGATCGACATCCCGGCGCTGCGCCTCAAGGCGCCGCTGATGAAGCTCGGCCTCTCCGACGAGGGCGACGTGGAGCTGCCGCCGTTCGACAAGCCGGCCACGGCGGGCTGGTACACCGGCAGCGCCGTGCCGGGCGACCCCGGCGCCTCCGTGATCATCGGGCATGTGGACACCAAGACCGCTCCCGCCGTCTTCTACCGCCTGCGCGACCTGCGTGAGGGCGCGGTCGTCAAGGTGGTGCGCAGCGACGGCAAGACCGCCTCCTACCGCGTGGACTCCGTGGAGCGCGTGCCCAAGAACGACTTCCCGGCCGAGCGCGTCTACACCGAGGACGGCCTGCGACTGATCACCTGCGGCGGCGACTTCGACTGGAAACAGCACGAGTACCGCGACAACGTCATCGTCTACGCCTCCCTGGTCCGCTCCGCCTGACGGGTGTCCGGGCGCCTGCGCAGAGCGACTACGCTTGACCTTCGTGCTTGTCTTGGCCTTCGACACCGCCACTCCCGCCGTCACCGCCGCGCTGCACGACGGCGAGCGTGTGGTGGCAGAGTCGACGACGATCGACGCGCGCCGGCACGGGGAGCTTCTCGCGCCCGCCGTCGAGCAGGTCCTGAGTGAGTCAGGGGCGACGCTCAGGGACGTCACCGCCATCGTCGCGGGGACCGGGCCCGGGCCGTACACCGGCCTGCGGGTCGGCCTGATGACGGCGACGGCGCTGGCGCTGACCGCGGGCGTCCCGGCGTTCGGGGTGTGCACGCTCGACGCCCTCGCGTACGCCGTGGAGGAGAGCGGGCCCTTCCTGGTCGCGACCGACGCGCGCCGCAAGGAGGTCTTCTGGGCCCGGTACGGCGACCCGCGCACGCGGCTCGACGGGCCGCGCGTGGACCGGCCGCACGACCTGCCCGGCGAACTGCCGGTGATCGGCGCGGGCGGCGCCATGTACGCGGACGTCATCGGCGCCGACCGGACACGCGGCCCGCTGCACCCGTCGGCCGGCGCGCTCGCGGCCCTGGCGGCCGGGCGCCTCGCCACGCTGAGCGAGGAGGAGGCGGCCGAGATCGCCCGCGTGCCCGAGGGGCGCGTCGACTCCGTCGAGAAGGCGCGGGAGCTCTCCGTGCTCGGCCCGCCGCGGCCCATCTACCTGCGGCGTCCCGACGCGCAGGTGCCCGGCGCGCCGAAGCGGGTGACGGCGTGACCCGCGCCGGGAGAACGCCGTGAGGCAGGCGGAGGCCGTCCTGCGTCAGATGACCGCCGAGGACCTGCCCGCCGTCATGGAGATCGAGCGGACCACGTTCCCGGCGGACGCCTGGAGCGAGGCCATGATGCGGGGCGAGCTGCGCGACCAGCCGCGCACCCGGCACTACCTCGTCGCCGAGGTGGACGGGCGGGTCGTGGGGTACGCCGGGCTCGCGGTGGCGGCCGACCAGGCGGACGTGCAGACGATCGCCGTCCTCGCCGCGCACCGCCGCGCCGGCGTCGGCGCCGCGCTGATGGACGGGCTGCTCGCCGAGGCGGCGCGGCGCGGCGCGACCTCGGTGTTCCTTGAGGTGCGGGCGGACAACCCCCCGGCACAGGCGATGTACGAGCGGTTCGGCTTCCGCCGCCTCGGCCTGCGAAGGCGCTACTACGAGGACGGTACGGACGCCATCACGATGACGAAGGACCTTGCGACCAGCGAGTGATCCGGCGAGGCGCGCCGGTGTCCGGACTGCGGAGCGCGCGGGGAAACACAGAGCGAGTGATCCGGAGGGACGCGCCGGTGTCTGGACTGAGGAGCGAGCGGGGAGCGAGGGACGAGCGACTCCGAGCGACGAGGGAAGACATCGGGAGTGAGCGTCCCGATGGTGAGCGGGAAACACAGAGGAGGTCACTATGGGGCGCGACGAGCCGATCGTGCTGGGGATCGAGACGTCCTGCGACGAGACGGGCGTGGGCATCGTCCGCGGCCACACGCTGCTGGCCAACACCATCGCCTCCAGCATGGACGAACACGCCCGGTTCGGCGGGGTGGTGCCCGAGGTGGCCTCACGGGCGCACCTGGAGGCGATGACGCCGACGGTCGAGAGCGCGCTGACCGCCGCCGGCCTGCGGTTCTCCGACCTCGACGCGGTCGCCGTGACGGCGGGCCCGGGTCTCGCGGGGGCGCTGCTGGTCGGCGTGGCCGCCGCCAAGGCGTACGCGCTGGGCCTCGGCGTCCCGCTCTACGGGGTGAACCACCTCGCGGCGCACGTCGCCGTCGACCAGCTCGAACACGGACCGCTGCCCAAGCCCGCGATCGCGCTGCTGGTGTCGGGCGGCCACTCCTCGCTGCTCCTCGTGCCGGACGTCGCGCAGGACGTGATCTCGCTCGGCTCGACCGTGGACGACGCGGCGGGCGAGGCGTTCGACAAGGTGGCCCGGGTGCTGGGGCTGCCGTTCCCCGGCGGGCCGTACATCGACCGGGCGGCCCGTGAGGGCTCGGGCTCGGCGATGGCCTTCCCGCGTGGCAAGTACGACGACGGCACGCTCGACTTCTCCTTCTCCGGCCTGAAGACGGCCGTCGCCCGGTGGGTCGAGGCCCGCGAGGCGTCGGGCGAGCCGGTGCCGGTGGCCGACGTCGCCGCGTCGTTCCAGGAGGCGGTCGTGGACGTGCTCACCCGCAAGGCGCTGCAGGCGTGTGCCCGCTACGACGTGAAGGACCTGCTGATCGGGGGTGGCGTGGCGGCCAACTCGCGGCTGCGGGCGCTGGCCCAGGAGCGCTGCGACGCGGCGGGGGTGCGCCTGCGGGTGCCGCGGCCGGGCCTGTGCACGGACAACGGCGCGATGGTGGCGGCGCTCGGCGCCGACCTGGTCGCGGCCGGAGCCTCGCCCTCGACGCTGCGGATCCCGGCCGACTCGTCCCTCCCGATCACCGTCGTCCACGTCTGAGAGACGACGGGGTCAGTCGGTGCGGTCGCGGGCGTGACCGTGGGCCGAGCCGTGAGCAGAGCTGTGAGCGGGGCGTAGCAGGACCTCCGCGAGCGCCAGCATGGTCTCCTCCAGCGCGGCCAGCCGGCGGGCCACGTCGCCGTGCGCGGGCTCCATGGCGCGGGTGACCGCGTCCGAGACGGTCTCGGCGATCTGCTCGCGGTCGGGCCTGCTCCGCACCGCCTCCGCGAGCGGCGCCACCGCCCCCGCCGTGAGGGTGAGGTCGGCGTTCATGCCCGCCAGGGTCGTGCTCATCTCGTCCACGCTCGCCGCGACGTCTCCCACTCCGGCGCTCAGCCCGGCCACGGTGGCGGTCACGCCGTCCAGCCGCTCGATCACCACGGCCTCCAGCCGTTCGGTCCGCTCGGTGAGCGAGGTGAGGGCCTTGTCGAGCCGGGTGAAGCGCCCGGCGGCCGCCTCCATGCCGCCCTGGAACTTGCCGAGCCGGTGCGCGAACTCCGTCATCCGGTCGGCCAGTCCCTGCGTCCGGCCGCCGGCCTCCTCCACGTGGCCGCGCAGCAGTTCCACGTGCTGAGCGAGACCTTCGGCCCAGGCCGGCGGCCGGGCCGCCAGGTCGTCGAGCCGCTGCGTGATCGCCTCCAGCGCGGCGCCGAGGCCGCCGAGCTCACGCTCGCGCACCTCGCGGAGCAGCCATTCCATGCCCTCCAGCCGCTGGCGGATGTCGTCGAGCGCGGCGCCCTGCGTCCGCTGCTCGTAGACGTGGTCCTGGGCCGCCCGGGCGAGCAGTTCGCGCATCCGGTCGGAGATGGCGGTCTGGCTGCCCGCCTGGAGGAGGTTGTGGCTGGAATGCTCCACCGAGAATGCTCCTTCAGCTCGCCGAAACGTGGGTTCGGCCCGGTCTCGCGCAGACGAACGAGCAGGCGGCACTGCCCGACGGCCAACTTTAGGCCCTGACCCGCAGCCGTCAGGCGTGGACTGAGAAAGGCGATGATTGCCGGTGAATTGCCGGGAGTTCAGCCCTTCTGGCTGGTCACAGGCTGACAAAGCAGCGCGAAGGGCCGGTCCTCGATCCGGGTGAGCACTATCACCACGGACTCGTTCCCGGACAGCCGCAGGTCCTTCCGCAGGCGTTCGACGTCGACCGCGGATCCGCGTTTCTTGATCGTCACCGTGCCGACGCCCCGCTCGCGCAGTGCGGCGCGCAGCCGTTTTAGCGAGAAGGGCATCACGTCGGTGACCTCGTAACACGCCGCCCACGGCGTGGGCACGAGGCGATCGCCGGTGATGTAGGCGATGCGCGGATCGACGAGGTGGCCCGACACGAGGGCCGCCACCTCGGCGACCAGGTGCGCCCGTACGGCGGCGCCGTCGGGCTCGTAGAGATACCGGCTCACCGGTCCCGTCTCCGCCTCCGCGCCCGAGGCCGTGAGCGTGGCGCCGGAGGGCAGCAGGGTGGCGCGGCGGCCACCCGTGCCCATCCCGGTCCAGATGGCCGCCTCCTTCACCTCGCCCCGGTACGACACCCATTCGGCCTCGGCGCCCTCCGGGATGAACTCGTACGGAATGCCGGGGGCCGTCTTCAGGCAGGCGGCCCGAGCCCGGGCGACGAGGTCGAGCACCACCGGCCACGCGGGGGAGTAGGCCATCGGGTCGAACGTCCGTCCTCTCGCCCCCCTCCTGGCCGGGTCGGCGAACAGCAGGTCGTATCCCGCCGGGCCGGCCGCCGCGGCGTCCGCCGTACGCACGGTCACCAGGGAGGACAGGCCGAGCGCCGCCACGTTGGCGCGGGCGATCTCCATGGTCAGCGGGTCGAGGTCCAGCGCGTCCACCGCGCATCCCGCGCGGGCCAGCGCGAGCAGGTCGCCGCCGATGCCGCAGCAGACGTCGAGCACGCCCGGCCCCACTCCGGCCGCACTGATCCCGGCGGCGCCGATCCTGGCGGCGCGGTGGGCGGCGACCTCGGGCCGCGTGGCCTGCTCGAGTCCGTGCGGGGTGAAGTACATGACGGCGGCGTCGGCGCCGAACTTCGCCTCGGCACGCCGCCGCAGCGACGCCTGGGTGAGCGCCGCGGCGGTGAGCTCGGGGGAGTGGGATCGGCGCAGCGCGCTCGCGGCCGCCACCGGGTCCGCGCCGTCGGCGAGGATTCTCACGGCGTCGTCCAGGGCCCCGCGTCCGGCGGGGGCGAGCAGCATGCGGAAGGCTTCCAGGTCCACGCTCGCGACGCTATCGCCCGCGGCCGGTGCTCAGCAGGTGCGTACGTCGGTGCGTACGTCGCCGAGGGAGGCGAGCAGCTTGCAGAGCAGGCCGGACAGCTGCTCCCGGTCCTCCGGGGTGAGACCGGCGAGCAGCCGGTCCTCGTTGGCCACGTGGCCCTCCAGCAACTCGTCGACCATCGCGTGGCCCCGGTCCGTGAGGGTGATCAGGACCATGCGGCGGTTCGACGGCGAGACCTCCCGGTGCACCAGCCCCTTGGCGGTGAGGCGGTCCACCCGGTTGGTGAGGGCCGCCGAGCTCACCATCGCGGCTGCGGCGAGGTCGCCCATGCAGAGCCGGTGCTCGAAGTTGGCGCGGAAAAGGGTGGCGAGCACGTCGAACTCCCACGGCTCCAGGTCGTACCGGGCGAAGTGCTCCTTGACGCCCTTTTCCAGCAGGCGGGACGCCCGGGAGATCCGCCCGGCGACGCCCATCGCCGAACAGTCCACGTCCGGACGCACCCGGGCCCAGCCGCTGAGGATCTGGTCGACGGCGTCGTTCACGGCGTCGTCCACTGTGCCGTTCCCGGCGGTGCCGTTCATGAGGTTGTCGTCCATGATGCGCGCGGCCGAAGGTCCACCCGCCGCTCCTCCTCGTCTCATCGTAACGCTCACTTCGACGTTGAAATGTCGACCCCTCCTAAGCTAACCTCCGAATCGAAAAGTCAAACGTCGAAATTTTAGAGGTGAAACGATGAAGGTCCTGGTTCTCGGCGCGACGGGGTACATCGGGTCGGCGCTCGCGGAGCGGCTCTCCGAGCACGGCCACGACGTGGTGGCGCTGGTCCGGCCGAAGCCGCGCGAGGCCGCCCTGCCCGGCGTGGTGCGCCACGGCGACCTCCATGAGCCCGAGACGCTCGCGAAGGCGGTGACCTCCGACATCGACGTCGTCGTCCACGCCGCGAACCCCGTCGGGGACGAGGCGGTGGACGTCGCCGCGATCGAGGCGCTGGCCGGCGGCGGCGCGCGACTGGTCTACATCAGCGGCGTGTGGGTGCTCGGCGCCACCACCGAGGCGGCGGACGAGAACGCCCCGGTGGACCCGATCGCCCTGTCCGGCTACCGGCCGCGGGTGGAGAGGCTTGTGCTGGACGGGGGCGGAGTCGTCGTCCGGCCCGGCATCGTCTACGGCCGGGGCGTGGGAATCCCCGCCCTGCTCGCCGCCCCCGGCGGGGAGGACGGCAGGTACGTCCACGCGGGCGGCCCGGCGCCGACCTGGCCGACCGTGCACGTGGACGACCTGGCGGACCTGATCGTGCTCGCGATCGAGAAGGCCGCGCCGGGCAGCCTCTTCCACGCGGTCGCCGAGGAGGCGGTGAGCGTGGCCGACGCCGCCGCGGCCGCCGGCCGCAGCGGGAAGGCCGTGCCGTGGCCGATCGACGAGGCGAGCGAGGTGCTCGGCCGCCCGTTCGCCGAGGGCCTCGCCCTGAGCCAGGTGGTTAGCGGCGACCTCGCGAGGAAGGAGCTCGGCTGGAACCCCAGCCGGCCCGGCCTCGTCGACGACGTCCGCTCCGGTTCGTACGCCACCCGCGCCTGACCGGCCCGCGGGCCGGAGTCGCCGCCGTAGGGCGCCGGGGTCGCGGTGGTGACGCGCAGGCGGCGGAGGGCTGAACGGGGGCTCTCGGACGCGTTGCCGGGAGGTGGGTCTGACCTGCGGGGCGGGTTCGTGTTGACTGTCACGCGCCACTTGCATACTGTTTCGTGTTGGCACTCTGCCATTGAGAGTGCCAACAGCGACGAGACAGGTCTGACACCCGCGACGGCAGGCCGCTGGTCGCCTCTTCAGCTCATTCATCGCAATCTGAAGGGGAGGTCCGATCGTGACGACCGCCACCAAGGTTCCCGTTAAGCCGCTCGGCGACCGCATCGTGGTCCAGCCGCTTGAGGCCGAGCAGACCACCGCCTCCGGCCTGGTCATCCCGGACACCGCCAAGGAGAAGCCCCAGGAGGGCCGCGTGCTCGCCGTGGGCCCGGGCAACTGGGACGAGGACGGCGAGAAGCGCATTCCGCTCGACGTCAAGGAGGGCGACGTCGTCCTCTACAGCAAGTACGGCGGCACCGAGGTCAAGTACGGCGGCGAGGAGTACCTGGTGCTCTCGGCTCGCGACGTGCTCGCCATCATCGAGAAGTAGTAGGCCGCGCAAGCCATGAGGAGCCCCGGGTCCACTTACCCGGGGCTCCTACGTGCTCACAAGGAGACCTGAATGCCGAAGATCCTGGAGTTCGAAGAGGACGCGCGGCGCGCTCTCGAGCGTGGTGTGAACGCTCTCGCCGACGCCGTCAAGGTGACCCTCGGCCCGCGCGGCCGCAACGTCGTCATCGACAAGAAGTTCGGTGCCCCGACGATCACGAACGACGGTGTCACCATCGCTCGCGAGGTCGAGCTGGAGAAGCCGTACGAGAACCTGGGCGCCCAGCTCGCCAAGGAGGTGGCGACCAAGACCAACGACATCGCGGGTGACGGCACCACCACCGCGACCGTCCTGGCCCAGGCCATGGTCCGCGAGGGCCTGCGCAACGTGGCGGCCGGCGCGCAGCCGCTGTCGCTCAAGCGCGGCATCGACAAGGCCGCGCAGGCCGTCAGCGAGCGGCTGCTCGGCAGCGCCCGCCACGTCGAGGACAAGAAGGAGATCGCCAACGTCGCGACGATCTCCGCGCAGGACGCGAAGATCGGCGGCCTGATCGCCGAGGCCTTCGACAAGGTGGGCAAGGACGGTGTCATCACCGTCGAGGAGTCCAACGCGATGGGCCTGGAGCTGGAGTTCACCGAGGGTCTCCAGTTCGACAAGGGCTACCTGTCGCACTACATGGTCACCGACCCCGAGCGCATGGAGTCGGTGCTCGAGGAGCCGTACGTCCTGATCCACCAGGGCAAGATCTCCTCCATCGCGGACTTCCTCCCGCTGCTGGAGAAGGTCGCCCAGACCAAGCGGCAGCTTCTGGTCATCGCCGAGGACGTCGAGGGCGAGGCCCTGGCCGTCCTGGTGACCAACAAGATCCGCGGCACCTTCACCTCCGTCGCCGTCAAGGCTCCGGGCTTCGGTGACCGCCGCAAGGCCATGCTGCAGGACATCGCCACCCTCACGGGCGGCCAGGTCGTCAGCGAGGAGATCGGCCTGAAGCTGGAGCACGTGGGCCTGGAGGTCCTCGGCACGGCCCGCCGCGTCGTGGTCAACAAGGACACCACCACGGTCGTCGACGGCGCCGGTGACGCCCAGGCGATCGAGGACCGCATCCGCGAGATCAAGATCGCGATCGAGCAGTCCGACTCCGACTGGGACCGCGAGAAGCTCCAGGAGCGCCTCGCCAAGCTCGCCGGCGGTGTCTGCGTGCTGCGTGTCGGCGCCGCGACCGAGGTAGAGCTGAAGGAGAAGAAGCACCGCCTGGAGGACGCGATCTCCGCGACCCGCGCCGCGATCGAGGAGGGCATCGTCTCCGGTGGCGGCTCCGCGCTCGTGCACGTGTCCAAGGAGCTCGACAACCTCGGCCTGACCGGCGACGAGGCCACCGGCGTCTCGATCGTCCGCAAGGCCCTGGTTGAGCCCGCGCGCTGGATCGCCGAGAACGCGGGCCTGGAGGGGTACGTCGTCACGGCGAAGATCGCCGCGCTGAACGCCGGCGAGGGTCTGAACGCCGCCACCGGCGAGTACGGCGACCTGGTGGCCCAGGGCGTCATCGACCCCGTCAAGGTGACCCGCTCGGCCGTGCAGAACGCCGCGTCCATCGCCGGCATGCTGCTGACCACCGAGGCCCTCGTCGTGGACAAGCCCGAGGAGGAGGCCCCGGCCGCCGGCGGTCACGGTCACGGTCACGGTCACGGTCACGGCCACTGATCGACGGCCTGATCGACGGTCACTGATCGAAGGCGATCGATCGGGAGCCGCTCGGCAGAGGCGACCGATCGAATCGGCAACCGCGCCCCGCGCCGCCCTCACGGGTGGACCGCGGGGCGCGCGCTTTCTCCGGGAGTTTCCCCGAAACCAGCTATCCGCCGAATCTGGGTCAATACGATCGTCGGCGTGCGATTCGGACGCAGGACTCTTGCCGCCGCGCTGGTGCCGGGTGCCCGTCTCTCCATTCGCGGGGCGACGCTGGCCGGGCTGACGCTGGCCGGGGTGACGCTGGCCGGGGTGGCGGCTCCGCCCGCCGTCGCGGAATCCGTACCGGCGCAGGCGACGAGTCTCGGGGGAACGCGGGCGGGGAGCCTCGGAGGAAAGGTGCCCGTGCCGCCCGAGGCGCGGCCCGCGGACGTCTCGCGCCCCACCACCGTCGTCGGCCGGGGCATGCCCGCGAGCTGCACCTCTAAGGCCTTCGTCAGGGCCGTCGCCCGCGGCGGCGTCATCACCTTCTCCTGCGGCCCCCGCCCGGTGACCATCAGGCTCACCGCCACGGCGAAGGTCCGCAACACCAGCGCCCGGGTCGTCGTCGACGGCGGCGGGAAGGTGACGCTCAGCGGCGCTGGCAGGCGGCGCATCCTCTACATGAACACCTGTGACCGGGCCCAGGTGTGGACGACCTCGCACTGCGACGACCAGCGGACACCCGCGCTGACCCTGCAGAACCTGACGTTCGCCGACGGCGACTCCACCGGCGAGAGAACCGACGGCGGCGGTGGCGGCGCGGTCTTCGCCCGCGGCGGCAGGCTCACGGTGGTCAACTCGCGGTTCGTCCGCAACCGCTGCGACCGCACCGGCCCCGACCTCGGCGGCGCGGCGATCCGCGTGCTCGACCAGTGGCACGACCTGCCGGTGTACGTCGCGGGCAGCACCTTCGAGAACGGGGTGTGCTCGAACGGGGGAGCGCTGAGCGGCATCGGCGTGTCCTGGCAGATCCTCAACAGCGTCTTCATCGGGAACCGGGCGGTCGGACGCGGCGCCAACCCGGCCAAGGCCGGAACCCCCGGGGGCGGCAACGGCGGGGCCGTGTACGGGGATGGCAACAGGTACACCATCCGGATCGCCGGCTCGCTGATGACCGGCAACCACGCCAACGAGGGCGGCGGGGCGGTGTTCTTCGTCAGCAACGACCGCAGCGGCACGCTGCGCATCGAGCACTCGACGCTGCGCCGCAACGTCAGCGGGCAGTTCGAGACGCGCGGCTTCCCCGGCGTCTTCTACCTCGGCGCCGGCCGCGCGCCCCGGGTGGTCTCCTCCACCCTCCGATGAGGGCCGGCGCCCGACCGGGTGGCGCGGTCTATACCGGCGGCGTGCGCGCCGGCTCCCCGGCGGGGGCGCGCCCGGCCGGTGCGGTCCATACCGGTGACGTACGCGCCGGAGGCGCCGCGCGGCAATAGGCAGACGCCGCATACTTCTTATTACCTGTCAAGGCATCCGGTATATATCTCTCGTTTTGGTCATTCTGGTTGGAATGTTCCAACGGTCGCGTGGTCGATTGATTACAAAGGGTTATCGCCGCGTCAATGTGACCAATCCGTAGCCGTTAACCATGACGACATGAACGATCGCGGCGGGCATCATGCCTAACGTGACCGAGGGATGCGTCGCCGACGCCGCAACTGGGGTAAGGCTTGCGACGAGATCGGATGAGTCCGACCTCAGGGAACTGACCAGCCTTGCCGTACAAGGAGATCGCACCGCGATCGAATCACTGCTGGGACAACTGCGCCCGATGGTGGTCCGGTACTGCAGGGCCCGGCTGGGGAGGGTCTCCGGTCAGTACCACATCGCCGACGACGTGGCTCAGGAGGTGTGCATCGCGGTGCTGTCGGCGCTGCCGCGCTACCGCGACATGGGCCGCCCCTTCGCCTCGTTCGTGTTCGGCATCGCTTCGCACAAGGTGGCGGACGCGTTGCGCAGTTCGGTGCGCTCCGCGGTGCCGACGCAGGACCTGCCGGACGGGCCCGACGAGGGCCCGGGACCGGAGGAGACCGTGGTGCGTTACATCGAGGCGCAGCACGCCCGGGACCTGCTGGCCCGGCTGCCGGACACCCAGCGCGAGCTTCTCATCCTGCGGGTCGTCTCGGGCCTTTCCGCCGAGGAGACGGGTAATGTACTCGGCATGACCCCTGGTGCCGTCCGGGTCGCGCAGCATCGTGCGCTCGCCAGGCTCCGGCAGCTGGCCGAGCTGGAGTCGATTGCGTGACCATGAAACGTCGTCGTACGGCGGGCCTTCCCGGGTCGTACGGCGATGCCGACATGGAGGGCGACGTAACGCGGACGGACGCCCTCCTCGACGCCCTCGCCCGCCGGGAGGCCCTGAGCGGGACCGACGCGGCCCTCCGGCTGCTCGGCGCCCTGGTCGCCGATGTGGACAGTCAGCGGCTCTCCTCCGTGTCGATCACGCCGTCCACGTAGCCCCGGGCGTACTCCCAGCTCACGTAGTCGGACGGATCGGGCTGGAAGGCGGGCTCGTGGACCTGCGGCCGGCCGTTGTCGATCATCTGGCGCAGGTTGCCGCGCAGTAGGTCCCAGTCGAAGTAGTGCTGCTCGCCGCACTCGGGGCAGTCGAGGACCAGCCCGAGCACGCCCTGGGGTTCGAGCAGGGAACGGAAGACCTCCACGTCGGCGAGATCGGTCAGTGCCTCGTCGCGCTCGGCGAGCGTCAGCGGTTCCACGTCGTCAGCCGACCCGAGCTCCGCCGCGGGGTCGTCAGGGTCATCCGCGAACGGGTCGCGGGGGACGTCTTCCAGCACGCATCCCACCTTATGACCACGGCCCCCTCCAGGAGCGAAAGTGCGCCTCATCTGCTCGTCAGGCCCTTCGCTCCGGCAGCGTGCCTCGCGGCGGGGTCCGCGGCCGGGTCACAGCCAGCCGCGGCGGGCCGCCTCGACCCCGGCGTGGAAGCGTGATTGGGTGCCCAGCTCCGCCATCGCCTCGGCGAATCTGGCCCGTACCGTGCGTACGGACACGCCGAGACAGCGGGCGACGGCGTCGTCGGACAGCCCCTGCGCGGCGAGTCGCAGCACCTGCCGGGCGCCGCTGTGCGGGGAGATCGGGGCGGCCCGGGCCCACAGCTCCCCGAACAGCGCCCGCAGGGCTCCCGCCGCCGCCGGGGCGTGGACGACGCAGCAGTTGTAGGCGTTGTCGGGCAGGGGAACGCCCCACTGGGCGGGCAGCCAGGCGGTGCCGTCGCCGAGCGCCAGGAACCAGCTCGGCACCTCGTCGAGCGCGCGCAGATTCGCCCCCGCCGCCGTGAACCGTTCATACATCTCCCGTACGGCGGGAGACGACAGAGCGGCGTGCGGGACGATCGCACGCAGCCGCACGACGCCGTCCGCGGCGGCCCGGATCCACTGCGCGCTGTGGGCGTCGGCGAAGCGCACCACGGTGCGGTGGTCCGGGACCGCCATGACCAGATCGGCGGGAGGCGCCTGCAGCGCGTGGCCGATGACGCTCTCGTAGAGCGCGTCGGCGCCGCTGACCGGCTCGACCGGCAACCCCCCGCCCCGCCAGTCGCGCCCGGTGTCGTAGTGGCGGGTCAGGCGCCCGGCCGCCGCGATCATCTCGTCGAGTCGCCGGCTCTCCCGCGCCATGCGGTCCAGCCGCTCGGTGACCAGCCGCCCGATCACCGCGGCGGGATGCCGCGCGACGACCTCCTCCCGCCACCGGTCGACCGCGCCGAGCCGTACGAGGGCGTCGAGGGCGTCGAGCACGTCGGCGGCGGGCCGGTCGACGGCCTCGGCGAGCTCGGCCGGGGTGGCCCGGTGGAGGCGGAGCGCGGCCGCGTAGAGGGCCGCCTGGCCGGGGGAGAGCCCGAGGCTTTCGAATGGGCCGGTCCGCGGGGTGGCGTTTCCCGTCGTACTCATGCTCGCTCCGTCGGTGGTCGCACTGGCCGGAAGCGCGAACCCCCCGCTCACATCCCCGTCACGCCTCGGGCCGTGAGAATAGCCCGGCCTTTTCGTGTTGTCCGTTCCGTTCGCACATTCGGCATCACCGCGCCCGATTGTTTATGTATGAATGCGATGGTTTGTATTTGTTCCGGGCGGATCTTCGAAATAGCGGGGAATGCATCTTTGTGCAGTTGCAACTTGCGACATTGCGCATGGACGCTGCGTGACGCATCCTTAACGCAGCGTTAACCGGAACGCCGCCTCGGCCGGGCGCGGAGGGGGGCTCGACGAGTGCGGCGGGCGGGACGCGCCTGAGTGGGGGGACCGGAATCCGGTCCCCCCACTTTTTGTGCCGTCCCCCTTGACAGGTGTGCCCGGTGCGGTTTGGGGCGGCCACTAGACTGACCTCGGGTCTGGCGAGGGATCCAGGGCAGGAGGGTGCAGTCAGATGGCCAAGTTCACCGAACCGGGACTCACGTTCGACGACGTGCTCCTCGTTCCCGCCTATTCGGACCTGCAGCCGGGCGAGGCCGACACGACGACCCGGCTGTCCCGGAACGTCACGCTGCGCATCCCGCTGGTCTCGGCCGCGATGGACACGGTCACCGAGGCGCGCATGGCGGTCGCCATGGCGCGGCAGGGCGGAATCGGCATACTCCACCGCAACCTCTCCATCGAGGAGCAGGCGCAGCAGGTCGACCTGGTCAAGCGGTCGGAGGCGGGAATGGTGACCAACCCCGTCACCTGCTCCCCCGAGGACACCCTCGCCGACGTCGAACGGCTGTGCGCGACCTACCGGATCTCCGGCGTCCCGGTCACCGACGCGGACGGCGTGCTCGTGGGCATCGTCACCAACCGCGACATGCGCTTCGAGAGCGACCAGGGCAAGGCCGTGCGCGACGTCATGACCCCGATGCCGCTGGTGACGGCTCCGGTGGGCGTCGACCGCGAGGAGGCCTTCCGGCTGCTGCGGCAGAACAAGGTCGAGAAGCTCCCCCTCGTGGACGAGGCGGGCCGCCTCCAGGGCCTGATCACGGTCAAGGACTTCACCAAGAGCGAGCAGTACCCGCTCGCCACCAAGGACGCCGACGGGCGCCTCATGGTCGGCGCCGCGGTGGGCGTGGCGGGCGACGCCGAGGAGCGCGCGATGGCCCTCATCGACGCGGGCGCCGACGTCATCATCGTCGACACGGCGCACGGGCACTCGCGCGGCGTGTGCGACATGATCGCCAAGGTCAAGGCCAACAACGGGCGGGTCGACGTCATCGGCGGCAACGTGGCCACCCGCGCGGGGGCGCAGGCGCTGGTCGACGCGGGCGCCGACGCCGTCAAGGTGGGCGTGGGGCCCGGCTCGATCTGCACCACCCGGGTCGTCGCGGGGGTGGGCGCGCCCCAGCTCACCGCGATCTACGAGGCGGCGCTGGCCTGCGGCCCGGCCGGCATCCCGGTGATCGGCGACGGCGGCCTGCAGTACTCGGGCGACATCGCCAAGGCGCTGGCCGCCGGGGCCGACACGGTCATGCTGGGCTCGCTGCTCGCCGGCTGCGAGGAGTCGCCCGGCGAGCTGATCTTCATCAACGGCAAGCAGTTCAAGTCGTACCGCGGCATGGGCTCGCTCGGCGCGGTGCGCAACCGCGAGCGCGGCGGCGCGTCGTTCAGCAAGGACCGGTACGCGCAGGCCGACGTGTCCGGTGAGGACAAGTACATCCCCGAGGGCATCGAGGGCCAGGTGCCCTACCGCGGCCCGGCCGCGGCGGTGGCCCACCAGCTCGTCGGCGGCCTCCGGCAGGGCATGTGGTACACCGGCTCCCGGACGATCCAGGAGCTGCACGAGAAGGCGCAGCTCATGCCGATCACGATGGCCGGGCTCAAGGAGAGCCACCCGCATGACATCCAGATGACGGTCGAGGCCCCGAACTACCACCGGCGTTAACCCGGCAGCGGAAGAAACGGAAAGAAAAGGCGATATGACTCAGGAGATCGGGCGCGGCAAGAGCGGGCGGCGGGCCTACGCGCTGGACGAGATCGGCATCGTGCCCTCCCGGCGCACCCGCGACCCGGAGGAGGTGTCGATCTCCTGGCAGATCGACGCCTACCGCTTCGACTCTCCGCTCGTGGCGAGCCCGATGGACAGCGTCGTGTCGCCCGCGACGGCGATCGAGATCGGCCGCCTGGGCGGCCTCGGGGTGCTCGACCTGGAAGGGCTCTGGACCCGGTACGAGGACCCGGCGCCGCTGCTGGAGGAGGTCGCCACCCTCGACCGGGCCGCCGCGACCAGACGGCTGCAGGAGATCTACACGGCGCCCATCAAGGACGAGCTGATCGGCCGCCGGATCGAGGAGATCCGCGCCGGGGGCGTCACCACCGCCGTACGGCTGTCGCCCCAGCGGACGGTGCAGCACCACAAGGCCGTCATCGACGCGGGCGTGGACATCTTCGTCATCCGCGGCACGACCGTCTCCGCCGAGCACGTGTCCGGCCGGGCCGAGCCGCTCAACCTCAAGCAGTTCATCTATGAACTCGACGTCCCGGTGATCGTGGGCGGCTGCGCGACGTACACCGCCGCGCTGCACCTCATGCGGACCGGCGCGGCCGGCGTGCTGGTCGGCTTCGGCGGCGGCGCCTCGCACACCACCCGCAACGTGCTCGGCGTGGTCGTGCCGATGGCCACCGCGATCTCCGACGTCGCGGCGGCCCGCCGCGACTACATGGACGAGTCGGGCGGCCGGTACGTCCACGTCGTCGCCGACGGCGGCATGGGGGGCTCCGGCGACATCGCCAAGGCCATCGCCTGCGGCGCCGACGCCGTGATGGTGGGCTCCCCGCTCGCCCGGGCCAGCGAGGCCCCCGGCCGCGGCTTCCACTGGGGTTCGGAGGCCCACCACCCCGAGCTTCCGCGCGGCAAGCGGGTCGAGTTCGGCACGATCGGCACGCTGCGGGAGATCCTGCACGGCCCGTCGTCGCTGGCCGACGGCTCGATGAACCTGCTCGGCGCGCTGCGGCGCACGATGGCCACGGCCGGATACTCCGACCTCAAGGAGTTCCAGCGCGTCGAGGTCGTCGTCGCGCCGCCCCAGCGCTGAGCCGTCGCCAGGGAGGGCCGGGCCGCGGAGCGGCCCGG
>QFZU02000005.1 GCA_003260025.2 Microbispora triticiradicis | reverse complement strand
CCCATCGCCTGCCCGCGGCGAGCAGCGCGAGGCCGCCGCCGGCGGCGCAGGCGGCGAGCCAGACGAGCAGCGAGCGCCCCGCCGGAGAGCCGGCCCGGCTGGGCGCGGCGGCGGGAACGGGGGTGGGAGCGGTCACGGCGCGCCGGTCACGTCGAGGACGTCGGCGTCGAAGCAGGTGCGGTCGCCGGTGTGGCAGGCGGCCCCCACCTGGTCGACCTTCAGCAGGACCGTGTCGCCGTCGCAGTCGAGCGCGACGTGCCTGACCCACTGCACGTGGCCGGAGGTGTCGCCCTTCACCCAGTACTCCCCCCGGCTGCGGGACCAGTAGGTCGCCCGGCCGGTGGTGAGCGTGCGGTGCAGCGCCTCGTCGTCCATCCAGGCGAGCATCAGCACCTCGCCGGTGTCGTGCTGCTGGACGATCGCGGGCACCAGGCCGTCCGGGGTGCGCTTGAGCCGGTCGGCGATCTTCGGGTCGAGGGCCATGTGGCCAATTGTGCCGCAGCGCCCCGCCGCCCCCGCCGCCGCTCCCTGCCGCCCCGCCGCCGCTCCCCGCAAGCCCAGCCCCGGTGTCACCGGACGGTGGTGGCGGTGGTCCACGACGCGTAGAGGTCCGCGTACACGCCGGGCTGGGCGGCGAGCACGGCGTGGGGGCCGCGCTGAACGATCCGGCCGTGCTCGAACACCAGGATCTCGTCGGCCGCCTCGGCGGTGGACAGGCGGTGGGCGATCGAGACCGCCGTACGGCCCCGGGTCACGCCGTCGAGCGCCCGGGCGAGCCGCACCTCGGTGGCGGGGTCCACGGCGGAGGTGGCCTCGTCGAGCAGCAGCAGGTCGGGGTCGGCGAGGTAGGCCCGGGCCAGCGCGACCAGCTGCCGCTCACCGGCCGACAGCGACTCGCCGCGCTGCCCGACGGGGGTGTCCAGACCGGCCGGGAGGCCGTCGAGCCAGTCGGCCAGGCCGAGCTCGGTCAGCGCCCGCGTGATCTCCTCGTCGGTGGCCGAGGGCCGCCCGAACCGGATGTTGCCGGCGAGGGTCGAGTCGAACAGGAAGCCGTCCTGCGGGACCATGACGATCCGCTCCCTCAGGGAGGCGAAGCCGACCTCCCGCAGGTCGACCCCGTCCACCGTGATCCTGCCGGAGGTCGGGTCCATGAGCCGGGTCAGGAGCTTGGCGAAGGTCGTCTTGCCCGAGCCGGTCTCCCCCACCACCGCGACCCGCGTGCGCGGGGCGATCTCGGCCGACACCTCGTGCAGGACGGGCGGCCCGCCCGGGTAGGCGAAGCCGACGCCCTCGAAGCGGACCGTGATCGGGCCGCGCGGCAGCGTCGCGCCGTTCTCCGGGTCGGCCACGTCGGCCGGGGTGTCGAGCACGCCGAGGATGCGGCGCCAGCCCGCGATCGCGTTCTGCGCCTCGTTCAGCACCTCGGTCGCGGTCTGCAGGGGGCTGACGAACAGCGTGATGAGGAACAGGAACGCGATGAGCCGGCCCGCCGTGATGGACCCGGCGACGCCCAGCTCGACCCCGGCGACGACCACCAGCGCGACGGCGGCCGAGGCGACCAGCTCGGTGGTCGGGAACGTGAAGCCGACGATCTTCTGGGCCCGGGTCTGCGCCGCGCGCATCCCGTCCACCGCCCGGTCGATCCGCTCGGCGGTGCGGTCCTCCGAGCCGTACGCGCGGATCACGCCGCTGCCGACGACCGACTCGCTGACGGCGGCGAGCACGTCGCCCGCCCGCTCGCGCACCCGGGTGTACGCCCTGGCCACCAGGCGCTGGAACCTGGGCAGGGCCAGCATCACCGGCAGGAAGCAGGCCCACACCAGCAGCGTGAGCTGCCAGGAGTAGACGGCCATGAGCACGGTCGCGACCAGCAGCTGGCCGACGGACACGATGACCATCAGCCCGCCCCACTGCATGAAGGCGCTGATCTGGTCGACGTCGCCGGTGACCCGGGAGACCAGGCCGCCGCGCCGCTCGCTGTTCTGCGTGAGCACCGACAGGTCGTGCACGTGCCGGAAGCCCTTGCCGCGCAGGGTGGCCAGGCCCGACTCCGTGGAGCGGTAGAGCCGCACGTTCATGAGGTAGCCGCACACCGCGGTCAGCGCCACCGCGACCGCGCACAGGACGACGGCGTCGCGGATGAACGGCACGTCGGGCGCGCCCTGGCCGAGGCCCCGGTCGATCACCTGCTGCACGGCGACCGGCACGACGACCTTGCCCAGCGTGGCCAGCACGGCCAGCGCCAGGGTCCCGGCGATGCCGCGGCGGAACTCCGGCGACAGCCGCAGTCCCTGCCTGAGCGTCTCCACCGCCCCGCGCTCCGCCGACCGCAGCGCGGAGGCCTCCCCATTCTCCGGGCCGGTCTTCCCGCCGGTCTTCCCCGTGTCCGTGACGGCGGTCACCGGGTCACACTCCTCGCTGAAAGCCTCACTGAAAGCCTCACTGTGCGCCGTGGAAGATTCGTCACGCCACGACCTCATCGCCGCTGTCGAGCGCGGCCCGTTCGGCCTCCTCGCGCTCGTACGCGGTGACGAGGGCGCGGTAGCCCGCGCAGCGGGCCAGCAGTTCCTCGTGCGCGCCCTGGTCGGCGACCACGCCCTGCTCCAGGTAGACGACCTCGTCGGCGAGGGCGATCGTGGCCATCCGGTAGGCGACCACGATCACCGTCGCCTCGGCGGCGCCGTCGCGCAGGCCGTACAGGATGCGCTTCTCGACCTGCGGGTCGACGCTGGAGGTGGCGTCGTCGAGGATCAGCAGCCGGGGCTCGCGCACGAGGGCGCGCGCCAGCGCGAGGCGCTGCCGCTGCCCGCCGGACAGCGTCGCGCCGCGCTCGCCGATCCGGGTGTCGAGGCCCGACGGCAGCCCGCTGACGAAGCCGTCGGCCTGCGCGAGGCGCAGCGCGGCCCAGACCCGCTCGTCCGGGACGGCCTCGCCGAGGGTGACGTTGCCGCGCACGGTGTCGTCGAACAGGAACGTCTGCTGCGGGACGAGCGCCACCGACCGGCTGACCTCCCCCCTGGCCGCGTCGCGCAGGTCGACCCCGTCGACCCGTACGACGCCCTCGCCGGGGTCGACGAGCCGCGCGAGCAACTGGGTGAGGGTCGACTTGCCGGCGCCGGTCGGGCCGACGATCGCGGTCGTGCGGCCCGGCGTGACCGTGAAGGTCACGTCCTTCAGCACCGGGCTCCCGGGGACGTACGCGAAGCCGACGCCCTCCGCGGCCAGCCGGGCCGGGCCGGGGGCGTCCAGGCGGGCCGTGCCGTGCTCCATGGAGCCGGTCGCGTCGAGGACCTCCCTGATCCGCGTCCAGCCGACGACGCTGCGCGGCAGTTCGGCCAGCACCCAGCCGAGCGCCCGGATGGGGAAGGACAGGAGCGTGAACAGGTAGGCCACCTGGATGAGGTCGCCGGCCGCGACGCCGCCCGACTCCAGGCGCAGCGCGCCGACGAGCAGCACGGCCAGCACGCCGAGCGTGGGCAGCGCCTCCAGCAGCGGGTCGAACAGGCCCCGGACCCGGCCGACGGCGATGTTGGCGTCCCGCAGCGCGTCGGCCTTCGCCTGGAACCGGACGGTCTCGGCGTCCTCCCGGCCGAGGGTCTTGACGACGAGCGCACCGTCGAAGCTCTCGTGCGCGACTTCGCTCACCTCGGCCCGCAGCGCCTGGGCCCGCATGGCCAGCGGCGACAGCCTGCGCTGGTAGACCAGGTTGAGCACGGCCACGGCGGGGAAGATCAGGAAGCCGACGACGGCGAGGACGGGGTCGACCAGCACGATCGCCACGGCGGCCGTGACGAGCATCACGACCACGCCCACCGCCATCGGCAGCGGCGCGAGCGGCGCCCAGGCCGCCTCTACGTCGGAGTTCGCGTTGGACAGCAACTGCCCGGTCGGGTGGCGGTGGTGCCACGCGAGCGGCAGCCGCAGGTACTGGCGGGTGACCGCGCGGCGCGAGTGGGCCTGCATGCGGTACTGGTGGACGCCGGCCAGGATGCGGCGGCCCATGACGCCCGCGGCCTTGAGCACCGCGACGCCCACGATCAGCGCCGCCGCGGCGACGAGCCCTCCGGTGGCGGCCTCGTGGTCCCGGAACGCCGGCAGCACGGCGTTGTCGGTCGCCCAGCCGAGCGCCCAGGACGACGCGACGGTCATCCCTCCGTAGAGGGCGCTGGCGAGGACCGCGCCGATGAAGATCCGCGGCTCCGTCCTGATCGCCACGCCGAGGACCTTGAGACCCTGGAGCATGATCGAGCTGCCGGGCCGCGCGGGAGACTCCTTCGTCGGCACGCGGTGTGCTTCCTTCCGATCGGGGATCGTCCGGGCCGCTCCCTGCGAGCGCCCCGGACGGGGACGATACCCATGCGGGCGGACCGCCGGATCGGTCCCAGGCCCCAGGCCCGCCCAAGCCATTGGTCCTAGATACTCCCTATCATCCTGATCAAGCGGTTTATTCCTGCGCTCCGCTTCGGGGCGGGCCGGGCGCCCACCGTAGGCTGATCACGTGACTCACGCCCAGACGGAGCGCGCGGCGCTCTGCGACCTGCTCGACGACCTCGGCCCCGGCGCGCCCACGCTGTGCGAGGGCTGGGCCACCGAGGACCTGACGGCCCATCTCGTCCTCCGCGAGCGCCGCCTCGACGCGGCCCCCGGCATCGCGCTGCCGCTCCTGGCGGGCCACACCGCCGCCGTGCAGGAGCGCCTCATCCGGCGTCACTCCTACCCCGAGCTGGTCGGGCTCGTGCGGAGCGGCCCGCCGCGCTGGACCCCGTACGGCCTGGTGTCCCGGCTGGACGAGATCGTCAACACCGTCGAGCTGTTCGTCCACCACGAAGACGTACGCCGGGCACAGTCCGGATGGGAGCCCCGGGACCTCCCCGAGGACCTCCAGGAGACGTTTTGGCGGCGGCTGCGGGGCGGTGCCCGCTTCTTCATGCGCGGGGCGCCCGTGGGCGTCGTGCTCCAGCGTACGGACGGGGCGAGGACCGCGGGACGCATGGCCGAGCCCGCCGTCGTGGTCACCGGCGAGCCGGCCGAGCTGCTGCTGTTCGCCTTCGGCCGGCAGGAGCACGCCCGGGTGACCTACCAGGGGGACGACCAGGCGGTCGCCCGGCTGCGGCAGGCGAGATTCGGCCTGTGATCAGGGCATGGTGGGAACTGCCCGGAATTCCCACGTAAACATCTTGATATGGGGCAGCATGTGATCCAGACATGAGTGTTTGGGAGCCCCGATGAACCTCAAAAAGGTCCTGACCTATGTGGCCGTCGCGTTTGTGATCTTCTACTTGTTCACCCAGCCCGCGAACGCCGCCACCGCGGTCAGGAACCTGTTCGGGGGGATCACGACGGGTGCGGAGCGGCTTTCGGCCTTCTTCACCTCGCTCGTGTCGGGCTGACCGCCGGGGCCCGGAGGCGGGCCCGCCTCCGTCTCACGATGAGAGCGGAACGGGCTCGTGTCCTCGCGGCTAGTTATGATCATTCCTGCCGCCGGGTACAAACGTCCGGGAAACCGACAGCAGGAGGCCCCCCCGATGAAGTTGAAGAAGGTTCTTACGTACGCGGCCATCGCGTTCGTAGTTTTCTACCTCTACAACCAGCCGCACGCGGCGGCGGGCGCCGTCCGCGGCGTGTTCGACACGGTCAACACCGGGGCCAGCCGGCTCGCCACCTTCTTCACCTCGGTCCTACCCCGGTCCTGACCCCGTCCTGACCCGGTCCTGAGCCGACCGTCGCGGCGTCCCAGCCGCGAGATCCCTCAAGGGCCGTGAAGGAACCCGTTCCGGCACGGCCACACTCTCCCGACAGGGCCGACGCCAGGGCGCCAACAGGGGCCGACACAGGGCCGGCAGGGCAACCGCCCTCGCTCCGCCGGCCTCTTCTCACCCGTCTCCGCGCCCTGCTCGTTCGACCTGTCCGCCCGACCCGTCCCTCCGACCCATCCCTTCGGTGCGCCACCCTCCGCGCCGGACACGCCACCCTCCGCGATCATCGATGCGGCCCTTCTCGCGGCTCCTCCGGCGTTCGTCGAGTGGGGTCCGGCCACCGGTCCCCTACCTTTACCCCTACGGGCCGCTCTCACACCGGTCTCCGCATAAGCCGCCGTACGACGGCCGCGGGCACGGCGCGAGCGACCGGAACGGTCAGGACCGTTACGACCCGGCCGCGTCCGCACCTCGCCTCGGCAAATCACGATCTTTCCGCACCAAGGCGGGAAAAGGGCACTAAATCCCTTATGCCTGATTCATCCGCATATTGCCCTGTTTGCTGCTGAATGCCTGGACGGCCATAGCGCGCCCGGTGACCATTGGAGATGCCGATCCGGATCGCCGTACCCGCGCCAGTTCAGCAAGGAGCTCAGCAGGACGAGCCAGCAGGACAGGAGGCAGTATGCCCGCCATGCGATTCCCGAGCCCGCTCGGTCTCGCGGTCCTCGCCGCCATCGGTCTGTCGGCCGTGCAACCGGCGCCCAGAGCGTTCGCCGACACGGTCGTCCCTGTCGGCCACACCGGTTCCGGCTTCCACCACCAGGTGTCCGGGCAGGGCTGTGACGGCCCCTACCAGGCGCAGTGGCAGTACCAGTCGCAGGCGTCGTCCTCACTCGGCACCGGTCCCGCGGCCTTTCCCACGGCCATCGTGGAGATCGACGACGACTGACCGGCGAATGATCATCGGAGACGTGCGTGGCAGGCCGGGCGGTGAGGGCCCGGCCTGCCGGCACGTTCAGCGGACCGGGTGACCGGCCGCCCGCAACGTGTCCTTGACCTCGTGGATCTTGAGCTGGCCGAAGTGGAAGACCGAGGCGGCCAGCACGGCGTCCGCTCCGGCGTCCACCGCGGGCGGGAAGTCCTCCAGCCGCCCGGCACCGCCGGAGGCGATCAGGGGGATGCCCACCGCGGCCCGTACGGCCCGCAGCAGCTCCAGGTCGTACCCCGTCTTGGTGCCGTCGCCGTCCATCGAGTTGAGCAGGATCTCCCCGACCCCCAGCTCCTCGCCGCGCCTGGCCCACTCGATCGCGTCCATGCCGGTCCCCCGGCGTCCGCCGTGGGTGGTCACCTCGAACCCCGAGGGCGTGGGCGGGCCGTCGACCACCCGGCGCGCGTCCACCGACAGCACGATGCACTGGGACCCGAACCGGCGGGAGGTCTCCGTCAGCAGCTCGGGCCGGGCGATCGCGGCGGTGTTGACGCCGACCTTGTCGGCGCCCGCGCGCAGCAGCCGGTCGACGTCGTCGGCCGACCGCACGCCGCCGCCGACGGTGAGCGGGATGAAGACCTGCTCGGCCGTACGGCGCACCACGTCGAGCATGGTCTCCCGCTCACCGGAGGACGCCGTGATGTCGAGAAAGGTCAGCTCGTCGGCGCCCTCGGCGTCGTACCGCGCGGCCAGTTCGACCGGGTCGCCGGCGTCCCTGAGGTTCTCGAAGTTGACCCCCTTCACGACCCGTCCGGCGTCGACGTCCAGGCAGGGGATGATGCGCACCGCTACCGTCATCGCTCAGCCCCCGCCGCCGCTTGCCGCCCGGTACGCCTCGACCTCGACCTCGACCAGCATGCGCCGGTCGACAAGGCCGGCGATCTGCACGCTCGTGCAGGCGGGCCGCACGTCGCCGAAGATCTCCCCGTGCGCCTTGCCCACGGCGTCGAAGTCGTCGGCGTTCACGACGAACATGCGGGTGCGCACCACGTCGGCCCGCGTCGTGCCGGCCTTCTCGACGGCGTCCAGCGCGATCGAGAAGGCGGTGAGCGTCTGCCGGTAGGCGTCGCCCACGTGCTGCACCTCCCCTCCGACGGTGGCGGTGCAGCCGGACACGAGCACGTGTGGCCCGGCGACGACCGCGCGGGCGTAGCCGTACCGGTCCTCCCAGGGACCGCCGGAGGAGATCCGGCCCTCGGGCATCTGCGCCGAGGGCGTCTGTGCCGGTGCCGATGCCGGTGCCGGTGCCGATGTCTGTGCGGGCGTCTGCGCGGGAGTCTGTGCGGGCGTCGGGGTACTCATCCGGCCGTCACCGCCGCGAGCGCCTCCTGCAGCGTGAACGCCTGGGCGTACAGCGCCTTGCCCACGATCGCACCCTCGACGCCCTCCGGCACGAGCGTCGCGATGGCCCGCAGGTCGTCGAGCGACGACACGCCACCGCTGGCGACGACCGGGCGGTCGGTCCGCGCGCAGACCTGGCGCAGCAGGTCGAGGTTGGGACCGCGCAGCGTGCCGTCCTTGGTCACGTCGGTGACGACGTAGCGGGGGCAGCCCTCGGACTCCAGCCGGTCGAGGACCTCCCACAGGTCGCCGCCCTCCTTCGTCCAGCCGCGGGCGGCCAGCGTGGTGCCGCGCACGTCGAGCCCCACCGCGATGCGGTCGCCGTACTCGGCGATCGCCTTGGCGCACCACGCCGGGTCCTCCAGCGCGGCGGTGCCGATGTTGACCCGGCGGCAGCCGGTGGCCAGCGCGGCCTCCAGCGTGGCGTCGTCGCGGATCCCGCCGGACAGCTCGACCTGCACGTCGAGCCTGCCCACGACGGAGGCCAGCAGCTCGCGGTTGCTTCCCCGCCCGAACGCCGCGTCGAGGTCGACCAGGTGGATCCACTCCGCGCCGGCCTCCTGCCAGGCGAGGGCGGCGGCGAGCGGGTCCCCGTACGAGGTCTCCGTCCCCGCCTCACCCTGCACGAGGCGTACGGCCTGGCCGTCGGCGACGTCGACGGCTGGGAGCAATACGAGCGACATTTGGTCATGACCTCCGGTCGAAAACGATGGTGACGAGCACCGGGAGCAGCAGGATCGAGCCGAGGAAGACGCCCAGCCGGGCCATCCACGACTCGAACAGGATCCAGGCGAGCGCCTGGACGAGGAACCACAGCGTGACCGCGACCCCGTTCTCCGTGCGGCGGCGGCGGGCGAGATACCCCCGCTGCCGGGCGACCCGCACCGGTCGGGCGGGGCGCGGGAGCACCGCGGTCCGGATGGGCCCGACGAGCCTGTCACGCAGCTCGCGCCGCCTGGCGGCCCTCGCCTCGCGTTCGGCGCGGGCCGCCGCGAGGCGCTCGCGCTCGGCCTCGCGCTCCGCCCTCCGGCGGGCCCGCTCCTTGCTCATCGAGCCTCCCGCTCAGGTCTTCCGGTCACGCCCTGGTCCTGGTCACGCTCTGGTCAGGCTTGGTCACAGCCGCGGTCAGGGCTCTGGTCACGGTTATAGCCGGGCCCGGCCGCGCCCATGTCCGTTTCCAGGTCCGTTTCCAGGTCCGTGTCCAGGTCGGAGCCCATGTTTCTGCCCGCGTTCCTGGGCGTGTTCCTCGCCGTGTTCTTCTCCGTGTCGCGCGCCGCCGCTCCCCAGTGTCGCACCGCCGTACCGGGTTTCCGCGGGCCGCGCACGCTCACAGCGTGTTGAGCCAGTTGGACAGCAGCCGGGCGCCCGCGTCCCCGGACTTCTCCGGGTGGAACTGGGTCGCCATGAGCGGCCCGTTCTCGACGGCGGCCACGAACGGCACGCCGTGCTCGGCCCAGGTGACCAGCGGTTCACGGAAGCCGTCGCCCGTCTGGAGCAGCCACTTCCGCACCCCGTAGGAGTGCACGAAGTAGAAGCGGGTCGCCTCGTCCAGCCCCTGGAACAGCGCGCTGCCCTCCGGGGCGGTCACGGTGTTCCAGCCCATGTGGGGCAGCACGGGCGCGTCGAGCCGCTCGACCGTGCCCGGCCACTCGCCGCAGCCCTCCGTGTGGACGCCGTGCTCGACGCCCTTGCCGAAGAGGATCTGCATGCCGACGCAGATGCCGAGCACCGGCCGGCCACCGGACAGGCGGCGCCCCACGATCTGGTCGCCGCGCACGCTCTTCAGCCCCTCCATGCAGGCGGCGAACGCCCCGACGCCGGGGACGACGAGCCCGTCCGCCTCCAGGGCCTCGTCGAAGTCGGCGGTGACCGTCACGTCGGCGCCCACCCGGGCGAGCGCCCGCTCCGCGGACCGGAGGTTGCCCGACCCGTAGTCGAGCACCACCACACGCCTGCTCATTGCCACCACATCACTCCCGCGGTAAGTGCCAGGGCCGCGCCGACGCCGGCGATCGCCGCCAGCAGCTTGATCCCCTGCCGGATGCCGGAGACGACCCCGCCGATCAGGAAGAGCGCGATGAAGATCATGCCACCGGACGCGAAGGTCATCAGAGCACGCCCTTGGTGCTGGGCACCCCGGTCGCCCTCGGGTCCCGCTCCGACGCCTCCCGCAGCGCCCGCGCGAGCGCCTTGAACTGCGCCTCCACGATGTGGTGCGCGTTGCGCCCGTACGGCACGTGCACGTGGAGGCAGACCGCCGCCTGCGCGACGAACGACTCCAGGATGTGCCGGGTCATGGTCGTGTCGTAGTCGGGCCCGATCATCGGGGCCATGCTCTCGGGCTCGGTGTGGACGAGGTACGGCCGGCCGGACAGGTCGACGGTGACCTGCGCGAGCGCCTCGTCCAGCGGGCAGGAGGCGCTGCCGAACCGCCGGATGCCCGACTTGTCGCCCAGGGCCTCGCGGAAGGCCGCGCCGAGCGCGATCGAGGTGTCCTCGATCGTGTGGTGCGCGTCGATGTGCAGGTCGCCCTCGGTCTTCACGGTGAGGTCGAACAGGCCGTGCTTGCCCAGCTGGGCGAGCATGTGGTCGTAGAACCCGACGCCGGTCGCCACGTCGACGATCCCGGTGCCGTCGAGGTCCACCTCGACCAGCACCGACGTCTCCTTCGTCGTACGCTCGACCCGGCCGCGGCGCGCGTCGATCTCGGTCATGCGAGGACCCCTTCCAGCGCGGCGCGGAACGCCGCCATCTCTTCCGGCGTGCCGACCGACACGCGCAGCCAGCCCGCGGGCCCGGTCTCCCGGATCAGCACCCCGCGCTCCAGCAGTCCCTCCCAGACGGACCGCCGATCGGGAAACCTGCCGAACAACACGAAGTTGGCGTCCGAGTCGGCGACCGTCAGGCCGCGACCCCGCAGCCAGTCCACCGCGGCGTCCCGCTCGGCGCGCAGCGCGTCCACCGTGCTCAGCAGCTCCTCGCGGTGCGCGAGCGCCACCCGGGCCGCCGCCTGGGTCAGCGTCGACAGGTGGTACGGCAGGCGGACCAGCAGCAGGGCGTCGACCACCGCCGGGTCGGCGGCGAGGTAGCCGAGCCGGGTGCCGGCCATCGCGAACGCCTTGGACATGGTCCGCGTCACGATCAGCCGGGGGTTGCCGGGCAGCAGCGTCAGCGCCGACGGCGTGCCGGTGCGGGCGAACTCGGCGTACGCCTCGTCCACGACGACCATGCCGGGCGCGGCGGCGAGGACCCGCTCGATCACCTCCAGCGGCAGGGACGTGCCGGTGGGGTTGTTCGGCGAGGTCAGGAACACCACGTCCGGGCGGTGCTCCTCGATCGCGGCCACGGCGGCGGCGGGGTCGAGCGCGAAGTCCTCCTCGCGCAGGCCCTCGATCCAGCGGGTGTTCGTGCCGCCCGCGATGATCGGGTGCATCGAGTAGGACGGCTCGAACCCGATGGCCGCGCGGCCGGGGCCGCCGAACGCCTGGAGGATCTGCTGGATGATCTCGTTGGACCCGTTGGCCGCCCACATCTGGCGTGCGGTCAGCCCGTGGCCGAGGTAGTCGGCGAGGTCCTTGCGCAGCTCGACGGCGTCCCTGTCGGGGTAGCGGTTGAGCGTGGCCGCGCCCTGCCGTACGGCCCGGGCGAGATCGTCGATCAGCGCGGCGGACGGCGGGTAGGGGTTCTCGTTGGTGTTGAGCTGGACCGGCACGTCGAGCTGCGGCGCGCCGTACGGGTGCTTGCCGCGCAGGTCGTCGCGGATCGGCAGGTCGTCGAGGGTCGTCATGCGGGCACTTCCCAGTCGAAGCGGGCGCGGACGGCGGCGCCGTGGGCGGGCAGGTCCTCGGCGTCGGCGAGCGCGCACACGTACGGCGCGGCCCCGGCCAGCGCCTCGCGGCTGTAGTCGACGACATGGATGCCGCGCAGGAACGTCTGCACCGACAACCCCGAAGAGTGGCAGGCGCAGCCGCCGGTCGGCAGCACGTGGTTGGACCCGGCCATGTAGTCGCCGAGCGACACCGGCGCGTACGGCCCGATGAAGATCGCGCCGGCGTTGCGCACGCGGGCGGCGACCGCGGCGGCGTCGGCGGTCTGGATCTCCAGGTGCTCGGCGGCGTAGGCGTCCACGACCTTCAGGCCGTCCTCGACGTCCGAGACGAGCACGATGCCCGACTGGCGGCCGGCCAGCGCCTCGGTGATGCGCTCGGAGTGACGGGTCGCGGCGACCTGGCCGGGCAGCTCCTTCTCCACCGCGTCGGCCAGCTCGGGGCTGGTGGTGACCAGGACGGCCGCCGCGATCACGTCGTGCTCGGCCTGACTGATCAGGTCGGCGGCGACGTGCGCGGGGTCGGCGGTCTCGTCGGCGAGGATCGCGATCTCGGTCGGGCCGGCCTCGGAGTCGATGCCGATGCGGCCCTTGAGCAGGCGCTTGGCCGCCGCCACCCAGATGTTGCCCGGGCCGGTCACCATGGTGGCCGGGCGGCACTCCTCGGTGCCGTAGGCGAACATCGCCACTGCCTGGGCGCCGCCCACCGCGTACACCTCGTCGACGCCGAGCAGCGCGCAGGCGGCGAGGATCGTGGGGTGCGGCAGCCCGCCGAACTCCTTCTGCGCGGGCGAGGCCACGGCCAGCGAGGCGACCCCGGCCTCCTGGGCCGGGACGACGTTCATGACCACGCTGGACGGATAGACGGCCCGGCCGCCGGGGACGTACAGCCCCACGCGGTCGACCGGCACCCAGCGCTCGGTGACCGTGCCGCCCGGCACGACCTGCGTGGTCGTGTCGGTGCGCCGCTGGTCGCGGTGGACCAGGCGGGCGCGGCGGATCGACTCCTCCAGCGCGGCGCGCACGGCCGGGTCCAGCTCCGCGAGCGCGCGGGTGATCGCCTCGGCGGGCACCCGGGCGGACTCGATGTCGACGCCGTCGAACCGCGCGGTCAGCTCCCGTACGGCCGCCGCGCCGCGATGGCGGACCTCCTCGCAGATGGGCCGCACCTTCTCCAGGGCGGCCTCGACGTCGAGTTCGGCTCGCGGCAGCACGTCGCGCAGATCGCCGGGCAGGGACCCACGCAGGTCGATACGGGAAATCACCGTCCCAGTCTACGGACGACCAGAGGCGCATCCGCGTGTGTCCAGCATTCGGGACGGGCGTTTCACCGCCACGCGCACCCCTTCCGAGCTGGGGCGTCGTGCCGGCCACCCGCGTTCGGGCCCGGCGGTTGACAGGTTTTCGGGCGCCGATCCACACTCTCGGGCGACATCGGTCATGTTCGGTCGGTCGAAAGAGGGTCTCGTGCTTCCCGCCCAGCGCCACCAGCGGATCATCGAAAGCCTCGGGCGGAAGGGGACCGTACGCACCGAGGACCTGGCCGCGCTGCTCGGCGTGTCCCACGAGACCGTACGGCGCGACCTGGCGGTCCTGGAGCGCCGCGCGCTGCTGGTCCGCGTGCACGGCGGGGCCACCTCGGCGGCGTCGGGCACCGGCGAGGAGCTGTCCTACCTGGAGCGCTCGACGAGCCAGTCCGAGGCGAAGGCCGTGATCGGCGGGCTCGCGGCGGGGCTGCTCCGGCCGAGACAGACGGTGATCATCGACGTGGGGACCACGGCGGTCCACGTCGCGCGGGCCGTCCCCCCGTCGTTCCGCGGGGTGGTCGCCACCTGCTCGCTGCTGGTGGCGGCCGAGCTCGCCGGCCGTCCCGGCGTCGAGGTGCTCGTGGCCGGCGGGCGCGTCCGGCAGGGCGACCTGGCCGTCTCCAACGCCCGGACACTGGAGTTCTTCGAGGACCTGCGCGCCGACGTCGCCTTCCTCGGCTCGGGCGGGGTGGACGCGCACGCCGGGCTCACCGACTACTTCCTGGACGAGGTCGCGACCAAGCGCGTGATCCTCGCCCGCACCGCGCGGACCTACGTGCTCGCCGACACGGAGAAGCACGGCAGGGTCGCCGCCTACCGGGTGTGCGCCCTGGACGGCCCGTCCGGTCTCGTCACCGACGCGGAGCCCCCGCCCGCCCTCGCGTCCGCCCTGGCCAGGGCGGGTACGGAGGTGATCCACCCCTGAGCCCTCGCGTCACCGGCGCCTGTAAGATCCTGATCACCACCGGCTCGCGGCACCAGCGGCGGGGGACGGCATGGTGGCGAGATCGCGACGGAGGGCTTCGAGCTATGGCTGTCATCCACAAGACCACGCTGACACCCGGCAAGCTGGAGCTCCTCACCGCGTGGCTTCCCGCCCAACCCTGGTACGAAGGCGGGGAGCGCCGCCCGGAACTCGCCAGGGCCGGCGGCTTCCGGCTGGACGATCCGCAGGGTGAGGTCGGCATCGAGTTCATGGTCGTCACCGACGAGTCCGGTGACGAGCCGCTCTCCTACCTCGTGCCGCTCAGCTACCGGGGGGCGCCGCTCGACGGAGCGGACCACGCCCTCATCGGTACGACGGAGCACGGGGTGCTGGGGCCTCGGTGGGTCTACGACGGCGCCCATGACCCGGTCCTCGTCGCACAACTTCTGGCGCTCCTCCTGGGCGAGGCCGAGCCACAGGCCCAGAGCGTGAGCGACACCCCCGACCCCTCCGTCGTCAGCGGCTTCACGGGACCGGCGATCACCGGCCCGATCACGTCGACGGCCGCGACCGACGGTCCGCGATGCACCGACATCGTCGTACGGGCGGGCTCGGTCGTACAGGCAGACTCGGTCGTACGGGCAGGCTCGGGGGAAGACCCGCAGCGGGACCAGGACGGACGGCTGGTGATCCGGGTGAACCGCGTGCTGCGGCCCGGCGAAGAGAACGCGACGGGGGCTCAGGGACACGTGACGGCGGGCTGGCGCCTCCCGGACGGCACCGAGACCCGGGCAGTGTTCGCTGTCATCCCAGACGCGGCGCCCTGACAGCGCAGATGCGGCGCACTGGCAGGCGCCCTGACAGCACTTAGCTGCGGCGGCCCTGGCGCGGCACCCGGACAGCGCTCAGAGGCGGCGGCCCGGCGCGGCACCCGGACAGCCCTCTGACGTGGTGCCCTGGCGCGGCACCTTGACAGCGCAGACGCGGCGGCCTGGCGCGACGCCCTGACAGCGCCCTGACGCGGCCCGCGTCCCGACCAGACTGAGCCCGCCGCACCCTCCCTGCGCCTGGGCGGCGCCGCCCGGCCGGACGGCACCGAGGCCTGACACCTTTGCGCCGCCACTCAGAACGCGGCGCCCGGCCGCAGCCCGCGCCCTGACCACACCGCCTCTGCCGCACCCCTCCCTGCGCCTGGGCGGCGCCGCCCGGCCGGACGGCACCGAGGCCTGACACGTTTGCGCCGCCGTTCAGAACGCGGTGCCCGGCCGCAGCCCGCGCCCTGACCACACCGCCTCTGCCGCACCCCTCCCTGCGCCTGGGCCTGCACCGCCCGGACTGACGGCACCGAGGCCTACCCACCCCTATACGCCGCCTACGCCGCCGCGGCCCTGCCCATCCCACCCGCGCGGCTGCCATCGTGCGTTTCACCCTCTGGGGTGCCGCTACAGGCGCGCTCACAGAACGGGACAAAAATGGTCGAATTTGGAAAATATCACTGAAAATCCTTTTCATCGACGGTGACCTGTAACTCCAACAATTCAATGGTCGAGGCTGTTCTCGACAGCAGGAGGCATGGGAGAATTCATACAGGATTTCGAATAAGAAGATGAGGAGGTGCCATGGGCCTGTTCGGCTTTGATCCTGGCGACCTTCATCGTTCGAATAAATGCGATGACACCAAACACGACGCGACCGGCGGCGGGACGGCCGGTCCTGGCGCTGACCACGAATACACCAGCAGCGCGCCCGGGGATAGCGGACCCAGCGACCGTGAATTTGATGGCGCTGGATCTGATGGCATTGGATCTGATGACACCAGGGCTTCGGCGGATGCCGACGCCGGTGGTCGTGCCAGCGGCCCGGGGACGGTCGTCTTGGATGCTGGTGGCATCGTTGCGAGAGACGGCGCAGGCGTTGGCGTTGATGCCGGCGCCGGATGCGGCGGAGATTTGCATGGCCGAAGCCGAGGACCTGCTGTTCGCCCGCGACCGGATCACAAGTGCGCTGGCCGAGCGTGTCGGCCGCGTACATAGAACGGGAGAGGCCAAGCAGCATGGGCACGCCTCCACGCGCACCTGGTTGCGCACCGCCGGCGGAATGAGCACGCCCGGAGCGAGTCGTTTGCTGACTCTCAGCGAGGAGCTGCCCCGGCTGCCGGATGTGGCGCGGCGGTTCGCCGCAGGCGAGATGACGGCCGGGGTGGCGGAGGCCATCTGCGCCGCGACGGCCGGGCTGTCGGACGAGAATGCCGCGCTGGCCGAGCCGATTCTGGTGGAGCTGGCCAAAAAGGCGACCGCCGCAGAGGTATCCAAGGCGGGACGGTACCTGCGGGCGGTGCTGGATCCTGACGGGGAAGAACAGGATGAGCAAGCCGACTACCAGCGGCGTTTCATGACGGTACGTCCGACCAAGAACGGCGGAGTGGAAGGGCAGTTCTATCTTCCCCGCGAGGCGGCCGCGCGCCTGATGGCGTTGCTGCAGACATACGGCAAGCCCAGAACCGAGGGCGATGACCGGCCGCGACGGGTACGCAACGCGGACGCCTTCATCGCGCTCCTCGGGCAGAAGGTCGCCGCCGAACTGCTTGTGATGGTCAGAGCCGAGTCCCTTCCCACCGATGGCCCCGTGCCCGCCGAGGGCTCTGATCCTGCCGAGAGCCCTGTTCCCGCCGAAGAGCCGGCCCCCCACGACGGCCCCGTTCCCGGCGAGGAACCGGTCCGCGCGAAGAAGGCCGAATCTGGCTGCTCCCGGAACAGCGGCCCGGAGAGTTCCGCTACGGCCGACGACGATCTTGCTGACCGGGTTCCGGGTGACAGCCCCCAAACCGACCCCGTTCATGACGCCTGCCGCCCCTGCCCTAGTTGGCCCTCTGGTGGGCCCTCTGGTGGGCGCGCAGATGAGCATGGAGATGAGCACGGCAACACGTGGCACGCAGAAGAGGAAGCAGCCGCGGGGACGCCGCCAGGAGCTGTGCCAGGGCCGAAGCCGGAGCCTGAGCAGTCGAAAGAAGCTCCCGGAGCGTCCCACAGCGTAGGAGAGACACCAGGCGAGCCGGGAGAAACACCAGGCGGACCTGGCGAGATACCAGGCGAACCGAAGGGACCACCGAACGAACCGGAGGGAGGGCCCGGCACACCGACGGCTCTGGCGTGGGCGCTGCTCGGAACCGCGCCCGGGTTGTTGCTGGCGACCGGGCAGATGCTGCCCGTTTCCAGCGTGCACCGTCTGGCTCGTACCAGCACCCTGGTCCGGATCGTCATGGACGCCGACGGGCAGGTGCTCGACATGGGGCGGAAGGTCCGCCTTGCCACAACCGCACAGCGCCGGGCGGTCTTCGCCCGATACGCCACCTGCTGGGTGGACGGCTGCCCGCTGCCCGCCACGATGTGCGAGATCGACCACGCCGACAACTGGAGCAGCGGAGGGTTGACCGACCTGAAGCTGCTGGGACCGGCCTGCCAGTTCCACAATCGTGACCGCTATCGCCGTCCCGGCCGCTACCTGCGGCGGAAGGTCGGCGAAGACCGCTGGGGCTTCACCTACCTTGGCCGCTTCGCCTCCTTCCGGCAACGCGAGTGAGCCCGCTGGTACGGCCACCCCTGGCCAACCCATGCCCTGCCCCGGCCGGCGCCAGGGGATACCGGCGCGGGCAAGTTCGGCACGGACAGCCGGGGCGGGGATGGGCAGGCAGGGCAACGGCCAGAGGGGCACGGGCAGACGGGGCACGGGCAGACGGGGCACGGGCAGACGGGGCACGGGCAAGCACGGCGCGCGGGGTCGGCACAGACGGGATCGGCACAGACGGGGCGGCCAGCAGTCGGGGCGGGCGACAGCGGGGACGAGGGACAGCGGGAGCGACGCCGTTAGGCTTGCGGTCGTGAGCAAGACCAAGAGCAAGGGCGGCCAGAGCACTCCGGCGACGGTCGCTCTCACGCAGGCGAAGGCGGAATTCACCCTCCACCCCTATGACCACGACCCGAACGCGCAGGCGTACGGCGAGGAGGCGGCCGACGCGCTCGGAGTGCCGTACGAGCGGATCTTCAAGACGCTGGTGGCGGAGACCGAGGCGGGTCTGGCGGTCGCGGTCGTGCCGGTGGCGGGCAAGCTCGACCTCAAGGCGTTCGCGGCGGCGCTCAAGGGCAAGCGGGCGGCCATGGCCGACGCGGCCAAGGTCGAGCGGATCACCGGCTACGTCGTCGGGGGCATCAGCCCGCTCGGCCAGCGCAAGCGGCTGCCGACCGTGGTGGACGAGTCGGCGCTCGGCTTCGAGACCGTCTACTTCTCCGCGGGGCGGCGTGGCCTGCAGATCGAGACCGCGCCGGAGAACCTCGTCCGGCTCGCGCAGGCGGTGACCGCCCCCATCGCCAGGGTGTGAACCTGTGGACTGTTGCCATCGCCGGTACGGCTCGCGCCCCTCAACACTGGCGATAGCCGAGGAACGGGGGAAATGTGAGCGAACACGGCGGACATGTCAGCCACCACGACGGGCCGGCGGACCTGACGGCGACGGAGATGGCCGCGCTGCTTAGAGCGCGGGAGGTCAGCGCCGTCGAGCTGACGCAGGCGTGCCTGCGGCGGATCGAGGAGACGAATCCGCAGGTCAATGCCATCGTGACGTTAACCGCTGAGCGGGCGCTCGACCAGGCCGCACGGGCCGACGAGGACCTCGCACGCGGCCTGGTGCGCGGGCCGCTGCACGGCATCCCGGTCGCGCACAAGGACCTCGCCGACACCGCGGGCGTGCGGACCACGTACGGCTCGCGGGCGTTCGCCGATCACGTTCCCGTCGAGGACGATCCGCTGGTGCGGCGCATCCGCGAGGCGGGCGGGATCGCGCTCGGCAAGACGAACACACCCGAGTTCGGCACCGGGTCGCACACGGTCAACGAGGTCTTCGGCGCGACCCGCAACCCCTACGACCTGTCGAAGAGCGCGGGCGGCAGCAGCGGCGGGGCCGCGGCGGCGCTGGCCTGCCGGATGGTGCCGCTCGCCGACGGTTCGGACATGGGCGGCTCGCTGCGCAACCCCGCGTCGTTCTGCAACGTGGCGGGGCTGCGGCCGACTCCCGGCCGGGTGCCGTCGAAGTCGCCGACGGCGGCCTGGTTCACGCTGAGCGTCGCGGGACCGATGGCCCGCACAGCAGGCGACCTGGCACTGTTCATGTCGGCCATCGCCGGGTTCGACCCGGTCTCGCCGCTTTCGATTCGTGAGGACGGGTCAGCCTTCACGGAACCTCTGGACATGGACCTCACGTCCGTCCGAGTGGCCTTCAGTCCCGATCTGGGGGGCCTGCCGGTCGACCCGCGTACCGCGGCGGTGACGGCGCGGGCGGTGGAGGCGCTGACCGGCCTCGGCGTGAAGGTCGAACAGGTGGACCTGGACCTGTCCGACGCGGAGGAGGCGTTCCGCGTCTACCGGTCGTGGCACTACGCGCTCGCCTTCGGCGACTTCCCCGACGTGGGCCCCAACGTGGCGTGGAACGTGGAGCAGGGGCGGAAGGTCACCGGAGCCGACCTCGGGCGGGCCGAGCGCCTGCGCACCCGGCTCTGGCACCGCATGCGGCGCTTCTTCGGACGGTACGACTTCCTGGTGGCGCCCGTGAGCCAGGTGCCGCCGTTCCCGATCGGGCAGCCGTACGTCACGGAGGTGGCCGGGGTGGAGATGCCCGACTATCTGGCCTGGATGCGCTCCTGCTACTGGATCAGCGCGCTGCACGCGCCAGCGATGTCGGTGCCCTGTGGTTTCACGTCCGACGGGCTCCCCGTCGGCCTGCAGATCATCGGCCGGCCGTGGGCCGACATGGACGTCCTGCGCCTCGGGCACGCGTTCGAGCAGGCGACCGGCTTCTGGCGGACCGCTCCCCGGCTGCCCGAGCCGACAGGGTGACCGCCGAACAGGTGACGCGGTAAACAGGTGACGCAGCGCGTGGGAGATCCGGCCGGTGCGGCTCAGCCGGCGGCCGCGTCGCCCCGCAGGAGGGCCACACCCAACGGGGTCAGCGCGTGCAGGACGGCTCCGCCGGACCGGGTCGTGGCGACCAGCCCGGCGTTGCGCAGGACCGTGGCGTGCTGGCTCGCGGAGGCGAGCGACACCCCCACCCGCTCCGCCAGGGCGGTCGTCGTCGCCGGATCGCGCAGCGCGGCCAGGATCGCCGCCCGGGTACGCCCGAGCAGCGGGCCGAGGGCATCGGCGAAGCCGGCCCTGTAGTCCTGGCACAGCGGGTAGACCAGCACGGTGGGCTGGTCGGGACGCCAGGTCAGCAGGACCTTCGGCGCGAAGTACGAGGGGACCAGCAGCAGCCCGCGGCCGCACAGCGGGATGTGATAGTCGAGCGGCGAGGGAATCTCCAGCACGGGAGGCCGCCAGTGCCACCCGGGGCTGATCGTGGCGAGCAACGCGTCGATGCCGCCGCGAAGCAGGGTCTCGGCGCGCAGGGAGCGGTCGGCGGTGACACCGGCCTGGACCAGCGGCCACATGGGAGCCAGCGACGAGCCGAAGTAGTTGTGCAGGTCGGCGGCGAGCGTCCGCCGTGCCGCGGCGTCCCCGGAGGCCAGCTCCCGCAGCCAGCGGCTCGGCCGCGGAGACGCGGGCAGCTCGCTGAGGTCGGCGGCGAGCAGGTTCGCCGGCACCTGGCCGACGAGTTCGACGCCGGTGGCGAAGTCACGCGCCTCCGGCTGGAGCAGGAAATCCGGGAGGAAGCCGTCGGGCGGGACCACCTCCAGGAGCACCCCCGCCCGCGCCGCCAGGCTGCCGTTCACCACGTGGCGCAGCCGCCGCAAGCCGGGGCTCGACCGTGTCCCGGCTCCGGGCCCGGTACGCAACCGGCGCACGCTGAGGGCCGTTTCCAGCACCGCGTCAGGAGCGGCGGCCACGGTGATCTGGCGCAGGTCGGCGTCGGTGAACTCCAGTTTCAGCATGACACTGATCACGATACTGCCGTTGAATCCGCCGGTTGCGAGCCTCTGCCGCCCGACCCCTTTCAGGCAGGCCTGAAACCGGTTGTCGTGCCGGTCCGGCGCACGACAGGCTTGTGCCGGAGGGCGGTCGCGACCCCTGACTCCGGTCCGGCACGGGTAACGGAGGCACCCGTGCCGGACCGGCTCCTCACCGCACGAACTCCTCACCGCACGAAAGACCGAGCGAAAGAGCGGGGCGAAAGAGCGGGGCGAGAGAGCAGGTCCGCCGGTGTGGAGCCGTCCGGCGCCGGTGGCGTCAGGCTTCGCGCTGACGGTAGCTCACGGCGAACTCGACGACCCAGAAGACCGCGGTGGACAGCAGGGGCCAGGCGAACAGCACGCCGTACGCCGTGACTCCCAGGGACGTCGTGGTGGTGAAGCCGCCGGGTCCCGCCGCCTGGACGGTTCCCTTCGCGGACGTGCCGACCATCAGGGCGACGTACCCGGCGAGCAGGCCGCCGGCGGCGAGCCCGACGAGCACCTCGACCGGCGGGTGGCGGCGCGACAGCACGTACCCCGCGATGCCGGAGGCCAGGCCGAACGCGCCGGTGACCACGGCGAACCATCCGTCGGCCTCGATGAGCGACTGCGTCTCGGGGTCGAGGGGCTGCCGTGTCCCCTCGATGAGCACATAGCGCGTGCCGGGGGCGAGCACCGACCACACGTACCCCGCGACGACACCCAGGAGGGCCAGCACCAGGACGGTCACCACGACTGTCGCCAGATTGCCCCTCACATGCCGCACCGTCCCGATAGTACTCACATAGCGATCGAATTCGGTCCCGTACTCTTGCAGCACCGAGTGCGGGGGACGCACGGCACGGTGTGGGGCCAAGGAGGCCGAGTGAGCGAAGAGGTATGGCAGATCGACCCGTCGGGCCCGCTGCGGGGCGACGTGGAGGTCCGGGGATCGAAGAACGCGGTCTCCAAGCACATGGTGGCGGCGATGCTCGGGACCGGTCCGAGCACCCTGCAGAACGCGCCGGAGGTCGGCGAGGTGGGGCTGACCGCCGCCATGCTCGAAGCCCTCGGCATCCATGTGGACATCACCCCCGGTGAGATCACCATCGAGCGGGGCAGCGACATACGGCCGCGGGTCCCGGAGGAGTACACCGGCCTCAACCGCATCCCGATCCTGATGCTCGGCCCGCTGCTGCACCTGGCGGGCGAGGCGTTCGTGCCGCTCGTCGGCGGCGACCCGATCGGCAGGCGGCCGGTGAACTTCCACGTCGAGGCGCTGCGGTCGATGGGCGCGGAGATCGAGGTCGGCGACAACGGCATCTCGGCCAAGGCGGCGCGGCTGCGCGGCAGCCGCATCTCGCTCCCCTATCCCAGCGTGGGCGCGACCGAGACGATCCTCATGACCGCCGTCCTCGCCGAGGGCAAGACCGTCATCAAGGGCGCCGCCATGGAGCCCGAGGTCGTCGAACTCGCGCTGTTCCTCCAGCGCATGGGCGCGATGATCGAGCTCAGCCCCGACCGGCGCATCGTCATCGAGGGCGTCGAGCGCCTGCACGGCGCCTCCACCTGGCTGGCCGGCGACCGCATCGAGGCGTTCTCGTACCTCGTGGCGGGGCTGGTGACGGGCGGCGAGGTGCGGGTGCACGGCTGTCACCAGGACCGGCTGGTCACGGCCATCACGACGCTCGCCCGGATGGGCGCGCGGTTCGAGATAACCGACGACTGGCTGTGCGCCTCCGCCCCGGACGGCCTGCGCGCGGCGGCGGTGCAGACCGACACCCATCCCGGTTTCATGACGGACTGGCAGACCCCGCTCATGGTGCTGTTCACCCGCGCCGAGGGCATGTCGGTGCTGCACGAGACGGTCTTCGAGAACCGGTTGGTGTACGTGCCCGCGCTGCAGAAGATGGGGTGCGAGATCGAGGTGTTCGCCCAGTGCCTCGGCGGACCGGCCTGCCGCTACCACGACACCAACGCCAAGCACTCGGCGGTCGTGCGGGGCATCTCCAGCCTGCGCGGGGCCGACGTCACGCTCCCCGACATCCGCGCCGGGTTCTCCGCGGTGCTGGCCGCCGCCGTCGCCGAGGGCACCTCGACCCTGCGCGGCGTCAACCACATCGAACGCGGATACCACAGGCCGTTCGAACAGTTCACCTCCCTCGGGTTGAAGATCAACAGGCTGACGTAAAGCTTTCCGCCTCCCGGGTTTGGGAAAACGCCGGAGGTCGCACTGATATCCCGTGACCTCTCGTCTCCTCGGCCACGTCAGTCTCGGCCGCGCCGTCCTCTCGCTGAGCCTGTGCGGCGCGGCCGGGGGCGGACTGGTCGCCGGGCTGGTCATGCCCTTCGTGGGCGGGGCCGGTCTGGCGGCCAAGCGTGCCGCGTCCGCGTTCACCGAGCTGCCCGCGCCGCTGCGCGAGGAGCCGCTGCCCGAGATGACGCGGCTGCTCGACCGCGACGGCCGGCAGATCGCGCAGTTCTACTACCAGAACCGGCAGTCGGTGCCGCTGAGCATGGTCGCCCCGGTCATGCGGCAGGCCATCGTGGCCATCGAGGACTCCCGGTTCTACGAACACGGCGGCCTGGACCTCAAGGGCACGTTGCGGGCCCTCGTCACCAACACCCAGGCGGGCGGCATCCGGCAGGGCGGCTCGTCCATCAGCCAGCAGCTCGTCAAGAACATCATGCTCAACCAGGCCGAGACGGAGCAGGAGCGGGCGCAGGCCCTCGTACGCACCTTCCGCCGCAAACTGGACGAGCTGCGGTACGCGCTGGCGCTGGAACGCAAGTACACCAAGGACCAGATCCTGGAGCGCTACCTCAACATCGCGTACTTCGGCGCGGGCGCCTTCGGGGTCCAGGCGGCGGCCCGGCGGTTCTTCGGGGTCGACGCCGCCGACCTCACGCTGACGCAGGCGGCGACGCTGGCCGGCGCCGTGCGCACGCCGTACGACACGGACCCCTCCCTGGGCGACGACCACAGAGACCGGCTGCGCGCCCGGCGCGACCTCGTCCTGAGCCGGATGGCCGAGCTCGGGCTGGTCGGCCGGGACCGGGCCCGCGACGCGGCGGCCACGCCGCTGGCGCTGCACCTGCGTCCCGAGCCCGGCGGCTGCGCGGGCAGCGCCTACCCCTTCTTCTGCGTGTACGTCGAGCGGGAGGTGCTGACGAACCCGGCGTTCGGCTACACCAGGGCCGACCGGGAACGGCGCCTCCAGCGGGGCGGCCTCACGATCTGGACGACCATCGACCCGGCCGCGCAGCGGGCCGCGGACCGGGCCGTCGCCGCGCGGGTCAGCCCACGCGACAACCAGGTGGCGTCGGAGACGATGATCGAGCCGGGCACCGGGCGCATCCGCGCCATGGCGGTGAGCAAGCGGTACGGGCGCAACCCGCACGACCGCGACCTCGGGCGCAACACCACCTACAACCTCGCGGTCGACGTCGCGCACGGCGGCGGGCTCGGCCTCCAGGCGGGTTCGACGTTCAAGGTGTTCACGCTGGCCACCGCGCTGAAGCAGGGGATGCGGTTCGGTGACGGCTTCACCATCCCCGGCTCGTACGTGCCGTCGTACGGCTACCGCGACTGCTCGGGCAGAGCGGTGAACGACCCCCGCACGGTCATCCACAACGCCGGCGGTGAGGGCGGCGGCGGGCCGTACAGCCTGGAGATGGGCACCTGGCAGTCGGTCAACATCTTCTACATGCGGCTGGAGCGCGAGGTGGGGCTGTGCGACGTGGTCACGACGGCCCGATCGCTCGGCATCCGGCGGGCGGACGGCACGCCGCTCCGCGAGGTGCCGACCTTCACGCTGGGCGCCAACGAGATGGACCCCACGACCGTGGCGGCGGCCTACGCGGCGCTGGCCGCCCGTGGCCTCTACTGCAGGCCGATGGCCATCGCGGCGGTCGTGGAGCACGACGGCACCCGGACCGAGGTGCCGCCCGCCTGCGTGACCGCGCTGGAGCCGGCCGTCGCCGACGCGGTGAGCCACGTGCTCACGGGAGTGTTCAGCAAGGGCACGATGCGCGGCCAGTCCATCGGCCGCCCGGCCGCGGGCAAGACGGGCACGAACAACGGCTACACCTCGGCCTGGTTCGCGGGTTACACGCCCGGCCTGGCCGCCGCCGTCAGCGTCGGCGACATCCGCGGCTCCTACCGCTACCCGCTCACCGGCGTCACCATCGGCGGCCGGTACTACGGCGCTGTGCAGGGCGCCTCGCTGCCCGGCCCGATCTGGGTGGACTCCATGCGCGCCGCCCTGCGGGGCACCCCGGCGTACGACTTCACCCCGCCGGACATGTCCCGGTTCGGCGGCGGCTTCACGCCGGGTCTGAAGGAGGCGCTGGAGAAGCAACGCAAGAAGCAGAAGGAGAAAAAGAAGCGGGAGGCCGAACACCGGCGGCACGACGACGGCTCGGCGTCCCAAGCGGGCGGTACGGCCTCCGGCGGCGCGGGGAGCCGGGCCACCCCCGCGCCGGTGAACGGCGGCCATCCTCTCGCGGCCGGACCCGGAAGGCTCCCCTTCGCCGCCGGAGGCGGCCGGATTCCCTTGGCCGCGGGAGGCGGCCGGGCCGTCCCCGCCGTCACCACGATGCGCTTCCCCACGGCCGGCCACGATTTCTCCCACGCCTTCGCCCGGGTCTTCGGTCCTGACGTCGCCCGGACCTTCGCCCGCGTTCTGGGCCACAACCCGCCGGTCGCCTCCGCGGCCCGTACGCCCGGCCGTACGCCCGGCCGCACGCCCGGCCGTACGGGTGCGCGCGGCGCACCGGCGGCCGCCGGCAGGACGAGTGGCAGTGCGGAAGCCAGGACGGGAGCCAGGCGGGACGGCAGGAGCGACAGCAGGAGCGACGGCAGAGCGCGGGGCGGGACGAGTGGCAGGGCGAGCCTCGCCCACGCCACTTCTCCGCGAAGGGCCCGGCGAAGTAAGCGCTGAAGCGCTCAGCGGCACCCCTGAAGCACGCACGAAGCAGCCGCGAAGCAACCACCACAACAGCCACCACAGCAGGCGGCGGAAAGCCGACGAGCCATCGACCCGAACGCTCCGGCCCGACGATGATGGAAGCATGCGCGGACGTGTTCTCACATGGGCCGGCGGGATCGCCGCGCTCGGCGCCGGTACGGCACTCGCCGTGTACCTCTCCTCGGTCGGCCTGGACAACGCTGACAAACTCGCGAGCGTGCTCGGGCTCTTCGTCGGTCTCGTCAGCCTGGCCGTCGGAGTCTGGGGGCTGCTGCTGACCCGCCGGGAACATGCGCGTACCCCGGCGAGCGGCACGGGCGCTCCGGGGAACGACGCCGCGAACAGAGCCGCCGCCGCAACCGGGACCCGCACCGGGACCGGCACTGGAACCGGCACCGAGACAGGCACAGTGAGCAGCGGAGTTCACAACGAGATCAGTGGCGGCACGTTCCACGGCCCGGTCGTCCAGGGGCACACCGTCACCGGACCGGCCGCGTCCGGTCCGGGCCCGGCCGCTCCCCGCGAGCGCGAGCGGAAGGACTGAACGCGTGGCGGTCACCCGCAACACGATCAGCGGCGGCCTTTTCCTCAACACGGTGGTCCAGGGCCACACCATCACGGTTCAGCTTCCGCCAGAGGTGACCCCGGCGCTGTCAGGCGCGCCCTTGCCGACACAGGGGTTCACGGGCAGGGACACCGAGCTGGCCGCGCTACTCGACGTGCTCGGCCCGCCCGAGGGCCCCAACCCCGGGGACGTCAGTACCGGGGACGTCAGTACCGGGGACGTCAGTACCGGGCACGCGGGTTCCGGAGAGGGCGCTGCCGGTACGGGTGACGAGCCGCTCCGTCCGCGCATCGCCCTCGTCACGGGCCTCGGCGGCGCCGGCAAGACGGAGCTCGCCCTGCAGGCCGCGCACCTCGCGCGAGAGCGCGGCTGGTTTCCCGGCGGCGTACTGTTCACCGACCTCCACGGCTACAGCGGACCCCACGACCACGACCACAACGCTGACCACGACCACAGCGCCGACCACGGCGACCAGTGCGGGGCGCGGCCGGGCCGGGTGCTTGGAGGGCTGCTGCGGGCGCTGGGCCTGGATCCCGGACGCATCCCTCCGGACATCCAGGACCGGGCCCGGCTGTTCGCGACGGTGCTGGACGCGTACGCCGGGGAGGGCCGCCCGATCCTGCTGGTCCTCGACAACGCCTCCTCGGCCGAGCAGGTGCGGCCGCTGCTGCCCGGCACCGGGAAGGTGTTGGTGACCTCCCGGCACACGCTGGACGTGGGGGCGCGGGTCCTCGACCTCGGCATGCTCGCGCCCGGCGCGGCCGTGGATCTCCTGGCCCGGCGGCTCCGCCTGGCCCGGGGCGACGCCGACACCCGGGTCGCCCGCGAGCCCGCCGAGGCGGCGGACGTCGCCCGTCTGTGCGCCGGGCTTCCGCTGGCACTGCGCATCGTCGCCGCGTTGCTCACCGCCGACCCGGCCCGTCCTCTGCACGCGATGGCGGAGGACCTGAAGGAGGAGGCCACCCGGCTCGACGAGCTCACGTACGAGGACCGTGCGGTGCGCGCCGCCTTCGAGCTGTCCTACCGCCGGCTCGGCGCGGAGGAGGCCCGGGTGTTCCGGCTGATGACCGCCTGCCCCGGCCCCGACCTGTCCACCGAGACGGCCGCCGTCGCCGCCGGCCTCGACGAGAGACCGGCCCGCCGCCTGCTGGAGTCCCTGCACCGCGCGCATCTCGTCGAGCGCGGCGACGCGTACGGCCGGTGGCGCATGCACGATCTCGTCCGCCTGTACGCCGGGGAGCGGGCACGCGACCGGTCCGGGCCCGACCGGCGGGACGAGGCGTTCGACCGGCTCCTCGGCCATTACTGCGCCCGAACCCCCGCCGCCGTGGCGTGGCTGACCCAGCCGGAGGAGCGGGCCCGGCAGAATTCGTCGTTCGCCTCGCGGGAGGAGGCGGTGGCGTGGCTGGACGCCGAGGCGCGGGTTCTCGTCGCGGCCGTCACCGCCGCCGCCGGGCGCGGCGACTGGAAGCGGTCGCACGCGCTCGCGGTGAGCCTTCCCGCCTACTTCGAGTTCCGCCGGCTCACGGACGAGTGGCTCGCCATGGCGCCGGTCGCCCTGGACGCGGCCGGACGGCTGGGCCCACGCGCCGTGCTCGCGGTCGAGGCGGACCTGGGCAACGCCTGTCGCCTCACGGGGCGCTACGAGGACTCGGTCGCCCACCTGAAAACGGCCCTCGACCTGGCCACCGACGAGCGGGCCCGAGGTCGGATCCTGCACAACCTCGGGCTGACGTACCTGCGGATGGGGTTACTGGTGAAGGCAGAGAACTGCCATCGCCGCGACCTGCGTATCTGCACCCTTGCGGGCGACCTGCGCGGCAGGGCGCACGCGGCCGTCGCACTGGGCGACACGCTGCGCGCGAGGCGGCGTCACGCGGAGGCGGCGAAGGTGCTGACCGAGGCCGTCACGCTGCTCCAGATTCTCGGCACGCGCGGACTGGGCCATCCCGCCGTCCTCATGCACGCGCGGACCAACCTCGCGCTCACCTACCTCGCGGGCCGTCCGAGAAACACGCCGACGTACATCCTGTGGCAACTGTGCGCCGCCCTGGCCACCGCCCGCGAACTCGACGACCGTCCCGCGCAGGCCGTCATCTTCCTGAACCTCAGCACGGCGTACGCGAACAGGTGCGTGGTCTGCCACGGGCCGTCGGCCGTCGAGTGGGGCCGGCGGGCGGTCGCGCTCGCCGGGGAACTCGGCGACACCGAAACGCGGGCCAGGGCGCTGTCGGCGCTCGGCCGTGCCGCCGGGGGCGAGGAGGGCAGGCAGAGCATGGCCGAGGCGCTGGCCCTCTTCGAGAAGCTCGGCGCCAAGCGGGAGCTCCAGGCCGCACGGCGTGTGCTCGCCGACGTCGCACTTCCGCCGCCGGACGAACATGCCTGCACTGCCTGCATGGAGGGCGAGGCCGACGTCCTGGTGCACGACTGGCTGGACGACCTCCCCCACGCCGTGCTGCGCGGCGACGACGGACGACTCGACGAGTTTCTCATCCCCGGCTGCAACGTCGGCCGCCCCGGCTGAGCCCCTGGCCGGTTCCCCGGCCGCGCTCTCGGCTGAGGCGGCCACAGGGCGAGACAGACCGGGCCGGGCACGTGCGGGGCGTACGTGTAGTGAGGGCTGCGGCACGAGGCGCTGTGCACGCCTCGCTGCCGAGGATCGGCTTCACCCCCTGGGACGGGGCCGCCGTCACCGACCGCGTAGCGGACCCGGGCGCGAGCAGCCGGACCCGGGCGCAGCAGTGGGGCCCGGGCGCTCAGCCACGGTCCCGGTCCCGCTCCTCTTCGGCGGCGTGCAGGCCCGCCTCGATCACCGCGTTCATGATCGGTGCGAGCCGCCGTACGCCGAGGCGGGGGGCGCGCCGCGCCATGCCCGCGACCAGGCGGCGCTCGCGCTCCATGTCCCGTCCCCGGAAGCCGCCGACGGGCTTGAGCCGCTGGATCCGCGCGGCCAGCAGGGCCCGTCGTTCGAGGAGGACGGCGAGAGCCGCGTCCACCCGGTCGATCTCTCCCCGGGCCTCGGTCAGGGTCCGCGGGGACTGCGGCCGGACGAGGGCCGCCAGGAGAGTCACCGCCTCGCCGACCGCCTCGCGCGCTTCGAGCGGAGCGGCGGGGTCGAGCAGCAGACCGTCCGCCCCCGCCGCGACGGCCGCACCCGCGAGGCCGGCGTCGCGGCCCAGCGCGGCGAGCACCGGCCGTCCCGTCCGCTCCCGCGCGGCGCGCATGATCGCGAGGTCGGGCGCTGAGTGGAGGGCTGCATCGGGAGCCGGGCCGGGAGCACGGTCGAGAGTGGCGGGGGTGGGGGTGGGCGCGAGATCGGACGGCGAGAGGTGGGACGCGGCCGCCGGTTCCGTGCGGCCGCCGCCCTCGCAGAACACGATCGCCTCGTTGCCCTCGGCCGCGCAGTGGTCGGCGGCGGCCAGCCATTCCTCCAGCGTCACCGCACGCCCCCGCTGGTCGACGCCCCGCTGGATGATCACGGGCAGCCCGAGCCGGGCTGCGGCGCGGACGAGGCCGGGTTCGCGTGCCCAGGCCGGTCCGAGCACCACCGCGTCGGCGTGCCGGGCCACGGCGGGCAGGTCGGCGGCCGAGGAGGGCTCCACCAGCAGCGGCCCGGCCCATCGCGCCCTCGCCTCACCAACCGCCCTCTCGGTCATCTCCCCTGCCATCTCCGCAGGCGCCTCCGCGACCGCCTTGCCGGCGGGCCGGATGGATCGGGCCTCCGGTGAGTAACCGGCGGAGGGCAGACGCAGCCACCGGGCGTCCTCCCCGCCGATCACCACCACGGGGAGCCCGGGACCGATCACCAGGTCGCCGATCCGTACGGCGTCGCGGTCGAGCTGGGCTGCCTTCGACATGCGGGCTCCTCGCAGGCCGGGAAATTCTGATCAGAAAAGCTCTGGCCAGGTGGTTCTGACAACGAAAAAGGCAGAGACGCTGGCGTCCCTGCCTCAAGCCGGCTCCGGATGGTCGCTAGCTCACGATCGCGACCGGCCCTCCCGGAACCGGCCTCGTAAACGAGCTGTACCTACCCATATCTAGGACCTTAGCAGCGAGGAACCACGACTCGAACCGATTTGTCTCGGATCTCGGGATGGCGAGTGCTAGGGGCGGTTGATCCCTTTGCCATCCGTGGGACGATTCATGGGTCCAGGAAGGGGTTCGGGTGGCGCGTGCGGAGAGCCGGCTCGTCGGAGGCCGGTACCAGTTGATGGAGCCGATCGGCCGGGGTGGCATGGGAGTGGTCTGGCGGGCCCACGACCAGTTGCTTGACCGCCCCGTCGCGGTCAAGGAGGTCCGCTACGACAGCGCCATGGGCGACGAGCTCAGCGACCTCAACCGCCGCACCATGCGCGAGGCCCGCGCCGCGGGGCGTCTGACCCATCCCAACGTGGTGGTCGTCCACGACGTCATCGAGGAGGACGACCGGCCCTGGATCATCATGCAGCTCGTGCAGTCCCGCTCGCTGGGGCAGGTGATCAGGGAGGACGGCCCGCTGTCCCCCGAGCGCACCGTCGAGTTCGGGCTGCAGATCCTCGACGCGCTGCGCGCCGCCCACCGCCAGGGCGTCCTGCACCGTGACGTAAAGCCGGAGAACGTGCTGCTCACCGATGACGGCCGGGTCGTCCTGACCGACTTCGGCATCGCCCGGCTCGAAGCCGACAACACGATGACCCGCACCGGCCTCGTCGGCACCCCCGCCTTCATCGCGCCCGAACGGCTCCGCGGCGAGGCCGCGCAGCGCGAGTCGGACCTGTGGTCGCTCGGCGCCACGCTCTACACCGCGGTGGAGGGCAGGCCCCCGCACGACCGGGGCATGGCGATGGCCACCATGCACGCCGTGCTGAACGAGGACCCCGCCCCGGCCCGCCGGGCGGGCGCGCTGGGCCCGGTGCTGATGCGCATGCTCGCCAAGGAGCCCGCCGACCGGCCCGGTTACGACGAACTCGCCCGCCAGCTCAAGCGGGCGGCGCGGGACCTCGCTCCGCCGCCGGCCCGGCCCGACGCGCCTGCCGAGCCCGTCTCCCCCGCCGCGCCGGTCTCGGCCCCCGGTTCCGCCTCCGTGCCCGGTTCCGCCTCCGCCCCCGCGGACGCCGCCTCCCCTGCCGCGTCGGGCTCCCCCGCCGCGCCTGCTTCGCCGCGGCCCACGACTCCGGAGGCCTCCGAGCCCGCGAAGCCCCGGACGTCCGCGGCCGGGTCCGAGCCGGGCAGAGCCTCCCGGGGTGTGACACCGTACCCTCCGGCCGCGTCCGCGCGGCGCGACGACCATTCCGCGGCGCCCAGCCGGAGCGGCGACGGCCCGGGACGTCCTGCGGCCGGCGACGCCGCGCGTCCGGGCGAGACCACCTCGCCCATCCCGGTCGTCCAGGACGACGGCTCCCCGGGCTCGGCCGAGGCCGCCTCGGCCAAGCCTGCCGGGGGCAAGGGAGGTTTGGGCGAAGGAGCCTCGGACGAGCCGGGGCAGGCGGGTGTGATGCCGGAGACGGGCGTGCAGGCCGCCCCGCCCGCCCGTACGAAGCCCTCGGCGAGCCCGGCGACCGGCCGCCGGGACGAGGCCGGAAAGGGCGGCGGGGCCGCCGCGGGCCGGGGACGGCCCGAAGCGGATGCCCGCGACGGCAGCACCAGGATCTCCCCCGCCGTCGGCGGGACCTCCACCCGGCAGCCCACCGGAAAGCCCGGCGGGGACGCCACGACCGACGCCTCGAAGAGGACCGCGTCCGGAGCGGCCGCGGCCACCGCACGGAACGGCGCGAGCGACCGTCTTCGTACGGGCCCCACGGCGGGCAACACGGCGGGCACCGCAGCGGGCAACACGGGGGGCAACGCGGCGGACACCACGGCGGCCTCCAGGCGCGCGGGCGCCGCGGCAGGCGGCGGTGCGGCCGGCGGCGCCTTCGGCGGGGCGCAGGAGTCACCCGCGGTGTTCGCCCAGGAAGAGCCCGTCTGGCACGACACCACCACGACGTCCGGGACGTTGCGCGCACCCGGCGGCCTGCTGAAGGCCGCGCTGCTGCTCGTCGGCCTGGTGGTCATCGTGGGTGTCGCGGGCTACCTCGGCGTACGGGCGGGCAGGAGCGACTCGGAGGGCGACCGCTCCTCCGGGTCGGCCGCCGCCCCCGCCGAAACGGGGAAGGGCACCCAGGAGCCCTCCGCCTCGGCGCCCCCCTCGGCCGCGCCGTCCTCCGCCGAGCCGTCCGCGTCCCCCTCGGAGGAGGCGACGGCCACGCCGTCTCCCGAGCCCTCCAAGAGCTCCGACGCCCCGGGGCCGGGGGACGTCCCGGACGGCTGGCACAAGTACAAGCACTCGAGCGGCTTCTCGCTCGCGCTGCCGAAGGGGTGGCACGTCGACGGCAGCGGCAACGGCGAGGTGCGGTTCCGCGGCGACTCGCACACCTATCTGGAGGTGCACCACACCTCCACTCCCGAGTCGGACGCCCTGAAGGTCTGGCGGCGCGACGTGCCGGGGATGAGCCGGAACTTCCCCGGCTACAAACTCGTCGAGATCCGAGAGGTCAAGGACTTCTGGAAGACCGCGGCCGACTGGGAGTTCACCTTCGGTGACAGCCGGTTCCGGTCACGCGTGATCGACCGCGGGTTCGTCACCGACAAGAACAACGGCTACGCGCTGCTCTTCAAGACCCAGGACGAGGGCTGGAAAAAGAAGAAGAAGACGTTCGAGACCATCGCCGCCACCTTCAAACCGAAGAAGTGACCGCCGGGCGCCTCCGCCCGGAAGCCGGGCGGTGGCGGGGCGGTGGCCGGGGTGTTCGGCGCCCGGCCACCGGCCGCCCTCGTCCACGGGAGGAGCGCGCCAGGCTGCCGTGGAGCGTGACGGCCGCGAGGCGCACGATCGTGCCGGGCCCGCTCCAGACGGGCGAACGCCTCCGGTCCGAGCCGGACGCCCCGAAGGTCTGGCGAGTGATGCGATCAGGGCTGGCCGACGTAGTCGACCACGACGGTCGCCGTACGGGCGGTCCAGCTGGTGGGCACGGGCGTGAACGTCACCTTCCCGGTGCCGTAGCACGGCAGCGTCGCGGTGACCGGGATCTCGGCCTTGACCCCGTAGTAGCCCAGCGTGAGCGCCCTCGAGACGGTCGACGGGTCGCCCAGGTCCACCGCGATCGTGGTGCCGCCGCCGCCGGTGTAGCCGACGCTCGCCGCCGACGACGAGATCGCGACGGGCCGCACCTCCACGGTCTGCCCGGCGAAGGGATGACCGGTCTGTCCTGGATATACCGGCCCGAAGCACGCCATCTTGATGGTCGCGTGACCGGTCTCGCCGTTGACGAAACCGTAGAAGTACTGGTGGGGGCGGACGGGAGCGGGATCGACGACCCCGGCCGAGGCGGGGAGCGCGGTGGCCGCCACGAGGGCGGCGGCGGCGAGGGGGACGAGGCGCGCTGCGGCGGTGCGGAACACGGGACCTCCGGCTGACGTCAGGGACGGGGGCGTGCGACCCGCACGGTAGGCCGGTCCCTCCGGCGGGTCAACGCTCCCGCTCCCCCGCCCGGCCGGGCGCTCGGGAGACGCGGCGGAACCGGTGAAAGGTTCACCGCGCCCCGAGGACCGCCTCCGGGATCCGGCGCGGCCGGCCCCGCGCCCGCCGCGGTGACGTGCTCAGCCCGCCTGGCGGGCCTGCTCCAGGTAGGCGACCAGACCGGCCATCCGCTCGGCCGGCCAGGGCAGGCTCCCTCCGATCTCCGCGCTGTTGTCCCGCCACATCCTGCGGGCCGCCGCCGCGGTCTCCGCGCCCGCGGGACCCTCCGGGTGGAACCGGCCCGCCAGCGCGTCCCAGCGGCGGACGAGGTCCCGGGCCCGCGGGTCGTCCGCGGGGATGCCGTCCGCCAGGTGCCGCAGGCCCTCCTCCACGAGGCCGGCCCACTCGCGTCTGGCGGCCTCGACACCCTCGGGGCCCAGTGCTTCCCTGCGCTCCGCGAGCCGGCCGCGCTGTTCTTCGGTGAAATAGGTCTCGAACACTGACATGACCTCCAACGTCGTCATCAACCGTTCCGGATCGGGACCGTACGGGTCGCCGGCCTGGCGGAGCAGGTCGCCGATGCGCCGCCGCAGCACGCCGATCCGCTCGGCGTGCTCGTCGAGCCTGCGCAACTGCTCCGCCAGCAGGGCGCGCAGCGACTCCGGGTCGTCCGCCGAGTCCGCGAGGACGTCCGCGACCTCCTCCAGCGACAGCCCGAGCCCGCGCAGCGCCCGTACGCGGTAGAGCCTGCGCAGGTCGCGTTCGGTGTACCGGCGATGCCCGGACGGCGTGCGCTCGCTCGCGACGAGCAGTCCTATCTCGTCGTAGTGGTACAGCGCGCGCACGGTCGTCCCGGTCGCCCGCGCCAGTTCTCCGATGGACCACCGTCGTCCGGCGTCGTCCTTCCCGCTCACGCCGGAAACGCTACGACCTCCCCCGACGGGAGGTTCAAGCGCGAGAGGTAATCGAGAAGGCGCCGTCCGAGGTGTCACCACACGACGGCGTCGGGGCGGGTGAAGTGCCACAGCCTGTCGCTGGAGTTCTGGTCCTGGTCGAGGTAGATGTGGTCCCAGGTGCCGGAGGCTTCGTAGGTCTGCAGTGTGATCGCGAGCGAGGTGTTGGTACGCGGCCGCAGGCTGCCCCATTCGGTGTTGACGTTGGTCTCGGACACCTCGTCCCGGCGCGACCAGTCCTGGAGGGGCGAGCCGTCGCAGGTCTTGACGACCAGCGTGTCTCCCGCGTTCGGGGCACCGGAGGCGGGCTGAAGACACCTGCCGGCCGCCTCGTTCTTGATCACCAGGAAACCGTCGTCCTTCTCGACGATGGTCCAGCGGGCCGACCTGTGCTGGATGGTGGGGGCGCGCAGGGTGACAGCCCGGGTCCCTTCCGCGACCGCGTCGCCCGACAGTGACATGCGGCTGCCGTCCATCTTGTTGATGATCCGCATGTTGAAGCTGGTGGTGTCCGCGTGGGCGGCAGCCGGAAACACGACGAGGACGGCTGACGCGATGGTCGAGGTCATCAGCGCGGAGCACCTGGTTTTCGGCATGGGCGTGTCTCCCTGTCTCTCAGTGAAGGCGACGGACGGATCCTGTTGGCGGATCACTGAAGGCAGTCAATATCGGCCTCTGCTCGGATCACGGTCTCCGGCCACAAAGGCGCGTGAAAGGCGTGATCAAGGTCCGGTGATCAGGGCGTGACGGCGTCACCGGATGGGGGCGCCACCCGGCGTGGTGATCTTACTTTCCGGGAGTGCGTGACTACGGTCTGCAGCTGTGCGTCTGTTCGACGCCAGAGTCATCCGTTCCGAATCGCCGGAAGAAGGACATGCACATTTCTCGCCTGGCTGGCGCTTTCGCCATGCTCGCAGTGGCTTCGACGTTCGCCGCCGCCGCTGCCTTCGCCCCCGCTCACGCCGGGGTGACGACCGCCACCCGACCCGCCGTACTGGAGCCGGATCCACCGGACGACAAGCCCTGCCCCAACGGGGAGCCGAAGCCCTGCGGCGCCTCCGGGCAGGACCGGGAGGGCGTCGACTCCGGCCGCGAGGACGCCAGGAAGGAGGCCGACGAGGCCAAGAAGGACATCGCCGCCGCCAAGGACAAGGCCGACCAGTGCCCTCCTGGATCCGCGCAGGGCAAGCAGTGCATGCGCGACCTCATCGGCGACGACGCCGAGCAGCGAGAGGGCATGGCCGACGTCCGGAAGGAGCTCGACGCCTTCAAGCCCGCACCGACCGACAACGCCGCGTCGGCGCTGAACTCCACCTGTGACGCGTTCGCCGCGGAGCTTCCCGCCGCGTTCAAAGCCGCCGACGGTTCGCCCTCGCTGACCGGCCTGTGCGAGTTGATGAACAAGTGAGTCTCATGACATCTCTGGCCCGGCGGACGCCGGTGCTTTCCGCCGTCGCCCTGATCACGTTCCTTCCGATGGCGGCGTCCGCCGGCTCGGAGCCGACCCTGCCGACCGCGCGGGCGTTCGACGGTGACAGGCCGCTGCCGTCGGTGCGTCCGGTGACCGAGTACTGCGCCGCGCACCCCGGGGCGTGCCGGTTCGCCGTGAACAAGGCCGGGTCCGGGGACTTCTACAGCGCCGTCAAGTCTCTGGGCAACGCCGCGATCAACTGCACCGACGACAACATCACCGTGACGCGTCAGATCACCCTGCGTACCGGCAGCAGCGACAACCTCGGCGGCGAGATCACCGGGAAGATCGCGGTGGAGGGCCAGCTCAACGCCTCCGGCGAGGTCTCCGCCGCGGTGAACGCCGAAGGCAGCGGCAGCTTCGACACGCCGAACAAGCAGCAGGGCCCCAGCGCGACCTTCGGCGCCAAGGCCGGTGCGAACGGCAGCGGCAAGGTGGGCGGCTCCCTGGGGCTCAAGGGCGCCTTCGAGGGCGCGTTCAAGCTCGCCTACCAGCACACCTGGACCAGCGAGCAGACCGAGTCGACCACTTACACCACCGTCGTCCGGCCCGGGGACGCCCTGGTCTTCGGCGCCAGCGCCGCCATGCAGCGCGTCGCCGGGACGATCACCGTGCCGAACGGCCTGCACATCCACAACGTCGTCGTCACCGGACCGTCGTCCGTCAACACCAGCACCTTCGTCGCCGAGACCTTCGTCGTGGGCGGAAACACCTGCGAGCAGGTGCATCCGCACGCCACGACCGCCGCGGACGACAACGTCAACCCGCCCCCCCGCCGCGTCGACGCGATGACGCCTCTTTCCGCCCTGCCGCCGGGGGCTCGGCTCAGAGAGCGGACCGTGCTTCCGTTCCGGCCGTCCTGACCGTCCCGCCAGCCCTCATCTATGGAGATCGACATGAATGTCATGCAGACCCGTGCCGGGATCGGCATGGTCCGGGCCGCCGGCCTCGCCGCGGCCCTCTGCCTCGGCCTGCCCGCGGCCGTCCAGCCCGCGTACGCCGACGCGCCAGGCGGTTCCGGCAGCGCGGGCAGCAGGCCGGTCGCGGTCGTCAACGGCGACTTCGCCCTCCCCGCCCTTCCCGGCGGCAGTGTGAACTGGGGACCGGTGCAGGGCTGGTCGGTGGGTTCGACCGCCGGATCCGGCACCGCCGCCGGGGTCGGGCGTTACGCGGGAGCGGACTCCGGACATCCGGACGGCAAGACCGCCGTCATGCTGCGCTTCCCGGCCGCCGCCTACGGCTTCAAACAGCGGCTGCGCGGGGTGCGCGCGGGCGCCCAGGTGACCGTCACCTTCGACGACAGCCCGGGAATCGCCGCCGCCTGCACACCGGCGTCGGTCGCCCAGGGCCAGTCGTACACGGTCGAGGGCGCCGGGGGCGAGGTCAGCGAGCGGACCACCGCCCCCGACCCGGACAAGAAGCTCAACACCCTCGGCAAGGGGGTGTGGCGCACCGGGCAGACCTACACCTTCACCGCCTCCGAGCACGAACCACTGCTCACCTTCACCTCGAAGGTGCCCGCCCCCGCCAACGCGGGCGGCAACTGCGGCCCGCTGATCGCCGACGTACGCGCGGTCCAGGTGCCGCCGCCGGTCGACAGGACCATTCCCAAGACCGCCCTGCCGCCCTCTCAGGCCTTCTACGGCAACGACGCGAGGCCGGTGGCCGAAGCGGTGAATTACTGCAGCGGTGCTCCGGGCAGGTGCGTCTTCACGCCGGAGAGAGAGTATTCGTACGCGTACTACGAGCCGGCCCAGGTCAACGGTGACACCTACATCAACTGCACCCGCAACGCGCTGACCCGCACGCGCCCGGTCGCCTTCGCCGGGCGCTCCTACGGGGACCTGGCCGCCACCGCGGGCCTTCCCGGCACCACGGGCACGCCGAGCAACATGGCCCATCAGTTCGCCGCCGGGACCGCGACCAATCCCGCCTGGGCCGCCAGGAGCGACCATACGGTGACCGAGGTTCTTCAGCCTTCGGAGGCCGCGTGGATCGAGACCCAGGCCGGCCGCCGGCGCACCGACGGCTGGTTCACATCCGATCCCGCTCCCGCAGACCCGAACACCGAGTGGCGCCTGTACACCGTGCTGGACTACCCGGCCACCGAACTGTCCGACCGCGTCTACCAGCGCACCGGCCCCATGACGGCGTCGGAGAAGCAGCGCTGCCAGGCCGACCGCCCCACGGCCTCCACGCCCGTCGGCGTGAACAACCCCGCGGGCACCAACCGCTCTTCCTGAGTGTCACGGCGTAGCCGGCGCGCGCCGGCTACGCCGCCGAAGTCCCCCACCGGTCGCGGTCGTACGCGCTCGGTCCGCACCACGTGGTGGTGCCACTCCGCGCGGTGAACCGCTCCCGGCGCCGGGTCAGAGGCCACGCCTGGCTAGACTGCGGCTGCACGCAGGTCGCGGCCCGGCACGAAAGGCTCAAGGCGATGCTCGACCGCGACACCGTCGCACTCGACGACCCGGTCGCCGAGTCGCTCCGCGGCCCTCACGCGCACCTGGCGCGCCGGCTCGGCCGGGCGGCCGGTTACCTGCCGGAAGTCGCGAGCTTCTCCGCGGTGTCCGGCGACCCGGACCCGGCGGAGTGGGACGACCTCGCGCGCCTGCTCGGTCGCGGCGGGTTCGCCGACCTGTTCAGCTGCCCGGCGACCCCGCCTGCAGACTGGGAGCCGATCTTCGCTCTCGACGGCCTCCAGATGGTCTTTCTCGCGACCGGCCGCGCCGACGTCACCCACGTCGCCCACGTCGAGCCGGGTTCGGAGCTGGTCGAGCTGGGCGCCGACGACGTGCCGGAGATGCTCGATCTCACCGCGCGAACCCGGCCGGGGCCGTTCTGGCCCCGGACTCTCGAACTCGGCACCTATCTGGGCATCCGCGAGAACGGCGCCCTGGTCGCCATGGCGGGCGAACGGCTCCGTCCGCCCGGATGGACCGAGATCAGCGCCGTCTGCACCGCCCCCGAAGCGCGAGGCCGGGGATATGCCTCCCGTCTGGTGGACGCCCTGGTCACCCACATCACCGCCCGCAACGAGCGACCGTTCCTCCACGTGGCCGAGGCCAACACCTCCGCGATCGCGCTCTACGAACGACTCGGCTTCGCGTTCCGGAAGCGCGTGACGTTCCGCGGCTTCCGGACCCCGTGATCCCGTAGCCGGTCGCCGGGGCCGGGGCGTCAGCGGGAGTAGTGCTCGACGACGAGCTGCTCGTCCACCGGAACCACGATCTCCTCGCGCGTGGGGCGCCGCAGCAGGGTGAAGCGCAGTCCGCGGTGGTCGATGTCCAGATAGGGAGCGGTCCGCTCGTCGGCGTACGTGCCCTCGGCGGCGGCGACGAACGGCTGCATCCTGGCCGACCGGTCCCGTACGGTCACCGACTGGCCCGGCTTCACCTGGTAGCTGGGGATGTCCACCTTGCGGCCGTCGACCGCGATGTGCCCGTGGTTCACATACTGCCGGGCGGCGTAGATCGACGGCGCGAGCCCGGCCCGCAGGACGAGGGAGGCGAGCCGGGTCTCCAGGAGCGCCACCAGCTCCTCTCCGGACCGGCCGGGACGGCGGACGGCGAGGTCCCAGTAGCGGCGGAGCTGACGTTCGGACACGTCGTAGTACCAGCGGAGCTTCTGCTTCTCCAGCAGCCGCATGCCGTAGTCGCCGGTGTTCCGGCGGTTGGTCTTGCGGCCGTGCTCGCCGGGCGGGTAGGGCCGGGCCTCGAAGTACTTCACCGCCTTCCGGGTGAGCGGAACGCCCGCCCGTCGCGACAGCCGCACCTTCGGTCCCGTGTAACGCATGACACCCTCTTTCCAAGTTAGGCAACCCTTACTAAGGTGAGCCTAACCTACCTTGAAGGAGCCACCCATGCGGCATCCCGTCACCGCTCCCCCGGTCCCCGAGCGCGTCCGCACCCTCGCGGCCCTGTCGGCGCCGACGCACGTCTCGGTCGCCGGGTCGGAGGTGCCCACGGCCGCCGCCCGCGGCGGCGTGGACGGCAGGGGCCGGCCGGTCCTGCTGGTGAAGCCGGGCGAGGCCCTGTACGGCGCGCCGGCCGAGACCCTGGTGACGGTCGACCTCTCCGCGACCAGGGAGGTCGGCGGGGTCGAGCGGCATCGCGCCCTGCTCAAGGTGCGGGGCTGGACGCAGCCCGTGCCCGCGGCGCAGGCCCGCGCCGCCGCCGTCGCCATCGCGGAGTCCTGCCCCGACGAGGACCTGTTCGCGGCCGTCGAGGGTGGTGCTCCCGCGCTGCTGCGCGTCGACGTCTGCCACGTGATCTATCTGACCGGCGGCGAGTCGGGCGTCCTCGACGCCGAGACGTACCTCGCCTCGGCCCCCGACCCGTTGCTCCCGCCCGCCGAGCGCATGGTGCGTCACGTCAACGAGTCCCACTCGGAGCCGCTCAAGGAGGCGGCGGAGAGGCTGACGGGGGAGGCGGCCCACGACGAGGTGTGGCTGTGGGAGCTGGACCGCTACGGCGCCACTCTGCGCCTGGGGCCCGGCCACCTCGTCCGGGTCCCCTGGCCGGCGCCCGTCGCGACGCCCGAGGCGCTCGAACAGGCCCTGGCCTGTCTGCTGTCGCGATGAGATCACCGGGCAGACACCGGGACGGCCCGGTGAAAGTTGCATCTCCATACGAAATCGTCCCCAGCTCAGGGGCTTGCGGCCGTCCTTCGCGTTGACCTTTCGGGGCGGCGGGGAACAGGATGCGGCTCGATCTGCGCCCGGCACGGGCGACAGCGCGATCGCTCGAAGGAGCTCCCAATGCACGCCTCGCTCACAGGCCGGCGGCGCGTCGGACTGGCCCTGCTGACGTCCGCGGCGCTCGCCGCCGCGTCGGTCACGGCCGTCACCGTCGCACCCGCGTCGGCCGCGACCTCCGCCACCGTGACGGTGAACACCGGCACGAGCCTGGGCACGATCCCCGCCGCCGGGCACGGGGTCAACGTCGCCGTCTACGACGGGAACATGAACAGCGCCCCCATCGCGGGCCTGCTGCGCGACGCCGGTTTCACCGCCGTCCGCTATCCCGGCGGGTCGTACGGCGACATCTACCACTGGAAGACCAACACCACCGACGGCGGCTATGTGGCGCCGAACACCGACTTCGACACCTACATGGGCACGGTGCGCTCGGCCGGCGCGCAGCCGGTGATCATCGCGAACTACGGCACGGGCACCGCCCAGGAGGCCGCCGACTGGGTGCGGTACGCCAACGTCACCAAGGGGTACGGCGTCAAGTACTGGGAGATCGGCAACGAGGTCTACGGCAACGGCCACTACGGCTCGGGCTGGGAGCAGGACAACCACTCCGACAAGAGCCCCAAGGCGTACGCGAACAACGTGCTGCAGTACATCTCGGCGATGAAGGCCGTCGACTCCTCCATCAAGGTCGGCGTGGTGCTCACCACCCCGGGCGGCTGGCCGGACGGCATCGTCGGCTCCGGCGACAGCGCGGACTGGAACAACACGGTCATGTCAATCGTGAAGGACAAGGCCGACTTCGTCATCGTCCACTGGTACCCCGGCGCGACCTCGGCCACCGACAGCCTCGGCAAGGTCTCGCAGATCTCGACGATCACCGGCACGGTCCGCTCCCTCATCTCCAAGTACGCCGGGAGCAGGGCGTCGAGCATCGGCATCTCGGTCACCGAGCTGAACCCCAGCTATCAGCTCACCACCGCGACCGCGGCGCTGTTCGCCACCGACAGCTACCTGACGTGGTTCGAGAACGGCGCGATGAACCTCGACTGGTGGAACCTGCACAACGGGACCAGCCAGGGCCCGGCCACCGGCGACGACGGGACCCCCGACTACCACGACGAGGGCATCCTGTCCTCCGGCGCCTCCGGTGAGCCCGCGGCGAACACGCCGTTCCCGCCGTACTACGGCCTGGCCATGGTGGGCAGGGCCGGATCGCCCGGCGACACCCTGGTCAAGGCGTCCTCGTCCAGCTCGCTGCTCTCCGCGCACGCGGTGAAGACCTCGAGCGGCGTCAACGTGGTGCTGATCAACAAGGACCTGAACAACTCCACGACGGTGTCGCTGTCCTACTCGGGCTTCTCCCCCGGCAACGCGGCGACCGTGCTGCAGTGGCGCAAGGGCGCCACCTCGATCAGCACGAGCAGCGCGTCGTCGGCCACCTCGATCACGCTCCCGCCGTACTCGGTCACCGTGCTCAAGGCGAGCGGCGGCGGCACGTCGTCGCCCTCCCCGTCGCCGTCCGCCTCGCCCTCGCCCTCGCCCTCGCCGTCGCCGTCCGCCTCGCCCTCGCCGTCCCCGTCTCCGTCGGCCTCGCCGTCGGCCTCCCCCAACCCGGGCCAGGGCTGCACGGCGACGTACACGGTGACCAACTCCTGGCCCGGCGGGTTCCAGGCCGAGGTGACGGTGAAGAACACCCGGACCACCCCGATCTCCGGCTGGACCGCCGGCTGGACGTACCGCAACGGCCAGACGATCAGCTCCTCCTGGAACGCCACGGTGTCCCAGTCGGGAGCCGCGGTCACCGCGAAGAACGTGAGCTACAACGGCTCCCTGGCGGCCGGCGCGTCCACGTCGTTCGGCTTCACCGGCAACGCGACCGGCGCGAACGACGTGCCCTCGCCGGTCACCTGCTCCGCGAGTTAGACCCTCTCGCCGTGCCCCGCCCGTACGAACGCGGGCGGGGCACAGGTGCGGGACGGGTGCGCGACGGCGGCGGCATGACTCCGGTCATGGTCGTCATGGTCCCGATGGCGGGTTGCATCCGCACCGTGGCGATCTAGGGTCGGAGCATGGCGGGTTTCGACTGGCTTCGGGACGCCGACCGGCCGTTCCTGTTCAACCTCGTGTTCTGGGCGGTGACGGCGGTCATGGCGGCCGGCCTCGTGCAGGCGGTGCTGCTCGGCGTCGGCAGCGTGCTGGAGTACGTGCTCTTCGCCGCCAACCTCGGCCTGGTCGTGGCGCTGTGGCCCATGCTGCCCTGGGACCGGGCGGAGGGCCGCCGCTGGGCGGCCCCGCTGTTCCTCGTGGCGACCACCATGCTGGGCATCAGCGGCGCCTACAGCACCCAGCTCCCCCTGATCCTCATCGCCGTCGCCAATCTGGCCTTCATCTACAGCATGCGGGCCGCGACGGTCATCCTGTCCTGCCTCGCGGTGGTGATGTTCGCCGCGGTCCCCCTGATCTTCCACAAGACCGTGCTCGACGGCCTGCAGGAGATGGGCCTCGGCGCGGTGCTCGCGGCGTTCGTCCTGGGCATGACGTCCTCCACGCTGGCGGCGCGGCGCAGCCGGGAGGAGGCGCGGGGGCTCCTCGAACGGATCAGGGAGCTGGCCGTCGCCGAGGAGCGGGCGAGGATGGCGTCGGAGATGCACGACTCCGTCGGCCATCACCTGACCGTAATCAAGATGGGCCTGGAGAACGCCGAACGCTTCCGGGAGCGCCGCCCCGACGCCGCCTGGGAGGAGGTCCGCCAGGCCAAGGAGCTCACGGTCGAGGCGCTGGCCGACGCCCGGCGCTGGGTGCGCGCGCTGCGCCCGCTCGCGCTGGACGGCCGGGTGGGCAGCGCCGCGCTCGAACGGCTCGCGGCGTCGTTCGACGGCACCGGCATCAGCGTGCGGTTCGAGGTGCGGGGCGAGGAACGGCTCCTGACACCCGACGTCGAGCTCGTCCTCTACCGGGTGCTGCAGGAGGGGCTCACCAACGCGCTGCGGCACGCCGGGGCCGAGCACGTGCGGGGCACGCTCACCTTCGGCGACGACCGGGTCGTGCTCGTGGTCAGCGACGACGGCAAGGGCCGGGACGACCGGTCGTCCGGCGGTTTCGGGCTGACCTCGCTGGCGGACCGGGCCAGGGCGCTCGGCGGCACGCTGACCGGCGCCAACGCGACGCGCGGCGGGTTCGAGCTGCGCGCCGAGCTGCCACTCACGGAGGTCGTGGCGTGACGCGGGTCAGGGTGGTGCTGATCGACGACCAGGCGCTCATGCGGCAGGGGCTGCGCAAGCTGCTGGAGGTCGAGGACGGCGTCGAGGTCGTGGGCGAGGCGGCCGACGGGTACGAGGCGCTGCACGTCGTCGGCGAGTGCCGCCCGCACGTCGCGCTGGTGGACATGCGGATGCCGGGCATGAACGGCGTGGAGCTGATCGCCCGGCTGGCCGCCGAGCATCCGCAGGTGGCCGTCATCGTGCTCAGCACCTTCGACGAGGACGAGTACATCTTCGGCGCGCTGCGCGGCGGCGCGACCGGTTACCTGCTCAAGGACTGCTCGCCCGAGGAACTGGTCGCGGCCGTCCACCGGGTGAGCCGCGGGGAGACGGTGCTGGGCAGCCCGGTGGCCGCCCGGCTGGTCGCCGAGCTGCGTCAGCTTCCGCTGCAGGGCTCGGCCGGCTTCCCCGGTCGGGAGCTGCTGTCGGAGCGCGAGCTGGAGGTGGCGCGGATGGTGGCCGCCGGAGCGGCCAACCGGGAGATCGCCGCGCGCCTGTCGATCAGCGAGGGCACGGTGAAGAACCACGTCTCCAGCGTGCTGCGCAAACTGGGCCTGCGCGACCGGATCCAGCTCGCCCTAAGGCTTCGATCATGATCCGGCCGCGCGTCCACCGGGAGGGACCTACCAGGAGGTGGGCTTGCCCTTCTGGTAGAGCCACACGTCGAAGAACGCCTTCAGGTCCAGGCCCGAGACCTTCTCCGCCGCGCTGACGAAGTCGGCGGTGCTCACGGTGCCGTACCGGTGCTCGGTGGCCCAGTCCTTGACGAGCCGGAAGAAGGCGGTGTCGCCGATCTTGCCGCGGAGCGCGTGCAGCGTCATCGCGCCCCGGTTGTACGGCACGTTGCCGAACATGTCCTCCGGGCCGGGATCGGCCGTGACGATCTGCCAGAACGACGAGGTCGCCGCGCGCCCGTAGTTGCTGGAGCTGTTGAACGTCTGCTGCGCCGTGGCGCCGCCGCTGTGCTCGGTCCACAGCCAGGTCGCGTACGTCGCGAAGCCCTCGTTCAGCCAGATGTCGGACCATCTGCCAAGGGACACGCTGTCGCCGTACCACTGGTGGGCGAGTTCGTGCGCCATCGTGCCCACGCTGGGCGCGCTGGAGAAGATCGGCTTGGTCTGGCTCTCCAGGGCGTACCCGACGTCGGGCGCGCGGTCGATGATCGCGCCCGCCGTGTCGAAGGGGTACGGCCCGAAGACGGACGAGAAGTACTCCAGGATGTCGGGGATCCGGGCGACGGCGCCCGCCGACTGCGTCACCAGGCGCGGGTCCACCGCCGTGTAGACGGGGACGCCGCCGGGAGTCGTCGTCTCGGCGACGACGAAGTTCCCCAGGGTCACCGTGGCGAGGTAGGTCGCCATCGGCTCCGCCGACTCCCAGACGAACGTGGTCTTCGCGTTCGTGGTCGTCTTGGACGTCAGGCGGCCGTTCCCGACGACCGTGACGCCCTCGGGGACCGTCGCGCGGAAGGTGAACGTCGCCTTGTCCTTAGGGCTGTCGTTGGACGGCAGCCACGCCGGGGCGCCCTGCGGCTCGCCCGGCACGAACACGCCGTCGTCCGTCGGCACCCAGCCCTCGATCGACTCGTCCGGGTCGGTGATGACCGGCGGGGTCCCCTTGTACGCCACCGTGACGGTGAAGGTCTCCCCGGCCTTGAGCTTCGGCCGCGGGGTGATCATGAGTTCCTGCCCGTCCCGGCGGAACGCGGCCGGGTGCTTGCCGACCTTCAGGGAAGTGATCTCCGGACCGCGGAAGTCGAGGTCGAACCGATCGAGGTCCTGGGTGGCGACGGCGGTGATCACCGTCGTGGCGTCCATGATCTTGGTGGCGGGGTCGTACGCGAAGGTGACGTCGTAGTGCCGCACGTCGAACCCGCCGTTGCCCTGGTCCGGGAAGTACGGGTCGCCGAGCGAGGGGGCGCCGGCGGAATAGCGGGGCTCACCGGGGTTTCCGGGCGCCGCGAGGGAGGCGGTCGCCTGGGTCGCGGTGAGCAGCGCGGCCGCGAGCGCCGCGCCGCCGAACCGCGCCGCCCGGCGGGTACGAGGCGATGTCATGGGGCTCCTATCGATGGTTCCGGCAGCGCCGGGCGGCCGGAGACCGGCCGCCCGGCGGGACATGTGTGACGCCGCAGGGGGATTGTGCGGGATGGATCAGGCGACGACGGAGCGGAGCGGGATGCCCGCCGCGCCGAGGTCCCGGACCAGGTCGCGGACGAAGGGGTGTTCGTCGGCCGCCAGCCCGTCCGGGTTCGGGATCGTGACGTACGCCGAGTCTCCCGCCGTCGCCGTGCTCGCCGCGCCGGTGTACCGGGCCACCACGGCCTGGGTCCGGGCGAGGTCGGGCGCGGCCACCTCGATCACGATCGGACGCCACTCGCCACCCAGGTTGGGCGGTTCCTCCGCCTTAGCCGCGGCGGCGCGCAGCGACTCCACCGGCGACTGGGCCTGCCCCGGCGTCGGCGCCGCGAGCGCGCGCTGCTGCGCGGCGGGCGCCCCGGCCGGGTAGAGCAGCGCGTTCGCGAGGAGGTGGATGCCGTTCTCGTTGTACGCCCGGAACAGCGGGTTGTAGGCGAACAGCACGGCGTGCCCGGCGCCGTTCGGCTCGTCCACGAGGGAGGCCGTGCCCTTCAGCGCCTCGGCTCCCACGGTGTAGCCGTTGGACCAGAACGTGTCGCCGGACGGATAGGTGAGCACGTTCACGCCGGTCTGGCTCGGGTTCAGGATGGGGTCGCCGTTGTTGAACTGGAAGTCCTCGGCGGGACGGCCGAGCGCGACCGGGCTGCCCGCGCTCACGTCGACCCGGAAGTGCGAGCCGATGACCTGGTAGCCGGTCGGCTTGGCCTTCTCGGTGGTGGAGGTGAGGCCCGCCGCCCGGGCGACCCGGGTGCCCTCGTTGCGCAGCCCGACGTACGTGCCGCCCGCGGCCACCCACTGCCTGAGGTTGGCCAGGCCCTGCGCGGTCAGCCCGCCGTTGGAGCTGCTGCCGTCCGGCACGAGCAGGACGGTCCGCCCGGTGAAGGCCGGGGTGTTGCCGTTGACGTCGGCGGTGGTGACCGGCGTGAGGTCCAGGCCCCAGCGGGCCCCGAGCACGTACCGCGCCTCGCCGTACGAGCCGGAGGTCGTCGAGACGCCGGTGCCGGCGAACAGGCCGACGTCGGGCGTGCGCAGCGCGGGGCCGGAGACCTGCCCGGGCCGGCCCTCCACGGTGACGCCGAGCGATTCGGCCAGCTCGTCCAGCTCGTCGCGGCCGATCGCGGTGAGAGGCAGGCCGACGAGCCCGCTCCTGGTGTCGCGCGTCAGCGGGATTCCCTTGGCGAGCAGCCGGAAGGTCAGCTCCGACGCGGCGGCCGAGTCCATCGGGTAGGTGTAGGACCCGCCGCGCTGCGCCCCGAAGGCCACGCCGCCGTCGATGTCCCTGACGGGGTCGGCCTTCGGCGACACCACGTCACCGGTGGTGATGGTGTCCACCCCCGCGAGCAGCGGGTTGCTCCACGAGGAGACGTCGTAGAAGTACGGGAACGGGACATAGGGGTCCTCGCCCATGACCGCCTGGATCCAGTGCTTCTGCGGCTGGTCCATCGGGATCCAGTAGGCGCCCTCCGGCACGGTCACGTCGCGCGCCGTGCGCCCGCCGAAGACGTGGGCGGTCGGCACCTGAACGGGCTTCTTCACCCGGTAGACCTCGACGTCCATGCGGCGGAGCCGCTGGACCAGCCTGCGTACGTCGCCGATCTGCCGGCCGGGCAGCAGGAAGTACGACCGGATGGTGACATCGGGCACCGGGAACCGGACCGTGTTGGCGGGCTGGACGACCTCGTTCGGCTCCAGGGCGCCGGCGGCGCCCTCGGCGAGCGCGGTCCGCCAGATCGAGAAGTAGCCGTCCAGGACCTCGCGCCGGTTGTCGGCGGCCCACCCGGTCGTCGCCCACTGGGTGTTGAACTGCTGCTGCACCCGGTCCTCGACGGCCGACGTGCTGCCCTTCTCGAACGTCATGCCGGCGGCGCCGAAGCCGGCGGCCGGGACGCTGTCGCCGTACCCCATGTAGAACAGGTCGTACGTCGCGTAGTTGAAGTAGCACTCGGTGCTGACCGCGGCGCCGCACGCGCCGTTGTAGCCGAAGCCCGCGGCGTTCGCCGCGCCGATGCGGTTGATCCAGTTCACCGGCTGGTCGGCGATCTCGTGGTGGATCGGGTCGGCGTTGGGCGGGAAGAAGTACTGCCGCCCGCCCATCTCGTGCGCGTCGACGAAGACCTGCGGCGGGTACGCCCGCAGCATGTCGATCTTGGCGTCGGTCTCCGGCTGGGTGCGGGCGAACCAGTCCCGGTTGAGGTCGAACCCGTAGTCGTTCTGCCTGCGGTTCGCGTCGCGGCCGTCCGGGTTCTGGGTCGGCACGATGACCGTGAGCAGGTTGTCGTTGCGCTTGGCCACGTCGCAGGACAGGCCGGCGGCCAGTTCGTACAGGGTCTTGAGCGCCGCGTCGGCGCCGCTCTTCTCACCGCCGTGCACGTTGCCCGCGATCCAGACGATGGCGGGCGCCTCCTCGGCGATCCGGGTGGCCTTGTCCGCCCGCAGCGTCCTCGGGTCGCGCAGCGAACGGATCTGGTCGGTGATCTTCTTCAGCTGTCCCGGGACCACGTGGCGGGCGTCGGACACGATGGCGTAGGGCAGGCCCTGGCCGGACACGCTGCGCGCCATCGTGCCGGTGACCACCCGGTCCGAGGCGCGGCCGACGGCCTCCACGTACCTGGTGATCTCTTCGGTCGTGAGCACCCGGGGCTGTCCCTTGCCCAGCGGGAAGCCGAAGAACTGCTCGGGGGTGGGCACCTGGTCCAGGTGCGCGCTCGAATCGCCGCACGGCGCGGGGGGATTCTTCCCGGCGGCCACGGCCGGATCGGCCTGCGCGGGTGGGACCGGCGTCAGCGCGATCGCGGCCGACACCAGGACCGCGGCGCCGAGCGCCATGCCGTAGGGGGATCTTCCGCACGTGGTCGTGCGCAACCGCATTTCGCCTCCAGGCGGGGGACGGGTCGTCTCGGGGGGAGGTCCGTCCGGAAACGACAAATTCACTGCGGACAGTATTAGAGGGGAATAAACCGGACAAGACTGGCGAGATGTGTCGAAAATGTCACGCGACAATGAGAGAAAGTGTGAGATAAGGCGTTCTCGCAGGTCAGCACAGTCCAAGCGAACCGAATCCGCCTTTTATAACGCGCCATAACGACTGAGCATCGGGTTCGCGCGCCGGAGGGCGGGTGACGGTTGCGAGCCGTGCGCGCGTCCCCGTCCCTGTCCGGTCTTCCGAAGTGCCCGCCGTCCCCGGGATTTTCGGCACGGCGGACGGCCGGGCGCCCGCCTGTGGGACCATTCAGGGGGTTTCGAGGAGGGGCGGGTGGACGAAGAGCGTCGGGTGGCGGGCAGATATCGCCTGCTCGAACCGATCGGCCGCGGGGGCATGGGCGTCGTCTGGCGTGCCCATGACGACCTGCTCGACCGTACGGTGGCCGTGAAAGAGGTGCTCTACCATCCCACCTCGGAAGAGGACCGGGACACGTTCAACCGCCGGACGATCCGCGAGGCGCGGGCGGCGGGCCGCATCGACCATCCCAACGTCGTCGTCGTGCACGACGTCATCGAGGAGGACGGCCGGCCCTGGATCGTGATGCAACTCGTCCAGTCGCGCTCCCTCGGCCAGGCGCTGCGCGACCAGGGCCCGCTCCCGCCCGGCCGGGTGGCCGCCATCGGCCTGCAGGTCCTCGACGCGCTGTGCACCGCGCACGCCGCCGGAGTGCTGCACCGGGACGTGAAGCCGGAGAACGTGCTGCTCAGCGGGGAGACCCGGGTCGTGCTCACCGACTTCGGCATCGCGACCATGCCGGAGGAGACCGCGCTGACCATGACCGGCGGCATCACCGGCACTCCCGCGTTCCTGCCGCCCGAGCGGCTCAACGGCTATCCCGCGACCCCCGAGTCCGACCTGTGGTCCCTCGGCGCGACGCTGTACGCCGCGGTGGAGGGCAGGACGCCGTTCGACCGCAACTCGGCGGTGGCCACGATGGCGGCCGTGCTGCACGACGATCCCGCGCCGCCCCTGCGGGCGGGGGCCCTCACGCCCGTGCTCGAAGGCCTGCTGCGCAAGGACCCGGCCCACCGCATCTCCCCGGCCGAGACCGCCGCCCTGCTCAACGCCGCCATCGCGGCCGGCCCGGGACCGGCGGCCGCCGCGCCCCCGCCCGGCTCCTGGCAGCCGAACCCGTCCGGGCCGCAGCAGCCGCCGAGCGGTTCCTGGCAGCCGGCGCCCTCCGGATCGCCGCCGCCCGGTGGCGGTCACTGGCAGACGAGCCCACCCCCGCCGGGACAGCCGTCCGGCGGTTCCTGGCAGACGAGCCCACCCCCGCCGGGACAGCCGTCCGGCGCGCACTGGCAGCAGACGCCGCCGGGGGCCCAGCCGTACGGCGGCTCCTGGCAGAGCGTGCCGCAGGGTCCGGGGCAGCCCGGCCCCGGCGCGTACGGCGCGGCCGCAACACACCCCCCGCACTCCCTCCCCCCTGCTCCGGGACAGTCCGGCGCGCGGCGCGGCCCGGCAGGCAAAGTGGCCCTGCTGGTCCTGCTCCCGGTGCTGATCGTGGGCGTCGTGGTGGGCGGGTGGTACGGCTACAAGACGCTCGTCGCGGGGCAGGTCGGCCGGGACTCCGCGTCGGCCTCCGAGAACGGCACCGGCAACGACACCGGCACCACTGGGGACTCCACAGGGGACTCCACGGGCGACTCCACGGGCGACTCCACGTCGGACGGCACCGGCGAGCCGAGTCCCTACACCGGGCCGACCTCCGGACCTCCGTCGCCCGAGCAGTCCGAGGAGCCGTCAGAGGAGCCGTCAGAGGAGCCGTCCAAAGAGCCGTCTTCGCGGCCGGCCGCCACGCTGCCCGCCGGCTGGCGGACCCACCGCGACCCGCTGGGCTTCACGATCGGCCTGCCCTCCGGCTGGACCCCGTACGGCAGGGAGGCCACGCGGGTGCGCTTCCACGCCCCGAACGGCCGGGACTACCTGCAGGTGGACCTGACCCCCTGGGAGACCGACGACCCGGTCAGCGCCGTGCGCACGGTCGAGGAGGCCTCGACCGAGAAGGGATACCTGCGCGGCTACGAACGCATCGGCATCACACCGGGCACCTACCTGGGCGTTCCCTCCGCCGACTGGGAGTTCACCCACACGGTCAGCAGCGGGAAGGTGCGGGTGCTCGACCGCGCCTTCCGGCTCGCCGACGGCCGGTGCGTCGCCCTCTACTGGCAGGTGAGCGACGCCCGCTGGACTTCCGGGTTGTCATACTTCAAGGTCTTCGCCCGCACCTTCCAGCCCGGATGACGATCCAGCCGACGCGTACATGCCAGAAGCCTTTTGTCCCAGAAAGGTAACGATGTCGCATGCGTTCCCCCAACCGGGGTAGCGCGACAACCATGGCTGATGCGCAGACCTCCGAACGTGTCGTGGCAGGACGCTATCGCCTGATCGAGCCGCTGGGGCGGGGCGGCATGGGCACCGTGTGGCGCGCGGTCGACCAGGTGCTCGAACGCGAGGTCGCCGTCAAGGAACTGCACCAGTCCGCCGAGATGACCGGGACGGAACGGGACGTCTTCACGATCCGGACCTTCCGGGAGGCCAGGGCGGCCGGACGGATCAGCCATCCGAACGTGGCGGCGGTGTACGACGCCTTCGAGGAGGGCGGCTACCCCTGGATCGTGCTGGAACTGGTGCCGTCCCGGACGCTGGGGTCGGTCATCCGCGACGAGGGACCGCTTCCGCCGCGCCGGGTGGCGGAGATCGGCGCGCAGGTGCTGGCCGGGCTGCGGGTCGCGCACGCCAACGGGGTGCTGCACCGGGACGTCAAGCCCGACAACGTCCTGCTCGCCGAGGACGGCCGGGTCGTGCTGACCGACTTCGGCATCGCGGCGATGGAGGACGACTCCCCCGTCACCCGCACCGGCATGCTCGTGGGGACACCGGCGTTCATCGCCCCCGAACGGGCGGCGGGACGGCAGGCGCAGCGGGCGTCCGATCTGTGGTCCCTCGGGGTGACGTTGTTCCTGGCGGTGGAGGGGCACTCGCCGTTCAACCGGGGTCACGCGCTCGCGACGCTGGCCGCGGTGATGTACGAGGAGTCCGGCCCCATGCACCGGGCCGGGCCGCTGGCCCCGGTCATCGCGGGGCTCCTGGTCAAGGACCCCGATGTCAGGATGACGGCCGACCTGGCGATGCAGCACCTGCACGCGGTGGCCACCGGGCGGGTGGCCGACCCGGTGCTGCCGCGTCCCCGGCAGCCGCCGCGTCTCGCCCGGTTCGTGCCGCTGTTCCACCAGGGCGAGGCGACCGCTCCGGCTCTCGTTCCCCTGTCCGGGCCCACGCCCCTGCCCGCGTCCGTACCGGCATCCGTGCCCGCGCCGGACGCCGGGCGCACTCCCACCCCCGCGCCGGTCACCGCGCCGGCTCCGGCGGGCCCGCGCCGCAGGCCCTGGGCGGTGGCGGTCGGAACGGGCGCGCTCGTCGCCCTGGTC
>QFZU02000049.1 GCA_003260025.2 Microbispora triticiradicis | reverse complement strand
GTGGTGGTGTCGGACAGCAGGCGGGGCTTCCAGCCGAGGTATTCGGGGCCGATGGGGGCGGTGCCGGTGGCGGTGGCGGTGAACGCGCTGGCCTGGCCGACCACAGCCCAGAATTCGCCGTCGGGGATCTCGGCGGGTGTGCGGGTGTCGGTGACGGTGACGGTGGGCAGGGTGCCGACGAACTGGCGGGCGGTGGCGTCGGAGCCGTTCTCCTGGAGGGAGACGCCGTTGTTGTCGGCGACGGTCATGGAGATCTGGCCGGGGGTGGTGGTGGGGGTGATGGTGACCGAGACGTCGATGCCGGCGCCGGGGTCGTCGGCGAGGGCGGGGGAGACGCCGATGCCGGTGAGGGTGAGGCCGAGCACGGAGGCGGCCAGTATCTGGGTGGTGCGGGTCATTCGCATGGGGTGATCACTCCGATTTATGAGGGGGCGGGGCCGGGGCGGTCAGCGGCAGTCGGCCGCGGTGTAGGCGGCGTCGTAGGACGTCGTGACCTGCTTGCCGCCGATCGTCGCGGTCCCGGCCACGGTCGCCTTGCCCGCGCCGATCTGCCCGGCCCGAGTGTTGAAGGACTGGTAGGCCTGCTTGCCCGGGGCCACGTCGGCCACGGTCTTGGAGCCGTACGGGGTGGTCAGCGTCACCGTCGCCGGCGCGTCGCCGTCGTTCACGGCCGTGACCGCCAGGTACACCGAGGTGCCGATGCAGCGGGAGGCGGCGGTGACGGTCAGCTTGACCTCCGGCGAGGACTGCTCCGCGACGAAGGCCCAGGAGTCGATCTCGAAGAGGTCCGCGCCCTCGGGCCCCGCGTAGGTGAAGTACACGTCGTGCACGCCCTTGACCCCGTCGAGCTTGGCGGAGAGCCTCGTCCACTCGCCGAGCGGAGCGTCGACGGGGATGGTCGCCACCACGGGCGAGTTGCGGCCGTCGAGACGGACCTCGATCCTGCCGCCCGCGGCGAGCGGCCGCACCTTCGCGGTGACGCCGGTGGCGCCGGCCGTGCCGAAGTCGACCTTGGCGAGCGACGTCCAGTCGCCGTTGTCGACGTCGTACACCGCGAGGTTCGGCGCCTGCGCGCCGAACTCCTCCGACCCGCCGTCGATCTTCTTGGTCGCGATGCCCTGCTGCCACGCGATCGTCTCAGCCTCGACGACCCGGTACGGATCGAGGTTGCGGATCTGCTCGACGCCCTTGTAGTCGCCCCTCACCTCCTTGATCGTGCCGTCGGCGTTGAAGTCGAGCTTGGCGAGGTGCGGGCTGCGGAAGCCCTGGGTGGCGCCGCCCGTGATGCGGCTGTTGAGCGTCTGGGCGTGGTAGGTGAAGTAGTACTGGCCGTTGAGCTGGAACACCGACTGGTGGTTGTTGCCACCGGCGCCGAAGTAGGTGCCGGGGTTCTTGAAGATGATCCCCTTGTACGTCTCGGGGGTCCAGGGGCCCATCGGGCTGTCGGCCATGAGATAGGCGATCGCCCCGGTCGGCGGGCCGTTCGGGTCGACCGTGCCGCCGAACCCGAAGTTCGACGAGTACGAGTAGTAGTACTTGCCGGCGCGCTTGAACAGGTGGCCGGCCTCGAACACGAGCGGCGCGTCGATGACCTCCGCCGAGCCCTTCGTGCTGATCATGTCGTCGCCGAGCTTGATCACACGCGTGGACTTCGGGTGGTTGGTGTTCTCGGCGCTGCGCGTCCCGTCGTCGCCGCCACCGCCGAAGACGAGGTAGCCCTGGCCGTCGTCGTCGATGAACACGCCGGGGTCGAACAGCCAGTTGATGCCGTTGGACGCGCCCGGCGTCGCGCTCGTGATGAGCAGGTTGCCACGCTCGTCGTGCCACGGACCCACCGGCGAGTCGCCGACGATGACGCCGGAGCCGCCGCCGTTGTTGGCGAAGTAGAGGAAGAACTTCTCCTTGCCGCCGACGACCTTGCTCTCCATGGCCGGGGCCCACGAGTTGTTCGCGTAGCGGGCGACCCCGTTAGGGCCGGCGACGGGGATCTCGCCGTGGTCGACCCAGTTCATGAGGTCGTCGGACGAGATGACCGTGATCGTGTTGATGCTGGCGTAGGTGTTCGTCGAAGAGACCCCGGTGGGGCCCGGCTTGTACTCCTGCGTGTCGTTGGTCATGTAGATGTACACGCGGCCGTCGTGGACGAAGGCGTTGCCGTCCGCCCCGAACTTGTGCGAGATGAGCGGGTTGCCCTCGCCCGGGTTCTTGCCGAGCGCCTCGATGGTCGTCGAGGGGGTGAACTCCGAGACCGACACGTCGTCGACCTTGAAGTCCATGAGGTGCGTGTCCGGAGCGGACGAGGGATTCGACGTCCAGGGCGTCTCGAGGAAGAGCCGCGCGGTCGTGACGCTCTGCCCCGCCGGGATCGTGAACGTGCCCTGGATGAGCCCCCACTGCCCGCGGGCCACGGTCACCGTGCCGACGTTCGTGTACGTCGAGCCGCCGTAGTGCATGGTGGCGAAGAACTGCTTGGTCGCCGGGCTGTTGGGGTTCTCGTACTTGACCCGGGCCGTGATCGCGTACGTCTTCCCGGCCTGCACCTTGCCGGACAGGTCCTGCATCGGGCCGGACCCGGTCGTCTTCCGGTTCGTGACGAGCACAGCGCTCGAACCGGCGTAGGCGTCCGTCGTGGGCGACAGCGTGGCGCCGTCCGTCGAGTTCCCGTTGTTGACGAACCAGCTGCTGAGACCGTCCTCGAACCCGCCGTTCACGATGATGTTCTGGCCTGCGGCCTGCACCGGCCCTGTCGTCGCGGCGACCGCCGTCGCCAGCAGGGCGCCGGTCACGGCCGCGGCGGCGACCCGTCGCAGGGCCGACTTTCTGACGCGCTTCAACACGAATATTCTCCTTGACCTCGGACTTTGCGGGGAGATGTGGGGTCAGCGGCAGTCGGCCGCGGGGTAGGCGGCGTCGTAGGACGTCGTGACCTGCCTGCCACCGATCGTCGCGGTCCCGGCCACGGTCGCCTTGCCGGCGCCGATCTGCCCGGCCCGGGTGTTGAAGGACTGGTAGGCCTGCTTGCCCGGCGCCACGTCGGTCACGGTCTTGGAGCCGTACGGGGTGGTCAGCGTCACCGTCGCCGGCACATCGGAGTCGTTGACGGCCGTGACCGCCAGGTACACCGAGGTGCCGATGCAGCGGGAGGCGGCGGTGACGGTCAGCTTGACCTCCGGCGAGGCGGCCTTGAGCGTGCCGAGCCGGGCGAGCTGGTAGCTGAGCGCCCGCTCGGGCGCGTCGATCTGGTTCTGGGTGCCGAACTGCCCGGCCCGCGCCGCCTTGGCGTCGGCGAGCGCGGCCTGCGTCGCGGACCAGGCGTCCGCGGGGTAGTCGCGCTTGTCGAGCGTCTCCGCGTACGCGACGGCAGCGTCGAGGGCGCTCGTGTCGAGCGGCTTGTTCTGCGCGGTCAGCGTGTCGCTGAGCTTGTAGTAGTCGAAGTCGACGTGGCCGCCGGTCTCCTTCGTCGCGTAGTCGAACAGGCCGACCCGGTGCCCCATGAAGTGCGAGAGGCTCCCGTCCAGCGCCTGCGGGCCGACGCGGCCGCCGAGCTGGGTCCACTTCAGCCCGTCCAGGCTGTAGTAGAACGTCGTCCACAGCTGTCCGGCCGGCGACGCGAAGTCGAGGTCCGCCTTCACGTACACCTGGCTCGCGTCACCGAGCGGAACCGTCGTGCCCGGCACGAAGTTCTCGATCGCCGCCTGGTCGATGTCGACCGCGAACGGCTGCCCCCGGTTGACGACGCCGAGCGTGTTCTGGCCGTCGGCGCGCTTGACCGCGATGTAGGAGAACCCGCGGTTGTAGGCGGCCAGGCCCGCGACGTCGCCGTTCTTCATGGCGGAGACGTCCATCCTGGTCTCGACGGACTGCCGGGGCCCGAACGTCCGCTGCGAGAGCGTGTTCCGCGCCTCCTCGAACCAGGTCAGCTCGTCCCGGTTGGAGAGCTTGGTGTAGACGTACTTGCCGGTGACCACCTTGCCGGTCGTCAGCCGCAGCCATCCGTCGCGATCGGTGAGCGACCAGTACCGGTTGTCGGGGGCGTGGTTCCACTCCCACACCGGGGCCAGGCGCGACCCGTTGGGGGTGATCTCCTCCTTGGCGGGGTACTCGGTCGTCACCGGCTGCCCGACGACGGAGACGTCGTCGATCAGGTACTCCACGCTCGACGACGCCGGCTGCGGGTTGCCCCACGGCGTCTCCACCGCGAACTTGAAGTTGTCCACGTTCGCCGTCGTGGGAACGGTGTACTGGCCCGTCACCGTCGTCCACTGGCCCATCGGAACGTTCCCGGACGCCATCGTCTGGACGCCGGTGCCCCAGTCGGCCACCAGGTTGAACCGGATGCTGCTCGGTCCCGACGTGTACCTGACCTTCGCCGACACGGTGTAGGTCACACCGCGCTGCACCTTCCCGTTCAGGTACTGGTTCGGACCGGAGCCGTTGAGCGTGCGGTTGCTCACCTTCAGCGCCGCCGAGCCCGCCGCCGGGCCGGTCGTGTCGCGGCTGATCGTCGCGCCGTACTGCGTGCCCCACGGCGAGACCGCGTCGGACTCGAACCCGGGGTTCTGCAGCAGCTCGACGCCGATGAGCGAGGGGTCGTACGCGGGCGGCTGCGGGATCGTCCAGTCCTCGTCCATGTACGCCTTGTGCGGGGCGTCGTTGGCGAAGTCGTCGGAGGCGACGATGCTCTTCTGCTGCTCGAGCCGCTCCTCCTCCGGGCTCAGCGTGATCGGCTTGGCGAACGCGCCGCCCACCGGCACGACCCCGTTGTTCCCGAAGACCGGCCAGCCGTCCTGCCACGTCGCGGGGATGAGCGCCGGGGTGCGCCCGATCGGGAAGTTGTCGCGGAAGAACATGCCGTACCAGTCGGTGCCGCCTCCGTCGCGCGAGATCGGCACGAGGCTGCCCTGCGCGAAGCCGTTGGAGTTGAGCACGCCGCGGGCCTCGTAGGTGTTCGTGCCGTCCGCCGAGGTGTAGCGCCCGAGCAGGTCCTTGGAGCGGAACATGACGACCTGGCGTCCCTGGCCGGACGGCCAGGTGATGATCACCACGTAGTAGTAGCCGTTGATGTGGAAGACCTGGGCGCCCTCGAACAGGCCGCCGATGAACGGCTTGCCGGCGTAGTCGCTCGCCGCGAAGATGCTCGGAAAATCCTTGTCAATGCCCGACATGTCGGACTTGAGGCGCACGGCACTCGTGCTGCCGGAGCCGTAGAAGATGTACGCCGTGCCGTCGTCGTCGAAGAACAGCGAGGGGTCGTGCAGCCCGCGGCCGAGGGGCGTGCGCTTCCACTTGCCGTTCTCGACGTCGTCGGTGCTGTAGAGGTAGGCGCCGCCGAGGTTGTTGGTGTTGAAGACGGCGTAGAACCTGCCGTCGTGGTAGCGGAGGGACGACGCCCACTGGCCCTGGCCGTACGAGTTCTGCCCGTTGCGCAGCGAGAACGCGTCGCCGATGTCGGCCCGGTCGAACACGTAGTTGACGATCTCCCAGTTCACGAGATCGTACGACTTCATGACGGGCGCGCCCGGGCTCAGGTGCATCGTGGTGCTGATCATGTAGTAGACGTCCCGGTGCTCCTTGTTCTCGGCGGCCGGGACGCGCTCCACGCTGATGTCCGGCACGTCCGAGTTGAGGATCGGCACGGTGTAGGTGCCGTCGCCCTTGTCGGTCGAGGTGTACGACGGCTTGGGCGACCACGCGTTGTCGGCGGCGGCCACGCCACCCGTGGACACGAGGCCGGCGCAGAGGAGCGCGCCGGCCGTCGCGATCGCGGTTCTGCGCGGTGAGGGGCGGGGGGATACGGACATGGGGGGTCTCCAGTCATGGATATGACGCGCCCGTTAATATTGTTTGCGCTAACATGTCCTGTCAAGGCTCCCCGACGTCCACTTTGTCGGTAATGTTTGCGCTCACATCATGGTCAGGCCCCCGGGTGCGCGCGGAGTGCGTCCAGAAGCCAGGCGAAGTCGTCCGCGTGGGACGGCTTGGGCTCCCGGCCGTTGATCACCGCCATCAGGCGCCGGTACCGATCGGCCTCGGCGTACAGGCCGGCCTCGATCCGCTCCCGCACGGCCGCCCGGCCGGCGGCGTCCATGTCGCCGAGCAGGCGGGTGACGACCTCCGCGGCCTCCGGTGAATCGGGGCTCACGCCGTCCTCCCGGGCCTGCCCCGCGAGCCAGACGACCTTCTTGGCGAACCAGGCGAAGGCCCCCGGCTCCTGTCCGGCCCGCCCTCGGCTGTTGTGCTCCACCATGTCGCGCATGCGCCGCCGGAAGTCCGGGTCGCGTACGAGCTCGGCCAGTTCCACCCAGGCGTCCACCTGCTCGGGTGTGGGGTCGTCGGGGAGGTCGACCCGGGTGTGCCCCATCCGGTTCCTGAGCTCCGGATCGGCATCCAGGCCGCCGAAGACCTCGTCCACGAAGTCCTCGACGATGCGCCGCCGCTCCTCCGCGGACAGCCGTGCCATGTCGTTCAACAGTTTCATCTCCTCCGTGTTCATCTCTTCCGTGCCGGACCGTCGTCTCGCGACGGTGCTGAGCACCGCGCGCCGGATCCGCAGGGTGCGGATCTGCGCGTCCAGTGCGTCCACATGGACGGCGGCGACATCCGCCAGGGTGACCTTCCGCTCCAGCACCCGCCGAATGTCGTCGAGGCCGAGGCCGAGGTCCCGCAGCGTGCGGACGAGCTCCAGCCGTGCCACGGCGCCGGCGTCGTAGAGCCGGTAGCCTCCCTCGCTCCGTCCCGCCGGCGGCAGCACTCCCACGTCCGACCAGTAGCGGATCGTCCGCGCCGGCATCCCGGTGCGGCGGGAGAGCCGTCCGACGGTGAACAGCCCTTCATCGTCCATGGCGACGAGTGTCACCCTGACAGCGGCTGGAAACTCAAGCCGTCCGTCTCTCGGGTTCGCCGTGGACCGGCACTAGGGTTGTGCACGGGAGGTCGGATGAGCGCAGGCTTGGTGGACGGTCCCGGCGACGAGGGCCGTCCCAGGCTCGACACGAGCGTGCCGCACGCGGCACGCGTCTGGAACTACTTCCTCGGGGGCAAGGACCACTTCCCGGCGGACCGGGAACTCGGCGACCAGCTCATGCAGGCGTATCCCGGCATCGTGGACATCGCCCGGCAGTCGCGGAGCTTCCTCGGCCGGGCCGTGCGGTATCTCGCGGGCGAGGTGGGCGTCCGGCAGTTCCTCGACATCGGCACCGGCCTGCCGACCGCCGCCAACACCCACGAGGTCGCCCAGCGGGTGGCGCCGGAGTCCCGCATCGTGTACGTCGACAACGACCCGCTGGTGCTGGTGCACGCCCACGCCCTGCTGACCAGCACTCCGCCCGGGATGACCGCCTACATCGAGGCCGACGTGCGCGACCCCGGCACGATCCTGGAGACGGCGGCGAAGACGCTCGACCTGGCCGAGCCGGTGGGGCTCATGCTGCTCGGGGTCATGGGTCAGGTCCTCGACGACGAGGAGGCGTACGGGCTCGTGCGCTATCTGATGGACGCCCTCCCGTCCGGCAGTCACCTCGTGTTCGAGGACGGCACGAAGGTCGTCGCGCCCGAGGCGGCGGACGAGGCCGAGCGCATCCGCGCCGAGGCGGGCGACCCCTATCGTCTGCGCACGCCCGAGCAGATCACCCGTTTCTTCGACGGTCTCACGCTGCTGGAGCCGGGGGTGGTGTCGGTGTCCCGATGGCGGCCCGGGCCCAGCCAGTTCGGCGAGGCGCCGGAGGTCGACGCGATGTGCGGGGTCGGCCGCAAGCCCTGACCCGTGGACCCCGGCCCGCCACTGCGTGACATCGGCTGCTTCGCCCTCGTCGCCCGGCATCTCAGCTTCTCCCGCGCCGCCGCCGAGATGGGCGTCTCCCAGCCCGCCGCGAGTCAGGCCGTCGGGCGGCTGGAGCGTGTGCTCGGGGTCCGCCTGTTCGAGCGGACCAGCCGCGAGGTGCGGCTGACCCCCGCCGGGAAGACGCTGCTGCCGTACGCCGAGACGTTGCTGGAGTCCGCGGCGGCCTTCTCGGCCGAGGCGCGGCGGCTGGCCGCACCGGCGGGCGCCGGCGTCCGGCTGGCCTATCCCCCGCTGGTGGGTGGTCTCGCGGCGCGAGTGGCCCTCCGGATGGCCCGCCGCGATCCCCCGGCCGAGGTGGAACTGCGTCCCGCCGGGCGCGCCGCCTCCCTCGCGGCCGTCTCCGCCGGTGAGGTGACCGCCGCGATCCTGGCGAGCCCCTTTCCCCGTGACCTGACCACGGCCGCCCGGTTCCATGTGCCCGTCAGTCACCTGGCCGTGCCCGCCGGGGACCCGCTCGCGGCCCTGCCCCGGCTGCAGCCCGAACGGCTCGCCCGGCACCGGGTGCTCGTGCCCCGTGAACGCCCTCCCGGCGGCGTGTGGGCGCGGCTCGCCGCTCGCGTCGGGCCCCACCGGCAGCACGTGGTGGCCGGCGAGATCGACGACTTCGCCGCCGCGCTCGACCTGGTCGCGGCGGGCGTCGGCCTGCTCCCGACTCCCTCTCTGCTCGTCGCGTCCGTCCGCAGGGACGACGTCGCCTTCGTCCCGCTCGACGCGGGCGATCTACGGCTGACGTACGCCCTCGCATGGCGGGGCGAACGAGTGTCGGCGGGCCTGATGGCACTGGTGCAGACCGTGCAGGAGTGTCTCTGGACGCGATAGCGCACGACCCGATCGGAAAGTTTCACGCGGCCCGAATGGTCACTGAAACCAAAATCCGATGGGTGGACGGAGCACTACCAGGCATTATCCCGCATAGCGCCGCCACGGCACCCCTAAGCATTACTTGAACACTTGACTACCGGCCTCCGCACCAGCAATCTAAGACCAGCGCGGTCCGCTGTCCGTTCGGCGCCGAACAGTGACATCGGGCTCGTCGCAGTCCATGGACGCATGAGCGACACCACCAGCGACGCTGCTGGGATAAAGGTGTTGACCTGCACTTTCGGGGTCTGCACCCCTACCTGCGCGCGGCTTCCCACAGCCGGGCGTCGAATCCGCCGACAATGTGAAGCTCGGAACGCCGTAATTCTGCACGGTTTATACAGTCCTGAGCCAAACTTTCGTCGGCCGGTGCTCTCATTCTTATTTTTCACCACAAAGAAGGTGGTCTCCGTGAAAATCGGTCAGATCAGCGGGCCGGTGCTCTCGCTCTTCCGGGTCGTGACCGGGCTGCTGTTCGTCTGCCACGGCGTGTCGTCGATCTTCGGGGTCCTGGGCGGCATCGACGGGAAGGGTCAGGTCCTGCCGACCGGCTCGTGGCCGGGCTGGTGGGGGGCGGCCATCCAGCTGGTCTTCGGCACGCTCGTCCTCCTCGGGCTGTTCACCCGCGTCAGCGCGGTGCTCTGCTCCGGCTCGATGGCCTACGCCTACTTCACCGTCCACGCCCCGCAGGATCTCTTCCCGCTTCTCAACGGCGGCGAGGCCGCGGCCATGTTCTGCTGGTCGTTCTTCCTCATCGCCGTCTTCGGCCCCGGCTCCTGGGCGCTGGACACGTTGATCCACCGGATGCGGCGCCGCGATGTCGAGGCGTACGCGCCCGCGGCGGCGTAGGCGTGACCGCCTCGCGGCCGGGCGCTACGCGCGTCCGGCCGCGAGGTAGGCGGGCCAGCTGCCCAGCCCGGTGATGTCCCTGGCCGACCCCACCGCGTACGACTCGCACAGGAAGCCCTGGACCCGGCGGCCGTCGGAGAGCTCCACCGTGCCGAGGCCCAGCGGACTGGGGACGGTCACGAGCAACTCCCCCAGTGCGGCCGGTGAGATCTCGTGCAACTCGACCTCGACGGAGGAGCCGCCCTCCTCCCTGACCAGGCCGGGCCTGTCGCCGAGGTCGTAGAGCCGGTAGCAGGGGGCCGTCCGGGCGACGGCGGCGAACCTCGCGCCGAGCGCCACCAGGTGCGGGTGCAGCGGCTGGCCCACCCGATGGGCTCCGACCACCGCCAGCGGGACGGTCCGGCCCGCCGGCGCCGGGTCGGCCTCGGCCTTATCGGCCATCTCGTCCTTCTCACCCAGGAAGTCCGCGCCCAGGGCGGCCAGGAAGTCGTCGGACCCCGCCGGAGCCAGGAAGGTGACGCCGTGCGGCCGGCCCGCCAGGGTGAGCCCGGCGGGCACGGCGACCGCGGCGAGGTCCAGCAGGTTCGCGAACGTGGTGTAGTGGCCGAGGATCGTGTTGCGGCCGACGGGGTCCTCGGCCATCTCCGCCAGCGTGAACGTCGTGGGCACGGTCGGCACGGCCAGCGCGTCGATCCGGGTCCACACGGGCGCCGTGACGGACCGCAGCTCCCGCAGGCGGTGCAGCCCCCCGAACACCTCGGCCCCGCTGATCGCGCGGCCGCTCTCCAGCACCCGCCGGGTCACCGGGTGCAGGTCGCGCGCGTGCCGGGCGGCGAAGTCGCCCACGCCCGCGAGCCGCTCGGCCACCCACGGCCCTTCGTAGAGCAGTCTCCCCGCCGCGAGGAACGGCGTCAGGTCGACCGGCACGATCTCGTGACCCAGGCCCGCCAGCCGCTCGGTCACCGCCGTGAACGCCTCCGCCGCGGCGCCGTCCCCGAAGAACTCCGGCGTACGCGGGACGCCGATCCGGGCGGACGGGCCGCCGCCGGGCCTTCGGGGTGTCGGCGTGCGCGACCACGGGTCGCCGGGGTGCGGCCCGGCGATCACCCGCAGGACCGCCGTCGCGTCCGCGACCGTGCGCGCGAACACGCTGGGGCAGTCGAGCGACCTGCAGGCGGGCACGACGCCGAGGGTGGGCACCAGGCCGCGGGACGGCTTGAGCCCCACCGTCCCGGTGAGCGCGGCCGGCACCCGGCCCGACCCCGCCGTGTCGGTGCCGATCGCGAACGGCACGAGCCCCGCCGCGACCGCCACGGCCGACCCGGACGACGAGCCGCCCGAGATGAGCCCCGGCACCAGCGGCGACTCACAGGCGCCGTAGGGCGTGCGCGTCCCGGACAGGCCGGTGGCGAACTGGTCGAGGTTCGTCTTGCCGACGAGCAGCGCCCCCGCCGCCACCAGGCGGTCCACGAGCGGGGCGCTGCGCGCGGGCCGGTAGGCGAAGGCCGGGCAGGCCGCCGTCGTCGGCAACCCGGCCACGTCGACGTTGTCCTTGACGGCGAACGGCACGCCGTACAGCGGGAGCGCGGGATCGAGCCCGTCCAGGTCGCGCAGCACGTCGGCCTCCCGGCGGAGGCTGATCCAGACGCCGTCGTCCCCGCGTTCGCGGATCCTCCGGTACGTGCCCGCGACGATCTCGGCGGGGGTCACAGAGCCTCGGCAGGCGAGACGAGGAGCGACGCGAGGAGCGCGGCGGACGGGGCGACCGCGCCGAAGACGCCGCCCTGCATGGTGACCATCTTCAGGGCCGCCTCGTAGTTGCCCTTGTCGGTCGCGCCCGTGCAGTCGGACAGCAGCAGGCACTCGTAGCCCCGGTCGTTGGCCTCGCGCATGGTCGTGTGCACGCAGACGTCGGTGGTGATCCCGGTCAGCACGAGATGGGTGATCCCGCGCGTCCGCAGCAGCAGGTCGAGGTCGGTGGCGTAGAACGCGCCCTTCCCCGGCTTGTCCACCACGAGTTCGCCCTCGACGGGCGCGACCTCGGGAACGATCTCCCAGCCGGGCTCGCCGCGCACGAGGATCCGCCCGCAGGGCCCCGCCGTGCCGATCCCCGCGCCGATCCGCCGCGACCGCCACAGCTTGTTGGGCGGGCAGTCGGCGAGGTCGGGCCGGTGTCCCTCTCGGGTGTGCACGACCAGGAGGCCGCGTTCGCGGCAGGCGTCGAGCACCCGCGCGGTGGGCTCCAGGCCGGCCCTGGTGAGCGACAGGTCGTAGCCCATCATGTCCACGTAGCCGCCCGGCCCGCAGAAGTCCACCTGCCAGTCGACGCAGATCAGGGCGGTGGTGGCGGGATCGAGCCCACCGTCGTACGGCCAGGCGTACGGCTCCGCCTCGACAACCGGAAAAATCATGACAGCTCCCTGATGAGGGCGGCGCTCGATCCGACCGCGCCGAAGATCCCGCCGGACATTTCGATCATGGAGAGGGCGGCCCCGGCCAGCGTGGGGTCGGCGGCGGCGCAGGCGTCCGCCACCAGCAGGCACTCGTACCCCCGGTCGTTGGCCGACCGCATCGTCGAGTGGACGCCGAGTTCCAGGCAGCAGCCGGTGAGCGCCAGCAGGTCACGCCCGGCCGCCCTGAGCAGGTCGTCGAGGCCGCTGCCGTGGAACCCGTCCCACCCCGCCGCCGCGACGTCGCAGTCCGGAGCCGCGCCCATAGCCTTACTCGGAGCCTTGCTCGACGGTGCCACCGGAGGCCCGGCGGGGCGCAGCGGCGGGCGGACCCCCACCCGGACCACCAGGCCGCCTGCGCCGCGCACCGTCTCCTCCAGGCCGGGCGTCCCCCCAGCCATCCCCCCTCTGGCGGCGCGGTCCGGGCAGGCCACGGCGAGCAGGGCGAGCCGGGACGGGTCCAGACGCCCGTGCCAGGGCCAGGGATACGGGGTCGTGGTCATGACTGAGGACCTCACGACTTCGGCAGGCTTCCGACGACGCCCTCCACGAAGTAGTCGATCTTCTCGATGGTCTCGTAGTCAGGCACGGTGCCCTCGGGGACGCGGACCTTGCCCTCCTGGTCGCGCACCGGCCCGGCGAAGGGCGAGGAGTTCCTGAGCCTCTCCTTCGCGGCGTCGACCAGCTTCTTCGTCTCCTCGTCCACGCCCGGCCCGTACGGCGACTGCACGAAGGGGTTGTCGCCGGTCTTGTAGCCGACCCGGAAGTTCGCGTTGTACTTCGAGCCGGTGAACGTGCCGGCCAGGGCCGTGCGGACGATGTCGGAGTAGAGCGGTCCCCAGTTCCACTGCGACCCGGTCAGCCAGCCCTTCGGGGCGATGCCGGAGGCGTCGGCGTGGTAGCCGACGGTCATCGCGCCGGCCGCCTCCGTCGCCTTGATGACGGTCGCGGTGCAGTCCTGGTGCTGGGTGATCACGTCGACGCCCTGCTTGAGGAGGTTCGCCGCCGCCTCGGCCTGCTTCGCCGGGTCGCACCAGCTCGACGTGCTCACCGCGTACGTCTTCACGGTGGGGTTCACCGAGCGGGCGCCGAGTTCGAAGGCGTCGATGTTGTCGATGGTCTGGCTGATCGGGAACGCGTAGACGTATCCGAGTTTGCCGGTCTTCGTCGCCTTGCCCGCCGCGATGCCCGCGAGGTACACGGGCTCGTACACGGTGCCGAAGAACGTGCCCGCGTTCGGCGGGGTGGTCCCGGTGATGAGGTTGCCCTGCTGGACGACCACGACGTCGGGGTGCTCGGCGGCCACCTTGAGCGCGGCGTCCAGGTGTCCGTACGACGTGGCGAAGATGATCCGGGCGCCCTTGGCGATCATGCTGTTCATGACGCGGGCGGCGTTGTCGTCCTCGGGCACGTTCTCCGCGGTGATCACCTTCAGCTGCGGGAACACCTTGGCCACCTCCTGGCTGCCCTGGTAGGCGGCCTGGTTGTAGCCGTAGTCGTCCTTCGGGCCGACGAAGACGAAACCGACGGCGGGCGAGTCCTTGCCGGGCGCGGCGCCGCCCGGGGCGGCGGGCGCGGCGGTCCCTGCGGTGTTGGCGGAGCAGGCGGTCGTGAGGGTGGAGAGGACGGCGAGGGCGGTGAGGGCCGCCCCGGCGATGATCGTGCGCATGGGGTCTCCCGGCTAGCGAGCGAAGACGCGGCGGAGTTCCTCGGGGGCGGCGCGCAGCGTGCGCCTGCCGAGGATCGCGAGGATGACGAGGGTGATGACGAAGGGCAGGGCATCGAGGGCGAACTGGTTGAGCGCCTGCCCGCGGGCCTGCAGCGCCGGCGCCACGGCGAGCGCGGCGCCGAACAGGTACGACCCGGCCATCACCCACAGGGGACGCCAGGCGGCGAAGATGACGAGCGCGACCGCGATGAAGCCCCGGCCCGCCGTCATGCCCTCGAACCAGGCGTGGGCGTACGCCGTGGAGAGCTGGGCCCCGCCGAGCCCGGCCAGCCCGGCGCCGGCCACCACGGCGGCGGCGCGGACCAGGGCGGGCGAGTGCCCGTGCGCGTGCAGCACGTCGGCGCGCTCCCCGGCCGTGCGGACCAGCAGGCCGGTCCTGGTGCGGCCGAGGAGGAACCACAGCAGGGGCGCGACGGCGAACGACAGGTAGGTCACCGGGTCGTGCCGGAACAGGATCTCCCCCACGATCGGGAGATCGCCGAGCACCGGCACCGGCACCGGGTCGAACCCGGGGGCGGGACTGCCGACGTACGCCGCGCCGAACAGCGAGGTGAGGCCGAGCCCGAGGAACATGAGCGTGAGGCCGGTGGCGAACTGGTCGGCGCCCCGCCACAGGACGGCGGCGGCGTGCACCAGCCCGAGCAGCGCGCCCGCGAGCGCCCCGGCCAGCAGGCCGAGCCAGGGGCTCCCGGTCTCCGCCGCGACGGCGTAGCCGCCGAGCGCGCCGACCAGCATGCAGCCCTCGGTGCCGAGGTTGACCACCCCGGCCCGCTCGGCCAGCGTCTCGCCGAGCGCGGCGAACATGATCGCGGTCCCGCCCCTGACCCCTCCGGCGAGCACGTCAACGACGAGCATGGCGACTCCATCCGAGTACGGCGAGCAGGACGAGGCCCATCAGGACGTTCACGGTCGCGGCCGGCAGCCCGCTGTCGAGCTGGAGGCTGTCGCCGGCCACCGTGACCGCGGCGAGCAGCAGCGCCGCCCCCACGGCCGGCAGCGGCCGGTGCCGGGCGAGCCAGGCGGCGAGGAACGCGATGTAGCCGATGTTCGTGGTGAGCCCGGGCCTGAGCTTGAACTCGACCCCGGCGAGGTGGACGGCTCCGGCCAGCCCCGCGAACGCCCCGCCGAGCAGCATGGCCGCGAGGATCAGCCGCGCCACCGGCAGCCCGGCGCGGCGGGCCGCCTCGGGGTTGCCGCCGACGACCGACAGGTGGAAGCCGAACGACGTGCCGCGCAGCACCAGCCACACGGCGACGGCGACGAGCAGGGCGACGACGATCCCCATGTGGACGGCGGTGCCGCTGACCAGCGGCATCCGCTGGACGATCTCCAGTGGGCGGGTGGCCGGCTGCCCGGAGCCGTGCGGGTCCTTCCACGGCTCGTAGATGAGGTAGAGCATGACGTCGAGCGCCACGTAGTTGAGCAGCAGCGTGGTGACGGCCTCGTTGACCCCCACCACCAGCCGCATCGCCGCCGCCACGCCCGCCCACAGGGCGCCGCCGCCCGCCCCGGCGAGCAGCATGAGCGGCAGCGCGGCCGGCCCGGGGACGGACAGGCCCACGCCCGCGCCCGCGACGGCCCCGATGAGGATCTGCCCCTCGCCGCCGACGTTGGTGAGTCCGGCCCGGGCGGGCAGCACGACCGCCATCGCGCCGAGGACCAGTGGGGTCGCCTTGATGACGATCTGCTCCAGGCTCGGCCCGGTGAACGCCTGCGCGACCATGCCGGTCAGCGCCGCGACCGGGTCGACCCCCTTGGCCAGCAGGAGAACGGCGAACAGCGCCACGGCCCCGGCGAGCGCCCCGATCCACCGCGCCGCCGTCCTCAGCGCCGTCCTGACCGGGGAGGCGGTCCGGTCGGCTACCGCGGGCCGCGTGAGCGTGGCCGTCATGCCGCACCACCGATCGCACCGCCGAGCATGAGGCGTCCGATCTCCTGCCGGTCGGCGCCGCGCGCCGCCACGACGCCCGCGAGGTGGCCGTCGTGCAGGACGGCGATGCGGTCGCTGATCGCGATGAGCTCGTCGAGGTCCTCGGAGACGACGAGCACGCCCGCGCCCGCCGCCGCCCGCTCCAGGAGCAGTTCCTGCGTACGCCGGGTGGTCGCGATGTCGAGGCCCCGGCTGGGGTAGGCCGCGACGACCAGCGCGGCGTCGTCACGGGCGAGTGCCCGGGTGAGCATGACCCGCTGGACGTTGCCGCCGGACAGTTCGGCGACCCTGCGGCGGGCCGCGGCCATGCCGAGCCCGGCGCGGCCTTCCAGGTCGCGGGAGATCTCGGCCACCCGCCGCCAGTCGACGTTCAGCCGCCGCCGCGGCCTGCGCGGCAGGCCGAGCGCGACGTGCTCGACGACCGTGAGCCCGGGGACGACAGCGTCGGCCAGCGGGTCCTCCGGCACCTCGGCGACCCGCCCGGACGGGCCGGTGAGCGCCTCGCCCGCGACCGCGACCACACCCGTCGCGGCCGGGCGCAGGCCGCAGGCGACCTCGCACAGCTCCCGCTGGCCGCTGCCCGCCACGCCCGCGACCCCGACGACCTCGCCGGGCAGCACGTCGAGCGTGACGTCGCGCAGCCGGAGCACCCCGTTGTCGCCGTACGCGCTCACCCCCGTGAGGGAGAGCGCGGCCGTACGGCCGGGCGGCGGCGCGGGGCGGTCGGCGGGCAGCGGCGGCACCGCCCGGCCCACCATCGCCTCCACCAGCTCGGCGTCGTCGTACGCCCCGGGGTCCGCCCCGCCGGTGATCACCCGGCCGCCGCGCAGCACGGTGACCCGGTCGGCGACGGCCCTGACCTCACCCAGCTTGTGGGTGACGATGACGACGCCGTACCCGAGGCCGCGCAGCCGCCGGACGACCTGGAAGAGGGCGGAGACCTCCTGGGGGGCCAGCACGCTGGTCGGCTCGTCCAGGATGATCACCCGGCTGCCCGTGAGGAGGACCTTCAGGATCTCGGCGCGCTGGCGCTCGCCGATGGAAAGGTGGGCGACCTTCGCGTGCGGGTCCACGGCGAGGCCGTACTCCTCGGCGGCGGCCGCGATGCGCCGCGCGAGCGCGGCAGGCCTGAGCCTGCCGGGCATCGCGAGCGCGACGTTCTCCGTCACGGTCAGCGCGGGGACCAGCCGCAGGTCCTGGAAGACCATGCCGATCCCGAGGGACCGGGCGGCGGCCGGGCTGCCGACCCGCACGGGCGTGCCGTCCACCACCAGGTCACCCGCGTCGGGCCGGTGCACGCCGTAGATGAGCTTGAGAAGGGTGCTCTTGCCCGCGCCGTTCTCCCCGACGAGGGCGTGCACCTCGCCGGGCCGTACGTCGAAGTCGACCCCGTCGTTGGCGACGACGTCGCCGAACGCCCGGGTCAGGCCGCGAGCCGCGAGCAGGGGATGGTCAGTGGGAGCCTCGGTCAACGTCATGGCGCCTGCCTCGGTTGAGGGCCATCTGGGTGATCGCGCGAGCGGCCCTGCGCTCGACGACGTCCATCGACTCCCCGACGTGCCGGCGCATCGCGGTCAGGGCGTCCTCAAGACGCCCGGCGAGGACCTCCTCGACGATCTCCAGGTGCTGCAGGATCGTGAGGGTGATGCGGTCGGCGGTCAGGAAGTCGTACATGCGCACCGCTCTGATCCGCGCGTTGACGGACGCGAGGGTGCTCGTGAGCGCCGCGTTCCCCGAGGCGCGGCTCATCGTGACGTGGAAGTCCTCGTCCATCACCACGAACTGCGGGTCGGGCTCCGGCTGGTCGTCCCGCAGCGCGCGCCACTGGTCGCGCAGGGGTTCCAGCACCGCCGGGTCGTGCCCGCGTACGGCCGGCTCCAGCGCGCGGCTGATCCCGCGCAGTTCCAGAGTCACCCGCAGTTCGTAGAGGTCTCTGAGGTCGTGCAGGTCGGGCTGGGCGACGTAGTAACCACCGTCCTGGCCCCGCTCCACCAGGCCGTCGGCGAGGAGGCGGACCAGCGCCTCGCGTACCGGGGTCCTGGAGACCTCCAGCAGCGCGGCGATCCGCTCCTCCACCAGCCGGGACCGGATCGCGAACTCGCCGAGCATCAGCCGCCGGCGCAACTCGCCGTAGACCTGCTCCCGCCGGAGTTTCGTCCTCCCGGCCGAGCCCGTGTCCGGTGTTGTATACAGCCCTGCATCCACGACTCGGACGCTAGGTACGCGGCGTTTCTCGAAATGTCCGGCACGGTTAATTCGCGGTCGCCATGCCTTCACAGCGGCCGGGCCCGTGCTGAAAGTTTCACTTCCCCGGCTCGCTGCGACGCCCCTGACCTGTACGGACGGCCCTGCGTCCGGGGCCGCGCTTGGAGCGCGCCAGGTCCCGTACGCACGATCCGGGCGGGATCCCTTTCCGGTCGTCCCGCCCGTACGTCATCCCTGGGGGCATTTTCATGCGACTACCGCGACGGCTGCTGAGCGCGAGCACCGCGACGGCACTGGCCGTGACAGTGTCGACCGGCGCCGTGTTGTCCGGCATTTCCGGCGGGGCTCCCGCCTCCGCCGCCACGTTCGCCTACGGCGAGGCGCTGCAGAAGTCGTTCCTGTTCTACGAGGCGCAGGAGTCGGGCCATCTGCCGTCCACGAACCGGGTGGCCTGGCGGGCCGACTCGACCGTGAACGACGGGAAGTCCGCCGGAGTCGACCTGTCGGGCGGCTTCTACGACGCCGGCGACCATGTGAAGTTCGGCTTCCCGATGGCCTCCATGACCACCACCCTGGCCTGGGGCGGCGTCGACTACCGGTCGGCCTACGAGAGGTCGGGCCAGCTGCCGTACCTGCTGAACACGCTCCGGCAGTCGGGCGACTACTTCATCAACGCCCATCCCGAGCCGAACGTCCTCTACGTCCAGGTCGGCGACGGCGGCGAGGACCACTCCTACTGGGGTGCGCCCGAGACCGTCGAGGCCAAGGGCCACAAGCGGCCGGTCTACAAGATCACTGCGTCGTGTCCCGGCACCGACGTGGCGGCCGAGACCGCCGCCGCGATGGCCGCGTCGTCGATCGTCTTCCGGCCGACCGACCCGTCGTACGCCGACACGCTGCTGACGCACGCCAGGCAGCTGTTCACGTTCGCCGACACGACCAAGGGGACCAACGGCCGCGACACGGCGTACGTGAACTGCGTCAGCGCCGCGCAGGGCTTCTACAACTCCACCGGCGAGGGCGGCCAGGTCGAGGGCGCCACGAAGATGTACTGGGACGAGCTGGCCTGGGCGTCCGTCTGGCTCTACCGGGCCACGGGCACCGCGAGCTACCTCGACCGGGCCCGCGAGTTCTATCCCAAGATGGGCACCCAGGAAGACCCCGGGAGCAACGGCGTCCAGGTGCCCGTCTTCAACTTCGGCTTCGGCTGGAACGACAAGCAGTACGCCGTCTACGAGCAGATGGCCGAGCTGACCGGCGAGCAGAAGTACAAGGACGACGTCCAGCGCTACCTTGACTACTGGACCGTGGGCTACAAGGGCAAGAAGGGCACGATCACCCCCGGCGGCCTCGCGTACATCTTCTACTGGGCCTCGCTGCGCATGGCGGCCAACACCGCGTTCGTCGCGCTGAGGTACGCGGACTATCTCGGCTCGTCCAGCTCGCTCCGCGCCCGCTACCACGACTTCGGCAAGCGCCAGATCGACTACGCGCTCGGCGACAACCCGCGCCACTCCAGCTACATGATCGGGTTCGGGACCAACCCGCCGCGCAACCCCCACCACCGCGGCGCGCACGGCTCCTGGACCAACGCCGGTCCCGACGGCGAACCCACCGTGAGCAGGCACATCCTGTACGGCGCGCTGGTCGGCGGCCCGGACGGCGCCGACGCCTACACCGACAGCCGGGGCGACTACGTCAAGAACGAGGTCGCGCTCGACTTCAACTCCGGCATCACCAGCTCGCTCGCCGTCCTCTACGGCGCGTACGGCGGGTCGCCCCTCGCGACGCTGCCACGCGAGACGCCCGACGGCCCGGAGTTCTCCCTGGAGCCGACGATCACCCACACCACCCGGGAGACGGCGGCCAAGACCTTCGTCATCAACAAGTCGGCCTGGCCCGCGACCGTGCTCGACCGGGCGAAGTTCCGCTACTACTTCACGCTCGACGGCTCGACGACGGCGAGCCAGGTCACCGTGAGCACGTCCTACACCCAGTGCAAGCAGCCCACCGGGCCGCACCTGCTGGAGGGCCGGACGTACTACGCCGAGGTCGACTGCACCGGCACGCTCATCTTCCCCGGCGGCCAGTCGGAGTTCCGCCGCGAGGTGCAGCTCAGGATCGGCGTGGCCGACGGCGCGACCTGGGACCCGTCCAACGACTGGTCGGCGAAGGGCGCCGACCGCATGACGCTGTACGGCAACGACGGCAGGCTGCTCTGGGGCACCCCGCCGGGAACCGGACCCTCCCCGTCGGCCTCGCCCTCGGCGTCCCCGTCCGCATCACCGTCGGCGTCGCCCTCTGCGTCCCCCTCCGCATCACCGTCCGCATCACCGTCGGCGTCGCCCTCTGCATCTCCCTCAGCGTCGCCTTCTGCGTCCCCTTCTGCGTCCCCTTCTGCGTCCCCTTCTGTGTCCCCTTCTGCGTCGCCTTCTGTGTCGCCTTCGTCCGGGGGCACGTGCAAGGTCGCGTACGCGACCAACGACTGGGGAGGCGGGTTCACCGCGACCGTCACGATCACCAACGCCGGGACCACGACGATCAACGGCTGGACCCTGAAGTTCGCCTTCCCCGGCAATCAGAAGATCTCCCCGCCCGGCTGGTCGGCCACCTGGACGCAGACCGGGACCGCCGTCACCGCGGCGAACCTCGACTGGAACAAGACCATCGGTGCCGGCCAGTCCGTCCAGATCGGCTTCCAGGGCACCTACACCGGCGCCAACGCCAAACCCACCGCCTTCACCCTCAACGGCACCACCTGCTCCTGAGACGAGGCATCGATGAGACTCCTGTCGCTGGGCCGGCCGGCCGTCCTGCTGGCCACTGTGCTGGTCACCGCGCTGGCTGCCGTGCTGGCCGCCCCGCTCGTACCCGGGCCGACGCGGGCCCAGGCAGCGGCGTCGTACAACTACACCGAGGCCCTGCAGAAGTCGATCTACTTCTACGAGGCGCAGCAGTCGGGTAGGAAGCCCGCCTGGAGCCGGGTGGAGTGGCGCGGCGACCGCACGCTGAACGACGGCAAGCCGGCGGGGGTGGACCTGTCCGGCGGCTGGTACGACGCGGGCGACCACGTCAAGTTCGGCTTCCCGATGGCGTTCACCACCACGATGCTGGCCTGGGGGCTGGTCGAGAACCGGTCCGGCTACGGGACCCAGCTCACGCCGATGCTGAACAACCTCAAATGGGCCACCGACTACCTGATCGCCGCCCACCCCGAGCCGGAGACGTTGTACGTCCAGGTGGGCGACGGCAGCGTGGACCACGCGTACTGGGGTCCGCCCGAGGTGATCGACATCAAGGGCATGTCGCGGCCGGTCTACAAGATCACCCCGACGTGCAAGGGCACCGACGTCGTCGCCGAGACGGCCGCGGCCATGGCGGCCTCCTCGATGGCCTTCCGCCAGAGCGACCCGTCGTACGCCGACACGCTGCTGACGCACGCCAGGCAGCTGTTCACGTTCGCCGACACGACCAAGGGGACGAACGGCCAGGACACCGCGTACACGAGCTGCGTGCCGGGCATCTCCGGCTACTACAACTCGACCTGGGAGGGCGGCTCCGACCACCCCGGCGCGACCAAGATGTACTGGGACGAGCTGGCCTGGGCGGCCGTGTGGCTCTACCGGGCCACGGGCACGGGGAGTTACCTGGACAAGGCCCGCGAGTTCTACCCGAAGATGGGCAGCGAGCCTGACGCGGGCCAGGGCGCGGGCGGGACCACGGTGCCCGCCTACACCTTCGGCCTGGGGTGGAACGACAAGGAATACGGCGTCTACGCGCTGATGGCCACGCTGACCGGCGAGCAGAAGTACATCGACGACGTCCAGCGCTACCTCGACTACTGGACCACCGGATACAAGGGCAAGAAGGGCACGATCACCCCCGGCGGCCTGGCGTACGTCTTCAACTGGGCCTCCCTGCGCATGGCCCTGAACACCGCGTGGGTGGCCCTCGTTTACGCCGACCACCTCGGGCCCGGCGACCCGCTCTACTCCCGCTACCACGACTTCGCCAAGCGGCAGGTCGACTACGCACTCGGCGACAATCCCCGCCACTCCAGCTACATGGTCGGCTTCGGGACCAACCCGCCCACGCACGTCCACCATCGGGCGGCCAGCGGCCAGTACCTCGGATACATGAGCGACACGACCGGCCCGAACCTGCACGTCCTGTACGGCGCGCTCGCCGGAGGACCGGACGCCGCCGACGCCTACACCGACAGCCGTACGGACTATGTCCGCAACGAGGTGGCGATCGACTACAACTCCGGCATCACCAACGTGCTCGCGCGGTTCGCCAAGGAGTACGGCGGCACGCCCCTGGCGGACTTCCCCGCGCCGGAGAGGAAGTACGACGAGATCACCGCGGGTGTCGACAACGTCTACACCGGTGTGGACGGCACTTCACTGGCCGTCACCATCACCAACACGTCGAACTGGCCTCCGCGGGTCCTCCAGTCGGGGAAGGCGCGTTACTACTTCACGCTCGACGGCTCCACCTCGGCCTCGCAGGTGAAGGTGACCGGCGGCGACAGCAGCGGCTGCGCCGTGAGCGGGCCCGTCCTCGCCCGGGACCGCACCTACTACGCGGAGGTGGACTGCACCGGCAAGCCGATCTACCCCGGCGACGCCCAGCTCTACCGCCGCAGCACCCAGCTGCGCATCTCCGTGCCGAACGGCGCGACCTGGGACCCGGCCAACGACTGGTCGGCCTCGGCCGCCTCCCACGTGCCGGCGTACGACGGGAACACGCTGGTGTGGGGCACCCCGCCGGAGGGCACGGCGAGCCCTTCGCCGTCCCCCAGCCCCTCACCCTCTCCCAGTCCGTCGCCGTCCCCCAGCCCCTCGCCGTCCGTCTCTCCGTCCGCCTCGCCGTCTCCGGTGGACACCACGCCGCCGAGCGCGCCCACCGGACTGCGGGTCTGCGGCGCGGACTTCACCAACGCGGTGCCGATGTGCTGGACGGCCTCGACCGACGACACCGGGGTCACGGGCTACGACGTGTACATGAGGCAGGGCACCGGCTTCAGCAAGATCGGCTCATCGACCACCCTCCTCTACGTCGCGGAGAGGCTGGTCGCCGGCACGAGCTACACCTTCTACGTCGTGGCGCGGGACGCCGCGGGCAACTCCAGCCAGCCCTCGGCCACGCTCACCGCAACCGCGCAGCACGGCCTGTCCAGCCCCTCGCCGTCGCCCAGCCCTTCGCCGTCCCCCTCGCCCAGCCCGTCTCCGTCGCCGGGTGGCGGATGCCGGGTGACGTACGGCACGAGCGACTGGGGCGGCGGGTTCACCGCGACTGTCACGATCGCCAACACCGGCACGACCGCGGTCGACGGCTGGACGCTGAGGTTCGCATTCCCCGGCACCCAGAAGATCAGCCCGCCCGGCTGGTCGGCCACCTGGACCCAGAACGGCGCGAACGTGACGGCCGTCAACCTCGACTGGAACAGGACCATCGCCCCCGGACAGTCCGTCCAGGTCGGCTTCAACGGCACCTACAGCGGTTCCAACGCCAAACCCACCGCCTTCACTCTCAACGGCACCACCTGCTCATGACTTCGACCCGCGGCCCGGCCGTCCCCTCCTGACGTGCCGGGCCGCCCGAACAAGAGGTGAACAGTTGCCCGTCAAAGGTCTGCACACCGCCGCTGTTCTCATGAGCGCCGGACTCATGAGCGCCGGGCTCGTGGGCGCCGCCGGCCTCCCGGCCTCCGCGGCGGCAGGAGACACCGCCCCGCCCAGCGCTCCGGGAGCCCTGTGGCACTGTCCGTTGCCCGCAGCTCCCGGATCGGGTCTCGGCATCGGCGTGTCGCTGTGCTGGGGCGCCGCGACCGACGACGTCGGCGTCACCGCCTACGACGTCCAGGTCAAGCAGGACGGCGTCTTCACCGCCATCCGGACCACGACCGGCCCGGGCTCCATCGTCAGCGGCCTCACCCTGGGACAGTCGTACACGTTCCGGATCGTCGCGAAGGACGCGGCGGGGAACGCGGGCCCGCCGTCCAACGAACTGACGGCCACTGCCGGCTACCTGAGCGGCATGCCTCCCTCCAGCCCGCCGCCCAGCCCCAGCCCGATCGACCGAACCCCGCCCACCCGTCCCGAGGGCCTGGTCACGCAGAGCGTCTACGTCAACGGGGCGGTCGGCCTGGTATGGACGCCGTCCACCGACGACGTCGGCGTCTCCGCCTACGACGTCTATGTGTGGACCGGCGGCGCCTTCCTGCGCACGCAGCAGGCCACCGTCGACATGCGGGCCGATCGGGTCATCGCGGTGGTCGCCGGCCTCACGACAGGGCGCGACTACCTGTTCTACGTCGTGGCCAAGGACCGCGCGGGCAACCTCAGCGCGCCCTCCGACCTGGTCCGCGCCCGGGCCATGTCCGAGCCGACCGCCGCCAGTCCGAGCCCGGGGACGGACACCACGCCTCCCGGCACACCGACCGGAATGACCACCGTGACCGGGATGGACATCCCCGGCGGCATCTTCCTCGCCTGGAACACCGTCAGCGATGACAGTGGCATCCCGCCCCGCTACGACCTGTTCCGGCGCACCGACCACGGCTACTCCTACGAGGGCGAGAACGGCACTCCCCGCGACATCGTCACCGGGCTCGAAGGCGGCAAGCCGTACACCTTCCAGGTCGTGGCCCGCGACACGGCCGGGAACCTGAGCAACCCCTCGGCGCCGTACACGGCCATCGCGCAGCCTGGGGGAACGTCCTCGCCCAGCCCGTCGGTGTCCCCCAGCCAGTCGGCGTCGTCCGGTTCCGGATGCAGGGTGACATACGCCGCCACCACCTGGGACGGCGGGTTCACCACCACCGTCACGATCACCAACACCGGCACCGCCATCGTGGACGGGTGGAAGCTGGCCTTCTCCTTCCCGCTCACCTCCCAGCGGCTCACCAACGGTTGGTCGGCCGTCTGGACCCAGACCGGCACCGCCGTCACGGCCGAGAACTACGCATGGAACAAGACGCTCAAGCCGGGCCAGTCGTTGTACCTCGGCTTCAACGGCACCTACACCGGCGAGAACCCCAAACCGGCCTCCTTCACCCTCAACGGCACCACCTGTTCCTGACCCTCCCCGGCCCGGCGCACCCGGATGCGCCGGGCCGCCGCCCTCCCGCGCCCACCCGCCCCGAGGATGTGCGGCCGTACACCGCGTACGTCAACGGTGCGGCCGGCCTGACCTGGACGAAGTCCACGGACGACGCCGGAGTCTCCGGCTACGACGTCTACGTTGGATCGACGGCGGCGCATAACGAGTGCGCTCCTGAGGCCGGTGGTGCGTGCGATGATGCCGGGATGACCGATGCGCTGCCCGGCCTGGAGCCCGAACCGAGCCGGGGGTCCCCGCCTGCCGCCCCGCGCCGACGCGTCGCCGGATACGAGATCGAGGACGAGTTGCGGGCGGCCGGGGCGGTCCATGTCGCCGGGGTGGACGAGGTCGGCCGCGGCGCCTGGGCCGGACCGGTCGTGGTCTGCGCGGCCGTCAGCGCTTTCGGCCCGCCGCCCGAGTTGCCGGGGCGCGGGGAGCGCAGGGTCCGGCTGACCGACTCCAAGCTGCTCGGCCCGGCGCAGCGGGAGGCGTTCGCGGAGGTCCTGCCGGGCTGGCTCACCTGTCACGCGTACGGCGAAGCCAGTGCGCAGGAGATCGACGAGGTCGGGATGACGGAGGCGCTGCGCCGGGCCGTGTGCCGGGCCCTGGAGGTCCTGCCGCTGCGGCCCGACGTAGTGCTCCTCGACGGCGCGCACGACTTCCTCGGACGCCCGTGGCGGGTGCGGTGCGAGGTGAAAGCCGATCAGCGCTCGGTCTCTGTGGCCGCCGCGTCGGTGCTGGCCAAGGTCCACCGTGACCGGCTGATGGCCGAGATCGGCGAGGAGCATCCGGCCTATTGCTTCGCCGCGAACGCGGGTTATCCGTCGCCGGTCCACCAACGCGCTCTCGCCGAAAGCGGCCCGACCCCGCATCACCGGCTGTCCTGGTCCTACCTCGACGACCTGCCGCGCTGGAGGCACCTGCGCAAGCACCGTGACCCCCTCGCCGGCTCCGGTCAGACGACCCTTCTCTGACCCCCTCATGTCCTCACCCGCCGGGTGGTGCGGGGGTTGCGGTAGGTGAAGGCCCAGCGGTCGTCGCCGATCTTGCGGCGGGTGTAGCGGTTCGGGTGGCGGTAACGGTCGCGGTTGTGGAACTGGCACGCCGGTCCCAGCAGCTTGAGGTCGGTCAGCCCGCCGCTGCACCAGTCCTCGGCGTGGTCGATCTGGCACATGGTGGCGGGCAGCGGGCAGCCGTCCACCCAGCAGGTCGCATACCGCGCGAAGACCGCCCGCCGCTGCGCCGGGGTGGCGAGGCGGGCACCTGCCCACCGGCGTCCATCACGATCCGCACCAAAGTGCTGGTACGGGCCAGCCGATGCACGCTGGAGACGGGCAGCAGATACCCGGTCGCCAGGATCAGCCCCGGCAACCCCCGCAACCACACCCCCGGCGGCGGACTGTTCACCCGCACCCCCGGCCACGCGTCATCGTCGCGTTCCACCCCCGGCGGAGCGTCGGCTCCTGTCCGGCGCGTCTCATGCCGCGCCTCGCCTGTCCAGGAGGCGTGCCCCTGCCGGGTGTCGTCGACCTCGCCGACCTCACCGAGGCCGAGGTCGGCACGCTCGTCGCCGTGGGCCGAGTCGAAGTGCGGCCAGACGACGGCCGGGCCGCCTGTGGCCGGGCGCTCGGAAGCAGAGAGCTCGCTGTCGGCCTCGGTTGTGGCGGCGCAAGGCGTGCCGAAGCCCTCCCTGACGCAGGTGTCAGAGCCGGGGACGGAGCCAGGGCCGCAGGAGCCGAGGTCGGGGCCAGGGCCGTCGCTAGGGTCGGCGTCTGAGGGGTCGCTGGTGGGGTGGTCGGCAGAGGGGTCAGCTGTGGGGTCGTCTGTGGGGTCGTCTGAGGGGTCGGCTGTGGGATCACCTGAGGGGGTAGTGCCTGCGGGCTCGCGTGAGGGTTCGCCGGCTGAGGGGTCGTCGGGGAGGGATTCGGCGGTGACCAGCACCAGAAGCTCGGTCGCGATCTTGTTCTCCAAGAACGCGATGAACGCATCCGCGTTCCGCACACTCAGCGTCCGGTCGTCACCCTCGGCCTTGGGCTTGGCGTAGACGTCCAGCAGGTGCTGCAACCGCGCGGCCGCCTCGACCGGCAGGTAGAACTCTCCCTCCAGTCCACCGTTCCTGCGCCGCCGCACCCGGAAGAACCGGCGGTCGAAGTCGGCCTGCTCGTCCTGCTCGTGCCCGTCGGGGTCCAGCACCGCCCGCAGATACCGCCCCGCCTTGGCCACCTCCGCCGCCCCCGCCGAACCTGCCAACTCCAACAGAATCCCCTCAGCCGTCGTGGCCTGCTCATCGGTCAACCCCGCAGTGGCGGTACAGATCGCCTCCACGATCCCCTCCGCCAGGCTGCCCTCGGCGAACCGCTCACGCACCCGCCACAGGCGACCCAACTCCATGCCCATCGTCACCAACCGACCCGCACCCGGAATCGTCATCCCCCCGACGCTGCGCAGCCACAACCGGGTGGAGGCATGCCCATGGCTCTTCGCCTCCCCCGCCCGATGCACCCGGCCCACCCGGGCAGCCAACGCCGAGGTGATGCGATCGCGGGCCGCAAGCAACTCCTCCGCCTCGGCCAGACACACCTCCGCCGACTCAGGCACCGGCACCAACGCCACCACCCGCGCCGCCTCACCAACCGCCGCCACCGCCACCCACGACGACGACCCACCGCCACCAGAAGCATCCCGGTCCGGGCCCGCATCGCTCCGGCCGGCGCCCTCGGCACCGCCAGACGCACCACCGGACTCACCACCAGAAGCACCAGCGGAAGCGCCGCTGTAGGAACCCCCAGCGCCATCCGGACAAACCGCGTCAGGAGAAGCACAACCAGGAGAATCACCGTCAAGAAAAGCACCGTCGGCAGCACCGCCAGCGGTGCGCCCTGCACCCGTGCGCCCTGCATCCGTGCGCCCTGCATCCGTGCGCGCGGCATCCGTGCGCCCTGCATCCGTGCGCGCGGCATCCGTGCGCGCGGCATCCGTGCGCGCGGCATCCGTGCGCGCGGCATCCGTGCGCGCGGCATCGGTGCGCGCGGCATCGGTGCGCGCGGCATCGGCACCGGCAGGGGCGCCGCTGCCGGCATCTCCTGCGTGAGGGGCAGCGGCGGCGGAACCGACTCCAGGGCCGGGGATGTCGGCATGGTGGTCAGGAGCACCATCAGAGGCGGGGCCATTCGCGGTTTCGTCATCGATGGAGGCGTCAGTGCTGGAGTTGTCAGTGCTGGAGTCGTCAACAGCAGCGGTACCGGCATGAGTCGTAAATGCTTGAATGAAGGGAAAAGTCGCCGGGGTGCCGAATCGGCTCGCGGGCTCTCGCGTATCGGGATCGACGATCGGCACATATTCGCGGGCAAGTGCGCCCTCGGACGACCAAAGGGGCGAGCCGGCGATGAGCTGATCCCACCAGTCGCCATCACTGGTATCGTTCGAGTGAGGGAGGGGCACAGGATCACTATCGAACAGATCCATCACACTTCCCCCCTCCAATTCGAATGCCTGTATTAATTCTTCCACACCAACCCGACGCAGGCACGCCCACGACAGCCATTTGTTGGAGTTACAGGTGCGCTCCCTTTTTGAGGTAATAACCGATATTTCCCTCATGCGCATCGCGACGTGAGAGACGGAAACGGCCGGGGCTTACGACCCATTCGATTAGAACGGATCTGGCCCCGGCCGCCCTTATATGCCGTTCAGGGACGTTCGCGGAGATCGTCCACCCAGCCGGCCTCCTCCAGGCTGACCCGGAGGTTCGGCGCGGATTCGCCGTCGCCGACCACCTCGTACTGCAGGAGCCTGGCCGAGTCGGGATCGATGATGATCCGGTACTCGATCGATCCGCCGTCGTCGCCGGGGCCCTTCGCCGCCAGGGCCGCCCCCGTACGCCCCAGCGTGTCGGCGCGATCGCCGAGGGCGGTCAGCCCTCGCTCACCGGCCAGCACCCGGAACAGCGCCGCGCGGGTGCCCGGCGTGATCGGGGCGTTCAGCAGGTCGACGGCCGTCTGCCACAGGTAGACGGAGAAGTCCTCCTCGTTCGCGCCGCCGCCCGGGCGTGCCCGGTAGAGCTCGTGCAGCCGCCGCTCCAGCACCTTCTCGTCCGTCGGCAGCCGGTCGACGTTGCGGATGGTGATGCCGGGGTTGTCGATCGAGAGGACCCGGTCGAGCCGGTCCTCGTAACTCCTCTCGCCGCCCTTGGCGAGCCGGGGCGCACCGGACGCGCGCCACTTCCGCTCGTCCTCGGGCGACCCGAACGTCAGCCTGCCGTCCGACCTGCTGACGTTGCGGTTGGCGTCCCCCTTCCGGCGGGCCCGCCAGGTCTCGTCCGTGCTCCCCGAGAAGACGACGTACGGCAGCGGCGCGGGGTTCTTCTTGAGCTCGGTCACCTTTTCCTCGAACCACCGGTCGGCGGCCTGCCGGGAACCCGACGCCGCCCTCTTGTCCCGCTCGGCGACGAGGGCCTTCAGTCTCGTGGCGTACGCGTCGTCGTCGACGACGTGGCGGCTGAAGGTGCGGTCACGTGTGTACCAGTAGTGCCCGGTGCCGGCCTCGACTCTGGACGCGCTCTCGGCGGCGGCCAGCAGCACGGTACGCGCGTCAAGGACCTCGGTGGTGGGTGCGCCGGTGGTGGGTGCGGCGGCGATGTCGTGCGAGTTCCCTCGGGGCTGCCCCCCGGTGCCGGGGACGGCCGGGCCCGAATCGGGGGTCACCCCGGGCACGACGATCACGGCGGCGGCCAGCCCCGCGGCCAGCACACCCCCCAGGAACCACGGGCGGCGTCCGAGCGAAGGGACGCGCCGCGGCGGCGCGGCCGGGGTCCGGAAGGCCCGGGCGAGATCGTCCGTACGGCGGCGGCGATGGGCCACCTCGGTCAGCTCGTCCAGCCGCTCAGGCTTGAGCTGGGCGAACATGCGCTCGGTCATGTGCTCCTCCTGGGGAGTGCTACGAGATTGCCCGGTGTCCATCACGCCTCCTCCGCGAACCGCTGTCCGTGTTCGACCGCTCGCGGGCGCCGGGCAGTCCCGGCCGGGCCGCCGGCCGGTTCGGCGCGCAGCGCCCGGCTCAACCGTTTGCGGGCACGGTGCAGCCGCACGTTGTAGGTGCGGGTGGAGCAGCCCATCACGGTGGCGGCCTGCTCGGGCGGCAGGCCGTGCCAGCTCGCCAGCGCCATCGCCTCCACGTCCTGCTCCGGCAGGGTCGCGAGCGCGGCCAGCGCGGTCGTCCGGTCCACGACGTGGTCGGCCACGTCCCAGGCCACGGTGTCGCGTTCGGTGCTCAGCGCGGCGATGCGGTCGACCAGCGCCTGCCGCCGGCCGCGTGAGTCACGCTGCTTGGCCAGCAGGTTGCGGGCCACGCCCAGCAACCACGGCAGCACGGGCTCGGGCAGCTCGCCCAGGCGCCGCCAGGCGACCAGGAACGTCTCGCTGCACACGTCCTCGGCGACGCCGTGCTCGGCCCGCAGCAACGCGTAGCCCAGCACGGCCCGGTAGTGCCGGTCGTAGAGGGCGGTGAATCGTTCTTCGGGATCGTCCACACCCAGTAGTCCCTCCGGAGACCCCAGGATTACCGATGAGCCGGAAAAGCCCACCGCCGGAGGGAGATCACCGCCAGGAGGTCTACGCGCCGGCCGGGATGTCGGCCGGAACGTCGCCCGGGATGAGGCCGCTGCCCTCCGGCGCCGCGGCGGGGTCGGAGCCCACGTGGACCGGCTTGTTGTCCCGGTCGACGAAGACGACGCGCGGCCTGAGCGCCTTGACCTCCTCCTCGGCGACCAGCGCGTACGCGATGATGATCACGAGGTCGCCGACCGAGATGAGCCGGGCGGCGGCGCCGTTGATGCCGATCGTCCCGGAGCCCGCCGGGCCCTCGATGACGTACGTCGACAGGCGGTTGCCGTTGTCGATGTCGACGATGTCGACCTTCTCGCCCTCGACGAGGTTCGCCTCGGCCATGAGGTCCGCGCTGATCGTCACCGAGCCGACGTAGTGCAGATCGGCCTGCGTGACGGTGGCGCGGTGGATCTTCGACTTCATCAGCGTGCGGAACATGGTCTCCCACCGGGGTTCGAAAGCGGCCTCCTCACGAGCGCCCTCGATGGTACGTCACGCCGCGAGGCCGCCTTTCATCCCCTGTACTCGACGGACGCGTCGAGCAGCCACTCCGCCGCGTACGCCGCGAAGGAGGAGCGGACGAGCACGTGAAAGCCGTCCTCCACGGCGACCAGGACGACCCCGGTCCTGGCCAGCAGGGTCTGCGCGCACCGGCCGGGGCCGAACTCCCGGGGGTGCAGGTCGAGCGCGCAGCCGTGCGCCAGCACGTCCCGCGCCCGCTCCCCGGCGACCACCAGGGTCGTGCGCTGCGCCGACACGTCCACGACCGAGACGTGCTCGCCGGCCGCCGCGTCCCGGATCCGCTCGGTCAGCTCCCGCGCGGCGCCGTCCGGGCCGACGACCAGCCACTCGTCCGGCCCGAGCCACAGCACGCTCAGGCCGCCTCCTTCGGTCACGACACCGGGCTCCACCGGCAGCGGCACGCCGAGGGCCGCCCCGATCCGCTCCGCCGCCGGGCTCGCGGGGTCGGCCCGGACGTTCAGGTGGGTGAGGAAGGGGATCTCCGCCAGGCGGATCGCGCCGCCCGCGCTCGCCGCCGCGAACCTGGCGGCGTACGCCGCCGCCGGGCTCCTGCGCCCGATCGCGAATTCAGCCACAGACCCAGCCACAGACTCAGCCGTCACGGCGGGCTCCTTCCGGGTCGTACAGGACGTGGGAGGTCACGGTCACCGGCACCAGGTCGTCCCCGACCGGCGCGTACAACCGCTCGCCGACGCGCCCGCGCCCGCCGCTGACCAGCGCGAGCGCGAACGTCCGGCCGAGCGCGGCGCTGCGGTAGCTGGAGGTGACGAAGCCGAGCGCCCGCACCGGCGGCGCGGCCAGGGCAGTGGGCCGTGCAGTGGGCCGTGCAGTGGGCGCCACAGGGCCCGCCACAGGGGCGGAAACAAGGTGCGCGCCCTCGGGCAGCAGCACGCCGGGGTCCTCCGGCAGCAGGCCCACCAGGTGCCTGCGGTCGGGCCGGGACGTGTCCGCCCGCGCGTACGACCGCCTGCCGACGAAGTCGGCCTTCTTCTTCGAGACGATCCACTCCATGCCGAGGTCCTGCGGGGTGACCGTGCCGTCGGTGTCCTGGCCGACGATGGGATATCCCTTCTCCGCCCGCAGCACGTGCATGGTCTCGGTGCCGTACGGCGTGACCTCGCCGGACGCCATGACCGCCTCCCACAGGGCGAGCCCGTACCAGGACGAGACGTTGATCTCGTAGGCCAGTTCGCCGGAGAAGCTGATCCGGCAGACCCGCGCCTCGATCCCGGCGACCTCGGCGTCCCGCCAGGTCATGAAGGGGAAGTCGGCGTTGCCGACGGCGAGGCCGGGGGCGAGGGCCGCGAGCACCTCGCGGGAGCGCGGCCCGGCGAGCGCGACCGTCGCCCACTGCTCGGTGACCGAGGTGCAGCGGACCCGCAGGTCCGGCCACTCGGTCTGCAGCCACTCCTCCATCCAGTCGAGCACCGCCGCCGCGTTGCCGGTGGTCGTGGTGACGAGGTAGCGGTCGTCCGCCAGGCGGATGGCGGTGCCGTCGTCGAAGACCATGCCGTCGGGGCGGCACATGACGCCGTAGCGGATGGAGCCGACCTTGAGGGTGCTCATCATGTTCGTGTAGAGCCGGTCCAGGAACACCCCCGCGTCGGGGCCGACCACGTCGATCTTCCCGAGTGTGGAGGCGTCCATCGCGCCCACGCCCTCCCGTACGGCGGCGCACTCGCGCAGCACCGCGGCGCCCATGTCCTCACCGGGCCGGGGGTAGTACCAGGGCCGCTTCCACTGCCCGACGTTCTCGAACAGCGCGCCGCGTGCCACGTGCCACTCGTGCATGGCGGCGACGCGCACCGGGTCGTGCAGGGGCCCTCGGTCGCGGCCCGCCAGCGCGGCGAACGAGACCGGTGTGTACGGCGCGCGGAACGTCGTGGTCCCGAGCCCGGCGACGTCGACGCCGAGGGCGTGCGCAACGACGCCGCTGGTCAGCAGGCCGGAGGTCTTGCCCTGGTCGTGGGCCGTGCCCGCGGTGGTGTAGCGCTTGACGTGCTCGACCGAGGTGAGGCCCGCGCCGGTCGCGCGCAGCACCTCCGCCACCGTCACGTCACGCTGCAGGTCCACGAAGTGGGTGCCGTAGTCGCCCGACTCCACCAGCCACAGGTGCTCGGCGGGCGCGTTGGCGGGCTCCTCCTCCACCACCGGCACAGTAACCCCAGGCGCACCGAACCCGAGGGCGGTCAGCGCGCGGCGGCCCGCCTCGGCGCCGTCCGCCAGGCAGTCGCGCAGCGTCGTCACGCCGGCGGCGAACCCGGCGGCCTCGGCCGCCTGACGGGTCTCGCCGGGGACGAACGCGCCCAGCCCTTCGTCGTACCGCAGGGTGCCCCCGGCCTGGCTGAACAGGTGGGCCACCGGCGTCCAGCCACCGGACACGAGCAGCAGGTCGGCGGCGACCTCCCTGGTCCCGCGGCCGGAGCGGGGGGCGATCTCGGCCCCGGTGACCTCGCCCTCGCCCTTCGCCGCCGTCACCACGTGCCCGGTGAGGACCTCGATGCCGCGTTCCGCGCACCGGTCCGCCCACGCCCAGTCCGCCCAAGCACTGCCCGGTTCCCGCCGTACGTCGGCCACGGCGGCGATCTCGATCCCGGCGTCGGCGAGGTCGAGCGCCGCCGCGTAGGCGGTGTCGTTGGTGGTGAACACGACCGCCCGGCGGCCGGGCAGCACGCCGTACTGGTTCACGTAGGTGCGGGCGGCGCCGGCCAGCATGACGCCGGGCAGGTCGTTTCCGGCGAAGGCGACGAACCGCTCGTGCCCGCCGGTGGCCAGCACCACGCGCTTCGCGCGGATCCGCCAGACGCGTTCGCGCGCCATGCCGGGCGGGGCCGCCGCGCCGAGGTGGTTGGTCCGCCGCTCGACCGCGACGACGTAGTTGTCGTCGTAGTGGCCGATGACGGTGGTGCGGCGCAGCACGCGCGTGTCCGGCAGGGCGGTCAGCGCGGCGATCTCGGCGGACGCCCACGCGCGGCCCGGCCGGCCGTCCACCGTCTCGGTCGTGCCGAGCAGGCCGCCGCCCGGCTCGGGCCGCTCGTCGGCGAGAATGACCCGCGCACCGGCCCGCGCGGCCACGCCCGCGGCGGCGATGCCGGCCGGTCCCGCGCCGACCACGAGCACGTCGCAGTGCGTGTGGACGGCGTCGTACCGCGCCGGGTCGGGCCGGTCGGCCAGCCTTCCCCGCCCCGGGAGCCCGGTGGCGACCAGGCCGTCGTACAACTCGACGGTCGTGGCCGTGAGCATCGGCTCGGGGAACGGCTCCTCGATCTGGACGACCGCGTTGGGCTCCTCACAGCCCGCGGCGTAGACGCCGCGCGGGCGGCCGAGCCTGACGCTGCTCGCGACCGTGCGCACGCCGTTGGCCAGCAGCGCCGAAGCCAGCGTGTCGCCCGCCAGGCCTTCGAGGTCGCGGCCGTCGAACCGGAAGCGCAGGACCCGCCCGGTCACACCCTCGCGGCGGTACGGCCGGCCGCTCATGTGATCACCGGCCGCGGCTCGCCGGCCCGGTAGACGGCGTGGATCTCGTTGGTGGCGGTGTCCCGTACGGCGTTGAACCAGCGGCGGCACCCGGCCGCGTGGCTCCACCGCTCCGCGAACAGGCCCTTGGGGTTGTCGCGGAAGAACAGGTAGCGGGCCCACTCCTCGTCGGAGAGGGCGGCCGGGTCCTCCGGATGGGCGACGTGCGCCTGCCCTCCGTAGTGGAACTCGGCCTCGTCCCGCGGCCCGCACCACGGGCAGGCGATCAGCAGCATCTGCGCTCCGAGAACTAGTGGGCGACGGCGGCGGCGCCGTGCTCGTCGACGAGCCTGCCGGTGGTGAACCGGTCGAGTGAGAAGGGGGCGTTGAGCGGGTGCGGCTCGCCGGTCGCCACGGTGTGCGCGTAGCACCAGCCGACGCCCGGGGTGGCCTTGAACCCGCCGGTTCCCCAGCCGCAGTTCACGTAGAGGTCCTCGACCGGGGTGAGCCCGACGACGGGTGAGGCGTCGGGGGTGACGTCCACGACGCCGCCCCAGGTGCGCAGCACGTGCGCGCGGGCGAAGACCGGGAACAGTTCCAGCGCGGCCGCCATCTGCCGCTCGATGATGTGGAACGCCCCGCGCTGCCGGTAGGAGTTGGCCGTGTCGATTCCGGCGCCCATGACCAGTTCGCCCTTGTGCGCCTGGCTGACGTACACGTGGACGGCGTTCGACATGACCACGGTGGGGTGCACCGGTTCGAGCAGTTCCGACACCAGCGCCTGCAACGGGTGGCTCTGCAGCGGCAGCGGCACGCCCGCGAACCCGGCGACCACCGAGGAGTGTCCGGCGGCGGCCAGCGCGACCTTCTTCGCGGCGATCGGGCCGCGGGTGGTCCGCACCCCGGTCACCCGGCCGTCGCGCACGTCGAGGCCGGTCACCTCGCAGTGCTCGATCAGGTCGACCCCGAGGTCCGCCGCCGCCCTGGCGAAGCCCCAGGCCACGTAGTCGTGCTTGGCGATCCCGGCCCTCGGCTGGAAGGTGGCGCCGAGCACCGGGTAGCGCACGTCCGGAGAGATCTCGACGATCGGGCAGACCTCCTTGACCTGCTCCGGCGTCAGCCACTCGGCGTCGACGCCGTTGAGCCGGTTGGCGTTGACCCGGCGCACGCTCTCGCGGACGTCCTGAAGACTGTGCGCGAGGTTGAGCACGCCGCGCTGACTGAACAGCAGCGGATAGCCGAGGTCCTCCTCCAGGCCCTCCCACAGCTTCAGCGCGTGCTCGTAGATGCCCGCGCTCTCGTCCCACAGGTAGTTCGACCGGATGATGGTGGTGTTGCGGGCCATGTTGCCGCCCGCGAGCCAGCCGCGCTCCAGCACCGCGACGTCGGTGATCCCGTGGTTCTTGGCCAGGTAGTATGCCGTGGCGAGGCCGTGGCCGCCGCCGCCGACGATCACCACGTCGTACGACCGCTTGGGCTCGGCGGAGCGCCACAGCCGGTCGGGGTGGTCAGGCAGGGAATCGGGCAGTGGGTTCATCGGGCCTCCCCGGTCCCGCGCAGTCGTTCCATCGCGGGGTCGAACAGGGGCTCCTCGGCGACCACGGCGGTCACCCGGCGGTCGAAGTAGCCGATCTCCAGCGTCCGGCCGGGCGTGGCCAGCGCGGCGGGCAGCCAGGCGTAGGCGATGCCCTTGCCGATCGTGTAGCCGAAGGCCGCGCTGGTGACGTAGCCGACGCCCGTGTCACCGTCGTACACCGGCTCTCTGCCCATGACCACCTGGGCGGGGTCGTCGATGGTCAGGCAGGTGAGGCGGCGGCGCACGTTCTCCTTGCGCCGCTCCAGCGCCGCGCGGCCGACGAAGTCGCCCTTGTCCATCCTGACGGCGAACCCGAGCCCGGCCTCGTACGGGTCGTGCTCGAAGGTCATGTCGGTGCCGAAGGACCGGTAGCCCTTCTCCAGCCGGAGGCTGGCGAACGCGCCGCGCCCGCCGGCGATGATCCCGTACTCCCGTCCGGCCTCCCACAGGGTGTCCCACAGCTTCGCGCCGAGGTCGGCCGTCGTGTAGAGCTCCCAGCCCAGCTCGCCGATGTACGACAGCCGCAGCGCGGTGACCGGCACGGCGCCGACGTACGCCTTCTTCGCCCGGAAGTAGCGGAAGCCCTGGTTGGAGAAGTCGGCGCCGGTCAGCGGCTGCACGAGGTCGCGGGCGCGCGGCCCCCAGACGCCGAGGCAGCAGGTGCCGGCGGTGATGTCGCGGACCACGACCGACCCGTCCTCCGGCAGGTGGCGGTGGAGCCAGTCCAGGTCGAGGTTGCCGTTCGCGCCGACCTGGAACGTGTCGCGGCCCAGCCGGGCGACGGTCACGTCGCTGCGGATGCCGCCGTCCACGTCGAGCAGCAGGCAGTACGTCACCGAGCCGACCGACTTGTCCATCTGGCCGGTCGTCAGCCGCTGGAGGAAGTCGAGGGCGCCGGGGCCGGCGACCTCCAGGCGTTTCAGCGCGGTCATGTCGTACAACGCGACGGTCTCGCGGGACGCCCGGGCCTCCGCGCCGACGATCGGCGACCAGTAGCGGGCGGCCCAGTCGCCGGGCGCCGGGATGTCCCCGCCCTCCAGCAGGCGGGCGTTGGCGCCGTACCACTGCGGCCGTTCCCAGCCGGACGCCTCGAGGAAGTACGCGTCCAGCTCGCGCTGCCGGGCGTGGAAGGGGCTGAGGCGCAGCGGCCGCGGCTCCTCCATCGGCTGGAGCGGGTGGATGATGTCGTAGACCTCGACGAAGTTCCGACAGCCGCGGGCCAGCACGTAGTCGGGCGCGAGCTGGTGCGGCTCGAACCGGTTGACGTCGCACTCGTGCAGGTCGAAGGACGAGCAGTGGCCGTCGACCAGCCACTCGGCCATCGCCCTGCCGACCCCGGCGGAGTGGGTCACCCAGACCGCCTCGGCGACCCAGAAGCCCTTCACGTCGGGCGACTCGCCCAGCAGCGGCATGTGGTCCTGGGTGAAGGAGAACACCCCGTTGATGCCCTCGTCGATCTCCACCGCGCGGGTGCCGGGCAGCAGCCGCCGGGTCTCGGTCCAGGCGTCCTCGAAGTCCTCGGGAGTGAAGGCGAGCACCGACGGCATCACCTCGGCCTCGTCCACCGGCAGCAGGTCCTCGGGCCGGACCGGCATCGGCCGGTGGCCGTAGTAGCCGACGCCGACGCCGCCGGAGCGCTGGCGGTAGTAGAGGTCGGCGTCCTGGTGCCGCAGGATCGGCAGCGTCGCCTCCTCGGTGTGTCCTTCCAGCCCGGGCACCGGCCCGGTCCAGGCGAGCTGGTGGGCGAGGGGGGTGAGCGGCAGCGGCATGCCCGCCATCGCGGCGACCTTCGGCCCCCAGATGCCGGCGCAGCACACCACGACGTCCGCGGCGATCTCGCCCTGGCCGGTCACGACCGCGGCCACCCGGCCGTCCTCGGTGCGGATGTCCAGCACCTCGCGCCGCTCCAGCACCCGTACGCCGCGCGACCTGGCCCGGCGCAGCTGCGCCTCGACCGCGCGTACGGCCTTGGCGATCCCGTCGGTGGGGATGTGGAGACCGCCGAGCACGACGCCTGGGTCGAGCAGGGGAAAGAGCTCCGCGCATTCGGCGGGGGTGAGCAGGCGCGATTCGACACCCCAGGAGGTGGCCCAGCCGTGCCGCCGGTGCAGCTCGGCGAGCCGCTCGGGGGTGGTGGCCACCTCCAGGCCGCCGACCTGGAGGAAGCAGGGCTCGCCGTCGAGGTCGAGCGAGCTGAGCTTCTCGACGGTGTAGCGCGCCATCCGGGTCATGGTCTTCGACCCGTTGATCTGGAAGACCAGGCCGGGCGCGTGCGAGGAGGAGCCGCCGGTCGCGGGCACCGGGCCCTGGTCGACCACCGTGACGTCCGTCCAGCCGCGGGCCGACAGTTCGTCGGCGAGCGCCGCGCCGACGACGCCGGCCCCGATGACGACGACGCGCGGGCCCGTCGTGGTCACGTGTTCCATGTTCACGCTCCTCGGCCGGCGTCGCGCGGCCTGAACCAGTGCTGGGGACGGGGATCGGTGTTCTGCCACACGTGCTTGATCTCGCGGTACTCGTCCAGGCCCGTGGGGCCGAGCTCGCGGCCCACCCCGGACTGCTTGAAGCCGCCCCACTCCGCCTGCGGCACGTACGGGTGGTAGTCGTTGATCCACACCGTCCCGTGCCGCAGCCGGGCGGCCACCCGCTGCGCCTTACCCGCGTCCCGCGTCCAGACGGCGCCCGCGAGGCCGTAGTCGGTGTCGTTGCCCAGGGCGACCGCCTCGTCCTCGCCGGAGAAGCGCTCCACGGTCAGGACCGGACCGAACGACTCCTCCCTGACCACGCGCATCTCCCGGTGGCATCCGTCGAGCACCGTGGGGCGGTAGTAGAACCCGCCGGCCAGCTCCGGCTCGTCCGGCCGCCGCCCGCCGCAGCGGAGCTTCGCGCCCTCGGCGAGACCGGCCTCGACGTACGCCTCCACCTTGGTCAGGTGCGCGGCGGAGATCAGCGGACCGGTCTCCGCCTCGGGGTCGAACGGCCCGCCCAGCCGGATGTCCTCGGCCCGGCGGGCGACCTCGGCCACGAACGCGTCGTGGATCGGGTCCTCCACCAGCAGGCGGGCGCCGGCCGAGCAGACCTGGCCCGAGTGCAGGAAGACCGCGGTCAGCGCGAAGTCGACCGCGGTCTCGAAGTCGGCGTCGGCGAAGACGATGTTGGGGTTCTTGCCGCCGAGTTCCAGCGCGACCCGTTTCACGGTCGCCGCCGCCGAGGCCATCACGCGCCGCCCGGTCGCGAGGCCGCCGGTGAACGACACCATGTCGACGTCCGGGTGCTCGGCGAGCGGCGCCCCGGCCTCCGGGCCCGCGCCGAGCACGAGGTTGGCCACGCCCGGGGGCAGGCCCGCCTCCTCCAGCAGCCGCATCAGCAGGACGGCCGTACTGGGGGTGAGCTCGCTCGGCTTCAGCACGAAGGTGTCGCCCGCCGCGAGCGCGGGCGCGACCTTCCAGGAGGTCTGCAGCAGGGGGTAGTTCCAGGGGGTGATGAGCCCGCACACGCCGAGCGGCTCGTGGACCACCCGGCTGACCGCGTCGGCCCTGCCGGTGTCGATCACCCGGCCCGCGTCGGTGCCGGCGATGCCGCCGAAGTAGCGGAAGCACCGGACGACGTCGTCCACGTCGTACTCGCTCTCGGCGAGCCGCTTGCCCGTGTCCAGCGACTCGGCCCGCGCGATCGCCGCCCTGTCGCGCTCGATCAGGTCGGCCGTCCGCAGGAGCAGCCGTCCCCGTTCACCCGCGGGCGTACGCGGCCAGGGGCCCGCGTCGAACGCGTGCCGCGCCGCCGCGATCGCGGCCTCGGTATCGGCGCGGGTGGCCTCCGAGACGGTCGCGACGACCGAGCCGTCGGCGGGGCATCGGATCGTACGGCGTCCGCCTGCGACGGCGTCGGTCCAGGCGCCACCGATGAAGAGGTCCGCCACGGGCAGCGCCTTCCGATCACAGTCGTTGCGTAATACGCACCTGTTTGCTTATCGAGGAACAGAATCGATCCCAGACACGGGCTCCGTCAAGGCGTGATCCCTGGCGTGTGACGGTAGAAGTCGGCCTCGGCGGGCGGGAGGGGGGTGTTGCCGAGGATCAGGTCGGCCGCCTTCTCGGCGACCATCATCACCGGGGCGTAGATGTTGCCGTTCGTGACATATGGCATGACCGAGGCGTCCACCACCCGCAGGCCCTCCAGGCCGTGCACGCGCATGCTGTCGGGGTCCACCACCGACATCTCGTCCACGCCCATCCTGGCGGTGCAGGACGGATGGAGGGCCGTCTCGCCGTCCCTGGCCACCCAGTCGAGGATCTGCTCGTCCGTCGCGACCGACGGCCCGGGGGAGATCTCGCCGGCGCTGAACTCCTGGAGGGCAGGCTGGCCCAGGATCGCGCGGGTGACCCTGATGGCCTCGACCCACTCCCGCCGGTCCTGCTCGGTGGACAGGTAGTTGAACCGCAGGGCGGGCTTCACCCCCGGGTCGGCGCTCTTGATCTTCACGCTGCCGCGTGCGTCGGAGTACATCGGCCCGACGTGCACCTGGTAGCCGTGCCCGCCGGCCGGGGAGCTGCCGTCGTAGCGCACCGCGATGGGCAGGAAGTGGAACATCAGGTTCGGGTACGCCACGTCCTCGTTGCTCCGCACGAAGCCGCCCGCCTCGAAGTGGTTGGTCGCCCCCGGCCCGGAGCGCAGGAACAGCCACTGCGCGCCGATCCACGGCCGGTGCCGCCACTTGAGGTACGGCTGCATGGACACCGGCCGCCTACAGGCGTGCTGGACGTAGACCTCCAGGTGGTCCTGGAGGTTCTCCCCCACGCCGGGCAGGTCGTGGACCACCTCCACGCCGAGGGCCCGCAGTTCGGCGGCGTTGCCCACGCCCGAAAGCTGGAGCAGTTGCGGGGTGTTGATCGCGCCGCCGCACAGGACGACCTCGCCCGCGCGGACGACCCGCCCGTCGCACTCGACCCCGACCGCCCGTCTCCCCTCGAACACGATCCTCGTGACGTACGCCCTGGTCCTGATCTCCAGGTTCGGCCGCTTACGCACCGGGTGGAGGTAGGCGCGGGCGGCCGACAGGCGGCGGCCGCGCCGGATGTTGCGGTCGAAGCGGGCGAAGCCCTCCTGGCGGTAGCCGTTCACGTCGTCGGTGAGCGGGTAGCCCGCCTGCTGCACGGCCTCGAAGAAGGCCGGGAACAGCGGGCTCGCCGCCGGGCCGCGCTCCAGCACGAGCGGCCCGTCGTGCCCGCGCCGCGGGTCGTCCGGGTCCGCCGCCAGGCAGTTCTCCATCCGCCTGAAGTACGGCAGGCAGTGCGCGTAGTCCCAGTTCTTCATCCCGGGATCGGCGCCCCAGCGCTCGTAGTCCATCGGGTTGCCCCGCTGGAAGATCATCCCGTTGATGCTGCTCGACCCGCCGAGCACCTTCCCCCTGGCGTGGTAGATCCGGCGGCCGTGCATGAACGGCTCGGGCTCCGACTCGTACTTCCAGTCGTAGAAGCGGCTGCCGATCGGGAAGGTCAGCGCGGCCGGCATGTGGATGAACACGTCCCACAGGTAGTCGGGACGGCCCGCCTCCAGGACCAGCACCCGGGTGGACGGGTCGGCCGACAGCCGGTTCGCCAGCGCGCTGCCCGCGGAACCGCCACCGACGATGACGAAGTCGTACTGCTGAGCGGTCAATCTGCCCTCGTCTCACTCGCGTCCGTACGGGGACCGCCTAAAAGGGGAGGTTTAGTGCAAATCGTATCGTCATGATCGCTGGCCGTTCCGGGTGAAGCGCTACAGTCTCGGCTGTGAGCAACGACGCTTCCGCCGCCAGGTCCGAGGCCTCCGGTGGCGGCGTGCAGTCCGTGGACCGGGCGGTCAGCATCATGGAGATCCTCGCCAGGCGCGGGGAGGCCGGGGTCACCGAACTCGCGGCCGAGATCGAGGTGCACAAGTCGACCGCGTTCCGGCTGCTGGGCGCGCTGGAGGCACGCGGGCTGGTCGAGCAGGCCGAGGACCGCGGCAAGTACCGCCTCGGCTTCGGCCTCGTCCGCCTCGCCGGGAGCGTCTCCATGCGGATGGACGTGACGCAGCGGAGCAGGCCCGTCTGCCGGCGGCTCGCCGAGGAGATCGGCGAGACGGTGAACATCGCCGTCCTGCGGTCGCACTACGCGGTCAACCTCGACCAGGTGCGCGGCCCCGCCGCCGTCACCGCGCACAACTGGGTGGGCCAGCTCACGCCCCTGCACGCGACGTCGAGCGGGAAGGTCCTGCTGGCCCATCTCGACCGGCGGCACCGCGAGGACCTGCTGCGCGCGGCCGGCCTGGAGCGATACACGCCCGGCACGGTGACCTCCGTGGAGGACCTCGAACGCGAGCTGGCCGGGGTACGCGAGCACGGCTACGCCCTTTCGCTGGAGGAGCTGGAGGTGGGCCTGAACGCGATCGCCGCCCCGGTGCGCTCCTTCCGGGGCGAGGTCGTGGCGGCGGTCAGCGCGTCCGGGCCCGCCTACCGCTTCAGCGAGGAGCGCATGCGTGAGACGGCCCCCGTCCTGCTGCGGGGCGCCGAGGAGATCAGCCACCGCCTCGGCGGATAGCCGTCTCCCCCGCCGGGCCTCCCGCCGTGTCTTCCGCCGCACGGCGCAGCCGTACGACGACGCTCTTGGAGGTGGGCGTGTTCGACGTCTCCGCCACCGAGTCCAGGGGCACCAGCACGTTCGTCTCCGGGAAGTACGCCGCGCAGCAGCCCCGCGCCGTCGGATAGGCGACCGCGCGGAACCCCTCGGCCACACGCTCGCCGTCCGCCCACTCGCTGACGATGTCCAGCATGTCGCCGTCCGCGAGCCCGCGCTCGGCGAGGTCGTCGGCGTGGACGAAGATCACCCGCCGCCCGTTCCTGATGCCGCGGTAGCGGTCGTCCAGGCCGTAGATCGTGGTGTTGTACTGGTCGTGGCTGCGGATCGTCTGCAGCAGGAGGCGGCCCGGCGGCACCCGCAGCACCTCCAGCGCGTTCACCGTGAAGTTCGCCTTTCCCGTGGCCGTGGGGAAGCGGCGCTCGTCGCGCGGCGCGTTCGGCAGCGCGAAGCCGCCCGGCCCGCGCACCCGCGCGTTGAAGTCGTCGAACCCGGGCACGACCCGCTCGATGCGCTCCCTGATCGCGTCGTAGCCGGCCTCGAACTCGGCCCACGGCACGTGCGGGTCGTCGCCGAACAGCTCGCGGGCCAGCCGGCACACGATCGCCACCTCCGACAGCAGCACGTCCGACGCGGGGCGGAGCCGGCCGCGCGAGGCGTGCACCATGCCCATCGAGTCCTCGACCGTGACGAACTGCTCGCCGCCGGCCTGGACGTCCCGCTCGGTACGGCCGAGCGTGGGCAGGATCAGCGCCTGCTCTCCGCACACGGCGTGCGACCGGTTCAGCTTGGTCGACACCTGCACGGTGAGCCGGCAGCGGCGCAGGGCCGCCTCCGTCGCGGCGGTGTCCGGCGTCGCCGAGACGAAGTTGCCGCCCATGGCGAAGAACACCCGGGCGTCCCCGTCCCGCATGGCCCGGATGGCCTCCACGGTGTCGTGGCCGTGCTCGCGCGGCGGCGGGAAGCCGAATTCCTCCTCCAACGCGTCGAGGAACTCCGGCTTGGGCTTCTCGTAGATGCCCATCGTCCGGTCGCCCTGCACGTTGGAGTGCCCGCGTACGGGACACACGCCCGCGCCGGGACGCCCGACGTTGCCGCGCAGCAGCAGGAAGTTGACGACCTCCCTGATCGTCGGGACCGATTTGCGGTGCTGGGTGAGGCCCATCGCCCAGCAGACCACGACCGAGCGGGCGGCGAGCACGTCGCGGGCCGTCTCCTCGATCTCGGCGCGGGTCAGCCCGGTCGCCTCGATCACCTCGGCCCAGTCCGGACCGGCACCGTCGAGCCCGCGCAGGTGCTTCTCCCAGTCCTCGAAGCCGTGCGTGTGCGCCTCGACGAACTCGCGGTCCACCACCGTGCCGGGCGCGGCGTCCTCGGCCTCCAGCAGGAGCAGCGACAGCGCCTGGAACAGCGCCAGATCGCCCCCGAGGCGGATCTGCAGGAACCGGTCGGACAACGCCGTCCCGGTCCCGGCTAGGCCGGAGGCCTTCTGCGGGTTCCTGAACCGCAGCAGCCCGGCCTCCGGCAGCGGGTTGACCGACACGATCCGCGCGCCGCCCCGCTTCGCCCGTTCCAGCGCCGTGAGCATGCGCGGATGGTTGGTGCCCGGGTTCTGGCCCACCACGAAGATCAGGTCGGCCCGGTGCAGGTCGTCGAGCAGCACCGTGCCCTTGCCGATGCCGAGCGTCTCGGTCAGCGCCGAGCCGCTCGACTCGTGGCACATGTTGGAGCAGTCGGGCAGGTTGTTGGTGCCGAACCGGCGGACGAGGAGCTGGTAGGCGAAGGCGGCCTCGTTGGACGTGCGGCCGGAGGTGTAGAAGATCGCCTGATCGGGGTGGTCGAGCGCGCGCAGCTCACGCGCGACGACGCCGAAGGCGTCCTGCCACGAGATGGGCTCGTAACGGTCCGAACCGGCCGGCTTGTACATCGGCTCGGTGAGCCGGCCCTGCTGGCCCAGCCAGTAGTCGCTGCGCCGGGCCAGCTCGTCCACCGGATGCTCGGCGAAGAAGTCCCGGGTGACCCGGCGGACCGTCGCCTCCTCGGCCACCGCCTTGGCGCCGTTCTCGCAGAACTCGGCGGGGCTGCGGTGTCCGTCGCCCTCCGGCCAGGCGCACCCCGGGCAGTCGAAACCGGTCTTCTGGTTGACCCGGAGCAGAGTGAGCAGCGTCCGCCCCGCGCCCATCTGGCGGTACGCCGTGCCCAGCGCGTGGCCGACCGCCGGGACCCCGCCCGCCCATGTCTTGGGCGAGCCGATCTCCAGCCGCTCGTCTCCGACGTCCTCCCGAGGCGCCTTACGCGTCACCCTGCATCTCCTCCGACCTCACTCAGCCTGCCGCGTACCCAATCATGGAACAGGCCGATGTGGTGCTCGCTCGGCACCAGCACCCCGCCCCGGGCGTACGTGCGGGAGCTCATCGACGGCTGCGTGCGCTCGCAGGCCTCGAAGTCCTGCTCGTTGACCCGGTGGAACAGCTCCACCGAGCGGCTGACGTCCTTGCCTGCCGCCACGACCTCCGGCAGGTACAGCCAGTCGCACTCCACGACCGTCCGGTCCGCCGCGAGCGGGAACATCCGGTGCACGATCACGTGGTCGGGCACCATGTTGACGAAGACCTGCGGCTTGATGGTGATCGCGTAGTAGCGCCGGTCCTGGTCCTCCCGGATGCCCGGGATCCGGTCGAGCCCCTCGGAGCCGTCGACCGTGAACCCCCGGATCTCCTCGCCGAACGACGCGCCGTGGCCCACGTAGTACTGCGCCGCGTAGCCGCCGGCGAACTCCGGCAGCACCTCGGTCAGCTCCGGGTGGATGGTCGCGCAGTGGTAGCACTCCATGAAGTTCTCGACGATGAGCTTCCAGTTCGCCCTGACGTCGTACCGGATCCTGCGGCCGAGCGCCAGGTTGGCGACGTCGTAGTTGTCGAGGGAGGCCACGTCGCCGAGCCGGGTGCGCACCTCGCCGAGCACGTCCTCCTCGAACGAGGGCGGCTCGTCGGCCAGGCAGACCCACACGTAGCCCAGCCACTCCCGCACCGCCACGTTCACCAGGCCGTACTCGACCCGGTCGAGGTCGGGCATCTTGGTGAGGTTGGGCGCCGCGATCAGCCTGCCGTCGAAGTCGTACGTCCACGCGTGGTACGGGCACTGGAAGGCCCGCCTGGCCTCGCCGGACTCCTCCGTGCGCAGCCGCGCGCCGCGGTGGCGGCAGACGTTGTAGAAGGCGCGGATCGAGCCGTCCCGCGCCCGGGTGACCAGGATGTTCTCGGCGCCGACCTGCACGGTCCGGAACGCCCCGGGCTTCGGCAGGTCCGAGGCCCGCACGGCGCAGAACCACATCGCCTCGAAGACGCGCTCGCACTCCCGCGCGAAGACTTCCGGGTCGGTGTAGGAGGCGCCCGGCAGCGTGGCGATCAGACTGGGCGGCAGGCTCACGGCTGCGGCTCCCGCGACGGGATCACGTAGATCGTGTCGTCCTCCACGACCACCGTGTGCGTCCGCACCGGCAGCTTGGCGGGAGGGCTGTCCACCTTGCCCGTGCGCAGGTCGAAGCGCGAGGCGTGCAGGGGGCACTCGACCTCGCACCCTTCCAGCCAGCCGTCCGCCAGTGAGGCGTCCTGATGCGTGCAGGTGTCGTCGACGGCGTAGATCTCCCCGTCCTCCGTGTGGAAGACCGCGATCGGCGGCTCGGCGTCCAGGCGGAACGCCTCTCCCCGCGGCAGGGACCGGAGGGGACACACAGGAATCATCGGCGTCCTTGGTTGTAGGTCGGCACAGTTGTGTAAGCCGAAACTCCTAGCGCTATGCGCAACACACTGAGGTCACCCGCGTCCGGTGTCAATAGGGGGGCCAATAGGTGGAAAGCGGACGTCGGCCATGTCGGGTGAGCCGAGAGGCCCGGCACCCGCGATGATTGTCCTTCGCGTTCTTCACCGTTCTCAGAGAGGAGACGACGTGCGGCGCCAGGACGAGGCCGAAGATCTGGTCCAGTTGCTCACGCCGGAAGGCGAACGTGTCGTGCACCCCGGGTACGACCTGGACCTGTCGAAGAGCCAGTACCGAGGGCTGTACCGCGACATGACGCTGGTACGGCGGCTGGACCGGGAGGCCTTCGCCCTCCAGCGCCTGGGTGAGCTGGGCATGTGGATCCCCTGCCTGGGGCAGGAGGCCGCGCAGATCGGCTCGGGCCGCGCGCTGGAGCCGGACGACCACGTGTTCCCCTCCTACCGGGAGCACGGCGTCGCCTGGTGCCGGGACATCCCTCCGCTCACGCTCATGGGGATGCTGCGCGGCACCACGAACGGCGGCTGGGACCCCCACCACACCGGCTTCCACCTCTACACGATCGTCCTCGGCGCGCAGACCCTGCACGCCGTGGGTTACGCGATGGGGATGCGCAGGGACGGCGACTCCTCGGCCGTCGTGGCGTACTTCGGCGACGGCGCCGCGAGCGAGGGGGACGTGAGCGAGGCGTTCAACTTCGCCGCCGTCTACGACGCGCCGGTCGTCTTCTTCTGCCAGAACAACCAGTGGGCCATCTCCCACCCCGTGGACCGGCAGAGCCGGGCGCCGATCCACCGCCGGGCGCAGGGCTACGGCTTCCCCGGCGTGCGCGTGGACGGCAACGACGTGCTGGCCTGCCTCGCCGTGACGAGGGCCGCCCTGGAGCACGTACGCCGGGGCGACGGGCCGTTCCTCATCGAGGCACACACCTACCGGATGGGCCCGCACACCACCTCCGACGACCCGGGACGGTACCGCCCGGCCGAGGAGGTGGAGGAGTGGCGGAAGAAGGACCCGATCGCGCGGATGCGGGCGTTCCTCCTGCGCGAGAGCCTGGCCGACGACGCGTTCTTCCGGGAGGTCGACGAGGAGGGCGATCGGCTCGCCATGGAACTGCGCGAGGGCGTCATCGCCATGCCGGATCCGCCGGTGGACGCCTTGTTCGACCACGTCTACACCGGCCGCCACGCGCAGCTGGAGGAGGAACGCGCCTGGTACACCGCCTATCTCGACCGGTTCGAGGAGCCGCGCGCCTGACCGGAGCCTGAACCACAGCCATGCCGCGCGCGGTGTCGCGGTGACGGCCGAGGCGAACCCGGGGCTCCAGCTGGGCGTCCAACAGCGACCCCACAACCGGCAACCGACCATGGAGCTCCCCAGTGGCCCTCGGCATCACCCCACGCTCCGTCCGGCGTACCGCGGCGACGGCCGCGCTGCTCGCCGCCTCGGTCTCCCCACTCCTGCCCGCCACCGTCGCCGCCGCCTCCACCGCTTCCACGGCCGGCACCGCCGTCACCGCGCGCTACGTCGCCCTCGGCGACTCGTACGCGTCCGGGGCGGGGCTGCCGGACCCCACGGACCCGCAGTGCGCGCGCTCCGGCCTCAACTATCCGTCGGTGCTCGCCCGGTCGTACGGCTCCCGCACCTTCAGGGACGTCACCTGCGGCGGCGCGACCACCCGCGACCTGTGGCACCGGCAGGGCGCCAAGGCCCCGCAGTTACGCGCCCTGTCGAGGAACACGACCCTGGTCACGGTGACCATCGGCGGCAACGACATCGGCTTCTCCGGCATCATCGGCACCTGTGTCTCCGCCGCGCGGTCCGACCCCGCCGGCAGCCCGTGCCGGGCGGAGTACGCGAAGAGCGGACACGACGAACTCGCCCGCCGCATCAGGGCCCTGTCGCCCCGGATCGCCGCGATGCTGGCCGACGTCAGGCGGCGCAGCCCCCGGGCGACGGTCATGCTGGTCGGCTACCCCGCCCTGCTTCCCGAGAGCGGGGCCGCCTGCCCCTCGGTGGTCCCCTTCGCCAAGGGCGACTTCCCCTACCTGCGGGACACGGTGAAACGGCTCAACGGGGTGCTCCGCCAGCAGGCCCGGCGGGGCGGCGCGGTCTACGTCGACACCTACACGCCGACGATCGGGCACGACATGTGCGCGGGCGACGCGCGTTTCGTCGAACCGCTCGTCGTGACCGCCGGGGTCGCGCCCGCGCACCCCAACCAGCAGGGACAGCGGGTCATGGCGTCCCTCGTCGCGGAGCGGATCGACCGGCTCCGCCGCTGACGGCGCCCGCGGGTCAGGCCGCCGGCACCGGCCGCCACATGCCGATCCGTACGGGCACGCCGGGCGACGCGTGGACGATCGGGTCGTGCCCCGGGTCGGGCAGGCCGGCCGCCCTCAGCAGCCCCTGCTCCAGCCCGGCCGTCCGGGCGTGGTGCAGGGGCCAGCGCGGGTGCTCGACCTCGGCGGTGGCCAGACGTCCGGCGAGGACCGTGAAGAGCCGGTACCGCTCGACCAGGAAGTCGGCGAGCCCGCTCCGCCCGGCCTCCGTCACCGGTGCGCCGAGGTCGACGTCCGCGTCGCACCGCACGCCCGCGTGGCCTGGCCAGAGGCGCCGGCAGCGGTAGCTGCGCCGCGCCCCCGCGCCGCTCACGGACATGCGGGACCAGTAGTACGGCAGCCCGTAACCGGCCCGGGCGCCCAGCACGGCGGGGAGCCTCCCGGCGTCCAGCGACAGGAACCACAGGCCGCCGCGCCCCCGCGCGTCCCGCGCGTACGTCCGCACATTGGTCTCGGGGAACCGTGACAGCCACGGCAGCGGCGGCAGGCCGGGCACCCGCACGTCCCGCATGAGGAACGGCGTGATCCCGACGTACGCGGACCCCTCGAAGGTGTCCACGGTGAGCCCGTCCGGCAGGAACCCCTGCACGACCTCGGGCGGATACCGCCAGTGGATGAAGGTGATGTCGGCCCAGCGGTGGTGCATCACCGGATGCTCGACCCGTCCCGTCGGCATGAAGACCATGCCCCGGCATCTACCCAGGACGCCACAGGTCGGTCGTGATGATCTTGTCCGCCATCCACGGAACTTTCGTCATAAGATAACGAAAGCTCAGCAGTTTTTTCAAAACTATCTTCACAATTCCCCAAAAGAGGCTTACCTTCGGGGCGAATCACCGCTTCGCGGCCGGCTTGTGAAGCGAACGCGTGCCCACGACCGTGCAGCCGGCCCGCACCGCACCAAGGGAAAGGGAGGTCCGCCATGCCCCCCAGGTGGCCGACCGATCGCGCCAGAAAACGGATCGCGCAGACCTGCGCCTTGCTCCTGGCCTTCACGGGCCTGACCGTGCTCACCCCGGCCGCGCCCGCACAGGCGGCGCCCGTCGACGCCGCCGACTACCAGCGCGTGGAGCTGGCCAGGGGTGTCGCCGAGATGGGCGAGCCGATGACGATGACCGTGCTGCCCGACCTGTCGGTGCTGCACACCGCTCGCGAGGGCGTGCTGCGGCGCACCGACGCCCGCGGCGACACGACCGTGGTCGGCACGCTGAACGTCTACAACCACGACGAGGAAGGGCTCCAGGGAGTCGCCGCCGACCCGGGCTTCGCGACCAACCGGTTCATCTACCTCTACTACGCTCCCCGTCTCGACACCCCCGACGGCGACGCCCCGGCCACGGCGTCCGACTTCTCGGCCTGGAAGGGCGTGAACCGGCTGTCGAGGTTCACCGTCAAGCCCGACTGGACGCTGGACAAGGCCAGCGAGGTCAAGATCCTCGATGTGCCGGCCGACCGCGGCATCTGCTGCCACGTCGGCGGCGACATGGACTTCGACGCCGCCGGCAACCTCTATCTCTCGACCGGCGACGACAGCAACCCCTTCGACTCGTCGGGCTACGCCCCGATCGACGAGCGGCCCGACCGCAACCCGGCGTACGACGCCCAGCGCAGCGCGGGCAACACCGACGACCTGCGCGGCAAGATCCTTCGCATCAAGGTCAAGCCGGACGGGACCTACGACATCCCCGAGGGCAACCTGTTCCCCGCGGGCACCGCGAACACCCGGCCCGAGATCTACGCGATGGGCTTCCGCAACCCGTTCCGGCTGAGCGTCGACAAGGCCACCGGCGTCGTCTACGTCGGCGACTACGGCCCCGACGCCGGCACCACCGACCCCAACCGCGGGCCGAGCGGCCAGGTCGAGTTCAACCGGGTCACCCGCCCCGGCAACTACGGCTGGCCCTACTGCACGGGCACCAACACGCCGGTCGAGACCTACAACGCGTTCACCTTCCCCTCCGGCCCTTCAGGGGCGAAGTACGACTGTGCCGGCGGCCCGGTCAACGCCTCTCCACGCAACACCGGCCGGCGCACGCTGCCGCCCGCCCAGCCCGCGTGGATCAGGTACGGCGGCGACGCCGGCTCGCCGCCCGAGTTCGGCGGCGGCTCCGAGTCCCCCATGGGCGGGCCGGTCTACCACTACGACGCCGCGCTCGACTCCGCGGTCAAGTTCCCGCAGGACCTGGACGGCCACCTGTTCGCCGGCGAGTTCGGCCGCAGGTGGATCAAGGCGATCGACATGCGGGCCGACGGGACGCGCGGCGACATCGTCGACTTCCCGTGGACCGGCACACAGGTGATGGACCTGGCGTTCGGCCCGGACGGCGCGCTGTACGTGCTCGACTACGGCACCGGCTACTTCAACGGCGACGCCAACTCGGCGTTGTATCGCTTCGAGTACGTCAAGGGCCGTGACCGTTCCCCGATCGCGGTGGCCAAGGCCGACAAGACCTCGGGCAGGACGCCGCTCACGGTCACGTTCTCCTCGGCCGGCTCCGCCGACCCCGAGGGCGCGACGCTCACGTACTCCTGGGACTTCGGTGACGGCACCACCTCCACCGAGGCGAATCCGGTCAAGACGTACGACAAGGACGGCACGTACACCGCGACGCTCACGGTGCGCGACCCCGCGGGCAACAGCGGCAGCGCCAGCGTGGTCGTCACCGCGGGCAACACCGCGCCGACCGTCACCATCGAGACGCCCACGGCGGGCAGCCTGTTCCAGTGGGGCGACTCGGTCCCCTTCACGATCAAGGTCACCGATCCCGAGGACGGCGACGTCGACTGCACGAAGGTCAAGATGACCTACGTGCTGGGCCACGACAGCCACGGCCACCAGATCAGCTCGAAGAACGGCTGCTCGGGCGAGCTGACCATCCCGGTCGACGGCGAGCACGACGACGCGGCGAACATCTTCGCGGTGTTCGACGCCGAATACACCGACAAGGGCGGGCTGACCACCCATACCCAGCACATCCTGCAGCCGCGGCACCGCCAGGCCGAGCACTACGCGGCCTCCTCGGGCGTCAACCCGATCAGCAAGAGCCAGGCGCACGGCGGCAAGACCGTCGGCGACGTCAACAACGGCGACTGGATCTCCTTCAAGCCCTACGAGCTGAGCAAGGCCAAGGGAATCGCCGCCCGCGTCTCGTCCGGCGGGAAGGGCGGCACCATCGAGGTCCGCGCGGGGTCGCCGTCCGGCACCCTGCTGGGCAAGGTGAGCGTGCCCGTCACCGGAGGCTGGGAGACGTTCACCGACGTCTCCGCGCCACTGTCGAACGCCCCGGCCGGGACGACCGAGCTCTACCTGTTCTTCAAGGGCAACGACGGCGCGCTGTTCGACGTGGACGACTTCACACTGACGGCCGAGCCGCCCGCGGGCGGCAGCCCGGGACCGATCGTCAACGCCGGCGGCCTGTGCCTCGACGTCGCGGGCGCCAACCCGGCCAACGGCACCAACGTTCAGCTCTACCAGTGCAACGACACCGGGGCACAGGTCTGGACGGTCGACGGCTCCACGCTCCGCTCGCTCGGCAAGTGCCTCGACGTCTCCAACGGCGGCACCGCCGACGGCACGCGGGTGCAGATTTGGGACTGCGTCGCCGGCGTCGGCGCGCAGATCTGGACGATCGGGACGGACGGCACGATCAAGAACCCGCAGTCCGGCAAGTGCCTCGACGGCTCGACCACCGGGCAGATGGTCATCAAGACCTGTGACGGCGGCAACGCGCAGAAGTGGACGACCTCGACGGGCCCGGGCGGCGGCGCCGAGGGCGAGGTCCTGGTCTTCTCGCGTACGGCCGGCTTCCGGCACGACTCGATCCCGGCGGGCGTCCAGGCCGTCAAGGACCTGGGCTTCAAGGTCACCGCGACCGAGGACCCGGCCGTCTTCACGACCCAGAACCTGGCCAAGTACAAGGCCGTGGTGTTCCTCAGCACCACGGGCGACGTGCTGAACGACGCCCAGCAGGCGGCCTTCGAGTCGTACGTCAAGGCGGGCGGCGGCTACGTGGGCATCCACGCGGCGGCCGACACCGAGTATGACTGGCCGTTCTACGGCGGCCTGGTCGGGGCGTGGTTCGCCTCGCACCCCGCGGTCCAGAAGGCGACCGTGAAGGTGGAGGACCGGGCCCACCCGGCGACCGCCCACCTCGGCTCGCGGTGGACCCGCACCGACGAGTGGTACGACTACCGCTCCAACGCCCGCACCACCGCCCACGTGCTGGCCTCGCTCGACGAGAAGTCGTACTCGGGCGGCAAGATGGGCGAGGACCACCCGATCGCCTGGTGCAAGGAGTATCAGGGCGGCCGTTCGTTCTACACGGGCGGCGGGCACACGGCGGAATCCTTCTCCGAGCCGGAGTTCCGGCAGCACCTGCTCGGCGGCATCAGGTACGCCATGGGCGACCTCAAGGCCGACTGCCGTCCCGAGACCGGCTACACGACGCTCTACGACGGCGACACCACGGGCTGGCAGCAGGCCGGGCCCGGCGGATTCACGAACGCCGACGGCACCCTGACCTCGCACGGCGGCCTGGGGCTGTTCTGGTACAAGGCGAAGGAGTTCCACTCCTACTCGCTCAAGCTCGACTGGAAGATGCGCGGCGACGACAACGCGGGCGTCTTCGTCGGCTTCCCCGCCTCCGACGACCCGTGGTCGGCGGTCGACAACGGCTACGAGATCCAGATCGACGCCACTGACGCCCCGGAGAAGACCACCGGGTCGGTCTACGGCTTCCAGTCGGCGGACCTCAAGGCCCGGGACGCCGCGCTCAACCCGCCGGGGCAGTGGAACACCTACGAGCTCCGGGTGGAGGGCGAGCGTCTGCAGATCTTCCTGAACGGCGTGAAGATCAACGACTTCGTCAACACCGACCCGAAGCGGTCCCTCCAGCAGGGCTACGTGGGCATCCAGAACCACGGCGACGGCGACGAGGTGGCGTTCCGGAACATCCGCGTCAAGGAGCTCGGTCCGGCGGAGGGCGACGTCACCGTCCAGGCCGAGAACTGGACGGAGGCGAACGGCGTCGACACCTATCCCCACGCCCCCGCGCACGGCGGCACCGTGCTCGGGTACGTCAACCCCGGCGACTGGGCGGCGTACGACGGCGTGGACCTCACCGGCGTCACCCGGTTCACCGCCCGGGTGGCCTCGCCCACCCCGAGCGGCGGCTTCGAGATCCGGACCGGCTCTCCGACCGGCCCGGTGCTCGGCAGCGTCACCGTCCCGAACACCGGTGGCTGGGAGTCGTACGCGGACGTCTCCACGGAGCTCACGAACGTCCCCAGCGGGAGCGTGAAGCTCTACCTGGTGTTCACCGGGGCCGACTTCGACGTGGACGACTTCACCCTCGTCCGCGCCCCGAAGGACGCCAAGGTCAAGCTGACCGTGACGGCGTCGTCCCGCTGCATCGGCGCCTCGGCGTACCTGGCGGTCACGGCCGTCAACAACGGTGATGTGCCGGCGACCGTGGAGCTGACCACTCCGTACGGTTCCAAGACCGTGGCCGACGTGGCCCCGGGCAAACAGGCCTACCAGTCCTTCAACACCCGGGCCGCCCAGATCGACGCCGGCACGGTGACCGTCAAGGGCACCGCGACGATCGGCGGCAAGCAGGTCGCCACGTCCTACGACGCGGCCTACACCGCGGCCGGCTGCCGCTGAGCTGCTCACACCGCGGTCAGCTTCGCTGACCGCCCGGCGGTGACCGCGATCCACACGACGAGGACACGGCCGTAGCACAACCCGGGGCCGGCCGGCCGACCAGCCGGCCGGCCCCGGCCTCGTACGACCCGGTGGTTTACCCGCCGCTTTCCACGGGAGTGAAGATCATTCCATCGCATACTAAATTCAAGTATTGACCTAAGTCTCGAAGGCGATCATTCTCTGGTCAGGGCTCTCCCCGTTCACCCCCCGAAGAGAGATCGCCATCATGCGAAAGCGTTCGACGATCCATCCCACGCGCCGCGCTCTGACGGCGGTGCTCAGCGCGCTGGTCCTGGTCGTGGCCTGCCTCGTCGCAGCGACGGCCGGGTCCGGGCCGGCGCACGCCGCGCCCGTCCTGCTGTCGCAGGGCAAGGCCGCGACGGCCTCGTCCACGGAGAACGCCGGCACCCCGGCGTCGGCCGCCGTCGACGGGAACACCGGCACCCGCTGGTCCAGCGCGTTCGGCGACCCGCAGTGGCTCCAGGTGGACCTCGGGGCCACCGCGACGCTGAGCCAGGTCACCCTGAACTGGGAGGCCGCCTATGCCAGGTCGTTCAAAATCCAGGTGTCGGCCGACGGTTCGGCCTGGACCGACGTCTACTCCACCACGAGCGGTACGGGCGGCACGCAGACCCTCACCGTGACCGGCTCGGGGCGGTACGTCCGCCTCTACGGCACCGCCCGCGCCACCGCGTACGGCTACTCCCTGTGGGAGTTCCAGGTCTACGGCACGACGACCGGCACCGCCTGCGGCACGGCCGACGCCGCCCAGGGCAGGCCCGCGACCGCCTCCTCCGCCGAGAACGCCGAGACGCCCGCGTCGGCGGCCGTGGACGGCAACAGCGCGACCCGCTGGTCCAGTGCGTTCGGCGACCCGCAGTGGCTCCAGGTGGACCTGGGATCCGTCAAGACGATCTGCAGGGTCGTCCTGACGTGGGAGGCGGCCTACGCCACGGCCTTCAGGATCCAGGTGTCCGACAACGCCACCACCTGGACCGACGTCTACAGCACGACCACCGGCACCGGCGGCACGCAGACCCTCAACGTCACCGGCTCGGGCCGCTACGTCCGCCTCTACGGCACCGCCCGCGCCACCGCGTACGGCTACTCCCTGTGGAGCTTCACCGTGAACACCACGGGCGGCTCGACCGACCCGACGACACCGCCGCCCGACGCCTTCTGGGGCGACACCGCGAGCATCCCGGCGGCCAGGAACGTCGTCATGGTCAAGATTCTCAACCGGACCAACGGCCAGTACCCCGACTCGCAGGTCTACTGGAGCTACAACGGCCAGGTCCACTCCATCGCCGAGCAGCCCTACTTCGACATGCCGGCCAACACGGCGGGCCGGATGTACTTCTACCTCGGCTCCCCCAACAGCCAGTACTACGACTTCATCGAGTTCACCGTCGGGCCGTCGGTGTTCAACGGCAACACCACCCGGGTGGACGCGTTCGGCCTGAAGCTCGCGATGCGCCTGCACGCCCGCGACGGATACGACGTGGCGGTCGGCGAGGACTACGCCACCTTCGCCGAGTCCCGCGCGGCGACCTTCCAGCGGTTCGTCGACGAGGTGCCCGCCGAGTTCAGGCAACTGGCCCAGGTGCAGGCGCCGTACCGCATCCCGGCCCCGGGCAGCGCGTCGATCTTCCAGCCCGGCGGGGCGTACGCGAACTACTTCACCGGCTATGCCGCCCAGCAGGGCGTGACGGCGACGACCTCGCAGGTCACCGGGTGCGCCGGACCGCTCGCCGAGGCCCCGAAGATGTGCGCGGCGCTGAACCGGCACGTCGCCGGGCTGTCCGACGCCCAGCAGTCGGACGCGGCGAACTACTACAAGGCCGCCCCGGCGAACTACTACGCGAAGTTCTGGCACGACCACGCCATCGGCAAGCTCGCCTACGGCTTCCCCTACGACGACTACGCGGGCCAGTCCTCGTTCATCTCGCACGGCGACCCGCAGTGGCTGCTGGTCGCGGTCGGCTGGTAGCGCAGGCAGGAGACGCCATGAAGCACACCATTTCGCTCCGGCGCGGGCTCCCTCTCGTCCTGGCGGTGGCGCTGGCGCTGCTCGCGAGCGTCGTCGCCGGGCCCGCCCACGCCGCGCCCGTCCTGCTGTCGCAGGGCAAGACCGCGACGGCCTCGTCCACGGAGAACGCCGGCACCCCGGCGTCGGCCGCCGTCGACGGGAACACCGGCACCCGCTGGTCCAGCGCGTTCGGCGACCCGCAGTGGCTCCAGGTGGACCTCGGCACAACGGCGACGCTGAGCCAGGTCACCCTCAACTGGGAGGCCGCCTACGCCACCTCGTTCAAGATCCAGGTGTCGGACGACGCCGCCACCTGGACCGACGTCTACTCCACGACCACCGGCGCCGGCGGCGTACAGAACCTCAATGTGACCGGCTCCGGCCGGTACGTCCGGGTCTACGGCACCACCCGCGCCACCGCGTACGGCTACTCTCTGTGGGAGTTCCAGGTCTACGGCACCACCGGAACGTCCTCGGGCTGCACCGGCCCCAACAGCGCGCTGAACCGGCCCGCGACCGCTTCGTCCACCGAGAACGCCGGGACGCCCGCGTCCGCGGCGGTGGACGGCGACCCCGGCACCCGCTGGTCGAGCGCCGCCGCCGACCCGCAGTGGCTCCAGGTGGACCTCGGCTCGGCCAGGACGATCTGCAAGGTCGTCCTGACCTGGGAGGCGGCCTACGCCACCTCCTTCAAGGTCCAGGTGTCCGACAACGCCACCACCTGGACCGACGTCTACAGCACGACCACCGGAACCGGCGGCACGCAGACCCTCGACGTCACCGCCTCGGGCCGCTACGTCCGGCTCTACGGCACCGCCCGCGCCACCGGCTACGGCTACTCCCTGTGGGAGTTCGCCGTCCACACCAGCGGCGGCGGCACCACCGACCCGCCGCCGAGCGGGACGCCGATCTCGGCGTACAAGCAGGTGACGGCCTCGTCCTGGGAGGGCGGCAACGCTCCGGCGGCGGCGCTCGACGGGCGGACGACGACCCGCTGGTCGAGCCAGTACTCCGACGACCAGTGGCTGCGGGTTGACCTCGGCGGCGCCGGGCACGTCACCGGTGTCACGCTCAACTGGGAGTCCGCGTACGCCACGGGTTACCGGATCGAGGTGTCCGCCAACGGCACCTCGTGGACGCCGATCCACACCACGACCAGCGGCAGGGGCGGCGTCGAGAACCTGAACGTCACCGGCGACGGCCGCTACGTCCGCTTCGTCGGCACGGCCCGCGCGACAGGCTACGGATACTCGCTGTGGGAGTTCCAGGTCTTCGGCACCGTGGACACGGCGGCCACGACCGCTCCCCTGCTGTCCCCGCCGACCAGGGCTCCGGCGACCACCGGCCAGTTCGCGCTGTCCGCCCCCGCCGACAAGGCCATGATCACCGACACCCGGCGGCCCGCGCTCTCCTGGGCGGCCGTCTCCGGCGCGGTGCGCTACGAGGTCTGGCTGAACGTCAGCCGCACCGACTACGACTTCACCGCCTCGGGCAACCTGATCGACCTCTACACCAAGGTCGCCGAGCCGACCGGCACGAGCTACACGCCCACCTGGGACATCCCCGACCGGTGGACGTACAGGTGGTACGTCGTCGCGGTGAGCGGGTCGGGCGCGAGGACGACGTCGAACATCCGCACCTTCAGCCTCTACCTGCCCGACATCGAGCAGGTGGCCGACGGCATCCCGATCGTCAACGGCGCCCGCGACCTCAACAAGAACGGGACGATCGAGCCGTACGAGAACTGGCGGCTGCCCGTCGAAACCCGCGTCAACGACCTTCTCGGCAGGATGACCCCCGAGGAGAAGGCGTACCAGATGTTCTACAACGCCCAGACCTACCCGCTCTCGGGCTGGCACTTCGGCCCGGCGTTGCCGAACGACCTGCACGCCGTCCTGCTGGGCGCGTCCGGGACCCGCCTCGGTATCCCGCCGGTCTCGGCGGGCGACACCATCGCCGGATACCAGACCACCTATCCCCTGCAGAGCGCGCTCGCGGCGGGCAAGGACTACGCGCTCGACCACAAGCTCGGCGACACGCAGCGCCGCGAGGAGCTGGAGGTCGGGGCGCGCGGCGTGCTCGGCCCGCTCGCCGAGGTCGGCACCAAGGTCCTCTACCCCCGCATCCAGGAGGGCAACGGCGAGAACGCCGACGTCGCGGCCGCCCAGATCCGCGCGCTGGTGGCCGGGCTCCAGGGCGGCCCCGAGCTCAACCCCGCCTCCGTGCTGGCGACCGTCAAGCACTGGCCGGGCGAGGGCGCGGGCGGCGAGGCCGGGATCACCTACGACGCGGTGACCATCAAGTACCACATGATCCCGTTCAGGGCCGCGATGGAGGCCGGCGCGGTCAACATCATGCCGGGCTACGCCGGGAGCTCCTACCTTGACCCGGGCGGCTCGGGCGCGGGCGACAGCAAGCCGATCCTCGACTACCTGCGGGGCAACCTCGGCTACACCGGCCTCATCACCACCGACTGGCTGCCGTCCTCGGTCTGGGTCAAGGCCGCGAACGCCGGCTCCGACGTGATGGGCGGGGCCGACCCAGGTGCCACCGGGTTCACCATGGCGACCTTCCTGGCAGGTGTCCCGATCGCGCGGATCAACGACGCGGTGACCCGGATCCTGCGCCTGAAGTTCACGCTCGGCGTGTTCGAGCACCCGTACGGCGACCCGGTGAACGGTCCCTACCGCTTCCACCAGCCGTCGTACGTCGCGCTCGCCAACCAGGCCGCCCGGGAGTCCATCACGCTGCTCAAGAACAACGGCGTATTGCCACTGAAGCTCAAGGCGGGCGACAACGTCGTGGTGGCCGGTCCGCGGGCCACCGACGGATCGGCCTGCTGCATCTGGACGAGCTTCTTCCACCAGGAGTACGGCTCGCAGACGTTGCTGGACGCGGTGAAGGCGCGGGCGGCCACCGCGGGCGTCAACGTCTACCAGGACACCGGGCCTTCCCCCAAGCTCGCGATCGTGGCGGTCGGCGAGCCGACCTACACGCACGCCACGGCCTGGGTGAAGGAGCAACCCCAGCTGCCCGCCGACCAGCTGGCCGTCATCCAGAACTTCAAGAACCAGGGCGTTCCGGTGGTCGTCGTGCTGACCCTCCCCCGGCCCATCGTAATCAGCGAGTGGAACGGCCTGGCCGACGCCATCGTGGTGACGTACCGGGGCGGCGAGGAGGTCGGCCCGGCCACGGCCGGCCTCCTGTTCGGCGACTACACGCCGCGCGGACGCCTGCCGTGGCAGCTCCCGCGCGGCCTCGACCAGATCCTCAAGCCGGGCGGCGGCGACGTGCTCGCCGACGCCGTCGAGGACTGGAACCTCCCCTACGATCTGGGCGCGACCGCCGCCCAGCGGTCGGAGATCCGGGCCCGCATCGACGCGGGCCAGACCGTCCCCACCACCTACGGCAACCCCCTCTATCCCTACGGAGCCGGACTGCAGGGCTGGTCGTGACGCCCGCGTCAGACTGACGTGGGCAGCGGCCCGCCGTGCCAGGTCATGGCGTCGCCCAAGGCGGCGAGGAGATCCACCTCGCCGCCTTCGGCCTCGGCGTAGGCACGGTGCAGGTTGAGCACCAGGCGCTCGGCGTCCGCCCATCCGGCGAACTCGCCCAGGTCGGCCGCCTGCGCGGCGGCCAGAGGGGTGAGCCCGTTCTCACGTCCCACCCGGGCGGCGTCGAGGACGAACCGGTAGTACCGCTCGTGCGCGGCCAGGATCTCCGGCAGTTCGGAGGCTGTGGCGAGCGGCCCGTGCCCCGGCACGACGCGCTCGGGTTCGAAGGCCGCCAGCCAGTCCAGCGACCGCAACGCCCCCTCAAGCGATCCCATCAGCACCAGCGGCGTGAGCCCGTTGAACAGCAGGTCCCCGGCGAACAGCACCCGTTCGCCGGGAAGCCACGCCACCACGTCCCCAGGGGTGTGCGCGGCGTGGCCGGGATGCCGCAGCTCGACGCGGCGCCCCCCGAGATGGACGGTCAGTTCGGAGGTGAACACCACCGACGGCGGGCGGCGCGTCACGTGTCCCCAGTCGGGCACCGGACTCCACATCGGCGGGCAGCCGTCGATGATCGGATCGGCCAGCAACGCCTCTCTCATCGCCGCGTGCCCGAAGACGACCGTGTCGTCCGGGAGCAGGCTGTTGCCGTAGCAGTGGTCCCCGTGCTGGTGGGTGTTCACCGCCATCCGGATCGGCACGTCGCCGGTCGCCTCGGCGACCGCGCCGAGAAACCGCCGGGTGCGCGCCTCGGTCGCGCAGGTGTCGACGATCAGCACGCCGTCGTCCCCTGCCACGGCTCCGGCGTTGTTCACCCACCAGGTGCCGTCCGGCTGCACCCAGGCGAAGATCCCCGGCCCCACCTCGTGCAGCCCCGCCCCGTCGGCCCGCTCCACCACGCTCACGCTTCCTCTCACCGGCGTCCTACCCACGGGACCCTACCGACGTAGGAACTCGCGGTGGGCGCGCCCAGACCCGGTCACGCCGGGCCGAGCCGGGTCAGCTCCGGCCGTACAGGGCCGGCAGGTCGACGAGGTGGACGTCGGGGGACGCGGCCGTGGCGGCACGCGCCTTGTCGTTGAACCCGGTGCCGCTGAAGCAGAGCAGACGGGTGTCCGTGGTGTCGTAGCGGCCCGTCCGGGCGATCAGGTCGCGGAGGTGCCGGAGTCGTTCGATGTGGGCGGCTCCCATCGTGTCGTTCCACTTCGCCTCGCCGATGGCCAGCAGCGGCGCCTTGCCGCCGTCGGCGATGCCGACCACGGCCACGTCGACCTCGTGGCCGGTCCTGGCCTTGGGGTCGTGGACCACCCCGTGACCGACGCGGGCGGGCAGACCGCCGAACAGGTCGGGATCGGCGTGGTGCAGCGCCCAGTCGCGGCAGATCTGCTCGAAGTGGGGGCCGAGGACGTTGCTGACGAAGCGGCGGCGGCTGGCCTGCCAGACCCGCCCGGCGCTGCCGGGCCGCTCCAGCTGGTCCCAGACCGGGCGCATGATGGCGTGGTAGAAGCGGATCAACGGCTCGGAGATGCGGTAGGTGGCGCGGTTGTCCCGGAACGCGTCCGCGTCGCGGTGCAGCAGGCCGGCGTCCTCCAGCACGTTGATCGGATGCGCGATGTCCGTCGCCCTTCGCTCCAGATAGCCGGCCACTCCCCCGCGCGTCGCGTTGCCGTCGGCGACGGCCGCCAGGACGGACAGGTACAGGGCGCTGTCGCGCAGGTCGGGCTCCTCGGCGAGGAGATAGCGGGCCTCCCGGAAGAGGGGCGTCTCGGGGTTGAGCACGGTGCGGATCACCCAGTCGTCGAAGTCCTCCGGTCCCGACGGCGTGTCACCGCGCGCGAACTCGCGACGGTAGGCGGGGGTGCCGCCGACGACCGCGTTGACCTTCAGAGCCAGCGCGGGATCGGAGATCTCCCAGAACTCGGCGGCCAGGCGGTGGTCCAGTGGGCGGACGAGCATCTCCAGCCCTGCACGCCCGCGCAGCGGGGCGTTGCCGGACAGCAGCCGGCCCATGAAGGAGAGGGCCGACCCGCACAGCAGCAACCGGGTGCGCGAGCGGGTCCGCTGATCCCGCATGGGCCGGAACGCCTCCTGGAGAAGGGACGGCAGTTCCGGGTTGGCCCGCGCGAGGTAGGGGAACTCGTCGATGACGACGGGGATCGGCCGCTCGGCGCCGAGGGCGAGCAGCGCGTCCAAAGCCTCCGACCAGTCGGCGAAGTGATAGGGGACGGCGGGCCGGACGTGGGCGGTGAGCGCGGCGCTCAACCGGCGCAGGGACTCGGCGTTCGCCGCCTCGGTCGCGGCGAAGTAGAAGCCGCCCGCGGCACGGCAGGCGGCGTCCAGCAGGAAGGTCTTGCCTTGGCGGCGCCGGCCGGAGACCACGCCTAGGGTGGCGCCGGGCTGCTCGTCGGTGATGAACCGCCGCAGCGCCGACCACTCGTAGTCACGGTCGAACATCTCGGCCGGCTTGTCCACATCCACCCCCGCGCTTAGAGGACTACAGTTTATATAACTGTAGTCCTATAAGCATGCGGGTCTTCGTCAGTAGGGCAGGACGCGGCCGGAGGGGGTGCGCAGATCCAGGTCGGCGGGCCTGGGGCGGCGTCGCTTGGCCGTGATCCTGGTCGTGGTCGTGGTGGCGGTGACGGCTTTCGGGCGTCTCATGGGCGGCCTCTCAGCACCGTGAGCACCGCGCTCCCGGATGGGCCCGGGGAGGCGCCCGGGGACGCGGCGGGCGGGCGGGAGCACCGGGTGCGGGTGCCGTCGCGTGAGCCGTCCCAGAAGACCCAGCCGCACCGCCGGTCGGGGCAGCGCTTCAGGCGCGGCCACTCCCCGCCGGCGGTGGTGGCGAGCCAGGCCCGGGCGATGGCGGCGAGCGGGTCGTCGGAGCGGAGCGCGAGGCCGTCCAGGACGGCGTGCGCCGCGGCCATCGACCGGCGGTCCGGCTGCTCGCCGTCGGCGAGCAGCCGGGCCCGCAGGCCCTGCCGCAGGGTGCGGGCGCGGGCCAGGTCGTGCGGCGTGACGTGGGCGGGCAGCCCCTGCGCGGCCAGCCAGGCGCGCATGCCCTCCACGCTCTCCAGGAGGTCGGCGCCGCGTTCGACGTCGATCGTGTTCGCGAACGACTCCAGGAGCCTGGTCTCCTCAAGCGGTTCCCGGTAGCTCATCTCGGGCTCTCAGGAGGTCCGGGACCTGCCGATGAGCAGGGCGGCGAGCAGCGCCGCCACGGCGAAGCCCGCACCTGTCAGGAAGGTCGCCTGCATGCCCTGGCTGAACACGTACCCGTCGAGGGCGGCCTTGGACAGACCGGCCGGCGGGTGCTCGGTGGCGCGGGTGCTCGCCGCGGTGGCGATGACCACGATCACGGCGAGGGCGAGGGAGGACCCGACGTTCTGGACCATGCTCACCACGCTGGAGGCCGCGCCGGCGTCCTCGCTCTCCACGCCCGAGGTGGCGCGGCTGAACGCGGGGATGATCGCCATGGCGACCCCGGCCCCGACGAGCACCAGCGAGGGCAGCACACCGGTCCAGTAGCCGTCGCCGATGTCCATCCGCAGCAGCCAGGCGTTGGAGATCAGCAGCAGCACCGCACCGATCAGCACGACCATCCGTCCGCCGATCCTGGGTTCGAGGCGGACGGCGAGGCTCGCCGCGCCGGTCATGCCGACGGAGACGGCCAGGAAGGCGAACGCGGTGGTCAGGGTGCTGTAGCCGAGGACGATCTGGAAGTACTGGCTCAGGTAGAAGAACAGGCCGATCTGCGCGCCCGGCGTGATCATCAGCACCAGGTAGGCCCCGACGCGGCTCCGGTCGGTGAACAGCCCGAGGTCGAGCAGCGGCTGCCTCGCCCGGCGGCTGATCAGCACGAACAGCGCGAGAAGCACCAGGCCGGCCACGACGGAGCCGATGACCCAGCCGTTGAGCCAGTCGCCGCCCTGCGAGGTGGTGAGCCCGTAGACGATCGCGACGACGCCCAGGGTGGCGCTCAGCGCGCCCGCGAAGTCGAACCGCCCGGGGCGGCGCGGGGTCTCCGCGATCACCATCGGGCCCAGCACCAGGAGGATGAGGCCGAAGACCGCGCTGGGCAGCAGCACCACGCGCCAGGAACTGATCGTGCCGAGCAGCCCCACCAGCATCAGCCCGACTGCGGCGCCCGCGCCGCCCGCGACCGTGTACGCGCTGATGGCCCGGCGGCGTAGCGCGCCCTCCTCGAACATGCTGACGATCAGGGCCAGCACGCACGGTGTGGCCAGCGCCGCGCCCACGCCCTGGGCCCCCCGGGCGGCGATGACCAGCCAGGCGTCCGGAGCGATCGCACGCACCAGGCAGCCCGCGGTGTAGAAGGCCACGCCGGCGACGAACACCCGGCGCTTGCCGAGGATGTCGCCGGCCCTGCCGCCGAGCAGCAGCAGGCCGCCGTACGGGAGGAGGTAGGCGTTGACGACCCAGGAGAGCTGGGTCTGGGACATCTCGAGCGCCTGGCCGATACCGGCCAGCGAGATGCTGATCACCATCTCGTCGACCATGATGAGCGCCCAGAAGGCCACCACGACGGACAGGGCGATCAGGCTCTTGCCCCTGATTCCGTCGGGGACGGTCCGGGTTGACGGATGAGTGAGCATGGAGATCCTCCGGCTCCGGATTCGCGCCGCGGGCGCGTGGTGTGCTTTGTGCTGGTGCTAGGAGGGCAGGCCGATGGACAGGCCGTGCCGGAAGACGTTCCGCGGGTCGTACTGCCTCTTGATCCGCTGCAGTCTTGGGTAGTTGTCGCGGTAGTAGAGCGCGTGCCAGGGAGTGCCGGAGGTGTTCCACGCCGGGTCGGCCAGGTCCCTGTCGGGGTAGTTGATGAACGCCCCGCCGTTGACGGCGTTCGGCACGGGCACCCCGCCGGTGTCCTGGTAGAGCTCCCGGTAGAGGTTCCGGATCCAGGCCATGTTGGCCTCGTCCTCGTACGAGCTGCTCCAGCCGCCGGCGGTGAAGTAGACCCGCAGGACGGAGTCGCGGTGGACGGCCGCGGTCGCGCCGGACGCCACGCTGTTGATCCGCCCGCCGAAGCCGGTGATGTTCACCAGGGCGTTGGGGTTGTAGTAGGAGTCGTCGCTGAGATGCCGGTAGAGCGTCGCGATCTGCGCGGGGGTGTAGCTGCGGCGCAGGTCGGCGGTCTTGTTCTTCTGACGGCCCGCGGGGTCGCTGACCCAGTTGCGGGGGTCGAGCCAGGGGGTGGTCTCCTGGACGTCGACCATCGGCTCGACGCCGACCCCGGAGGTGACGGCGGCGAAGTGGGCGTCCAGCAGCGCCTGGCCGCCCGACACCGACTCGTCCACGCCCGCCAGCAGCATCAGCGTCCCGGCCGAACGGTGGTTGGTGGTGAGGGTGCCCCACAGGTTGACCGCCGGGCTGCCGGGTGCGCTGTTGTTCTGGTACCAGGTGCAGTAGTTGCCGACCAGGGTGGTGAAGGCCTGCTCGGTCATCGCGTCCCACGACCACATCAGCAGGCGGGCCCGCTGGTTGCCGATCCGGGGCAGGAGCCTGGTGGGGTCGTTGGACGTCACGCCCGGCGTCCTGAACCAGTAGCGGGTGACGATGCCGAAGTTGCCGGCGCCGCCGCCGGTGTGCGCCCAGAACAGGTCGCGGTTGGGGTCGGACGGGCTGTCCGTGGCGACGATGACGCGGGGTGTGCCCGAGGCGTCGACGGTGACGACCTCGACCGCGTTCAGGTGGTCGACGCTGAGGCCGTGCTTGCGGGAGAAGAAGCCGTAGCCGCCGCCGGGGATGTGCCCTCCGATGCCGACGGTCGCGCAGCCGGTGAAGGGGATCATCACGCCCCAGCCCTTGAAGAGGGTCTCGGCCACCTCGCCGACGAGGGCGCCGGGCTCCACGGCGAAGGCCCCGCGACGCGCGTCGTGGTAGACCGCCGTCATCTGGGACAGGTCGATGACCGCCTTGATGTCGGAGGTGGTGGTGAAGTCCTCCATGCAGTGGCCGCCGGAGCGGGCGACCAGCCGCTTGCCCGCCGCCACGGCCGCGCCGACCGCGTCCACGACCTGCGCGGCCGAGCCCACCACGGTCACCTGGTCGGGCGCGCCGGTGAAGCGCATGTTGTGCCCGCTGCGCATGCTGTCGAAGCGGGGATCGCCGGGCCGGACGACGAAGGGGCCGAACTCGGGCACGCACCGGACGCCGGTGGTTCCCGCGGACGCCGGTGTGCCGCCCAGGGCGACCCCCGAGGCCAGGCCGGCCCCGGCCGCCGCCGCGCCGGCCAGGAATCCCCGGCGGTTGTATACGGTCACGCTTTCCACTCCTCAATCAGCGAATTACCCGACCTCGGCGGGCGCCTTCTCCGACGCCCGCCAGATCGAGTGGTTTCGTTTTTTCCAGACCGTACTACTTCGAGCCGGTTTCAGCTCTTGAACGGCTTGCCCACCGGGAACTGCCTGCCGCCGAGGAAGGTGTTCAGCGTGCTGGCGAACAGGTACATGCCGATCAGCGGCATCGAGAAAATCGCGATGATGCCGAAGGGGAGGATCCACGGGTCACCCGCGGCACCGGGCCGCGCCACGCTGACGGCGATGAACAGCGTCAGCAGCGAGAAGTCGATGACGAGGAACAGCAGCCCGAAGATCTTCGGAAGCCGGAGCGTGGTGAGGGTCACCACGGTCATGAGCCCGAGCCAGACCAGGATGAAGTTGGCCTGGGCGCCGCGCTGCGCGGGCTCGGGGAGCTGACCGAACCAGCTGTTGACGAGACCGAACACGAGCATCGAGAAGCTCAGCCAAAAAGCACCGAACAGGCCGAACATGGTCGCCTGCCAGCCGTCGCCGCGGCGGGCCGCCCAGACCGTGGCGCCGATGAGGAGCACGCCGCAGAGGGACATGATCGGCAGCGGGGCGGCGAGCGTGCTGGGGATGGTGACCTGGTTGAAACCGGTCAGGAACAGGGCCAGCGCGAACGCCGCGGTGGCGAAGGCGGGGTACCCGAGGAGACCCGGGTCGGCGGTCGCCGGCTGCTTTCCGGCGCTGGCCCGCTCCGTCGAGTGGTTGAGGTCGGGGAGTACGGGGATTTCGGTGGCGGTCATAGGACTCTCCGGTCGCCGGGATTCTGGCGTCGTGAACGTATTCGCGGTGGATATCCATTGCCGTATCAATCCGCTCTCGCCCGCCGGGCCCGCCTCTCAGCCCGCTCTCAGCCCGCTCTTTTCGCATTGTCCACGACCAGGCCGCGGTTTATGCAAGTCGTAGCTTTACTGGTCGAGATGAGGGACCGTATGCGTACGCTACTGATCGACAACCATGATTCGTACACCTACAACCTCTTTCAACTGATGGCCCGGGTGTACAGCACGGAGCCGACGGTGGTGACGAACGACGACGCCGCGTGGCCCGGTCTGGACATCGAGGAGTTCGACGCGATCGTCGTCTCCCCCGGCCCCGGCCATCCGGGCCGGGACCGCGACCTCGGCGCGGTCCGGCAGGTGGTGGCGCGCACCAGGGTCCCGCTTCTCGGGGTCTGCCTCGGTCACCAGGCGATCGCGTTGCTCTCGGGAGCCGACGTGGTGCCCGCGCCCCGGCCCCGGCACGGTCACCTGACCCGCGTGCGGCACACCGGCGAGGACCTCTTCCAGGGACTGCCCCAGGACTTCCAGGCGGTGCGCTACCACTCGCTGTGCGTGCCGGAGGAGGGTCTGCCCGACACCCTCACGCCGACGGCGTGGGCGGAGGACGGCGTGCTCATGGGGCTGCGGCACCGGGAGCGGCCGCTGTGGGGGGTGCAGTTCCACCCCGAGTCGATCGCGACCGAGCACGGCGCGCAACTGGTCGAGAACTTCGGCCGTCTCGCGGCGAAGGCGCTGGCGGAACAGGGCAGGTCACTGCGCCCGGCGCGGGCGCCGCGACGGGTGTCCGCCCAGCCGGCGCCCCTCGCGCCCGAGGCGCCGCCCGCCGCCGTGCG